>CAZGUH010000022.1:0-64050 GCA_964529005.1 uncultured Ilumatobacteraceae bacterium | reverse complement strand
TCGGCGCCCTGCGCGAGGACAAGGACACGCTGTGAGCAACGCAGCGGACGAGCACCTCCTCCATCACCTGGCGCCGATCGGGCACGCCGCGTGGGAGGCCATCGAGGACGAGGCACGACGGTCGCTGCGTCACCATCTCGCCGGCCGTGCGGTCGTCGACGTCGAGGAGCCGGCCGGGTGGCAGGCCGCCGCCCGCACGACAGGGCGCCTGGAAACGCTCGGCACGGTGGCCGAGACCGCGGTCTTCCGACGCCTGTCGACCGCGTTCGTCGAGCTGGCCCGTGGATTCGTCCTCGATCGGGCGGAGATCGAGGCGATCGAGCGCGGCGCACGCGCTCCGGACCTGGGCGCGGTCGCCGACGCCGCCCGCTCGGCCGCCGCTGCCGAGGACACCTTGGTGTTCCAGGGCCAGCCGGGCTCGACCGACGACGGCATCGCCGGCGCATCGCCGCACCCGCCGATCACCCTCACCGACGACTACACCGAATACCCACGCCACGTCGCCCGCGGCGTCGCCATCCTGCGCCGGGCCGGGGTCGGCGGCCCCTACGCACTGGCTCTCGGGCCACGGTGCTACACGGGCGTGATCGAGACCACCGAGCACGGCGGCTACCCCGTGCTCGAGCACGTCCGCACGATCCTCGGCGGACCGGTGATCTGGGCGCCGAACGTCGACGGCGCGGTGATCGTCAGCTTGCGCGGGGGTGACTACGTGTTCACGCCCGGCCAGGACTGGGCGGTCCGCTACCGCGGCCACACGGCGGGCGACGTCGAGCTCGAGCTCGTCGAGACGTTCCACTTCGAGGTGCGCGAACCCGCCGCCGCGGTGCGCCTGACATACGCCGGGCCGGCATGAGCGCCGGAGCCGTCGCCGCCATCGTCGCCGTGGTCGTCGTCGTGGCGACCGTCGCGTGGTTCCTGCTGGCCCGCAAGCACCCGGAGAACGCGACGCGTGACGCGACCGGAGAGCGCGGCGGGCGCGAGTTCTTCGGGGACCCGAACGACCGCCCGGGCGGTCCCGGCTCCGAGGCCGATGCGGTCCCCGAACGCGGCGCGCCGGCGCCGGGCCCGAGCGCCGAATCGCTCCCTCCCGACACGAACGGCGGCCCCGACGTCCGGGAGTGAGATGGCGCCGGGAGGACTCCCGATCGCACGCAGCGGGTAGCAGATGTCGACCCACCAGCGACACAGCGACGGCAAACCCACTCAAGGAGGCGTCCAGATGCCCACAACGGTCGAAGACGTGATGACAAGGAGCCCGGTGACGTGCCCTGCCTCCGCCAGCCTCGCCGACGCGGCACGCATCATGCGTGAGTGCGACATCGGCGACGTCCTCGTCGAGGAGGACGGTCACGTGCGTGGCATCGTCACCGACCGCGACATCGTCGTGCGCGGCATCGCCCGCCAGCCCGACGCGTCGAAGGTGAGCGTGATCGACGTGTGCAGCAGCGACCTGCTCACGGTGCGCCCCGACAGCAACCTCGAGGACGCGATCCGCCTCATGCGCGACCACGCGGTGCGCCGCATCCCGGTCGTCGACGGGGCCATGACGGTCGGCGTCCTGAGCCTCGGTGACGTCGCCGTCGAGCGCGATCCGACGTCGGCGCTGGCCGACATCAGCGCCGCCGAACCCAACGACTGAGCCGAGCTCAGCGCGCGCCCGCGTCGATCTCGTCGACGAGACCCCAGGCCAGCGCGGTCTCGGCGTCGAGGCGCATCCCGCTCAGGGCGAGCAGAGCCGTGCGGTGGCGACCGATCCGGCGCGGGATGCTGACCGTGCCGCCGGCGCCCGGGACCAGGCCGAGGGGCACCTCCGGCAGCGCGATCACGGTGTCGGGGTGAGCGACGACACGGTCGCCGAACGACGGCATCTCGATGCCGGCGCCCATGCATGCGCCGTGCAGGTAGGTGACGACGCGGTCGTGCAGCTGCGCCAGCAGGCGGGCCGGGCTGCGGGCCAGCCGCACGGTGTGCGCGGTGACCGGGTCGGGCAGAGAACCGAACTGCGACAGGTCGCCGCCGCTGCAGAACGACGGCCCGGCGCCGCGCAGCTCGACCCGCGCGATCGTCTCGTCGGCGAGCGCGACCCCGAGCGCGGCGCAGATCTCGTCGCGCAGGTCCGTGCTCCACGCGTTGTGCACGTGCGGGCGGTTCAACGTCAGCCGCACCACGTCACCGTCGCGGTCGGTGAGCAGCACCGGAGATGCGTCGGCGGGCGCACGCCGGCTGGGGCGCGAGCGCCGCTCGGCCAGCCACGCGGCGAACTCGGGACCGCTCTGGAGCATCGAGTACGTCGCCGATTCGGCCACCAGCCCGGCTTCGATCGAGCGCGTCTCGCCGCCGCGCAGCAGCAGCGCGAGCGAGACCGCGGCCTGCGGCGCGGACGAGAGCACCTCGCAGACCGCGGGCCACTGGTCACGCGGGACGAACGCATCGACGACGCCTTCCATCGGGCCGTCGCCGGCGCTCGACTCGTCGGCGAGCAGGACGCACGGCAGCGATCCGACCGACTCCGGCGCCGGCGCCGTGCCCGCTCTGCCGCCGACCACGCGCACCGCCGGGACACCGACCGCGACGCCCAGCTCCTCGCCGGCGCGCCCGCTCGCCACGAGGTGGGCGAGGTCGGGCAGGGAGATCTCGTGCAGGTCCATCATGTGTCCGGCTCGATGACGATACGGCCGCCGCACACGACCGACCGGACGAGCGCTGCCGAGGGAGCGGCCAAGGCGTCGTGCATGCGGGTGTGCAGCAGGCAGAGGTCGGCCGGCGCGCCGGGCACGACACGCCGCGGTGGTCCTCCCGGGTCGTCGAGGTCGCCGAGGAACATCTGGAGCGCGCGCAACGGGGCGACACGATCGTGGGCGCCGAGCAGCGCGCCCGAACGCGTGCGGCGCTCGACGGCCGCGGTGATCGACTGCCAGGGATCGGCGTTGCCGAACGGCGCGTCGGAGCTGCCGGCGACACGCACGCCGGCGTCGAGCAAGCGGCCGCACGGGTAGAGATGCTCGACGTCGTCCGGCTCGACGTCACGGAGGAACCGGTCGCCGCGCTCGCGCACGAACGACGGCTGCGTGACCACGACGACGCCGTGGTCGGCGAGCCACTCGGCGAGCTCGGGCGGCACCACTCCCCCGTGCTCGACGCGGTCGCCCATCGTGGCGCCGGCCTCCTCCCACGCGGCGACAGCGAGGATCAATCCCACGCGCGACACGGCGTGGATCGCCACCGGACGGTCCGCGGCGCGCGCCCGCTCGATCGCGGCGACGACGTCGGCCAACGCTGGCAGCTCGTGGTCGCCGATCACGATCTTCACCGGCCCCGCGGCCGCATGGTCGCGGGCTTCCATCGCCAGCCCCGGGCCGCCCATCACCATCAGGCGCTGCGGCAGGGCACCGGCTTCCGCCGCGCCGGCAAGCAGGTCCAGGTCCTCGACGCGCTCCGTCGGCGTCGCGTCGGTGAGCCCGGTGAGACCGAACGATGCCAGCCGGCGCCCGATCGCCGCGAGGTCGGGCGCGTCGCTGGGAACCCGCTCACGCACGAGCGCGTCGGCCCCGAGCAAGCGGCCGTCGGGGTGGTCGGCGAGGCCGACCGCGGCCAGCGCGGGAGAGTTGAGGACCCACAGCGCTCCCGTCTGGTGCTGCACGCGCGCCGGGCGGTCACCGGTCAGTTCGTCGAGCAGGTGGCGATCGAGCGGCCCGTGCTCGGCTTCGTGGTAGCCGACGACGCGCAGCCACCCTTGCCCCGAGTCGGCGGCGATCTCGCGCAGCGACGACCCCTGTGTCAGCGTCAGCGACCGGTCTGCGGCGGCGAGCGCGAGGAGGTGGATGTGGTGGTCGTGCAGGCCGGGGATCAGCGCGCCGCCGCGAGCGTCGACGACGCGCGCCGCGCGGCCTCGACCGGCCTCACCGCCGTGATCGCCGGCTGCCGGTTCGACGGACGCGATCGAGGCGCCCGCGACCGACACGTCGACGCGCCGGCCGTCGACCTCCGCGTCGCGGATGACGAGGTCGATCCGAGGACGGCTCACCGTCGCCGCCGATCGCCGAGGAGCTCCCCCAGCACGCGCTCGGTGTCGGCGCCCAACGCCGGCGCGGCGCCGGTCACACCGCGGGCGCGAGGCGCCGCCGCGTCGGCGCCGGGCGTCCACGGCTCATCGCTCCATCCCGTGGCCGGCGCAGCGATGGATGCCGCCGCGCCGTGCAAGGAGACGTCGACGATCCACCGGCCGCCGCCCTCCAGGGCAGCGAACACCGCCTCGGCCGCAGAGAGGCCCGCCAGCGGATCGGCGATGGCGTCGCCGCAGAACATCGGTCCGCCGCCGTCCCACGCCACGAGGCCCGCCGCCACCGCGGCGTCGTCGCCGAACCCGACGCGGTCGCGCCACGGGTGATCTCGCCCGTACGCCGTGATCGACACCCAGCATCGCGTCGAGCCCCCTGCGACGACGGAGGCCGCCTCGATGCCGAGCTGTTCCAGCGCCCGCGGCCGCGAGGCTTCGATCACCACGTCGGCGCAGCGCAACAGTCCCTCCAAGGCAGCGACGTCGCACGGGTCGGCGAAGTCGAGGGCGACGCTCTCCTGGCCGGCGTGCAGCAGGTCGAAGAACGCCGCCGGGCCGAAGCGCGCCCCGTCGGGCCGCCCCGTGCTCTCCACCTTCACCACTCGGGCGCCCGCGGCCTGCAACAGGTGGCCGCACAGAGGCCCCGCCCACAGCGAGGACAGGTCGACGACGAGCGCGCCGGCGACGTCACGGGCGGGAGCGTCGCCGATCCGGGCGCCCACCGCGGCCGCAGGCCTGCCGGGCCCCGACCCGAGCGCAGCGACCGGCATCGCCAGCAGCTGCGCGCGGTCGGCGACGTCCGCGGCAGGCATCGACCGCACGGCGGCCGACACGGCCGGCCACGGATCGTCCGGGTCGGGCGCGACGGTCAGCCACGCTTCCACGGACTCCACGTCGCTGCGGCGTGCCAGCGACACCGCGCACCATCCCGGCGCGCACGGCAGGAGCCGCGTCGCCCCGCCGCAGCTGATCGCGCCGTTGCGCGTGAACCCGGCGATCGCCGCCCGCTCCCCCAGCAGCGCCGGCACGTCGACGCCGACGCGATCGCCCACCGAGGCCTGGAGAGCGGCGAGCCGCGCGGAGACGGCGCTCGGCGCCGCCAGCGGCGGACCGCCGGCGCGGCCGGTGAGCGCCATCGCCCCCGATTCGGCCCACAGATCGCCCGGCACCGCGCCGACGTTACCGAGCAGGGGCTGGATGGGCACCGGCTGGATGGGCACCCGCTCGGTCGGCGCCGCCGCTACGTCCTGCCGGCGATCGGGAACCAGGCGCGCAGCGCGTCGATGGTGGATGCCGCGCTCGTGTGGTGGACGAAGATCCCGCCCGCCTGCTCCCACAAGTGGGCATGGCGCAGCTGGTCATCGACGAGGACGTCGCCCGGCTTCGCGTGGTCACGCTTGTTGCGCGCCATCGTCGTGATGATCTGCACCCCGGGGAAGTGCCGGGCGGCCCACCGGACCTTCTGCTCGGCGGCCCAGCCGCCGCGCGGAAGGCCGGTGAGGACGATGGGGCGCAGATGCGCGACCGCGCGGAACAACTCCATCGCGTCGGGCATCAGCGGCAGCCCGCCGTAGAAGTCCGTCGCCCGGGCGAGCTTGCGCCAGAACGCCCCGGCGCCATAGCGCTCTTCGAACGCACGAGGGGGCAGGCCGAGCACCGCGGCCGCGCCGGTGTCGAAGTCGGCGAGGACCCCGTCGCAGTCGAGGAAGAGCTGGCGTCCCATCGTGCTCACCGGCGCGCGCAGCGCCGTCTACCCCTGGAGCTGCGCGACGACGTCATGGCCGTCGAGCGTGTCATAGGCGTCGAGCAGGTCTTCGGCAGCGAGGTCGACGGGACGCGGGCCGCGCGCCAGCACGTAGACGAACACGGCGGCGGCCATCGCCACACCGACCCACATCGACAGGCGCCACCCGTCGACGAACGCGGATCGTGCTGCCTCGACGACCGCCGGACCGTCGGAGCCGAGGGTGGGCGCGACGCTGATCGCCGAGCCGATCCCCTCCTCGACCTGGTGGGCCACCTCCGGGGCGAGCCCCTCGGCCGCGCCGGACACGCTCGACCGGTAGCCCGCGCTGACCAGCGAACCCAGCAGGGCGATGCCGATCGCGCCGCCGAGCTCGCGCACGGTGTCGTTGAGCGCGGAGGCCACGCCCTGTTGCTCGAGCGGCAGAGACTCGGTGATCACCGCGGTGGCCGGGCTCATCGTGAGGCCGATGCCGACGGCGACGACCAGCAAGCCCGGCATCACGCCGAGGTACCCGCGATCCTGCGACACCATCGAGGCCAGCAGCGCGAGACCGAGCCCGAAGATGCCGATCCCGGCGAGCATCACGTTGCGGGCCCCGGCACGCTTGGCGAGCGTCGGGGCAACCGACGAGAGCGGGAGCATCAGCAGCATCATCGGCAGCAGCCCGGTGGCGGCGCGCACAGCGGAGTACCCGAGCACGGCCTGCATGAACTGGACCAGCACCAGGAAGATGCCGAGCAACGTGGCGAACACCACGAGCAGGGTGATCGATCCGGCGCTGAGGCCGCGGTGAGCGAACAGGCGCAGCTCCAGCAGGGGCGACGTCTGGCGCAGCTCCCAGGCGATGAACGCGGCGAGGGCGACGATTCCGACGAGGAGACCGACGACCGTCAGGCTGTCGGTCCAGCCGCGCTCAGGGCCTTCGTGGATCCCGAGGACCAGCCCGCCGACGGCGACGGCCGAGGTGATCGAGCCGATCGAGTCGAACCGCCCGATCACCGGTTCGCGCGAGTTCGGCACCGCATCGAACGTCATCGCGAGCGAGATGGCGGCGAACGCCACGGGCATGGCGAACAGCCACGGCCAGGTGAAGTAGTCGATCAGGAAGGACGCGGCGAACAGGCCCAAGATGCCGCCTGCGCCGGCGAAGCCCGACCAGATGCCGATCGCGCGCGCCCGCTGCTCGGCGGGGAAGCTGGACGTGATGACCGACAGCGTCACGGGCATCACCATCGCCGCGGCCACGCCGGCCAGCACGCGACTGACCAGCAGCACGCCGACCGAAGTGGCGAAGCCCCCGAGCAGGTTGGCGGCGATGAACGTCACGAGGCCGCCGACGAGAACGGGCTTGCGGCCCCACCGGTCACCGATCGCGCCGATCGGCAGCAGCAGCGCGGCGAGCGCCATCGTGTAGCCGTTGATGATCCACAGCAGCGCGCCCTGCGACGCCTCGAGATCGATCGCCAGGTCCTGGAGCGCCACGTTGAGGGCGGAGACCGATGCCACCACCGCGATCAACGCCGCGCACATCGCGATCAGGATTCGGCGCTGGCGGGCAGGGTCGGTGATCAGCCCGGCATCCGGCGCAGGCTCGGCGTGGAGAGGGTGCATGGGTGGTCCTCCGAGAAATCGGACGAGACGGTATCGTACTGTTTTGTGCGATCCGCCCCGTCCCGCCCCGGCTGTGACGACGTTCATGCCCGCCGACACGATCCGATGCGCGACGACGCCCGTGTGGACGCCCGGATCGAGCGCACCCGCGCCGCAGTGCTGCGCTCGGCCACGGAGCTGCTCGTCGACGGCGGGCCCAGCGCCGTGACCGTCGACGCGATCGTCGCCCGCTCGGGCGTCGCCAAGTCGACGATCTACCGCCACTGGGCATCACGCGACGACATCCTGTTCGAGGTCATCGAGCACTGCTGCCCACGCGTCACGCCGCCGGACCCCGCGCTGGGCTTCGAGGCGCGCCTGCGCGCGCTGATGTCGCAGCTGATCTCGCATCTCGCCGACCCCGGCTGGGCGCGTGTGATGCCTGCGCTGATGATGCTGCGCCATCACCAGGACGGCATCGCCGATCTCGACGATCGCCTCTCCGAGGGACGGACGATGCTGGTCGACGAGTTGCTCCGCCAAGGCGTCGCCGAAGGACTGCTGCGACCGGATATCGACCCCGACGATGCCGTCGCGGAGCTCTTCGGGCCGCTCTTCTATGCGCAGCTAGCGCGCCGCCCGCCGCTCGACACCACGCTCAGTGACCGCGTGATCGCCCACTTCCTGGCCGCCAACGCCCCGAAGCGGCCCGATGAGGGCCGCTCCGCCCACGACGGGCCCGCCGTTCGGTAGCGTCTGGGGGATGTCGTCGGCCGATGGGTTCACAGTGGCGGTCAACGCCGGCAGCGCGGGGGTCATCGCCCACGTGGCCGGGGACATCGACTTGAGCACAGGCCCCCGATTGGTCGACGAGGTGATCAGCGCCCACCGGTCCGGCATGTCGGTGATGCTCGACCTCTCCGGCGTGGAGTTCGTCGACTCCTCCGGTCTGCGTGCGTTGCTCGAGCTGAAGGAGCGCATCGGCGAAGGCGCCCAGATCACGATCCAGCGACCCACGTCCCGGGTGCGCGACCTCCTGCGACTCACCCATTTGATCGACGTCTTCAACGTCGACAGCGAGGGCTGACGCGCTCGGCGACGCCGCGCCGGCCCGGATGGCTGCGCAGGCCGTCGGGTATGGGGGATCCGCACGGCTGACAGAGCCGGACGGACGAAGGGGGCCCCATGGGCGCAGCAATGATGGTCGTCGCAATCGTCATCACCGTCGGGGTCCTCGCTTGGGTGGTGGCCGCCACGGTGCGCAGCATCAACGACGAGCGCACGCACCGGCGCAGCATCTGGCGCGAGTTCGGCCTCAGCATCTCGCTGATGGTGCTGTTCTTCGCATCGTGGATCGGCCAAGCGATCACGCAGTGGCAGCAATTCACCGACGAGCAGCGCTCGCACGGGGAGACGGCCGAGATCGGCGATTTCCTCGCCGCGTTCGGGCAGTCGACGTTGGAGAACTGGCAGTCGGAGTTCCTCCAGCTGTTCGCGTTCGTCACGCTCGCCGCGCTGTACATCCACAAGGGCAGCGCAGAGTCGAAGGACGGATCGGAGAAGCTGGAGGCGTCGTTGCGCCGGATCGAGGAACGGCTCGGCACCTTGCCCCCGGCGCCGAACGAACCCGGCGAGCAATGGAAGCTGCCGGACACGCCGCTGCAAGCCCACGACCGCGTGGCCCCCAGCGCGAGCTGACCGCGAGTCAGCGCAGAGTGCCCCGACGAGCGATGTCGGCGGCGACGTCGTGCAGCTTGCGGTTCTCGCTCTGCGAGAGCTTCACGAGGACTTCGAACGCCTCGTCGGCATCGACGCCCAAGGTGTGCATGACGATGCCCTTGGCCTGACCGATCACGTCGCGTGACTCGATCGCTCGGCGCAGGCCGGTCTCCGTGTCGTCGTTGGCCTTGCGCACCTCGCGCGCGTCCTGGTGGAGCTGTTCGATCGTGACAGCGTCCGACAGGGCGGCGTCCTCCAGGTCGCGGATCCGCTGCCGCATGTCCTCTCGGTCGTCACCCGAGCCGCTCACATGGGTGACAGTACTGCGCCCGAACGGGCCCATTCGGCCTGCGCCCGCGGACGGGTGAGGTTGCACTCCGCGCCGGTCGGGTAAGGCGTCGATCACCGGACCCGACTGGAGGCAACCCGTGAATGATCCGATGCGCATCTTGAAAGCCGACCACCGTGAGGTGGAGAAGCTCCTCACCAAGCTCGCCGAGACCGAAGAAGGCCGCGAGCGCGAGGAGCTGGTGGCGGAGGTGACGATGAAGCTCACCGCCCACATGGAGATGGAGGAATCGATCGTCTATCCGCCGCTCGCCCGCGACGTGGGGGCCGAGGACGCCGAGGAGGCCGAGGTCGAGCACAACCTCGCCCGCGAGGGCCTCCAGAAGCTGACCGCGATGACCGAGGCGCCCGGGTTCGGCGCGGTGGTGGAGATGCTCAAGGGCGGAATCCTCCATCACGTGCACGAGGAGGAGTCACAGCTGCTGCCGGAGCTGAAGGATCAGCTGGAACGCGACGAGTGGGTCGCCATGGGCGACGCGATCGCCGAGGCGAAGAAGGCCGCCGGCCTGCCGGTCCCGCAACCGCCACGCCGCAGGTCGACCAAGCGCCGCCCCAAGGCCAGCACCAACTCGAAGCGCTGACCGCTCGGCAGGTCAGTCGACGCGGAGCTGGGCGAGCAGGCGGTCACGCTCCTGCTCGAACTCGTCGGCGTCGATCTGCTCGTTGGCGCGTCGCTCGTGGAGCACCGCCAGCCGTTCGAGGATCACATCTTGTGGCACGAGCTCGGCATCGGAGTCGCTGGCCTGCGCCACCGGCTCCTGCCGGGCCTTGCGCTTGGCGGCCTTCCGCGCGGCCCGCTCGCGCCGCTGGCGTTCGAGGTCGCGCTTCGAGCTGCGCGGCGGGCTCACGACGCCGCCGCCGCGGGAGCGGCCGAGGGCGGCGCGGCGAGCGACTTCAACAGCCGGGCGTGCGATACGACCGCTGAGCACACGCTGCCGTGTAAGCGGTAGCGGAGGCCGGCGGCATCGCACGCGGCGCGGAACCGTCGGGCCACCAGCGGGTAGATCGTGTGCGGCAGCCTCGGCGCCAGATGGTGCTCGAGCTGGTGATCCAGCCCGCCCACGACCCACCGGAACAGGTGGCCGGCGACGGGCATCGACGATCGCACGTCGACGGTGGTGCGCAACTGGTGCGTGACGAAGTGGTGTCCCCTGCGGGAGGTGTGCTCCGCGGGGAAGTCGGCGACGTCCACGCAGTGCGCCAGCTGGAACACCACGGCGAGCACGAGGCCGACGATCCACGAGCAGCCGAGGTAGAAGAGCAGCACCTTCCACCACGGATTCAACGCGAGCGGGATCGCCACGGCCCACCCGACATGGGCGGCCTTTCCGGCCACGACCTTGGCGACGATCATCGGCCGTCGCGAGTGGCGCAGCTGCTGCCCGCCGACGACGTTGCGCGCGAGATTGCTCAGATCGCCCAGGAGCACGTTCTTCAGCGTCATGAAGCCGTACAGGAACCACAGGTAGATGTGCTGGTGACGATGCCACGGGCGCCATGCCTGCGACGTCGTCAACCGGGCGAACGGCTCTTGCGAGATGTCGCTGTCGGCGCCGATGACGTTCGTGTTGCCGTGGTGCAGCGTGTTGTGCTTGAAGCGCCAGAGCCACGAACTGGAGCCGAGGGCGTCGGCGGTGTACGCAACGAGCCGGTTCAGCCAGCGGCGCTCGGAGAACGCCCCGTGGTTGGCGTCGTGCATGACGCTCGTCGCGGTCGCGACCAGCCCGACGACGAGCCCGATCGCGCAGGCGAAGCGCCACGGCGTGGAACGGTCCGCGATGACCAGGCCGACGTAGCTGGCGATCGTGATCAGCGCGATGGCCACCGCCTTGGCATGGAGGCGGCGGCGGGCCGAGTAGATCTCGGCAGCCGTGGGCAACGAGTCGTTCCACAGCGACGCGGCAACCGCCGCGTCGATCACGTCCTCGCCGATGTCGAGTCCTGACCGTACGGGTTCAGAGCGCGCGAACGTTGGTCGCTTCTTCGCCCTTGCGCCCGGGAGCGAGGTCGAACTCGACCCGCTGGCCCTCGGAGAGCGACTTGTAGCCCTCCCCGGCGATGTTCGAGAAGTGGACGAAGACGTCGCCGCCCTGCTCACGTGAGATGAAGCCGAAGCCCTTCTCGGAATTGAAGAACTTCACGGTGCCTGTGGCCAATGGACTCTCGTCTCTGTCGACGCGCCGCGGAACGAGCGCGCGTCCACCGTACGCCGTCGAGCCGCCGGTTCCACCGCGAGCGGCGGATTCGGTCGCGCGCCGCGCTGCGGGCTACGCGGCGGGAGGGGTGAGCTCGTCGCGCAGGACGCGCCGGAGCACTTTGCCGGTGTCGTTCTGCGGGAGCTCCGACCGGAACACGACGCGCGACGGCCGGCGGGAGGACCGGAGGTGGCGCACCACCCAGTCGGCCAGCTCGTCTTCGGCGGCGGTCGCGCCGTCGTGGAGGACGACCACGGCCACGACCGCTTCGCCCCACTCGACGTCGGGCACGCCGACGACGCACGCTTCGCGCACGGCGTCGTGCTGGAGCAGCACGTCTTCGATCTCACCCGGCGACAGGTTCTCGCCCCCGCGGACGATGACGTCGTCGAGACGGCCGGTGACGTAGAGGAAGCCGTCGGCGTCGAACCAGCCGCCGTCGTTCGTCGCGAACCAACCGCCGTCGTCGGCTCCGCGGTGCGCGTACTCGCCGGAGACCTGATCGCCGCGGATCCAGACCTCGCCCTGGACGCCCGCAGGCACCTCGGCCCCGGACTCGTCACGGATGGTGATCTCGACGGTCGGCAGGGGACGCCCGACCGACCCGAGGCGACGGCGCACGTCCGGGTCATCGCTCGCCAGCGCGACCCGGTGATCCTCGGCGCCGAGCACCGCCACCGACGAGCTGGTCTCGGTGAGGCCGTAGGCGTTGACGAAGTCGACGTGCGGCAGCAGCCGCATCGTCTCCTCGATGACCGGAAGCGGCATACGGCCTCCGCCGTACGCGAGGTGACGCAACGACGGCAAGCCCTGACCATCCGCCGCCAGCACGGCGTTGATGCGGGCGAGCATCGTCGGGACGACCATCGCGTGGGTGATCTCCTCCCGGCGCGCGATCGCGACCCATTCGGCCGGGTCGAAGTTGGGAAGCTGCACCAGCCGGCGGCCCGAGTAGACAGCGGTGAGGATCGCCGACATCCCGGCGATGTGATACGGCGGCACGGTGACGAGCGTGGCCTCGTCGGCGCCGGCGCCGTGGAACTCGACCGACCCCAGCACGTACGAGGTGAGGTGCCGCTGGCGCAGCACAGCGACCTTCGGATCGCCGCTCGTGCCGCTGGTGTGCAGCAGGATCGCGATGTCGTCACCGTCGAACGACCAGTCGTCGCCGTTGGGCTTGCCATCGCGTGCCGCGTCGAGGAACTGCCGGCTGTCGACGACGGACGTGCGGTCGATGCCGCCGACGCGCTGCTCGGTCCCGGGTTCGCAGATGACCAGCGCCGGCGCCTGGCGTTCGATGATCGTGCGCAGGCGATCGTCGGCCAGCCGGTAGTTCACGGGGACGAACGGCAGACCGGCCCAGGACGAGCCGAACAATGCGACGGGCAGGGCGACGTTGCTGATGTCGGTCCAGATGACCCGCTCGGCCTCGCTCGAGCGCAGGCCGGCAGCCGCAGCGCCCGCCAGCTCGTACAGCTGGCTCGTCGTCAGCCCATCCGTGCGTGGGCCGATCGCGATGCGGTCTGGATCGGCGTCGGCTGCCATCTGGAGCAGCATCATCAGGTTCATCGTGGTCTTTCCCCGGGGCGGTCGCTGGAGGGCACGCCACGTGGTCCGGCGTGCAGGGAAACCCTAGTGGCCGCTGGTGACCTTGAGCCCGACGATCGCGACGACGAGCAGGGCGAGGAACCCGATCGGGCCGGCCGCGCGGGGTCCCCGTGGACGGCGATGCCCACGAGCGCGGTGCCCACCGCCCCGATCCCGACCCACACGCCGTACGCGGCGCCGAGCGGCACGGACTCGGCTGCGCGGGCCAGCGCGTACATGCTGGCGGCGAGCAGCGACACGAACGCCACCGTGGGCCAGACGCGTGTCAGGCCATGTGTCGCCGGGAGGACCGCAGCCCAGGCGACCTCCAGGAGGCCGGCGACGACGAGGACGAGCCAGGACATGCGAACGCTCCCGAGCCCCGTCTTGGCCCTGCCGGTACGGGACACCCTCGTCGGCTCGCCACCGTCGATGGCGACCGTTTCACGCTAGAGGCTAGGATCGCCGGACCCAATCGAGGTGTGCCGGGAAGCCTGGTCGGCAGTCAGGAGTCCCGTGTCGCGCACCCGATCCACCCCGCTGCCCGCGGTCGCCCGCGCGTGGCGACCGCTGCGTGAGTTCCTCCGCACCGAATCCGCGAGCGGTGTGGTGCTGGTCGCCGCCACGTTCGCCGCTCTCGTCTGGGCGAACTCGCCGTGGCGTTCGTCGTACGCATCGCTGTGGTCGAAAGAGCTCTCGGTCTCGATCGGCGACCACGCGCTCGCGCTCGACCTGCGCCACTGGGTCGCCGACGGCCTGATGGCCCTGTTCTTCCTCGTGGTCGGGTTGGAGATCACCCGCGAGCTGACCAGTGGTCACCTTGCCGATCGCCGGGCGGCGACGCTGCCGATCGCCGCGGCCGTCGGAGGCATGGCCGTGCCGGCCGGGATCTACCTCGCCATCGCCGGCCGCGTCGAGCCACGCGGGTGGGGTGTTCCGATGGCCACTGACATCGCGCTCGCGATCGGTGTCCTCGCCATCTCTGGGCCGAGGGTGCCGTCGTCGGGGCGCGCGTTCCTGCTCGGGCTCGCGATCGTCGACGACATCGGGGCGATCATCGTGATCGCTGTCGCGTACACGTCGGGGATCGAGGTTCCCTGGCTCGTCGCCGCTGCGGCGCTGCTCGCCGCGGTGGTCGGGCTGCGGCGCCGGGTGCGCCACCCCCTTCCGTTCGTCGTGATCGGCCTCGCGGTGTGGCTCGCCTTCCACGAGAGCGGTGTCCACGCCACGCTCGCCGGCGTCGCCATGGGAGTGCTCGCGCCCGTGCGGGGCGGAGCCGGGCGATCGCCGGTCCCGATCGGCGAACGGCTGGTGCACGTGCTCCACCCGTGGACGAGCTACGCGATCCTTCCCGCGTTCGCGCTGGCGAGCGCCGGGATCGAGATCTCGTCCACGTCCGTCCGCGAGGCGATGAGCTCGTGGGTGGCGTGGGGCGTCGCCGTGGGCCTCGTCGCCGGCAAGCCGATCGGCGTCCTGGTGGCGGCGCGGATGTCCAGCCGCGCGGGGATCGCCACGCTCCCCACGGCGACATCGACGCGCCACCTCGTCGGGATCGGCCACGCCGCGGGCATCGGCTTCACCGTGGCGCTGTTCATCGCAGACCTCGCCTTCGACGACCCTGACCAGCGCCAGAGCGTCAAGCTCGCGATCCTGGTCGCATCGGTGATCAGCGCCGTGGCGGCGACGATGGTCCTGCGGCGCGCCCGGCCTGCGCACGCCGACCGAGTCGACTAACCCCACCCGGCGCGGGGTAGCTGACATGCATGTCGCACCCCGTGGATGCCGCGCGTGGCGACCCGGCGATGGCGGCCCGGCGGTCGACCCGCACCGCGGTGCTGTACGGCGTTGCCGGGACGCTCGTCGTCGCTGCGCCGACGGCGTGGGTGGCCACCTCCGATGCCAACTTCGGCATCCCCCGCGCGGCGACCGCCAGCGGCGACGAGGTCGTCGGCGTGTGGCGTGTGCTGATGACGATGGCGACCGCGGTCGCGGCGCTGGTCATCGTTCTGCTCGCGGTCGCGGTCGTGTCCGGCGCGCGACGCTCGGCCGCCTCGCCGAGCAAGGGCAGCGTGCCGCTCGAACTGGTGTACACCGCCGTGCCGGTGGCGCTCGTCGCGGCGATCTTCGGGATGAGCCTGTGGCTGGGCGGCCAGATCGGTGAGGCGACACGCGGCGACGCGCTCGTCATCGACACGGAGGCGTTCCGCTGGGGGTGGCGGTTCACGTATCCGAACGGCGTCGTGGTCGTCGGCGCATCCCCCGGCGACGAGCCCGTCGTCGTGCTGCCCGTCGACCGTGCCGTCACGTTCGATCTCCACTCGCCGGACGTGATCCATTCGTTCTTCGTCCCTGCGTTCACCACGAAGCTCGACGTGATCCCCGGACACGAGAACCGGCTGACCGTGCGCGCCGATCAGCTCGGCGAGTACCGCGGGCATTGCGCAGAGTTCTGCGGCCTTGACCACGCACGGATGAACTTCCGGGTCTCGATCGTCGATCAGGCGCAGTTCGACGCCTGGTTGGAGGACCCCGACGCACAGGCCCCACGATGACCGTCGACGTCGCCGCGCATGTCGCCGATCCCGCCGATGCGCACGCCCCGGGCGGGCTGCTCGGATGGATCACGACCACCGATCACAAGCGCATCGGCGTGGCGTACGCGGTGACGGCGCTGGTGTTCTTCGCCGTGGGCGGCGTGCTGGCGATGTTGATGCGGGTCGAGCTCGCCGAGCCGCGGTTGCAGGTGCTCAGCACCGACACGTACAACCAGTTCTTCACGATGCACGGCACGATCATGATGTTCCTGTTCGCCACCCCGATGGGCGCGGCGTTCGCGAACTACCTCGTGCCGTTGCACATCGGCGCGCCCGACATGGCGTTCCCGCGGCTCAACGCGCTGTCGTACTGGTTGTTCCTCGGCGGCGGCATCGTCGTGCTGTCGTCGTTCCTGACGTCACGGGGAGCGCCGGACTTCGGATGGACCGGCTACGCGCCGCTGTCGAACGCGGTGTACTCGCCCGGCGCGGGCGGGGACCTCTGGATCATGGGGCTGGCGTTGACCGGTCTGTCGACGACGCTCACGGCCATCAACGTCACCACAACGGTCATCTCGCTGCGTGCGCCGGGCATGACGATGTTCCGCCTGCCGCTGTTCACATGGACGGTGCTCGTGGTGAGCGTGCTGATCTTCGTGACGTTCCCGGTGATCACGGCGACGTTCTTCATGCTGTTCATCGACCGCACGTTCGATGCGGTGTTCTTCGAGCCCGCCGCCGGTGGCATGCCGATCCTCTACCAACACCTCTTCTGGTTCTTCGGGCATCCGGAGGTGTACATCGTCGCGCTCCCCTTCTTCGGCGTCGTCTCCGAGGTCGTCCCGGTGTTCAGCCGCAAGGCGGCCTTCGGCTACGCCGGCTTCGTGCTCGCCACGCTCGCCATCGGCGCCTACTCGGTGACCACCTGGGCGCATCACATGTACTCGACCGGCGCGGTGCACTCCTCGTTCTTCGCTGCGACGACCCTCGTCATCGCCGTGCCGACGGGCGTCAAGATCTTCAACTGGATCTTCACGATGTGGGGCGGGACGTTGCGCTTCCGCACGCCGCTGCTGTACGCGATCGCGTTCATCGTCGTGTTCCTCGTCGGCGGGCTCACCGGCCCAATGCTCGCGGTGCCCGACTTCGACCGCCACGTCACCGACACATACTTCGTCGTCGCCCACATGCACTACGTGCTGCTGGGCTCGTCGGTGTTCGCGATGTTCGCCGGCATCTACTTCTGGTGGCCAAAGGTGACGGGCTGGATGTTGCGCGAGACGCTCGGCGTGGTGCAGCTCGCTCTGATGTTCGTCGGGTTCAACCTCACGTTCTTCCCCCAGCACGTCCTCGGGCTGCGCGGGATGCCGCGGCGCTACGCGGACTACGCCGACGACGCCGGGCTGGAAGGGATGAACCTGCTGTCGACGATCGGATCCGGGGTCCTGGCGCTCGGGCTGGCGACGTTCGTCGTCAACGTCGCCGTCTCCGCGCGCCGCCGCGTGCCCGCCGGCGACGATCCGTGGGAGGGCAACACACTCGAGTGGGCGACGACGTCGCCGCCTCCACCGCACAACTTCACCTGGCTGCCGCCGGTGCGATCCGAGCGGCCGGTGCACGACTGGCGCGAGGGTCTCGAAGGCCCCGACGCCGTGCGCGAAGGATGAGCGCGAACGGTGAGCGGCGAACGGTGAGCGCGGGGTGAGCGCGGGATGAAGATCGCCTGGCGCACGATGCTCGGCATCGGCGCGTTCGTGCTGCTGTTCGCGATCATCTACTGGTTCTTGAGCTACGAAGAAGCCGGGTCGCTGCTGTTGCTGGGGGTCACGCTCGCGTCGGCGTTGCTCGGCACGTACCTGCTGCTCACCTCACGGCACGGCCCGTCGCTGCCCGAAGACGATCCCGAAGCAGGCTCCCCGGCCGCGGACGAGATCGGTTCGTTCCCCACGGGGAGCATCTGGCCGCTCGTGGTCGGAGCCGGCACGACGCTCGCCGCGCTGGGCCTGGCGTTCAGCGGGTGGCTCGCGTTGCCGGGCGTCGGCCTGCTGGCGTTCGGCGTGGGCGGCATGATCGTCGAGTCGGCGCGAACGTCGTAGTCAGCTCTGCTCGATCCGCCCCTCGCGCCGGACCAAGCGAGCGCGCGGGAACCGGGCGACGGGCTGGTCGCGGATGCGTTGGAGGTCGCGACAGAGCTTGTGCGTCACCACGAACACGACGACCGGCAACGCGATCACGGCGACGCGCAGGATGTTCGTGACGGTCTCCGGCGCGATCTCGAAGACGCCGGCGAGCACGTCGTTGCTCGCCGCGACGAACAGCACGACGTACGCCGCGAGGCCTGCCGCGCCGATCGCGGTCCGCATCGGCGCATCCCTCGGCCGCTCCAGCAGGTGGTGCGGCTCGTGGTCGTCGCGCCCACGCGCTTCGAGGAACGGCCACAGGTAGAGCAGCCCGAAGGCGATGCTCGGGAGCAGCACGCCGGGGAAGAACGGGTTGGGGATCATGTAGCCGCCGATCCGCGTCTCCCACGCGGGGAACAAGCGCAAGGCGCCGTCGAGCCACCCCATGTACCAGTCGGGTTGCGACGCCGACGTCACCGCCGACACCGCGGTCGTGCTGCGGAACGGTCCGTAGACCCAGATCGGGTTGATCTGGGCGACACCGCCGAGCACCGCGATCACCGCCGACGTGATCAGCATCAGGCCGGCCGACTTCATCGCGAACGCCGGCCAGGCGCGGATGCCCACG
Organism: uncultured Ilumatobacteraceae bacterium; assembly: GCA_964529005.1. Taxonomy (GTDB): domain Bacteria; phylum Actinomycetota; class Acidimicrobiia; order Acidimicrobiales; family Ilumatobacteraceae; genus CAZGUH01. The sequence goes on along the minus strand of CAZGUH010000022.1, from coordinate 45,522 downwards.
ACGTTGTGCTCGGTTCTGTTCCCTCCCGGGAACTGGGTGTGACGCTGCCGCCACACGAGCGCCAGGTGCAGCGCGACCAGCAGCCCGATGATCGCCGGCAGGATCAGCACGTGCAGCGTGTAGAAGCGCGGGATGATCGCCTCGTCGGGGAACTCGCCGCCGAACACGGCGAACGCGACCTCCGGGCCGATGAACGGGATCGACAGCGCGATCGAGTACGCCACGCGCACACCGGTGCCCGACAGCAGGTCGTCGAGCAATGAGTAGCCGAAGAAGCCGTTGGCGATGGCGAGCACGAGGAGCGTCAGCCCGATGATCCAGTTGAGCTCACGCGGGCGCCGGAACGCACCGGTGAAGAAGACGCGCATCATGTGCACGGAGATCGCTCCGATGAACAGCAACGCCGCCCAGTGGTGCATCTGGCGCATCACCAGCCCGGCGCGCACCTCGAAGCTGATGTCGAGCGCGGACGCGTAGGCAGCCGACATCTCGACGCCGCGCAGCGCGGCGTACTGCCCGTCGTAGACGACCTCCCGGCTCGACGGCTCGAAGAAGAACGTCAGGTAGACGCCCGTCAGCACGAGCACGACGAAGCAGTACAGGGCGATCTCACCGAGCAGGAACGTCCAGTGGTTGGGGAAGACCTTCTGGAGCGCCTTGCGGCCGAAGCGGGCGCCGCCGACTCGGTCGTCGAACCATCCGAGCAGCCGTCGCAGCAGCATCAGTGGCCCCGGTTCCAGAAGCCGGGGCCGATCGGTTCCTGATAGTCGTCGATCGCCACGAGGAAGCCGTCGGCGTCGACCGCGATCGGCAGCTGCGGCAAGGCGCGCGTGGCCGGCCCGAAGACCGGCCGGGCGCCGTGCAGCACCGCGAACGTGCTCTGGTGGCAGGGGCAGAGCAGCTCGTGGGTGCTCTCCCGGTACAGGCCCACCGGGCAGCCGACGTGGGTGCAGATCTTCGAGTAGGCGACGACACCGCCAGGGGCCCATGCCGCCCGGTCCGGCCGCAACTCGAGCAGATCGGCTTCGACGCGGATCAGCAGCGTCGCCGCGTCCTCGGCATCGGTGGCCCCCTCCGGGAACACCGTCACGATGTTCCCGACGTCGAGGTCGCCGGCGCGCACCGGGTCGCCGTCGCCGGTCACGAGCCGGCTGCCCGGCCGCCAGGCCGTGCGGAAGAGCGCGCGCCCGGGGGTGGGCCCCAGCGCCCGCAGCGGCAGCAGCAGCGCGGCGGCGAGGCTGCCGGCGGCAGCCGCCAGCGCTCCGACCAGCAGATGCCGCCGCCCCAGGGGCCGGCTCGTGGTCTCGAGCGTCGACAAGAACGACGCCCGTGGTTCCGCCGGCGACTCGACCGGCGGCCGGTCCTCGACGGCGGGCTCGTCGGTGGTGACGTCGTGCGACCAGAGCACCAGCCCGACGCCGATGCCCCCGAGCGCGAGCCCGAGCAGCGGTCCCTCGGCCTGCGGTTCCCCGCCGAGCGCGAACACGACGATCAACGCCAGGCCGGCGGCGGATGCGAGCCCGAACACCGCTGCCACGGCGAGTTCGCGCCGCGTCATCGTCTGCTGCCGATCACGCGGGCGACGCCGATCAACACCACCATGCCCACCAGCCATGCGACCAGCCCTTCGGTCACGGGTCCGATGCGGCCGAGCGAGAACCCGCCGGCGTCGCGGGGCGCGCGGAGCTGGTCGACGTACCGCACGACCGACGCCAGCTCGGCGTCGTCGATCACCGCCTCGCCGAACGACGGCATCGCGCCCGGCCCGACGCGCACCGCTTCGGCGACCTGCACGCGCGTGGCGCGCGTGACGGGCGGCGCGAAGACGCCCTGGCCGAGGGCGCCGCCGGACCCAGCCGAGTTGTGGCACCCCGCGCAGTTGGCCGTGTAGAGCTGCTGGCCCGCAGCGACGTCTCCATCGCGCACGTCGACGACGGGGATCGGCGGGCCGTCGCCGAGCGTGGCGACGTAGGCGACCAGATCGCGGATCTCCGCGGGCGCGTACGCCGGCGGCTTGCGCAGCGCCTGGTGCCCGATGCCGTTGCTGGCGGGCATGCGGCCCGACGTGAGGGAGAAGTCCGCGGACGCGGCGCCCGCGCCCCGCAACGTCGGACCACGCGTCGCCACGCCCTCGCCGTCCATGCCGTGGCACGACGCGCAGCCGGCGACGTAGAGGGCACGGCCGCGCGCCGCGTCGCCGGGCGGGTCGTCGGGGGTCCCGGCCGCGGTCCGCCATGAGCCGAGACCGCACAGGCCGGCGAACACGACGACGTGCACGCCGAGCCACGTCCCCGAGCGCCTCCGGCGCGCAGCGGCGACCGTCATGGGACGACGTACAACGTCGTGAACACGACGAGCCAGACGGCGTCGACGAAGTGCCAGTAGGCGGTGACGACGTCGACCGCCGGGCGGCCGTGGCGGAGGAACGTCGGCGACGATGCCCGTGCCCGCACGACGGCGAGCGCGACGACGCCGCCGATCACGTGGAGCCCATGGAAGCCGGTGAGCGTGTAGTACGACGACCCGAAGCCGTGGGAGGACGCGGCGAAGTCGAGGTCGCTCCACTCGTAGGCCTGGGCGAGGACGAACACCGCTCCGAGCGCGACGGTGATCGACAGCCAGCGACGCAGGCCGACGCCGTCGCCGGTGTGGGCCGCTGCCGCGGCGCGGTGTTGCGTGCCGCTCGACAACACCAGCACCGCCGTGGCGAGCGCGGCGAACGACACGTCGAGGTGCACGTCCGGCGGCCGCCACGGTCCCGGCGCGTCGGCACGGAGGGTGAACGCGGCGGCGAGGAGCGCTCCGAAGAACATCACCTCCGACGACAGCCACACGATCGTCCCGACGGACACCATCGCCGGCCGGACGATGCGCTGGGCATCGATCTGGGTCGCGACAGCGTCCGGTGGCCCCACCATGTCCCCCTACCCCGCTCCGCTTCGCCCGCATACGCATGCCGCCGGGATCGATCCCGCCGAGTCGGGGTAGACAGCTGCGTGTCCACGCCGCAGCGTGTCGCGCTGGGGGCGGGCCTCGCCGTGATCGGGCTCGGCGGGGCTCCCCTCTGGGGGCCGGGGTTCACCGGTCACGTCGTCGCTCATCTCCTGCTCGGCATGCTGGGACCCCTCGTCCTCGTGCTCGGCGATCCGCTGACGGCCGGCCTGTCCGCCCTGCGCCCACCGGCGCGCAAGGCGGTGCTGCGCTGGCTGCGCCACCCTGTGGCGCGAGCCCTGACCCGGCCGGGGGTCGCGTGGGCTGCCGCCGTGCTGAGCCCGTGGGCGCTGTGGCTGACCCCGCTCTACGACGTCGCCCAGCGCCACGAGCTGTTCCACGCGCTGGTCCATCTGCACTTCGTCGCCGCCGGCGTGGTGTTCGCCAGCATCGTGCTCGGCGTGGGTCCGCTCGGGCGCCCAGCGGGTCCGTCCGTCGGCGCGTTCCTGCTCGGGATCACGCTTCCGGCACATGCCCTGCTCGGAGCAGTGCTGCTGTCGATGGAGCAGGTGCGCGTCGGCGTCGCGCACGGTGGGATCGACGCCCTCACCGATCAGCGCCGTGGCGCAGCGGTGATGTGGCTCGGCGGCGACGCGATCGCGACGGTGATGCTGGCCTGCCTGTTCCCCCGCTGGCGACGCGCCGAGCAGCGGCGGTCGCGCCGCGAAGATGCCGCCGTCGCGGCGATGCTCGCGGCAACGCCGCGCCGGCAGCACTGACGAGCACGCTCCCGCGCGCGGGCGCCGCGCCGGCCGTACGGACGACGATGGAGACATGTGGCCATGGTCGGCGCCCCGATGATCCGCTGGCCCCGTCGCGGACGCAGCCGCGTCCGATGGGGAACGCTGTTGGGGTCCGTCGCGGCCGCAGCCGCCGTGGTCGTCGGGGTGGTGGCGTTCGTGGTGGGCGGCGTCGTCCACGGCCACCTGTTGACCGCCGGGCTCTACACCGACGCGCTCACGCAACGCCAGGCGTACCGCCGCGTCTACAGCGAGATCCTCGTCGACCCCGCGGTGCGAGACGCCACCAACGAACTGCTCGGCGAGCTCGGTCTCGATCCCGCCCAACGGCGCGACGTGATCGCCGTGTCGAACGCGGTCCTGCGCCTCGCGCTGCCGCCCGACGCCCTCGATGATCTCGTCGATCAGCTGCTGCGCCAGGCGTTGGCATACGTGCGCGGGGACGTGGAGCAGCTGCGCACCGACCTGTCGGTGCTGGGGGCGCTCGACCGCACCGACGAGGCCGGCGCGGTGATCATGCGCCGCGCGTTGACGGCCACGTCCGAGGTGGTGCTGCCGAACTTCGACGCCTACGTCGCGGCCGTGCGAGCGTTCCTCGACGATCTCGCCGCTGGTCAGCTGCCGACGATGCTTCCGGTGTCGGCAGAGCCGGCTCCCGACGACGAGCACCTCGCCACCGCGATCGAAGAGGCGGCGCCACGTCCGCTGCCCGGGCAGGTTCGTGATCAGGTGACGGCGGCTGTCCAGAACGGCGACGAGCGTGACGCGCTGATCGCGGCGGGCACGTCGGCGCCGCTCGCGCGATTCGAAGCTGCAATCTCGCGCCTGGTCGCCGGCGACGACCTGCGGGTCGACGTGCTCGACGCTGTCGGCGCGGCCTCGCCGTCGGCGCGGCGCGAGGTGACCGACCGGCTCGCCGACCTGCGCGCAGCGATGCGATGGCTGCCGTCGTGGACGCGGGCAGCGGGCGCCGGCCTGGCGGTCGCGGGTGCCGCGGGGCTGGTGGCGCTGCACCGCCGCCGTCTCTGGCTCGGCCTGGCCACGACCGGTGGCGCTCTGCTCGCCGGCGGCGCGGCCTCGTTGCTGCTGTGGGACAGCCAGCGTCGCCGGTTCGCATCACCGCTCGCCGCTGCAGCCGCGGGCGGCATGCCTTCGTCCGCTCGGACGCTCCTCGTCGAGGTCAACCAGGCCGTCACGGCGTCGCTCGGGGACACGGTGGTCGCCCACGTTGTGTGGCCCGCCGCCCTCGGCGGCCTGTTCGTCGTCGCAGGCGCCCTGGGGGCGGCGAAGACGGCGATCGCCGCGCCGCAGCGCGTGCGCTGGCTCACGGCAGCCGTCGCGCTCACCGTCGCGGTGGTCGTCACGGTTCTGACGACGGCGCGCCCCGACGACGGCGCACGCCCGCTCGCCCGGGCGTGCAACGGCCATGCCGAGCTCTGTGACCGGCCGTACGACGAGATCGTCCAGGCGGCGACCCACAACGCGATGTCGAGCCCCGAGATCGTGCGGATCTGGCCGGAACAGGACGCCGACGTGCGCGGCCAGCTCGACTTCGGCATCCGCACGCTGATGATCGATGCCGCCTACTGGACCGCTGTGCGGTCGGCGGGCGAGCTCGGTGTCCCCGATCTTCCCGACGACGTGGGCGCCGCCCTGCTCGATCTGTTGCGCGACCGCCTCGATCCCCGCCCTGGCGTCTACGCGTGCCACAACATCTGCGCCTTCGGGTCTCGGCCGCTGCACGCCACGCTGCGCACCGTGCGGGAGTTCCTCGACGCCAACCCCGACGAGGTGGTCACCCTCATCCTCCAGGACAGCATCTCGCGCGCCGATGCCACCGAGGCGTTCGACGAAGCCGGCCTCACCGACATCGTGTTCGACGGCGACGTCGACGACGGCTGGCCGACGCTCGGCGAGCTGATCGACCGCGGCCAGCGCCTCGTTGTCTTCTCGGAGCAGCGCGGACCGCCGCCGACGTGGTATCGGCAGGCGTTCACGCTGATCCAGGACACACCGCACGCTGTCACCGCGGCCGACCAGTTCTCCTGCGAGCGTGACCGCGGCCCGGTCGACGCTCCCCTGTTCCTGATGAACCATTGGGTGCGGCGACGGGCGCCGGACCGCGCGGATGCCGTGGTGGTGAACGACCGGGCCTTCATCGTCGAGCGGGCACAGCGCTGCGCCGCCGAGCGCGGCAAGCTGCCGAACTTCATCGCCGTCGACTTCTTCAGCCTCGGCGACGTGATCGGCGCCGTCGACGAGCTCAACGGCGTGGCGGATCGGCATCGCGCCCCGGCTCCACCTCGCCGATAGGCTCATTAGCAGTGCTAATCACGAAGACGTTCCGGTGAAGCGCGTGCCGACGGGGTCGGGTGCGGTCGACTCGCTGCTCGGCGGGCTGATCCCCGGCGACAACGTCGTGTGGGTCGGATCCGCCGACGACGTCTGGTCGGCCGTCGAGGCGCGCTTCCTCGCAGCCTCGGCCGCCGAGCGCCCCACGGTGTTCGTCGCCTGCACCGCGGCGGAGGCACGCAGGCGGCTGCCCGCGCACGTCGAGACGATCGATGCATCGTCGGCCTCGTCGCTCGGGCGGCCGCTGCCGCTCGCCGATGCCCTCGACGCCTTCCTCCTCGCCCACCCGTCCAGCGCGATCACGATCCGCGGCTTCGACGAGCTCGCACGGCGGTGGGGCGACGCAGAGGCCGTGGCATTCTTCTCCCGCACGTGCCCGAGCATGCTCCAGTCGGGGGCAGTGACGTACTGGTGGCTGGCAGCGTCGTTGGGCTCCGAGGTTCTCGCCCGCATCCGCCACGTCACGCAGGTGATGCTGGAGCTGCGCGGCGAGCAGCTGCACGTGACCAAAGCCGAATCGCGGCCGGCGAGCGTCGTCGGGTCGGTGTACGACGTTCGTCTCGAATCGGAGGACGTGCGGCTCACCTGGAACCCGAGCGCGGGCCGGCTGGCCCGCGGGCTCGCCGCGCTGCGCCGCGACCTCGGCCTCTCCCAGGCCGAGCTGGCGCGCGCCGCGGGCGTGACGCCGAGCGCGATCTCCCAGGCCGAGTCGGGCGCCCGCGGTCTCTCGGTCGACACGCTGATCACCCTCGCCGACCGCCTCGGCATCAGCCTCGATCGCCTCGTCACCGCGCAGCCCCGGCCGGGATACGTGCTTGCCCGCCACGACCGCAGCCGCGCCGGATCGGGCGGCGTGACCGCGCTGGCCGACGATCCCGCGGTCGGGTTGCGCGCGTTCTTCGTCCTGCTCGACGGCGACGAGCAGCGCGAGCCGCCGTTCGCGCACCACGGCGTCGAGCTCGTCGCCGTCGCCCGCGGGCTGGTGCAGGTCGACACCGGCGAGGACGCGCCCGTGCTGCGAGCCGGTGATTCCCTGCTCACCACGACGGCCTCGATCAGGCGGTGGCGGAACCTGCGCCCCGACGCCGCGGCGCTCTACTGGATCCTGCGCGACTGACGGCCGCCGCGGGCGGTTACCAGTGGGGTGCGACAGCGTCGCTGTTGCTGGGCGTCAGATCCGCGCAGGGGACTTACCCTGCGCAGTCACCTGCTCGGTGGCGCGCGCCACCGTGCCGCCCACCCGTCCACCGACCGGAGGATTCGGATGTCTGCCACACCGGCGCGCCCCGACTCGAGCGGCGACCACCCTGACGATCGCGCGGCGCGGCTGCGCGAGCAGCTCGATCGGGCCACGAGCCACGTCGAAGCGCTCCAGGCCGAGTACGACGACCTGCTCGCCGACCCGGGAGCGATCCAGGAAGACCGGGACGCGACGGCGCTGCTGCTGGAACATGCGCGCCGCGAGCTCGACGAGGCCCGCGCCGCTGTCGAGCGCCTCGACGAGGGGTCCTACGGACGATGCGTCAAGTGCGGCGGCGAGATCGGCGCCGAGCGGCTCGCCGCTCTGGTCAACGTCACCACGTGCGTGCGGTGCGCGGGGTGACGCCGGTGATCGACGAGAAGCTCACTGACATCTTCGACGAGGTCGTGCGCCGCAACCCCGGCGAGACGGAGTTCCACCAGGCCGCCCGCGAGGTGCTCGACTGCCTCGGCCCCGTGGTGGCCAAGCATCCCGAGTTCGCCGAGCACAAGATCATCCAGCGGATCTGCGAACCCGAGCGCCAGATCATGTTCCGCGTCCCGTGGCAGGACGACACCGGCGAGGTGCACATCAACCGCGGGATGCGCGTGCAGTTCAACAGCGCGCTCGGGCCCTACAAGGGCGGCCTGCGCTTCCACCCGTCGGTGAACCTCGGGATCATCAAGTTCCTCGGGTTCGAGCAGACGTTCAAGAACGCGCTGACCGGCATGCCGATCGGCAGCGGCAAGGGCGGCAGCGACTTCGACCCCAAGGGCCGCAGCGACCACGAGATCATGCGGTTCTGCCAGAGCTTCATGACCGAGCTGTACCGCAGCCTCGGCGAGTACACCGACGTTCCGGCCGGCGACATCGGCGTCGGCGGCCGCGAGATCGGATACCTCTTCGGCCAGTACAAGCGGATCACCAATCGCTACGAGAGCGGCGTCATCACCGGCAAGGGCATCGACTGGGGCGGCGCGCTCGTGCGCACGGAGGCGACGGGCTACGGCGCCGCCTATTTCCTCCAGGAGATGTTGGCGGTCCGCAACACGTCGCTCGACGGCCGCACCGCGATCGTCTCGGGCTCCGGCAACGTCGCCATCTACGCCGTCGAGAAGCTGCAACAGCTCGGCGCCACCGTGATCGCGTGCTCCGATTCGTCGGGCTTCGTGCACGATCCCGACGGGCTCGACGTCGACCTCCTGAAGCAGATCAAGGAGGTCGAGCGCGCCCGCATCGACGTCTACGCCGAGCGCCGGCACACCGCGCGCTTCGTGCCCAAGGGCAACGTGTGGGACGTGCCCTGCCACGTCGCGGTTCCGTCCGCGACGCAGAACGAGCTGTCCGGCAAGGACGCCAACCGCCTGCTCGACAACGGATGCATCGCTGTGGCCGAAGGGGCCAACATGCCCTGCACGCCCGACGCGGTGCGCGCCTTCACCGAGGCGAAGATCGCCTTCGGGCCCGGCAAGGCGGCGAACGCCGGCGGTGTGGCCACATCGGCCCTGGAGATGCAGCAGAACGCATCACGGGACTCGTGGACGTTCGAGCACACCGAGGCCCGGCTGGCGGAGATCATGCGCCACATCCACCAGGTCTGCCACGAGACCGCCGACGAGTACGGCAGCCCGTCCGACCTCGTGAAGGGCGCGAACATCGCCGGCTTCCACCGCGTCGCGCGGGCGATGGTCGCCCTCGGCCTGGTGTAGGCCGAGGGTCGACGGTCAGGCGTCGGCGGGGCTCGCGGCCGGCCGCACGGCGATCATCGGGTCGGCGGCCGACACCGTGACGGTGACGGTGGCGTTGGCCATCTCGTCTTTCAGGTCGCGGACCTCGCCGTCGAACGACGCGGCCGAGCCGGGAGCGATCTCGAGATAGTCCGTCGGCAGGCCCATCTCGCCGAGCAGGTCGACGAACGGCTCCGGATCGAGCTCCTCGACGTTGACCATCGTCTTCGCATCCCAGGCGCCGTTGGCGATCAGCACGGCCGCGGTCACGGGCGGCACCCCCGCCGTGTAGCTGATGCCCTGCGACTCGACCTCGGCATACGCGGCGGCGTGATCGGTGACCTGGTAGATGAACAGCTCGCGCGGCGCGCCGTCCTTGATGCCCTTGACGATCGAGCCGATGCACGTGTTGCCGGTGTAGCCGGGAGCCAGGCTGAGCGGGTCCGGCAGGACCGCCTTCACCACCTTGAGCGGCACGGCTTCGCCGCCGCCGGCGAGCCGCACCGGTTCGTGCGACAGCAGCCCGAGCGTGCGCAGCACGGTGAACACGTTGATGTAGTGGTCACCGAAGCCCATCCAGAAGCGGATCGAGTTGGCGTCGATGTTGCGGTACAGCGAATGCAGCTCGTCGTGGCCGGACAGGTACACCGGTTGCGTGCCGACGACCGGGAAGTCGAACGTGCGCTTGATGGCGTGCGTCGGGTACTCGCGCCACTGGCGATCGATCCACGTCCACACCTTCACGAACTCGCGGAAGTTGATCTCCGGGTCGAAGTTGGTCGCGAAGTATCGCCCGTGCCGGCCGGCGTTGACGTCGAGGATGTCGATCGTGTCGATCCAGTCGAAGTGGCGCTTCGCCGCGAGCGCGCAGTAGGCGTTGACGACGCCGGGATCGAACCCGGCGCCGAGGATCGCCGTGACCCCGCGTTCGCGGCACCGGTCGCGGTAGTGCCACTCGTAGTTCGCGTACCACGGCGGGTCCTCGCAGACCTTCGTCGGGTCCTCGTAGATCGCGGTGTCGATGTACGCCGCGCCGGTCTCGATGCACGCCTCGAGGACGGACAGGTTGACGAACGGAGCGCCGAGGTTGATGACGATCTCCGCGGCCGTCTCGCGGATCAGAGCAGCCGTGGCCGCGGTGTCGAGCGCATCGAGCTGGCGGGCGTACACGCGCCGGCTGGCGTCGCGCAGGTGGCCCTTGCGGCGCACGCTGTCGATGATCGCCTCGGCTTTCGAGACGGTGCGCGAGGCGATGCAGATGTCGCCCAGCACGTCGTTGTGCTGCGCGGCCTTGTGCGCGGCGACGTGAGCGACCCCACCGGCCCCGATGATCAACACGCTCTCGGTCAACGTTGCTCCCTTCTGGCACCCGTCAGGACAAGCTCGACACGTAGTCGTCGTAGGTGAACTCGCGCACGACCTCCACGCGGCCGTCGAGGCGGCGGACGACGATCGACGGCCGGCGCAGGCCGTTGAACCACGTCGTCTTCACCATCGTGTAGCCCGCGGCGTCGGCGAAGCGCACCTCGGAGCCGACGTCGAGCGGACCGGCGAGCCGGAACGTGCCGAACTCGTCACCCGCGAGGCACGTGCGCCCGGCGATGAGCACCTGGTGATCGCCGACCGGGGGGCTGGCGACGCGCGGGTGCGTGCCGTAGATCAGGTGGTCGAGCATGTGGGCCTCGATGGAAGCGTCGACCACCGCGATGTCGACCTCGTTGTGCACCACGTCGACGACCGTGGTCACCAGTTCGGCCGCCTGGGTGACGACGGCCTCGCCCGGCTCGAGGTACACCTGAACGCCGAACCGGGCGGCGAAGCCGGCGATCATGTCGCTCAACCGGTCGAGCGGGTACCCCGGCGCGGTGAACGCGATGCCGCCGCCGAGGCTGACCCAGCGCAACCCGGCCAGCACGTCGCCGTAGCGGTCGGCGATCGTCTCGACGGCTGCGGCGAGCGCACCGAAGTCGTCGTTCTCGCAGTTGAAGTGGAACATCACCCCGTCGAGCGCAGGCGCGACGCGGCGCAGCGCCGCGTCGTCGGCGACGCCGAGGCGGGAGTGCGGCCGCGCTGGGTCGGCGAGGTCGAAGTGCGACACGCTCACACCGGGGTTGACGCGCAGACCGATCGGCCGCCCGCCGACCGTGTGGCGGAGACGGTCGAGCTGGGACACGGAGTTGAAGATGACCGCGTCGGCGAACGTCGCCGCCTCGGCGACGTCGGCCTCGGTCCAGCCGACGCTGTAGGCGTGCACCTCGCCGCCGAAGCGCTCGTGGCCGAGCCGCGCTTCGAACAGCGAGCTGCTCGTCGTGCCGTCGAGGTAGCGGCTCATCAGATCGGAGACGCCCCAGGTGGCGAAGCACTTCAGCGCCAGCAGCAGCTTCGCGCCGGAGTCCTCACGGACGCGCCGCGCGATCTCCAGGTTGTCCTGGAGCCGGCGTTCGTCGATCAGGTAGTACGGCGTCGTGGGGTTCATCGGGCTGCGTGCAGGTCGCCGAGCGCCCCGACAGGAGACCGCGCGTCGATGCCGCCTGTGTGTCGGAACCCTCGCCCGGAACTCTAGAGAAGGCGTGAGCGCATGCCACAACCCGCCCCCGAGCCCTCAGCCGCCGTAGTTCATCCCCGTGGAGCGCAGCAGCAGCGGTGTCCGGCCCTCGGCGCGCACGCCGGCGCCGACCACCTCGGCGACGAACAGGGTGTGGTCGCCCCGTGCGACGGTGTCGGTGACGCGGGCCTCGAACCACCATGGGCAGGCGATGATCAGCGGAGCGCCGGTCTCGGGCCCCGGTTCGAACTCGTGGCCGTTGACGGTGTTGCCGTCGACCGACGTCGACCGGAAGAACGCCTTGCCGATGTCGAGCTGATCGTCGGCAAGCACGTTCACAGCGAACGCTCCGGTGCGACCGATGATCGCCGCGCTGCCGCTGTCCGCCTTCACGGCAGCCGCGACGAGAGGCGGATCGAACGAGGTCTGTGTCAACCAGTTGACGCCGCCGGCGCCGACGTCGTCACCGTCGCGGGCGGTCAGGATGTACAAGCCGTAGTTGATCGCACGCAGGGCGACCTTCTTCTGAGCAGGGTCCAGAGCCATACAGCGAGTGTGTCACGTGTCGCCGGCCACGGCCACCTGCCACGACGGGGGACGCTTGTCGCGAAACGCAGCCATGCCTTCCGCCGCTTCCGCGCCGCCGAAGACACGATCGCTGAGCTCGCGCATCGCCACCAGGCCTTCGGCGAACGGCATCGACGGCACTGTGCGCAGCAGCCGCTTGGTCTCGGCCATGGCCGCGGGCGCGCCGAGCAGGATGGCGGATGTCAGCTGCGCCACCATCGCGTCGACGTCGTCGGCGACGTGGGTGACGAGCCCCATCGCCAGCGCCGCGTCAGCATCGAAGGGTGCGCCGGTGAGGAACGGCGCGGCCAGCGCCGACCACGACACGCGGGTCATGATCGGCGCCGCGATCATCGCCGGCGCGACACCGATGCGCACCTCGGTGAAGGCGAAATCCACCGACGAATGCACGACGGGCAGATCGCACACCGCCATCAGACCGATGCCGCCTGCCCGCACGGGGCCTTTCACCGCGGCGATCGTCGGCTGCGGCAGATCCCGCAAGCGCTGCATCGCGTCGGTGAACGGGGTCGAATCGATGACCCCGAGTCGACGCTCCTTCAGGTCCAACCCCGCGCAGAAGACCGGCGGCGTGTGCGTCACCACGACGGCGCGCACGCCAGCCCCGTCAGCGACGACACGGTCCAGGGCCGCATGGATGCCAGCCACCACGACACGGGAGAGCGCATTGCGATTGCCCGGCGAGTCGAGCGTGATCGTGGCGATGCCGCCGTCGAGCGCGTAGCGGACGGGTCGGGTGTCGTCGATGGCCCCGGGGTCGGTCACGCCGCCGGACCGACCTCGCCGGCGGCGGCGCCTCCGTCGTGACCCGCCCGGTCGCCGAGCCAGCGTTCGATGCGCTCGGATACTGATGCGCGGCGTCGCTGTCAACGCGAACCCAACCGGCGCCGAGCGGCGGGAGCGCCGGCCGGCAGGTCAGTCGCTCGCCGGGAGCGGCTTTGCTTGCTTCAGGCCGAGAACCTCGCCGGCGAGCGCGGGAACCCCCGGGCCGGCCTTCGTGCACAGCAGCTCGAGCGTCTCGGCAGCGTCGACGTAGCGCTTGCCCATCGCTGCGCCCCCGTCGTGCCCCGCCGCTGCTGCGCCGCCGTCGCTCCGCTCATCGGAGCTGAGCACGGCAGGCGCGCCGCCGATGGTGAGATCGATGGGATCGGACGGAGCTTTCACGGCGATGAACTCCGCCGAGTCGACGGCGCTGAAGACACGCGTTCCGGGCTTGAGCGTAAGGGGCACTGTCGTTCCTTCGATCGGTGTCGTCACGGACGTGGATCTGGCCGAGCCGAGACTCTATCCGTGGTCGTACGACACGTGCCTTTCTCGCATCGCCGACGCGCGCTCTGGGTTTCGCGAAAACGTGTCAGGTTCGGCGGCGCAGCAGGCGGCCGGGCAGCGCGCCCGTGTGCTCTCCGTGGCGCGTGCCGGTCGCCCTCCGCCGATGGAAATCAACGAGTCCACCGCCACCCGGTGGCAACACGATTCAGGCTCACGTCGACGCTTCGAAGAACGACATGTCGACGATCCGCTCGTAGCTGCGCGCGTCGTCGGTGGGGTCGAACTCCGGGATGTCCCACGTCGCCATCGTCTCCAGACCCAGCTCCCAGTCCTCCGGCGAGATGTAGCCGTGGTTCCAGTCGACGACCTCCTTGGCCAGTTCGACCCCTGCCGCCAGCCGCTCTTCGTCCGCTGCGGTCGGGTACTCGACGGCGATCGCGTCGACCGTCAACAGCGCAGCCGCGATCTCGTCGGCGCCCATGCTCTGGAACATGTCGGCAGCGGTCTTCAACCCGGCCACGAACCGCGAGACCGCATCACGCTTGTCGTCCAGGTTCTCGGCGAGCCCGACGAACACGCGCTGCGTGAAGCGGGGCAGGCCGAACTCGGCGATCGACGGGTCGCTCGTGTTGAGGATCACCTGCGCCCGGCCGGCTTCGAGCGCGGCGGCCGTCTGCGGCTCGTTGAGAGGGGCGGCGTACGCATCCACCCGGTCGGCGAGAAGGGCGCCGACCATGAGATCGACCTCACCGTGCTCGATGAGCTCGCAGTCGATCCCGAGAGCGCCCATGAACATCTTCGTGAACCCGTAGCCCGTCGAGCCAGGAGCGGTCACCGCCACCGTGCACCCATCCTGCGCGAGGGCGACCAACTCGTCGACCGACGCCGGACCGGTCGAGGAGGTGACGAGCGCCCACCCCGCGCCGCCTCCGGAGGCCGCCCAGATCGCCGACATGTCCTTTCCCTGCCCCTCGACGTCCATCGCGCTCGTCGTGTTCATCTCCGTGATGTCGGCCCGGCCGGCGATGACGGCGTTGAGCGCCTCGCCGCGGCCGGTGACCTCGACGACGACGTCGAGCCCGAGGTCCGCGAACACCCCCGCGGCGACGCCGAGCCCGACGGTGCCCACGAGGTTCGGATTCGTCCCCGCAGCGCTGAAGACCAAGCGGTCCGGCTCCGTTGGCGACTCGCCGCTCGCGGCGGAGCTCGCCGGCGACGCCGACCCCTCCGTCACCACCGCAGACGGCGGTGTCGAGGACCCTGACTCGTCCGAATCGTCATCGCCACATGCAGCGACCGTGCTGAACAACACGAGCGCAAGCGCGGCACTCCCCCAATGTCTCACCACGTCGCTCCACCTTCCTCTTGGTGTCGAATCGAAGTGGACTGCCGCGGGCACGCCTGCGAAGCCGTCCAACGCGAATGCGCACCCCCGGCGATCCGCTGATCGGGAAGGTACTCAGCACGGCGATATCACTCAAGAAAGTTGAAGGAAGTCGGCCATTCCTGGCACGAAACGTTCGTGCGCGATGGCAACGCGAACAACAATCGCTGCCCGACGCCAGGTTCTATTCTGGACGACCGCCCGCCGCCGATGGATCCATCGTCCCGACGACCGACGAGAGCAATCGCGCGTGAGCTTCGATGTTCGCCCACCACGCGTCTACGACGCTCGGAAGATCGCCCATCTGGGCCTCCAGCACGCACAGCCCCGGGAGCGGGGACGGCGAACCGAGCTCGCGCAGGAGCGGGCGGAGCGACGTCTCCACCGCGTGCGCATGGTGGGGACCGCCTGCCAGCATCACGGGCGCCGTGATCACGCCGGAGAGGGCGCTCGGCGGCAACCGATCGAGGAAGAGCTTGAGGAGGCCGGTGAACGTGCCCTTGTAGGTCGGCGAGGCGACGATCACGACGTCCACGCCGGAGACCAGCGCGGTCAGCTCGGCGACGCGTGACGAGTTCGGGTCGAGCAGATCGGCGCCGAACTCCGCCAGCTCGATCGTGCGCGATGCTCCGCGATCGGCGCCACCGAACCTCGCCGCGACGGCCTCGGCGACATCGCGAGTACGCGATGCAGGTTTCGGGTTCCCGACAACGACGCACGTTCTCATTCTTGGTCCCTTCTCCATTCGTCGTCTTTCCGGCTGCGTGATCGACGCGCATCACCCCGATGCGACGACCGGGTTCGTCAACGTGCCGATGTCGTCGACGGTGATCTCGACGATGTCTCCCGGCACGATCTCGATCGCCGCGACGCAGCCCAGGTGCACGATGTCGCCCGCGATCAGTGGTGTCGTGTGCGACGCACGGCTTACCACGTGCGACGGCTGACTCACCAACGAGCTCGTCGACGTCACGCTCACCACGTCGCCGTTGAGACGAACCGTGATGTCGATTCCCTCGACCAGCGACGATTCCGCAGGCGCGTCCGCGACCCATGGACCGACCGGGGCGAAACCCCGTTGGCACTTCCCGCGCAAGAAGTCACCGTCGCGTCTGAGGATGTCGACGGCGGTGACGTCGTTGACGATCGTCATCCCGGCGACGTGCCGCCACGCGTCCTCCGGTTCGACCGCGACACATTCGCGGCCGATCACGAGCCCGATCTCCCCCTCTGCGACGACCCGGCCGGCGTGGGCCGGGATCACGATGGGATCGTCGTGCCCGCCGAGAGCACCGACGCTCTTGAAGAACAGGCGGGGCGGCGCATCGGTTGATGAGGGAGGTCGGACGCCGCCCATCACGCCGAGGATGGTTCGCGGCGACACCGGCGGAAGGATGCGAGCCGCGGGCGCGTCCACCGTTCCGAACGATCGCCCCGGGCGAGCGCTGCCCTGCGTGGCGAAGATCGTGCCGTCGACGACGTCGACCGCGAACGACTCCCCGTCCAGCAGCACGCGCCCGCGCCTCACAGACCTCCTGGCTGACCGACGTCCATGACTTCCCGCAACAGCGGCATGACGTCGTGATGGAACCGCGTCATGCCGTCCAGGTAGTCGGGGAACTCGAACAGGATGCTGTCGACCTCGCCCTCCACCGCGAGATCGATGAGCGTGGCGGCGATGTCGCTCGCCGAACCGATCACCGGCCTCCGGTGGATCAGACGCTTGTCGGCGAGGGCCTCCGCGCCGTGCGCTTGGGCGCGTTCGCGCGACTCAGCTCTGTACGCGCGGCCGGCGTTGGCGATGGCTTCGACGTCCGCGCCGTCGATGAGGTATTCCCAATACCGCTCGGCCTCGGCTCGGGTGTCACCGAGCACGAGCATCGCCGGGATCGCCGTCTTGAGGACGGTCCCTTCCTCGCCGGCGATCTCCTTGACGCGCCGGGACTTCGTCTTCACCTCGGCGCCGTTGGATCCGTTGAGGAAGCACATGTCGGCATGGCGCGCGGTGAAGCGCAAGCCTTCTTCCGACGTCGCCGCGCAGACCAGCAGCGGATGGGGCTTCTGCCTCGGCTTCGGGTCCGACACGCAGTCGTGCAGGCTGAAGTACTGGCCCTCGTGGGTCACGTTCGCTTCCGTCCACAGACGTTTCAGCACGTGCACCCACTCCTGCGCGAACGCGTACCGCTGCCGGTCGTAGTCCGCGGGCAGGACGCCCATCTGTGTGTATTCCCCGAGGGTCGATCCTGTGACGATGTTCAGCCCGAGGCGTCCACCGCTGACGTCGTCGATGGTGGCCGCCATCTTGGCCATCAGCACCGGATGGAACAGCACGGGGTTCACGGTCGCGATGAGCCCCACGCGCGTGGTCGCCGCCGCGAGCGCAGCCATGAGCGAGAACGACTCGAACGACGCGTCCCAGAACTCCGACTGCCCGCCGAACCCTCGCCACTTCGCCATCGAGAAGACGTAGTCCATGCCGATCTCCTCGGCGAGAAGGCTGATCTCGAGATTGTCTGAGTACGAGGGGTGATACGCAGGCGAGTGCGTCGAGATGACGAATCCGTTCTTCGCGACCGGAAGGAAGACACCGAGCTCGACGCGCTTCATCGTGCGACCTCGCTGTGCCGGCTCGCGACGACGGAGGACGCGAGAAGGCTGAACGGCGGGGCCGGATGACGGTACAGCGCGGCTGCGTTTCCGAAGCAGATCGCCTCGATCGCGTGCGTGTCGAGGTGCCGCAGATCGCGCTCGAAGAGGCCCTGTGAGTCCGGCCACGAACTGTCGGCGTGCGGGTAGTCGACCTCCACCATCACGTTCTCCGCTCCGATGATCGACAGCTGCTGGAAGGCCGACGGGTCCTCGATCGAGGTGAACCAGAAGTTCTGGTGCAAGACGTCGACGGGGTCCGGATCGTCGTGCCGCCACCACGTCGACGCGTCGCGCTGACGCCAGGAGCGCGTCAGACGCTCGATCATCATCGGCACCCACGACACTCCCGCCTCCGAGAGCACGATCTTCAGGCCCGGGAAGCGGACCGGGATCTTGGCGAAGATCCAATCGGCGACCGTCTCGAGCCCGTTCACCGGGAACAGCGCGACCGTGGCGTCCATCGGCGTATGGCTCGAAGGCCGATGGATCTGCCCGGACGAACCCACGTGCACGTTGACGACGGTGCCCGTCTCCTCGCACGCCCTGAAGAACGGATCCCAGTGATCCGTGTAGAGGTGGGGGAAGCCGAGGCGCTCGGGGTTCTCGCTGAAGGAGACGGCCCGGAAGCCGCGCTCGGCGTTGCGGCGTATCTCCTCGGCGGCGACGGCCGGATCGGGCATCCACGTGAGCTGGCATGGGATGAACCGCTCCGGGTGAGCGCCGCACCAGTCGTCCAGCATCCAGTCGTTGTACGCGCGCAGGCTGGCGAGCCCGGCGGCCGGGTCGCGCATCCGGTGGAAGACCTTTCCGGCAAACCCGAAAACGATCGACGGGAAACACAGCGACGCCCAGACGCCGTTCGCATCCATGTCGCGCACCCGGCTGTCGACATCGCACACGCCGCGCCGGAACTCGTCGAAGCGCTGTGGTGCGAGCGTGTACTCGCGAAAAGGTCGTCCCGATGCTCCGTTGCCGAACGAGACCGGAACGCGTTCGTCGTCGAACGTCCAGTGCGGAAGGCCGAGCTCGTCCTCCACCACGGCAGGCACAGCTTCACGCAGGCGCTCGGGAACCCGCGACGTGAAGAGATCCGGTGGCTCCAGCACGTGATCGTCGACCGAGATCAACGGACACCAGAGCCTCGTCAGCTCAGGATCGGGCAGGAACGTGGCGAGTCCGCGCTCGGTGCTGCGGCCCTTCGTCACGTTCAGCCCGTGGTCGTGTGCCATCGTCGCGATCTCCCCCGTCGTGATCACATGAGCGCCGTTCCGCACGAGACCATAAGTGCCAGTGGCAATCCCCGCAATCGAATCGCTGCTTCTTTGCTCATTGACGCATTGATGCATCGATGCGCGGTGAGATTTGGAGCTATTGCGTGCGTCGGCAGCCGCATTCGTTCGGTCGTCGCACGCTCGTCATCTCAACAGATCGACGATCTCCCCGGTCCGTCCGATCTCCCCCAACCGCGGAAAGATCCTCGTCGTGCTGTTGTCGTGCGCGGCGGCGTCGATGTCGGTCATCGCGTCGAGGGCGAGCGTCACGTTGTACCCGATCTCGTGTGCCTGCCGGGCGGTGGATTCGACGCCGATGCTCGTCACCACGCCGGCGATCACGACCTGCGTCACGTCGCGGTCACCGAGCAGCTCCGCGAGACCCGTGTTCGTGAACGCCCCCCACGTCCGCTTCGTGACGCGCAGGTCCGTGGGCTGGACATCCAACTCGGGGAGCAGGTCGTTCCACCCCTGCGGACGTTGCGTGCTCCGCGAGGGCCGGTCGGCGCGGCCCGGTGAACGACCGTCGACGTTGACGAGCACGACGGGCAAGGCGCGCCGCCGGAACTCGTCGGCGAGTCGTCGCGCGTTGCGGACCACTGGCGCCATCGGATGCACGGTCGGAGCGGAGAGCGGCCCGACTTGCAGATCGACGACGATGAGCGCGGTGATCGGATCGAGCATGGTGACGGTCATGACGACGGCATATCGATCAACTACGTCGGAGCGCAACGGAAAGACCGAATGACTGCGACGCGCTGACCGCGTCCGCGCATCGGACGGCACGTCTCGACGGATCGATGCCCGGTCGTGCATCAATCCCGCGTTCTCATTGCGGGATCTGCGCCGCGGAACGACACTCCCCACCCGATTCATCGATCAGATCGAGTCATGGGGGACGCAATGAGGATGAGATCGCTTTCGCGGCCGTTCGCTCTGAGCCTGGCCGCGCTGGTGCTCGTGTCATGCGGTGACGACGACGCCGGCGACAGCTCGCCGGACACGTCGTCGCCTGCCGCGCCGTCTGCGGGACCGACGACATCGGCCGGCTCGGCGACCACTGCTGTTCAGGGCTCGCCGTCCTCGTCGACGGCTCCCGTCACGAGGGTCGCCCCGCTGAGTGTGACGTCGGCGGGCACCAACCCGCTGCTCGTCGGGACGGTGGGCGTCGGCATCGCTGCGGGCATCTTCGACGACCTCGGGCTCGAGGTCGACTTCAGCGTGATCGGACGCCAGGGCGGCATCAACTCGGTCGTCGCGGGTCAAGCCGATCTCACCGAGACCAACACGAACAACGCCGGCGCGATCGAGAAGGAGGGCAAGGACGTGTCGGCGGTCTGGGCCGCGTCCGGCGGCGGCCTCGGCATAACCCTGCTGGTCGGAGCGGACGGACCCACCACCGTCGAGGAGTTCGTCGAGCAGGCCGCTGACGGCTGCGTCTTCGGGGTGTCCGCTCCCGGGTCGTCCGGATACGGCTACGCCAAGATCTTCACGCGCGCGCTCGGCGTCGACTGCGAGATCCTCGAGCTCGGGGAGACGGCTCAGATCGTCGGCGCGGTGGTCACCGGGCGCGTCGACGCGATGGCGAACGCGCTGACCAACACGGAAGTCGCTGCCGCATACGACGCGGGCGAGCTGCGCGTGTTGCTCGATACGGCCGACCCGAGCATCGCCACGTTGGACATCCCTCAGTACACCGAGCGGGTGTGGATCGGACTGGCGGAGAACCTGGAGAGCAAGCGCGAATCGGTCGAGCGATTCGTCGAAGGGATGAAGCGAGCCGCAGAGCTGTTCGAGACGATGCCTGCCGACGAGATCGCGGAACTGCTCCTCACGATCGAGCCGGTCGCGGCCGAGTTCCCCGCGGACGATCGCGACCTGCTGGTCGAGGCGATCGAGAGCGCACGCCCGTTCGTCAACTGGAACGACGGGTTCATCTCCGCGGAGGACTGGGCGCTCGGACTTGCGACAGCGTCAGAGTTCGAGGTGCCCGATTTCGATCCCTCCGACCCGGCTCGCTCCTACGAAGCGGTCATCGACATGAGCTTCTACGAGGCGGCCGAGCCCTGAGGTGCGAACGGACGTAGAGGCTCGAGAGCAGGCACGAGCCCGCTCCGAGGCCGACGGCGTATCTGGCCCCGACTGCGTCGGTGACGGCGCCGAGCGTGAAGCCGCCGATCGGCGTCGTGCCGACCAACAGCATCGACTGGAGCGCAGCCGCACGGCCGCGAAGGTCGGGCCGGGCGCGGATCTGGACGAGGCTGGAAGCGACCGTGGTGAACGCGACCGACGCGTAGCCGACTGCGACGGCCACCGGGAAGACGAGCCAGAGGTTGGGCGTGACGGCGAAGGCTGCCATGGTCACGCCGAACACGAGGCTCACTCCCGTCATGTCACGCAGGTCGACCTGCTTGCGCCGGGCGGATACCAGCGCTCCGGCCAGCGACCCCACCGACAGGACCGAGTAGAGCAGGGTGAAGGTCACGTTCGAACCGCCGAGAGCGTGCACCATCAGCGGCACCGAGATGACGAGGTTCAAGGCGAAGGTCCCGACCGTCGCCATCACGATGAAGACCACGCGCAGCTCCTCGTCGCGCACGACCGATCGGAAACCGGCGATGGAACCTGCCGCCTCGCGGGTTCCGCGCAGCGCGATGTCGCTCCTGCGCATCGCGAGCAGCCCTGCGATGACCGCCACGTAGCTGAGCCCGTCGAGCGCGAAGCACCAGCCGTAGCCGAGCGTGGCGATCACCAGCCCACCGAGAGCGGGACCGATCACGCGCGAGGTCGTCAGCGCGGCGGTGTTCAGGCTGATCGCGTTGTGGAGCGCGGACAAGGGCACGAGATCGCTGATGAACGACCGGCGAACAGGGCTGTCGAACGCGGTCAGGACTCCTTGGACGCCGGCGAGCAGCAGCACGGCGGGCACCGACGCACGGCCCGACACGATCACGGCCGCGAGCGCGAAGGATTGCAGCATCGCTCCGAACTGGATCGCGACCAGAAGCTTCCATCTGTCGACACGGTCGGCGATCGCGCCCGACCATGCCGAGAACAACAGCACCGGGGCGTACTGCGACGCCGCCAAGGCGCCGACGACGAGACCCGATCCGCCGGTCACGTCGAGCACGAGCAACGTCTGAGCGACGCGCGTCATCCATGTGCCGACCTGCGAGGTCATCAGACCGAGGAAGTACAGGCGAAAGTTCCGGACGCGCAGCGAGGTGAACGTCCGGCGGCCGCCGAGCGACAGCCGCCACTGCGGGGATCGCTCAGTGGTCGTGCGCAACGACGGCCGGGTCGAGCTTCACATCGATGAGGAGCGGACGGTCACGGTGGGCGATCACGTCACCGAGCCGGTCGAGGTCCTCGGCGTCGCGGACCGTGACACCGTGGCCGCCGAGAGCCGAGGCGACCGGCGCGAAGTCCGGCCACGCGAACAGGCTCGCCTCGGTCTCGAAACCGTGCGCCGCGAGCTTGCGGTATTCAGCGCCGTACGAGCCGTCGTTGCAGACGATCACGATGAGGTCGATGCCATGGCGCACCGCTGTGTTGAACTCGGCGATCCCGCCCAGCATGAAACCGCCATCGCCGACGACTGCGACGACCGGCGCATCGTCACGTGCGCTGCCGAGGCCGATCGCTGTCGACAAGCCGTTGCCGATCGCGCCGAAGCCGAACGAGCACGCCCACGACCGCTCCCGTGGCACGTCGAGCCGCCGGACTGCCTCGCTCACGAAGCGGCCGGCGTCGATCGCGATCGAACGCTCGACCGGAAGCGCTCGGTTGAGCGCGTCCATCGCGTGGCCCAGGTCGACACACCCGTTCGACGCCGTGCCGTGGGTGACGGGTTCGTCTGCGAGATGGTCGGCGCCGACCACCGACTCGCCGAAGCCCGAGGGAACGTGATCCACCTGGTCGAGCCAGTCGACGACCGTGTCGGCGAAGACCCTCGCGTCGGCGACGACCGCGGCGTCCGCGTGCAGGTGCAGACCGATCGCGGTCTGATCGACGTCGCAGTGGATCACGCGCTTGCCGGCGAAGAACGGCCACGTGTCTCCCCCGCCGGTGAACTTGTTCAGGCCGGCTCCGACCGCCACGACGCAATCGCTCGCCATGATCGCGTCGCTCGCAGCCGGGGTGGAGAACGTGCCGAACACGCCGAGGTCGGTCTTCTCGCCGGCGAAGAGGCCCTTCGCGGGCAGGGTCGTCGCGACCGCCGCGCCGAGCCGGTGAGCGAGCGCGCGCAGCGACGCTCCGGCGTCCGGCGAACAGGCTCCCCGGCCCGCGAGAACGATCGGACGGTGGGCGCTCGCGATCAGGCCGACGGCGACGTCCATCGCCGAGGGGTCGGGATGGAGCGCCTGGGGCGGACCGAGCAGACTCGGTGTCGCGGTCATGGCGTCGACGTCCACGAAGGTGAAGTCCACCGAGACGCCGAGAACGATCGGACGCCGCTCGACGACGGCGCGCCGGAACGCACGCGCCACCGCGAACGGGATGGTCGCAGCGGACGCAGCTCGCTCGTATCCCGCACCGGTCGGCGCGACGAGGAACGGCTGGTCGATGCGTTGCGCGACGCCGGGCCGGGTGTTCGACGTCTCCCCCACGATCAGGACGACCTGGGCATGGTCTCGCGTCGCCGTGACGAGTGAGCCGAGCGCGTTCGCCAGCCCCGGTCCGTGCGTCACGCTCGCGACACCGACGCTTCCCCGGCCGGACGCGAACCCGGCGGCCATGAGCACGGTTCCGGCTTCGTTCGCCGCTGCGACGTACCGACCGCCGTGGTCGCGCACGAAGTTGTCGACGAAGAACATGTTTCCGTCGCCCATGACACCGAACATGGTCGTCACGCCATGGTCGTGCAGCGCCGTCGCGAGCAGCTCGTAGCCCTTCATACGACCACCCGCGCGTCGACGACCACGGCGCCACCGCCCTCCGGCAGGACGATCAACGGGTTGATCTCCATCGCGCTGACGTCGGTCGCCGTGAGGAAGTGTCTCGACAGCTGCGCGATCACGGCGACGGCGGCTCGCCAGTCGAACGGCGTGCGGCCGCGAGCGCCCGACAGGATCGGCCAGACGCGCAAGCGCGACAACGACTCTTCGACCCGCCGATCCAGGTCGGGGCCGTCGAGGAGCACCGCCACCGAATCCTGGAGCAGTTCGGTGTAGATCCCTCCCGCGCCGAGCACGGCGTACGGGCCCATCTCGGGGTCACGGGCGTACCCGCACAACAGCTCGACGCCCGCTGGAACTCCGGCCTGCGCCACGATCGTCGCGCCCGCGAGGCCGTGCGCACGAAGCCCTGTGCGAAAGCCCGCCACGGTCTCGAGGACGCCGTCGACCGTCGAGATCGGATACTGCACGAAGCCCGCGTCGGATTTGTGCAGAAGGTCCACGTGACTGACCTTCATCGCGATCGGAGTGCCGAGCTCGTCGAGCAGGCGGCCGGCATCCGAGTGCGACATGACGTCCGCGTCGGTGATCAGCGAGAACAGCGCGACCGGCACGCCGCTCGCGGCGAGGCCCGAGAGGACGTCGTGCAGCGGGTGCGACGCGGTCGCTCCCCCGTCATGCTCGCGCGGGACGTGCGGATCCGTCTCGGTCACCGCACGCGCGGGCGCGGAGCGCGCGGAGATCAGCGCCATCGCCTCGATCGGCGCCTCGACCTCGGTGAACAAGGGAAAGCGAGAGCGGTACAGGCGATCGAACGCCGGTTCCTCGACGAGGCGCTGGTGCTGCCACACCGGAACGATCGGGCACTCCACCTCTGCGGCGATCCGCTCGACGACCTCGAGCCGGACGTCGGCGATGCGCCCTGCGGCGCCACCGAGCGGGACGACGACGAGGTCGTAGCCGCCGTCAGCGGCGAAGTGCCGAAGGCCCGCGCCGAAGCAGTCGGGATCGAACGCCTTGAAGCCGGTGGTGTCTAGCGGGTTCATCACGTTGTCCGCAGGCATCCCGAGCGCTGCTGCCACGCCTTCCCGGGTGGCGGGTGACGGCTGCGGCAGGCTGAGCCCCACGCGCTCGGCGAACCCCGTGCTCAAGACTGCGCTGCCCCCGGAGGTCGTGAAGACACCCAGCCGCCCGCCACCCGCGTACGACGTGTCCGAGAGCAGTCCGAGCACGCTGTTGAACTCGCGCAGCGTCGTCACGAGCAGGATCTCGTTGTCCGCGCAGAACGCCTCCAGCGGCGCACGCTCGCCGCTCACGGCGCCGGTGTGCAGAGCTGCGATCTTGCCTGCCGCCGACGATCCGGCGATCTTCAGCAGGACGATGCGCTTTCCGGCTGCGCGAACGGCACGGGCGACCGACGCGAGCTCGTCGCGCTGGCGCACCGACTCCATCACCAGCGCGAACGTGCGGATGCCCGGGTCCGTGTCGAGGAGATGGCGGACGAACGTCGCCGTCGTGGTCACCGACTCGTTGCCCGTCGAGACGAGGTACCGGAACCGTCCGTGGTAACGGCTGCTGATCGCGATGCCCAACGAACCGCTCTGCGTGATGAGGCACGTGCCGGCGCTGGCGACATCCCTGCCCATCTCGTCGCTCGTCGCCATCCCGTCGGCGGACGTCAAGAACAGGCCCGCGGCGAAGTTCGCCATCCCGATGCAGTTCGGGCCGAGCAGCGCGATGTCCCCCGCGGCGCACACCTCCCGCAACTCGGCGTCTCGATCACGGCCGCCGGGGCCGGCTTCGGCGAAGCCGGACGCATACAGCACGGCCGCGTGCACTCCGATGTCGGCGGCGTCGCGCAGGTGGGCGATCGCGTCCGCCGCAGGGACCGCGAGGAGGACGACGTCGGGGACCTTCGGGAGGTCGCGCAGCGACGTGAACGACGGGCGACCCATCACCTCGTTGCCGGAGGCTGTCACGAACCAGTGGTCGAGCTCCTTCGACTGCGAGACGTTGCGCGCGACCTTCCCACCGAACTTCCCGGTGTCGTTGGATGCGCCGACGACGGCGACCGTCGCGGGCGCGAACAGACACTCCAAGCGAGGCGATGCCGCCGGCTCGGCGTCAGGCATCGATGCCCGCCATGCGCAGGGTGCGAGCCGCCTGGAGGATCAACGGCGCATCGATCATCTTCTCGTCGAGGACGAAGACCGACGACCCCTTCGCCGCCGCCTCGCGATCAGCAGCGATCAGTCGCTTCGCCCAGATGATCTCGTCCTCGGTGGGCGCGAACGCACGGTGGATCGCATCGACCTGGGACGGCGAGATGCAGGCTTTGCCGTCGAAGCCGTGGATCCGGGCGGTCCGCGCCTCCGCGTAGACGAGGTCGGGCTTGTTGATGTGCAAGCTCGTGACGTCGTAGCACTCGACGCCGAGAGCGTGAGCCGTCATGACGAGATGGCCCCGCAGCCACTGCGACTCCGTCTCCTCCGGGGTGTGCACCAGGCCGAGGTCGACGCTGAGGTCGTACGTTCCGAGCAGCAGCCCCTTGACGCGTGGGGTCGACGTGATGATGTCGCGAAGGTTCAACATCGCCGGACCGGTTTCGATCATCGGGCACAACGCGATCTGCCCGGCGGGCAGTCCGAGCTCCTCCTCTCGACGACTGAGGAGGTAGTCGACGGCGATCAACTCGTTGGCGGAGCGCACCTTCGACGGGATCAACGCGTCAGGCCGGCCTTCGGCGAGATCGACGATGTCCCGCATGCCGTCGAGGGTGCTCGGCTGGTTGATGCGTACCCAGCGCTCCTTGTTCCCGTAGTCCCACGACGTGAGGGCGGTGACGGCGCGCGAGCGCGCCTCGACCTTCTTGTCGAGCGGGACACCGTCTTCGAGCTCGAGGAACGCCACATCGGCGTCGGATTGTGATTGCTTCACCATCAGCCGCTCGTCGGCGCACGTGGTGATGAGCAGGGATCTGTGCACTGGGCCTCCTCCGAGGGAACGGGACGATTCAGTCGAGCCGCGGGAACTCGACGACACAGAGTTCGACGCGGTCCGCCGCCGAGAGCTCCACCTTCTCGTCGCGCGGGCTGTAGACACAGGTCATGCCTGCGTAGCTCTGCCCCTCCAGCGAGAGCACGCCCGCGGTGCTCCAGACGAGCTGCGCGCGCTCCGGCCCGAGCTGGTGAACGCCTCCGCCGGTGATGCGAACCATCGCCAGGTGGATGTCACCGTTGGGACCGGCGTGGTCGTAGAAGCGAGCGAGCTCCTTGATCTCCACACCTGGCGCCAGAGTGAAGTATTCGAAGCCGGCGGGATGGATGTGGATCGGAGCGTCGTAGCCGGGATCGGGGATCACGAACTTCTCCCCGGTGCGCATCTCGTACTGCTCCTCGTACAGGGCCTGAACGCCGTCGCGCCGGTGCTCGTCGCCGGTGACCGGATCGACTTCGATGTACGCGCCGTCTTCGAAGCGGCCGCGCGCCCACAACCGCTCGAGAGCGACGGCCTCGTAGCGCTTCCACGCTGGCTGCCCGTGCTGCTTCTCGCCGTTGAACCCGAGTTGGATCGTGATGCCGACGCCTCGGTCGCGCTTCTGCGGACCGTAGTAGGCGCCGCGCGGGAAATAGGCCAAGTCCCCGGCGGAGATGTCCTGCCCCGGGCCATAGTTGACCGCGCCGGATTCCGTCCACCGCACTTGTTGGAACGCGTGGCGATGGCGCGGGCTGATCGGCGAGTTCTCCGCTGGAAGCCAGCGCGATCGACTGACCGCAAAGCTCAGCCCATCGGCGGCATCATCCCGGATCAAGGACTGACGAGCGTTCGACGCGGCGGGCGTGGCGTTGCGCACCACGGCCACGTCGTTGCGCGCGTCGATCGGCACTTCGTTGACGACGACAACCTGCAAGGGACACCCTCCTACGAGCGGCGAGCGAAGCTCGGCCGCTGCCATGACGAGAACCGTGATCGATCGACGGGAAAGCGACGCATCGGCGGGACCTCAGTCGAGCCGTGGGAACTCCACGAGGAACACCTCGTTGGAGTCGCTGCTCGACAGCTCGACCGTCTCGTCGCGCGGGCTGTACACGTACGTGTGCTCGGGCTGCGGGTCTCCCCCGTCGAGCTTCAGCCCCGCGGTCGTGGACCAGGCGAGGTGCGCACGGCTCGGACCGAGCCGGTGACAACCGTCGCCGGACAGACGCACCACGGAGATCCGCACGTCCGCGCGGGGGCCGGGATGGTCGAAGAAGCAGCCGAGGTGCTTCATCTGCACACCGGGTGACACGTCGAAGTAGGCGAACGCCGCCGGGTGGATGAGCACGGGCGCCTCGTAGCCTTCGGGGGCGACGACGAACTTCTCCCCGGTTCGCGCTTCGTAGCGAGCTTCGTAGATCGCTTGAATGGAATCGCGCTCGCGCCTCTCGCCCGTGACCGGATCGGTCTCGACGTAGGTGCCGTCCTCGAAGCTGCCCTTCGCGTTCAAGGTCGCCAGAGCGGCCTCCTGATACCGGCCCCACGATTCTCCGGTGTCCTGATGCTCGCCCCCGAAGCCGAACTGGATCGCGACGCTGATGCCGCCGTCCTTGTGTTGCGGCCCGTAGTAGGCGCCGCGGGGGAAGTAGGCGATGTCGCCCTGCGGGATGTTCTGGTCCGGCGCATAGTTGACCGGTCCGACCTCGGCGAAGCGGATCTGTTGAAAGCCATGGCGATGGCGCGGAGTCGCGTGTGCTCCGTCGCCGGCCTGGAACTGGCTGCGGATCACCTTGAAGTTGAAACCGTCGGGCGCGTCGTCCCCGAGCAGGGACTGACGGATCGTCTGGCCGCGCCGGAGAGATCCCGTTTCGTGCTGGTTCCACGTCGGAACATCTCGAACGGCTACGACTTTCATTCCCAAGCCTCCTCAATCAATTCCCTACGAGAACGTCCCGCGCACGAGACGGTAAGCGGACCTCGGGATTGATGCAATCAAAATGCTGGTTTGCTGCGCATTCGAGACCGAAAAGATCGACCGGACGGCAGGAGCAACGAATTTGCGTGCGCGGCCGCCACAATCGGTCGAGGCCGCGTTCACGCATCGGCGGGCTTGCGGCCGGACACGACCGCGAGGCGCCCCTTGCGGCCCGGTCGGCTCGTGTGCGCGTCGACCGCGACGTCGACGAAGCCGGCCTGGTCGAGGAAGCCCAGCGCCTCGTCGACCGTCGCGCAGGTGCGGTCGTGCACCTCGTGGTCGGCGTAGACGGCGGCGGGGTCGCGGAACAGGTCGTAGTTCACGAAGACCCCTCCCGGAGTGAGGACGTCGAACACCACCTGCGCCAGCCACCGCTTGCGGTCGTTGTGCAGATGATGCAACGCCGCCGCGGAGACGACCGCGTCGATCGGGGCGGTGAGCTCCGCCGGCCAATCGCCTTCGTTCATGTCCCATCTCACGTAGCGAAGGCGCGCGGCGAGGTCCGACAACGTCTGCTCGCCGCGCGTGATCATCTCCTCCGAGAAGTCGACGAGGCGAGCGGTCGCCGCCGGGTATCTCTCCAACACGAGCTGCGCCACGCGCCCGTCACCGGCGCCGAGATCCACGACGTGCATCGGCGCGTCGGTGTCGGCGGGCAGCCGGGCGAGCAGTGCGGCGAAGCCCTCGAGGCGCTCCGGCGCCCGCGCGCGATCCGCATCCACCCAGTGCTCGACGCGCTCCTTCTCCTGCCAGTGGTATCCGCCTGCTCCGAGATCACTCACGTGACTCCTCCGATCGCCTCGCCGTTCCCAGGGTTCGATCACCGCACGGGGCGCCTCCTCCGAGCGCAGCGAGCGCGGAGGCCAGCGCGGCTCGGTACTCGGCGACGTTCCGCTCCTTCACGGTCTCGAAGCCACGCACCATGTCCGGCAAACCGGCGAGCGACAGCACCGCGTCGTAGGTGGCGTCGCCGAGCGCATCGAGAGCAGCGAGCATCGCCGTCCGATACTCCGGCGCGAGCGAGCGTTCGAGCCGGCGAAGCGACGCAAGGCCGAAGAGATCGAGCGGCGTGCCGCGCACGCGCCGCCCCCACGCGAGGAGCCGGAACAGCGGTCTCCACCGTTGCCCGAACGAGATCTTGCGTTTCATTCCCAGCGCTCGCAGGAACGGCGGATGCAGCCGCCAACGGATCGTTCCGTCCGGCCCGGCGATG
The DNA here is from genome assembly GCA_964529005.1 of uncultured Ilumatobacteraceae bacterium. GTDB lineage: Bacteria > Actinomycetota > Acidimicrobiia > Acidimicrobiales > Ilumatobacteraceae > CAZGUH01. Next base: position 15,704 of record CAZGUH010000022.1, on the reverse strand, counting down.
CTGCGCGCTTCGGCCAGCCCGTCCGGCGACGTCATCAGCCGCGCGACCTCGTATTCGTCCTTGTACGCCAACAGCTTGTGGTATCCGCGGCAGCCCGCGTCGACGAGCGCGTCCCGGCGCTCCGGAACGAGGGCTGCGACGCGCGCGTCGGCGGCAACGGTCCCGGCGAACTCGACGAAGCGGCGCGCCAATCGGGGCCCCTGATACCCGACGAGGTCGGCGGCGAGCATCGCCACGACCGCGCGCGACGATCCGCCGACGTCGAGCCGATCGATCTGCGACGACAGGGCGGCGGGGAGTTCGGGGACCGTCACGGCGACACGGTCGGGGGCCCGGGCTGCGACGAGGGCAGCGACCGCGTCCGGCTCGTGCGCCCATCGCCGACCCCATTCGAACGCTGCGATGTTGTCGTCGACGGCGACGCCGTTCAACCGGATCGCCGCGCGCATCGAGGCGGGCGAGATCGGTACGACGCCGCGCTGCACCGCAGCGCCGACCAGAAACAGGTTCGCGCTCGCCGGCGCTCTCGTGAGCTCGGTGACGAATCGCCGCGCATCGACCTCGTGGTAGGAGTCCGCCGCGCCGGCCAGTCGCGCCCGGAGCTCGTCGGGCGATGGGCCGACCATCGACGGGTTCGTGATCTGCACGCCCGTCGGAGTCGTCGACGTCGACGCCAGGATCGTTCCTCCGACCGGCTTGACGAGCGCGACCGTCTTCGGTTCTGCCGCGACGAGTTGGTCGAGCGCGAGGAGGACGTCTGCTTGCGCGCGCCCGATCAGCTTGGCCTGGCGCTCATCCCCCGCGCGCCACAGTCGGACGCCGCTGATCACCGGTCCGGCTTTCTGCGCCAGCCCGGTCTGGTCGAGGCCATCGACGTGCATGCCATCGAGCATCGCCGCCGTGCCGATGAGTTGAGCGGTGGTGACCACGCCCGTGCCGCCGATGCCGGCGAGCACGATCGCGGCGCCGTCGGGGCACGACACGGTCGGCTCGGGGACGGAGCTCGCCGTGTGAGCGGGCGCAGGCACGGACGCCTCATCCGGCAGCACCGTCATGAACGCAGGACAGTCGCCGTCGAGACACGATGCGTCGAGGTTGCAGGTCTCCTGATCGATGCGTGTCTTGCGGCCGAACGGCGTCGCCACCGGCTGCACCGAGAGGCAGTTGCTCACACGCCCGCAGTCCCCGCATCCCTCGCAGATGCGATGGTTGATCACGACGCGAAACGGTGGCGTCTCCGCGAGGTGCCGCTTGCGTGCCCGGCGCAACTCGGTCGCGCACGCCTGGTCGTGGATCAGCACCGTCACCCCGGCAGTCGCGGCGAGGTCCTGCTGCACGGCGACGATGTCGCGTCGATCTCTCACCTCGGTGCCGGGCGGCAGATCGGATCTCGCTCGCCCGCCGGGGTGGTCCGTCGTCACGACGATGCGCGCGACACCCATGGCGCGCAGCATGCGGACCATTTCGGGCAGGGCGATCGCGTTGGGCGAGCTCTGGCCGCCGGTCATCGCCACGGTCGAGTTGTAGAGCAGCTTGAACGTGACGTTCGCCTGTGCGGCGACGGCCGCCTGGATGGCCAGCTGCCCCGAATGCAGGAACGTCCCGTCGCCCAGGTTCTGGAAGATGTGCGAGGTATCGACGAACGGCGCCATGCCGAGCCATGTGGATCCTTCGGTGCCCATCGCCGAGACACCCACGGTCTCGCCGACGCGATCGGGGTCCATCAGCAGTGCCATCCCGTGACACCCGATTCCCATGCCCACCAGCGCGCCGGACGGCACTGCGGTCGACGAGTTGTGTGGGCAGCCCGAGCAGAAGTACGGAGCCCTCGTGATCGACAGCGGAAGGAGCCGCCGCGTCGCAATCTGCGGGAGTCGGTCGGCCAAGCGCGTCGCGAGGCGGGATCGCAGCGCGGGAACGATGGCGTCCGCGTCGAGCAGGCCGTGGCTCGGGAGCAGCCGCGCGCCGTCCGGTGCGAACTTCCCGGTGACGGGCGGGCGCATCGACGTCGGGTAGAGCGCGTCGCGCACCAGCCCTTCCAGGGTCGGGTTCTTCTCCTCGACGACCAGGATCTCGTCGAGGCCGCGGGCGAAGTCGACGACGCGGCCCGAGTCGAAGGGCCACGGCGCCTTGAGGTGGAGCAGCCTCACACCGGCGGCGCGGATCGCCGCCGCGTTCTCGAACCCGAGCCGGCGAAACGCCTCGAGCAACTCGTAGTACGTGAAGCCCGCAGCGACGCAGCCGAGCCACGCGTCGGGCGGGTCGACCGTCACCTCGTTCAGCCGGTTGTCGGCGATGTACTGGCGAGCACGGTCGAGTCGCACGTCGTGCAACCGTCGTTCGACCTCCAGCAATGGCTCGCCGAGGAACATCGCAGACGGCTGGTGGACGGAACCATCGCCGTCGCGCTCGCTCGCCGGCACCCTCGGCACGACCTCGATCGGAAGGCCCACCGTCTCGGTGGCGTCCGCGACCGGCGTCACCACCTTCAGCGCGGTCCACAACCCTGACGCACGTGACAGCGCCACACCGTGCAGCCCGAGCTCGATGATCTCGGCGACCGTGCCGGGGTACAGGATGGGCATCCGCAGGTCGATGAGGGCGGTGTCCGATGACGACGGCAACGTCGACGACTTCGCCGCGGGGTCATCGCCGACGACGGCGAGCGCGCCGCCCAGCGGGCTTGCGCCGGCGAACACCGCGTGCCGCAGCGCGTCGCTCGCTCGATCGAGCCCTGGAGCCTTGCCGTACCAGATCCCCACGACGCCCTCCGTCCGGGCGTCCGGCCTGCCGCCGGCGAGCTGCGAGCCCATCACCGCGGTGGCCGCCAGCTCTTCGTTGACGGCGGCGCGGTGGATCACGCGGACATCGGGCGCGAGCGCGGCCGCCCGGCGGAACTCTCCATCGAGCCCTGCCAACGGCGATCCGGGATAGCCCGAGACGAACGCGTCGACGTTGCGACCGGCGGACGCGTCACGACGCAGTTGGTCGATGACGACCCGCGCGAGCGCTTGCACGCCCGACAGGAACACCGTTCCCGAGGAGGCTGTGTAGCGGTCGGTCAGCGAGTAGCCGCGCGTCACCGACATGGGGATCCAACCGTCCAGCTGGCAGCAGCGAGACAATGCTCACGCACGGCATGCGTCATGACAGATGCGTTCCTTCATCCGACCCTCGAACGGAGGGGTCCGCTATCGAGCGCTCGACCACCAGTGCAGGTAACGGCTCGTCATCGCACGGCCGATGGCGCTCATGATCACGCCGGTGATGCTGAGGACGACCACGATCGCGAACGTGAGGTCGCCGTTGATGGTGAGGATGGCGCGCATCACGAGCCGACCGAGACCAGCAGAGCCGCTGAACAGCTCTGCTGCGAACGCCGCCGTGAGGGCGTGCCCGATCGCGGCGGGCAGCACCTCGGCCGTCCATGCCACGACGTAGCGGGCCCGCAATTGCCACATCACCTCGGCCTGCGTTGCGCCGAGCAGTTGCGCGTTGTGGATCAGCTCGGGCGGCATGCTCACGCCACCCGCGTAGGCGTTGAAGAACGCGAAGAAGAAGACCGACTGGGTGGCGATGACCACCGACGTCGTGAGCGACGGCCCGAACATCAGCACGATGATCGGGATCATGGTGATCGTCGGCACGGCGTTCACGAGGTCGATCATCGGCGTCACCGCGGCGTTCAACAGCTTGCTGTTGCTCAACGCCAGAGCGACGACGACCGTGAGCACGAGCCCGATGACGCATCCGAGGACCACGCCTTGCGTGGTGAACCAGAGGTTCCTCCAAAACTCGGGCTGATTGTCGACCACCATCCGGCGGAGCTGCTCGACGACGTGCTGAGGCGAGCTGACGAAGAACTCGTCGAAGACGGGCGACACGTCGCGCAGGCGGTCGACGGTCGGAAGGTACTGCCATCCCGCGAGGAGGGCAGCCAGGATGAGAAGCCTCGCGGTCCACACGACGCTGCGCCGCGTTGCCGTGGGCTCGAGGCGCGGCGGCCGGCGACGCCGGGTCGAGGCGCCGTCGCGGCGCTGCGTCGCACACGAGAGCGGGCGAGGCGGAGCGATGACCGGCGCGCTCATAGGGCTTTCGCTCCGGGGAACCAGTGCAGCCGCCACCGCGCGGCCATCCGACCGGCGCGCGACAACGACGCTCCGATGACGCTCAAGAACACGACCAGTGCCATCGTCGTCGTGGCGTCGAGACGCTCGAGCGATTGCCGCACGAGCCGCCCCAGACCAGCCGATGCGCTGAGGATCTCGGTGAGCAGCCCCGCGATGAACGCCGTGGAGAGCACGCTCGGCAGAACCGCGAAGACCCACACCGTGACGTACTTCCACCGGATCCGCAGCAGTCCCAGCTGGCCGGCGCCGAGGAGGTAGGCGTTCAACATGACGCTGTCGGGCACGCTGCGCCCGCCCGCGATCGCGCTGAACAGCGTTCGCAGGAACACGACGAACGCGCACACCACGATCGAGGCCGTCTGCGTGGGCCCGAACACCACGACGAAGATCGGCACGAGGGCGAGCCGCGGCGTCGCGTTGAGGGCGGTGAGGAATGGCGACACGATCTCGTTCATCGTCGGCGAGTGGCTGACGATCAGGCCACCGAACGTCCCGACCGCAAGTCCGAGCGCGCCGCCGATGACGATGCCGCGGGCGCTCGTGCCGAGAAGCCGCCAGACGTTCGGCTGCGTTCGCCCGAGGACCATGTCGAGCAATCGATCGGCGACGTCCACGGGTGAGCTGATGAAGAACCGATCCATGAACGGCATCAGGTCGCGAACGGCGGAGATCTCCGGCGCGAACTGCCACACGAGCAGGAATGCGCCGACGCTGGTGATCTGGATCAGCGCCACCGTCCAGCGATTGACGTCGCGAGCCGTCGCGACAGGGGTCGTGGTCGTCTCGCTCATCTACAACTGCGAACTGAGGTCGTGCCACACCTTGGCGTACATCTCCAAGAACTCGGGCTGGTCCCGCAACGTCATGACGTCGCGCTCGTCGCCGAACGGGACCTCGTGGACCGCGAACACGCGCGCCGGCGCCCGCGTGAGGATCACGATCTTGTCGCACAGGGTCAATGCCTCTGCGAGGTCGTGCGTGACGAGCAACGTCGTGAGGCGGAGGGACCGCACGATGTTGAACACGTCCTGGTGGATCTTCACCCGGGTCGGCTCGTCGACCGACGAGAACGGCTCGTCGAGCAGCAGGATCTGCGGCATCGGCGCCACCGCGGTGGCGAACGCCAGCCGGCGCTTCATGCCACCCGACATCTGGTAGGGATACAGGCCCGCTGCGGACTCGAGGTGCACGAGGCTCAGCATCTGGCGGCCGTGGTCACGAAGGCTGACGCCCTGCAAGCTGCGACGCCAGCGCCGGAAACGGGCGAACATCAAGACGTTCTGCTCGGCGGTGAGCCACGGCAACGCCGTGTCCACCTGGAACATCATCGAGAGGGGGCATCCCGACAGACTCTGATCGAGATGCGTCGTCACCGAGCCTGTGCGCGGCTTGGCGAACTCCGCGATCAGTCGCAGCAGCGTCGACTTGCCGCACCCGCTGGGGCCGATGATCCCCACCATCTCCCCGCGTGACACCGAGAGCGACAGGTTCTGCAGGACGTTCGTGACACCGTCGTACGCGTACGACACCGAGTCCAGCGTGACGGCATCGGCTCGGCTGAGCGCGAGCTCAGACGACACCGAATCACCGTTCATCACAGGCGTGTCATATATACGTCGAGTCGTCGCAATCTCGGTCACACCACAGCCTCGTCATAGAACGACATGTCGACGATCCGTTCGTAGCTTCGAGCCGGATCAGCGGGATCGAAGTCATCCAATCCCCACGTGGCAATCGATGCCAGCCCCTGTTCCCAATCTTCCTTGGTGATGTAGCCATCGTTCCAGTTGGTGTAGGGCTTGGCGGCTTCGATCGCCGCGATCAGGTCCTCGCGGTCCTCGGCCGCCGGATACTCGTCCTTCATCAGGTCGAGCGTGAGGAGCAGATCAGCGAGCTCCTCCGCGGGCGCCGTCTCGAACATCTCTGCGGCCGTCTTCAGGCCAGCGACGAAGCGCACGATCGACTCCCGCTTGGACTCCAGGTTGTCCTCCAGGCCGATCCACACCCGGTCGGTGATCTCGCCGATCCCGAGCTCGTCGACGAGGGGATCGCCGCGATCCGCGGTGTCGATCAAGACCTTGAGCTCACCCGCTTCGATCGCGGCGGCCACCGAGGGGTTGCCGGGCGTGCCCACCATCATGTCCGCACGGCCGCTGACCACGGCCCCGACGATCTGCGACGTGCTGCTGCCCAACTCGAGCAATTCGCAGTCGACGTCGAGCGCAGCGTTGAGCGCGTTGCCGTACGAGTAGCTGGTCGATCCGATCGACGTGATGCCGAACGAGCACCCGTCGGCCGCCTCCTGCGTGAACTCCTCGATCGACTCGGGCCCATCCGCGGCGACCAGGAATACTGCGCCCAATCCGCCGCCCGACGCGGCCCAGATGGCCGACATGCCCTTGCCTTGCGCCTCGAGGCTGCCGGCATCGGCCGTCGCAGCCTGCGTGAGATCGGCCGAGCCGGCCACGACCAGGTTCAAGTCGTTTCCGCCGGCTTGCAGATCGACGTCCAACCCGAGCTCCTCGAAGATCCCCGCAGCGACGGCGACGCCGACGGTGCCGACGATGGTCGGGTTCGCCGACGGAGCGATCACCGTCAGCGGCTCGACCGGCTCCGGAGCCGGCGCGACGGTCGTCTGCGCGCCATCGGTCGCCGGCGTCGCGGCGTCCGTCGATTCCACCGCACCTGCCGTCGTGCTCGCCGCAGTGGAGCCTGATGCCTCTCCATCTGCGTCGTCATCGCCGCATGCGGCGAAGACCAGCAGCGATGCGCAGACGACCACAGCTTTTCTGTGCGACGACCTCATTGCCATGTCCCCCTGACACGATTGTGCGCGGCCCCCGGGCCGGGCTCCGATGGGAGGCGAAGGTAAGACACACCCCACATCGGCGCAACAAAAAGGAAGAATCGGTGCCCAATTGGGACTGCAACGAGCGTCGCGGCCGTGCTACGCGCGGTTTGGTGTGCGCACCGGCCACATTCAGCACATCGGCAGATCGCTCACCCGTCGGCGTGGGCGCCGTCGTCGCCGGGGGCCATCCGTCGCATGCCGAGACGCTTGTTGAGGACGATCAGCGTGCGGCTGCTCACGAGGTTCGGCTGCTTGCGAATCTTGGAGATGACGCGCTGGAGGTGGTTGACGTCGTCGGCCCGGATGTGAACGAGCGCGTCGGTGTCTCCCGCCATCGAGTACGCCCCCTGCACCTCAGGAATGCGCGTCAGGTGGGCGAGGATCTCTTCTTGATCCATGCTCCCCGTGTAGCGGAGTTCGGTGAACGCTTCGATCGAGGGTCCGATCTGGGCGATGCGGGCGGAGTACCCGAGGATCACGCCGGTCTTCTCCAGCCGCTCGATCCGGCGGTTCACCGGCGCGGTGGAGAGTCCGACCCGTTCCGCGATGTCCTTCACCGTGCGGCGACCGTTCTCCCGCAAGAGAGCGAGGATCTCTCGGTCGATGTCGTCGAGTGGGCGTGACGTCGTCATCGCATCGAGCATAGTGACGGGCCCAAATAGCGCGTGTTGAGTGCAATCGAGCACGTTCACGAGCACGAAAAGCGCCCAGCCTCGCCACTATTGATCATTTTCTTTGCTGGCCCAGTTGATCCCATGCTCTGCTCTCCGGCGGTGTCACGTCTCGTCTCGCTGCGAAAGGTGTCCTCGTGATCCGTTCCGTCGATCCACGATCCGGTCTCGCCTTCGGCCCCCCGTTCGACGAGGCGGACGAGAACGCTGTCGGCAAGGCCGTCGCACGGGCCGCGCACGCGGCGAGCGCGATGGCATCCCTCGGATCCGCGCTGATCGACCGGGGGTTGACCGCTGCCGCCGCGGCGCTCGACGACGACGCAGAGGCGCTCGTCGCGATCGCCGACGCGGAGACCGCGCTGGGACGTCAGCGGCTCGTCGGCGAGGTCGCCCGCACCACCGCGCAGCTGCGAGCGTTCGCGGCGTTGGTCCGCACCGGCGACCACCTCGACATCGTGGCGTCCAAGCTTCCTCCCGGCGGACCGGCTCGTGACCTCCGGCGCATGAACGTGCCGCTCGGTGTGGTGGGCGTCTTCACGGCGTCGAACTTCCCGTTCGCGTTCGGCGCCGCAGGCGGCGACACCGCGTCGGCGCTCGCGGCCGGTTGCCCCGTGATCGTCAAGGCCCATCCCGGACACCCGCAGACGTCCGAGCTCGTCGTCGACCACCTGCGGCGCTCGCTGACGTCAGCAGGTTTCCCGGATGACGCCGTGCAGGTCGTTCACGGCGGACTCGACACCGGACGGGCTCTCGTGTGCCATCCATCCGTCGCAGCGATCGGGTTCACGGGCTCGACTGTTGGCGGCCGCGCGATCACCGATCTCGCGGCACGGCGCGCTGCTCCGATCCCCGTGTTCGCCGAGCAGGGCAGCATCAATCCCGTGGTCCTCGGGCCTTCGGCGTTCTCCGATGTCGCGGCGATCGCACGCACGATCGCGGCCTCGGTCACGCTCGGAGGAGGCCAGTTCTGCACGAAACCGGGCCTGATCGTCGTCCCCTCCGAAGAGGCCGCAGCGTTCGTCAGCGAGCTCACGTCTGCCGTGGCGGAGGCGACGCCGGCGTTCCTCCTCACGGAGCGGATCCATCACCAGTTCGTCGACGCGCTCGAGCGACTGAGGCGATCAGGGCACGAGCTGATCGAAGGGAACGCCGACGCAGCGGGCTTCGCGGCGCCGTCCGTCGTGGTCACCGTCGATGCGCCGGCATTCCTCGCCGACGCGAGCCTGCGGGCGGAGATGTTCGGACCTGCCACCGTCGTCGTCGCCACGCGCGACGTCGCGGAGTTGACCGCCGTCCTCGCCGCGCTCGACGGCAACCTCACCGGCGCCGTGCACGGATCGCCGTCGGACGAGTGGGTGACGCGCGCGGTCGCGGTGCTCGCTGGCAAGGTCGGCCGTCTGGTCTACGGCGGCGTTCCGACCGGCGTCGCGGTCGACGCCGCCATGCACCACGGCGGGCCCTATCCCGCGAGCAGTTCGTCGCAGCACACGTCGGTGGGGACGGCGGCGATTCGACGCTTCCTGCGCCCGCTGGCGTATCAGGACTTCCCCGACGTGTTGTTGCCGCCGGTGCTTCGTGACGCGTGACCGACGCCCGCACGACGACATCCGAACAGCACAGTGAGGAGAGAGACGATGACCGATCGAGCAGGACCGACGGACGTGCCCGTGCGCGCCCGCACGGGAGGCATGGCCCTGGTCGAGAGCCTGCTCGCCCACGACGTGCCGCTGTGGACATGCGTTCCCGGCGAGAGCTTCTTGCCCATCCTCGACGCGTTGTACGACATCCAGCAGCGCGGCGAGGGCGCCGCTCGTCTCGTCACCACACGGCACGAAGCAGCCGCGGCGAACATGGCGGAAGCCGCGGGAAAGCTCACCGGCCGCGCCGCTGTCTGCCTCGTCACGCGCGGCCCGGGGGCGACCCACGCCAGCATCGCTCTGCACACCGCGCACCAGGACGGCACCCCGCTGATCCTCGTCGTGGGTCAGGTCGCGCGCGCCCATCTCGGCCGGAACGCCTTCCAGGAGATGGACTTCCGGATGGTGTTCGGCGACTCGGCGAAGAGCGTCGTGACGATCATGGACGCGGACCGGATCCCCGAGCACGTCGCGCGCGCCGTCTACGACGCGCACGCCGGACGGCCGGGCCCGGTCGTCCTGGTCGTTCCCGAGGACGTCCTCGCGGAGGAAACCGATACGCCGGTCTCGGCCGCTGTGCGCCCGTCGCGTCCCGTTCTCTCGACCCCAGACCGGGAGCTGCTCGTCCGGGCACTCGAGCAGTCGCGCCGCCCCGTCGTCGTCGTCGGTGGCCCCGGATGGAGCCACGACGTCGGAGACGGCATCGTCGCGTTCGCGGACGCCAACGACGTGCCGCTGGCCGCGGCGTTTCGTTGGCACGACGCTGTCGACAACTCGAACCGCTGCTATGCCGGCTACCTCGGCCTCGGCTGCAGCGCGCGCCTGCGCGAGCGCGTCGGCGAGGCAGATCTCGTCGTGGCGTTCGGGCCGCGTCTCGACGATCCGACGACCAACGGGTACACGATCATGGACGGGCGCCAACGGCTGGTGCTCGTCTCGAACGACGCCGAGGAACTCGGTCGATACTGGGCGCCACACGAAGGGATCCACTGCGACCTCCGCGCCGCCGCGCGTGCGTTGCGGGACACGAAGCTCCCGACCAGCGCGTCACGCCAGGAGTGGCTCGATGCGCTCCGCACCGAACAGGTGAGGTTCAGCACGCCGGCTCCGTCGGACCTCGACGTCGATCTCGCTGCGATCGTGCGCCACGTCCGTGAGCAGCTTCCCGATGACGCGATCGTCACCAACGGGGCCGGCAACTACACGGTGTGGCTCCAACGCTTCTTCGAGTTCCGTCAGTTCGGGACGCAGCTCGCGCCGCGCAACGGCGCCATGGGGTATGGGCTGCCCGCGGGTCTCGCGGCCGCGGCGCTGCATCCCGATCGCCCCGTCGTGACGTTCGCGGGCGATGGGTGCTTCCTCATGAGCGGCAGCGAGTTGGCCACGGCGGTCCAGAACAAGCTTCGGCTCGTCGTCGTCGTGGTGAACAACTCGATGTTCGGCACGATCCGGATGCACCAGGAGCGGGCCTATCCCGGCCGGCGCATCGCCACCGCGTTGCACAATCCCGACTTCGCCGCCTACGCACGGTCCTTCGGAGCGTTCGGTTCGACGGTCACCGCGACCGCCGAGTTCGCCGAGGCGTTCGAGCTCGCCCGGCGCCATGATGGCCCGGCCGTGATCGACGTCCGCACAGATCCTCGCCAGCTCACCCCCGACCTCCGTCTCGACGATTGAGCGCGCCACACTCCTCGGATACCGAACGCCATGGGCCCCTCGTCGGCACGAGGGTGGTCGAGCTCGCGACGGTCGTCATGGCTCCCTATGCCGGCCAGATCCTCGCCGGCCTCGGCGCCGATGTCATCAAGGTCGAGGATGCAGCGGGCGACGGGAGCCGGAAGATCGGCGGCGGCGAACACCCACACCTCTCCGGCGTCGCGCTCAACCTCCACGCCAACAAGCGGTCGATCTGCCTCGATCTGAAGCACGAGACGGGCCGAGACGTGATGACACGCTTGCTGGCCACCGCCGATCTCCTGATCACGAACCTGCGTCCGAAGGCCCTCGCACGGCTGGGCCTCACCTACGACGACGTGGCGTCGATCAACCCGAGGTTGGTGTATTGCCGGGCGGGCGGCTTCCGGTCGGACTCTGCGGACGCCGATCGACCCGTCTACGACGACCTCGTCCAGGCGCAGGTCGGCCTTCCCGCCTTGAACGAGCAGGCGGGGTCGGGCATGCGTTTCATGCCCACGGCCGTCGCCGACAAGGTCACCGGGCTCGCGCTCGTGAACGCGGCCCTTGCCGCGCTTCTTCACCGAGCATCGTCCGGCCGCGGCCAGCGGGTCGAGGTTCCGATGTTCGACACCATGCTGGGCTTCAACCTCGTCGAACATCTCGCCGCGGCGACGTTCCCGGGTGGGCAGCCGGGTTACAGCCGTGTCCTCAGCGCCCACCGCGGCCCGCATCGCACCAGCGACGGCTGGATCGCTCTCATGCCGTACACCGACGCGCATTGGCGCGCTCTCTACGGCGCCACAGGTCGGGAACACCTGCTCAGCCAACCGTGGCACCGCAGCCACAGCGAACGCCTGCGCCAGGCGGATGCCGTCTACGCCGAGCTCGCCGAGCTCGTCGCCACGCAGACGACCGCACACTGGCTGCGGCTGTGCGAGGAGTTGGACGTGCCGGCCGCGGCCGTACCATCGCTGGCCGAAATCGTCGACGAACCGTCTCGTCACCGAGGCGTGTTGCGCGACGCGCAGCACCCAGTGATCGGTCCGTATCGAGCGATCAGGCAGTCGACGATCTTCTCGGCGACACCCGCCGACGATCACCGCCCCGCGCCGCTCGTCGGTGAGCACGGCGAGGAGATCCTTCGAGAACTGGGCTACGACAGCGAGGCCATCGCCGCCATCGCGGCCGGCGGCGACTCGCGTTCGTAGGGGGCGCGTCGATCGGGCCCGATCGCGATGTGACATCCGGCTCACGCCGAGCGGGCGGGACTTTTGGCCCTGCCGAGCAGAGGACGCTCGTCGTTACGTTCCCGGCGTCGGCGCAATGGAGCGTCGACACGGCAACGAGGAGGAGCTCGCTCGATGGCGGATCAGTCTTCACGCGGACAAGCCACGGTGGACCGACGTCTCTTCGTCGGGCTGATGGCAGGCGCCATCGGCGGGGCGGCGGTGACCGGCGGGGCGGCCGTCGCGGCCTGGCCGACCGATCCCGCGGCACGAGCAGACGACCACAGTGGTCATGCTCCGAGCCCCACCAGCCCCAGCGAACCGGTCGACGTGGACGCGATGGACGCGATGCACGAGGACGGGATCAAAGCGTTCCTCGCCAACGTCACCGAGCCGATCACCGCAGGCGTCGGCGCGCAAGACCTCGCGTGGGAGATGGACGGTGACACACGGGTGTTCCGCCTGACGTGCAGCGAGGTCGATTGGGAGGTCACGCCCGGCGACGTGCGCAAGGCGATGGCGTACAACGGCATGGTGCCCGGACCGACGCTGCGGGTCGTGGAGGGCCAGCGCGTGCGCGTCGAGGTCACCAACCAGCTCGCCGAGAGCACCTCGGTGCACTGGCACGGCCAGCGTGTCCCCAACGACCAAGACGGCGTGCCGTTCGTGACTCAGCCCCCGATCAAGCCGGGAACCACGTACACCTACGAGTTCATCCCCGGACCCTTCGGCAGCCACATGTACCACTCGCACCACAACGCGGCGGAGCAGGTGTCGCGGGGGCTGCTGGGAGCGTTGATCGTCGAACCCGCGGACCGCTCGGCCGAACCACCGTACGACCGCGACTACCTCTACATCCTCAACGACGCCCTCGGCGGCTACACGATCAACGGGAAGGGCTTTCCGGCCACGTCGGCATACATCGCCAAGCTCGGCGAGCGGGTGCGGTTCCGCTTCATGAACGAAGGGAACATGGTGCATCCGATCCACCTCCACGGCCTGACGTTCGAGGTGTTCGCCCGTGACGGCTATCCCCTGCCACAACCGTTCCGGTGCGACACGATCACCGTCGCTCCCGGCGAGAGGTGGGACGCCATCGTCGCCGCCGACAACCCCGGTTTGTGGGCGTTCCACTGCCACATCCTCACCCACGCCGAGAGCCCGCACGGCATGTTCGGCATGGTCTCGGTCTTGATCGTCGAGGAGGACTCATGACCGACGTCGTGACCCCCGAGGCCCCCGGCGCCCGTGAAGCGGACGCCGTTCACGAGCCCGCCAACGCCACCGCTCCCCGTGACGGCATCACGTTCGAGGCGATCGCCGTGATCGCGCTCGCGATCGCGATGGTGGCCGTGTTCCTCGCCGTGATCGCCATGAGCCTCGCCACCCGCGCCATCGACGAGCATCGCGCCATCCCCGCCGGCGGCAATGCTTCCGCCCCGGTCACCGTGTCGTTGACCGAGTTCTCCATCTCTCCGCCAGCAGTCACGCTGGCTGCCGGGGGAACGTTGACGGTGACGAACGCGGGCAGCGTCCCTCACGACCTCGCCGTCGAAGGCATCGCGACGCCGCTGCTGTCCCCCGGCGACGCGGCGACACTCGACGCGAGCAGCCTCACCGCGGGCGAGTACACGATGTATTGCCAGATCCCAGGACACCGCGAGGCTGGCATGGAGGCTCAGCTCACGGTCGAATGACCACGGCCGATCTGTCGGAAAGCGGTTGGACATGAACGACGAATACGAGATCACCGTCGACGAGTTGGACGCCGAGGCCTGCTGGCGCCTGCTCAGCAGAGCACGCTTCGGACGGGTGGGCTTCGTCGCCGATGACGCGATCACGATGCTGCCGGTGAACGCCGCCGTGTCGCACCGCCGCATCGTGTTCCGCACGGCTGACGACACGTCGCTGGCCGCCATCCGCTCGGGGTCCGTCGTGGCATTCGAATGTGATCACACCGACAACGTCGCCGAGTCGGGGTGGAGTGTTCTCGTTCGCGGGCGCATCCACGACGCCAGCGGGTCACCGGAGACACGGTCGTGGGAGGAGCTCGATGTCCACCCGTGGGCCCCTCGCCCACGCAACAGATGGATGCTCATCCAGCCCGCCACGGTGACAGGACGGATGATCCACCGCCACAGGATCGCCACCGAAGGCACGCACGTCCCCTACATGTCGCCGGACTGAGCGTCGCGTCGCGACGACGCGCGTCCGGCGGATCACATGTGGAAAGCCACCTCAGTCCGCGAACGCAGGAAGGGCGTGCCGCGGGGCCGCGTACGCCGCGAACTGCACCCCTCCGTCGACCAGGTTCCCAGTCCCGGATAGGCGCTCGTAGGGAATGGTGACGTCACCAGTGCCGCATGCCGTCGTCGGACCACCGACGACAGCGCTGCCCGCATCGCCGAACGGCGTGAGGACGACGATCGGCGCCTTGCCCTCGCACCCGGGGTTCAGCCCCGGGAACGTGATCGAGTACTCGCCGGTGCCGGCGTGCGCTGTGGTGAACGAGCCGAACCACGTCCTGTTCGTCGCCAGCGACCCATTGGTGTTGATCTGACCGACGGCGAGCAGGCCGTTCGCCGTCGACGCGTCGATCTGCGCCTTCGTGTACACGTCAGCTGCGTTGGCCTTCGCCGCCAGATCGGCGACGAGCTCCTGCACGCCGGCGTTCGTGAAATAGCCGATCACGTCGATCAGCACGTCGGTGGTCGGTCCGGCGAGGCCGTAGGCGTCGTAGGTGATCTCGATCTTGCCGGCGTCGCCGCCGGTCGTCGGCAGCTGCACATGCACGGCGTTCGGCGTGGTTTGGCCGGCGAGGAAGTTGAGGCTCGAGGTGGCCGGGGCCCCGGGCGCGTCGGCAGGGCGGATCGAGATGAAGCCGTCGGCCTGGGGCGACACCACCGTGACGTTGAGCGCCACACCTGTCGCCGACGCCGGCGCCACGAGCTGCGTGCCGGTCGTGGTGGCGATCGTCCCGGTCACCTGCAGATCCTGCGGGACACCCGAGGCGAACGGGCCCGTGAGGCCGACGTCGACCGAGTCACGTGAATCGAGGATGCGCACGGGCTGGATCGGCACGAACGTCGACTCGTTCACCCCCGGCGCTGCACCTGCTCGCCATGCGGTCACCAGCCAGGCGGCCACCAGCGTCATGACCATCCCCATGGCCACCAATCCGACCGAACGCACACGCCCTGCCAACATGTCCCTCTCCCTGGTTCCCTCCGGTCACGAGGGCGGGGAAGTGATCGCCACGATCATGTCCGCGCCCACCGCGCTCGCCGTCGAAGGTATCGGGCACCGAGCACCCCACCTTGAGGGTCGTTGCGGACTTCGAGACGTCGGGCGCCGACCGCCTACCACAACACCGGCCAACCCCAGCACGACCCGAAGCACTCAGGAGCGACGCGGCTCCGCGACCTTTCGATGTCCTGAGACGCCATGTGGAGCGGAGAGCCGCGTCCCTCACCTTGGCGAGGATCACAATCTGTCCGACACATACTCGTGAA
>CAZGUH010000021.1:33195-70187 GCA_964529005.1 uncultured Ilumatobacteraceae bacterium | reverse complement strand
GTGCGCTACTTCACCCGGTCAGATGCGACCCACGGATCGGGCAGGAGAGCCAGTTGTCTTGCCTCGACGAGCGCGTGGAGGGCTTCTTCGGTCTTGCCGTTGCGTAGCAGGTCGGCGCGTTTCCGTTCGCCGGGGTCGAGGAGCCGTCGCATCGTCGAGAGCTCCGGAGTCCGCTCATGAAGTTC
Organism: uncultured Ilumatobacteraceae bacterium; assembly: GCA_964529005.1. GTDB lineage: Bacteria > Actinomycetota > Acidimicrobiia > Acidimicrobiales > Ilumatobacteraceae > CAZGUH01. The sequence continues at coordinate 70,002 of CAZGUH010000021.1, read as the reverse complement.
CGCCGCGAGAAGGGCGAACATGCCGCCAGCGGGGACGGACCCGTGCTGAGCGGGGTCGCCGATGAGGCGCACGGTCGCGTCGACGTTCGCGGCGTGGCGCAGCAGGTCCAGCAGATCGCGGTCACCCATCGTGGACGCCTCGTCCACGATCACCACCGTGCGGGCGTCCAGCCGGCGCTGGCCGGCCCGTTCGGTGGTGAGCAGATAGGCAAGCGTGTCGGCCTCGATGCCGGCGTCGGAGGCGAGCTGGCGCGCCGCCTCGCCTTTGACTGCGGCTCCGATCACTCGATAGCCCGCGTGTTCCCACGCCCGGGCGACGGCGCGCATCGCTATCGTCTTGCCAGTTCCAGCGCGTCCGACCGCCAGCTGGACGCGGTCGCCGCTGGTGCACCATGCGCGCACCAATGCCGCCTGCTCGCTGCTGAGCTGCGGTGTCGCTGCCTGTCCGACCTGCAGCGCCTCGTCCGTCACCGCCGCCGCGCCCGAGGCGTGGCCCGCATAGACATGGGCGCTGATCTCGGCACGGGTCCTGATCAGCTCGACGGTCGCGAACATCGGCTCGTCTTGTCCATCGTGGACGGCGCTTCCGTCGCGACGTCGGATCACTCCCGCGCCTGGCACCTCGGCGACGAGCGAACTCGCGCAGAACTCGTCCGCGAGCCGTTCGACCGCGCTCGGGGGAAGCAGCACCTTGTGACCGTCGATCGACCAATCGACGATCGCGCTCAGCACGTCACCGCGGTCGAAGCTCACCGCGTGGGCGCACAAGCCGGTGTTCGGGTCGACCAGGTCGGCGAACAGGCGCTTGCCCAGCTCGGTCGGCAAGGACTCGTGCACGATCGGCCGGCCGGCCGCCTGGAAGCACGCGGCTACGTCGACGCCAGCGCGCTCCGCGCGGCCGTGCCAGTCGGCGCGCAGCCGGTCAGGGTCCACCGCAACCTTTTCTGCGCGGGTCGCGAGCGCGACGGTGTCTTCCTCCCCGTGGGTGATCCGCCGCCCGAGCCGCGCCTCGAGCGCGTCGCGCACTTCCGTCATTTCCGCGCGCCGGGTCGAGAACACGGCGATCGCCTGCTCGCCGATCCCGGCGATCTCCCACACGCCGTCATCTCGGCACCACCAATCCACCCCGCTGTCGCGCAGCTCCCATCGCGTCGCAGCAGTGGCCAATGCAGCTGCGGCGGGCGCGTGGCGATACAACGCCCGCGCATCCAACGTCCGGATCGCGCCGTGCTCGTCGACCACGGCGTTGGCGACGACGTTGTGATGGTGCAGGTGCGGGTCCAACGCGCGGGACGTCCCATGCATGTACGACGCGACGATTAGTCCTTCGGTGTGCACCGTGCCGCCCTGCCTGCGTGCGACGGACGCGACTCGGTCGAGGTGCGCGAGCGCGGTGTCATTGCCGACTTGGATCGCGCGCACGACTGCGGCTTGCTGATCGCCGTCGGCCAACAGCGCGAGCACACTCAGTGACTTCTCGCATGTCAGCGTGAGGTCAAAGCCGACACGGGCCACTGGCGGTTTGCGGCGGCGGACGAACTCGGCGAGGTCATCGCGGCGGATCAGGTAGCGCGCCCGCTCGCCGGAGCCGATCCGTTGCGCCGGCAGCGACGTGACGGCCCGGTCGTCCTTCGCTCGCTTCCCGCCATTTGCGCAGAGCCGTCGGACGTAGCGTGGGGTGACGCCGAGCAGCCGGGCGGCCTGCGCGACAGTGAGGTGCTCGTCGCCCGGGCCGTCGGCGAGGACCTCATCGGCGGTGGGCGGTCGAGCCGCCCGCTCGAGATGCCGGGTGATCTCGGCGTCGGGGATGAACGTCTGCCCGTCGATCGAGACCGCTCGCAGCACGGCGGGTTCTGCCGGGTTCGGCCTGCTCCGGCCGGCGGTGACCATCTCGGCGACATCGCTCCCGCGGAGCTGCAGCAGCGCGGCGGTGTCGGCGAGCGAGTAGAGCGGGTGCCCGTCGGCGTCGACGCGCGCCGCGGTCCCGGTGGCGAGATGTGCGCGTTGGGAGCAGCCGCGCGCTGTGATCAGCCGGGCGCCTGTGTGCGGGTGGCGGCCCTCGAGCACCATGCGCAGCGCGTCGCGATCGACCGTGCCGTCCAGCCCGTTGAACGCGGCACCGGCGCCGCGCCACCGTCCGGGCCCTTCGGGGCCGTCGGCGTAGTACGCCGCCGACTTGCTGCCAGCGGGGAGCAGCGCAACGCCGACGTCCGCACGTCCGCCCTCCAAGTAGTCGACCACCGCGCTCGCCGCATGCGCTGCGCTGGCGCCGGCCGCGCCGATCGGTGTCACCGTCAGCCGCATGACGACTCAGCCGCCGGCGCGGCGACGCCCGATGGCCCCAACGGGGCCAGCAGGTTCCCCACAGGGGAACCTGCAAGGGTGTATCTACTCTTTGACGCTGCGCGCCCGACGGCCTGCGCCCGCACTCCGGCGTGCCCCGACACGACGGGGCGACGCAACCAACACGACGGCCGACCCCGCGAGCGCCGCCGCCCGCAGCTCCGGGCGCAAGCCGCCTGCGCCAGCGGCCGGCTGCGCGAACGCCAAAACGACCGAGGACTCGCCTCGGCGCCGAGCCCTGCGGCGGGGGCGGCGCTCACGGCGATGTCCGACCTTTGGCGCTGCCTTCGGGCATGCGGCGCTGCGTCCACGGTGTGCCGCGCAGGGCGCTGTCGAGCTGGTGATGCCGGGCCCGCGTAGCGGCGCTGATGATGGCCAGGCGCTCAGCGGTGACGCTCGGAGCCAGTCCAGACACGGCGATGACGCTGTGGTCGGTCGCGTAGCGGACCAGACCGTGGTGGTGGAGGCGGCGCAGACCGAGCGTGACCCTCGGCCCCGTCGACGACAGCCCGGCGGCGAGCGCTGTGAGCGACACCGTGGCGCCGGCAGGGTGCTCGTCGGCCAGGTGACCGAGCCGCCGAGCGAGCATCGTCGCGGTCGGGCCGAGGATCTCCGACCACACCTCTTCGACGTACCGGCCGGTCAACGGCCAGATCTCGTTGGGCCGACGACCGACGACGACGAGCTGGAGCCAATCGTCGTCGCGTCGACCGAGATGGTGGGGGTGGGATGACCGGTCGTTGCCGTGTGTCGCCATGCCGTGTAAAGGCCGGCCACCCGTGCACGCCGGGACGATTCGTCGCTGTCCGACGTCGGGCGGTCCGTTTACGCGATGAGGCGGCACCCGATCGGGTGCCGCCTCATCGACGGAAGAATCTGGAGTGGCACCCGATCCCACGGTCACGCTGGTCGAATGCGCCGCTCGGGGCGCCCGATCACGACGCGGATCGGCCTGACCCCCTGGGGGCGATCTGCCGGTTCCGGGGGCGGCGGATGCCGTCCCCGGAACCCGATCGGGTGGATCACTTATCGGTGGTCTGGCGGGCTCGGGCCAGGAACACGACCTCGTCGGCGGTGATGGACACCCGCACGTGGCGCTGGTCGTCGTTGTCGGTCCACTCGCTGGTGGTGATCCGTCCGGACACGGCGACCTGGTCGCCCTTGCTCTTGTGCTCGGCCACCGCTTCGCCGAGCTTGCCCCACACCGTCACGTCGATGAAGTCGACGCGATCGTTGCGACCGTTGATGGCGAGCCGCATCGTCGTCACCGCGGTGTCATTGCCGGTGTGCCGCAACTCGGGGGCGGAGGTGAGCCGTCCGGTGATGTTGACGCTGTTCATGTCCATTGGTGGTCTCCTTTGCTTCTGCCCGGTATTCGGGGTGTTGTTGGCTTGTTGGGCATCTCGACGGCCGGCACGCCTGGGCGGCGCAAGGACGCCCGACGGCGAGGTGGCGAGTTGTTGGCGGTGAGCGCAGCGGCGCCAGCCGGGAGCCGAGAAGTCGCCGCCGTTCCTTGCGCCAGCCGTGGGCGCGTCGGCCACGGTGATGCCCTCAAGGCCAGCGACAACCCTCGACGGCGGGCTCAAACCCGGAGAACGCCTGGTCCTCGACTGGGGTGGACATCTGCTGACGGTCGCTGCAGTCCTCCACGGGGCAGACCTCGTCGGATGGATGAGATCGGGTGGGGCCGTGAGGTGTGGCAGGCATCGGGCCGCGGCCCGCGGTCGTCTCCCGCGATGACGGTGGGCGGATGGCGTAGCTGGCAGCACAAGATGTAAAGGCGGTCGACAGACCCGGTCGGGACGCCAGCAATCACCCGGGCCGGCAGCCGGGCAGCTCCCCGGCCGACCTCGACGACGACCGGACGTCGATGTCGCGGCGCGGGCCTCACAAGATCAGCTGCGACGCCCGATCGGGTGGGTGGAGCACTGGCCCCCCTGGTTGGCCGGCAGAACCCACGTCTGCCGGCCAACCAGGGGCGATTGCTCAGGCGGCCGATTCGGCGTCGTAGCCGAGCCCGGCGAGCCAGTCCGACAGCGCTGGCGGGCGATCGGCCGCCACTCCCCCGCCTCGGCGGCGACGCTGTAGGCGACCGCCAGCATCGCTCGGGTCGTGTTCGCGGTCGACTGCGCCGCCCAGTCCCGCAACGGACCGGCGTGATCCTTGTAGCCGTGTGCGGCCTCCACGGGGTCGATGCCGAGCAGCTTCGCCGCGGCCTTCAGCTCGGTCTGCCCGGCGGTGTCGAACAGGACCGGCAACACGAACTCGAGGAGGTCGCGGCTGCGCAGCTTGGCGATGATCGCATCCCGGGCGAACGCAGCTCGATGCGCGTTCGCGGCGCGGACGGCCCTGGCCGGCTCGCGCGCGACGCGCTCACCGTCGTTCACGGCCGTGTTGGTGGGCCGTGCCGTGCTCTTGACGTCGCTGTCGCCGCGTGTGGTGTGGCGCGTCGGGGCCGAGCACCACAGAGCCACGGACACCTCCCCGGCGTAGCGGGTGACGGACACGACGTGGCAGGCCTCGGCGGCGTGGGCGTCGTCGTCGACACCAAGTTCGCTCAACCTGCGGGCATGGGGCGGGGTGTCGGCCGGGCCACGGCTCTCGTGGACCGTCCACCCTGCCTCCCGGCAACGGGCGGTCACCTGGGCGTATTCGGCGGCGAGGTCGGAGGCTGCCGCGGCGCGCTCCAGCCGCCAGTCGAGGTCCTGGGCATGGCGGATGCCGTCATGGAGGATCGTTGCGATCACATCGGGCCGGTCGGCGTACTTCGCGAAGGTCAACGCGTCGGATGGCTCGTACACCCCCGTGTCGATGGCGTCTTGTGCTTCGACCGGCAGCGCGACGATCGCGAGGCGTGCACGGACCCAGGAGAGGGGCCGGTTGAGCGTCGCGGCGAGCGCCTTCTGCTTCATGCCTGCGGCCATGATCCGGGCCACCTGACGGGCCTCGTCGGTCGGTCGCAGGTCGGCGCGATGCAGGTTCGACGGCCTGCCACACCGCGGCGGTGAGGTCATCGGCCGTGCGGATCGTGGCGGGAATGGTGGTCCTGCCGGTGGCGAACGATGCCTGCAAGCGGCGGTGCCCGGCGACGAGGCGGTAGCGGCCGTCGTCGGTGGTGGTCACCAGCACCGGTTGAAGCACGCCGTGCTGGTCGACGGACTGCACGAACGCGTCGTCGAGGTCGCGGGCGCTGTTGTCCGGGTCAGTGCCGATGAGGTCGAGCGGCAGGCCGATGCCGGTCGTCGGGGTCGGGATGGGAGTCGTCATGATCGGTGTCCTTCGGTCAGATGAGGAAGCAGGCCGCCGCGGCGGCGAGGCGCTCGACCCACGCCGGTGGCGTGAGGTCGATGGCGAACACGTCGGGGTTGATGACCGCGATGGCCACAGCCCCGTTGGTGACGGTGATCGCCCACGGGGTCTGATCGGTGGCCGTGGTGACGGTGACGGTGTGGCCGTCGCGGAGCGCGGCGGCGAGCGGCGCGACAGCGCTGGCCCAGGCGCCCGAATGGCTACCCGCGCCGTGGGTGATGGTGACGCGCACGCTCACGCTGCGAGGTCGTCGGGGTGTTGGCTGTACGCGGCGAGGTAGTCGGTCGCGGCCTGCGCCTTGGCGGCGACGGTCCACAGGATCGCCGGCTGCGCCCGGAGCATCTGGCACCAGTGCGCGAGGTAGGCGGCGTGATCGGCGCGGGCGACGGTGTCGATCCCGACAACGGCGCACGTGAACGCTGCCGACAGCTCCGCGACGAGCTCCTCCGCGGCGTAGGTGTCGTCGCCGAAGCGCCGTCCGTAGGTACGGGCGAGCCGCGTCGCATGACCTGTCCAATGAGCCAGCTCGTGGGACAGCGTGGCGTAGGCGTCCGCCGCGGTGTCGAACGCGTCGAACGTCGGCATCACCACAGCGTCAAGGTCATGCCGATAGCACGGATTCCCCTGACCCCATCCGACAGCCGCCGGGATCGCGCGGAAGAACACCTCGGCGCGTCCGTCGCGCTCCAAGGGTGTCAGGTCGGGTGTCAGCTCGGCGTCCGGGTCGTTGTCGACCTGGCCCGCGTTGAACACGGTGAACGCCCTCGCCCACGCGACCCGCGAGGCGCTGCGCAGCTCCACGTCCGCGCGGCTGTCGGCATCGCTCTCGGTGATCCGCTCGCCGGGCTTGACGTGCCAATAGAGGGCTCGCGTGCCGCGCTCACCCTTGCGGACCTGCGCACCCAGCGTCCCCCATTGCTTGTAGGTCGCCCACCGCGACGACACGTAGCCCTGGTCGACGGCGGCGAAATGCAAGGCGAGAACGTTGCCGCCGCTGTAGCGCTTGCCAGTGGCGGCGTTGACCGGCAGCCCGGCGCGGCCAAGCGTGCGCCACGGCATCGTCCATTCTCCCGCGCCGGCCTCGATCGCCGCCACGAGGCGGGCGACGACCTGTTCCATCACATCGGTTGCAGCGCTCATCGTTCCGGCTCCGCTCAGCGCACGACGTACGGGCAGATGTCGGCCAGATAGCCAGGGAGACGCCGGGCCAGACGACGCGACAGCGGCGGGATCGATGGGCGCACTCGCAGCAGCGGCCGAAACGTGTCGATGCGGCCGAACCCGAACCGCTCGATGCGGTCGATAGCGCGCAGCAACGGGCTGGCGTCGCCGATGCCGCCCACACCAAATGTGGCCCCAAGGTCATCGAGCAGGAAGTTGATGTACGTGTCACCGTTGGCGAAGTAGACCGCGAACCGATGCACCATCAGTGTCGCTGTGGGCCCGAGTATCGGTGTCGCGAAGGTGAGCAGATCGGCGCTGTCGGCGCGGAGCCACTCCGGCTGTGCGATTGGGTCGATCAGAGGCTCGACATTGAGGTAGCCGGCCTCGACGATGTGGGCGATGGTGGCCATGACGCTCCTTCCTGGTTGCCCTTTCGGGGCAACGCACTCGGCCGTTGCCCCGCTAGGGGCAGCCCCAAGCGGCGACCCGAGGGCTGTCAAGGGGCGCGGCGCAGCGGCGAGGCGAAGAAGTTGCCGCATGAGCGAAGCGGCGACAGCCAGAGCGGCAACTTGTTCGCCGACCCTTGACAGCTGTCGGGGCGCCGCGCACCGCAGCGCCGACCTGGACCCGCGTCCTGAAGTTCCGCGTCGGCACCGGACCCAGTTTCAACACCCACCTCAGGGATTCGAAGCGCCGCGCCCGACGACCCCGAATCCTTCCTTGCCCATCACTGCTCGTTCTTGCGTGTCACTCACGAGCCGACGACCGGTGACGGCGTCCTTCAGACTGGAAGGTGGAGCGTCGACCCTGGCCGCCGCTCCTCGATGCCCTCCGTCAAACCACGACCGCCCCCTTGCTAGGGATCAGCGCGCACGGCCTTCCTGGTTGAGATGAGCGTCGTGCTCGACAGGCCAGACGTCGACAATGTCCATGGTGATGATCTCGCCGCAGGGGCACGGCCACGTGATGAGCGAAGGCGGGCGCACGTGATGGGGTCCAACGCCGGTGATCCAAACAGCGAGGGCCGCGCCGTCGTCGCTGATGGTCTGCTCGACGGTACGCACCGGCGCGGTCTCCACATCGGTCGCCACGCCGGTCCGCGACGCGATGAGTGTGCCGACCGGCGCGTCCTGCGGGAACGACTGCAAGAGAGTAACGAGCTCAGCGACGGTCATGGCCATACTCCTTCGGCGATCCGGTGTCTGAGGCACGCCGAGGACACGTGGCTTCCCTGTCGTCTGCGCCCACTTTCTTTCTAGCGCTCGCCGCGCGGCCTCAGAACTTCACCGCGCACCGCGACCAGACTCGGGCTGGTTCGTGAGTCGGCCAGCAGCAGATGGCGGTCTCCGCCGCCGGCCAGACTCACGACTCGACGGTATCTCAATCGAGTGAGACGACTGGCGGGCCGGGCATCTTCGACGTGCGAGGGTTCATGGGGTCTCGCCCTGGACCCACAGCGGGCCCCGCTGCTCGACGATGATGTCGCCGCCTTCCGAGACGGACCACGACAACGCGGTCGCGCCCGCTCGGTCGCAGAGGTGGATCGATACTTCCCCGTGGCGGTCCGGCGTGGGAGCCATGGCCCTGAGGATGAGCGTTTGGTTGCCATGAATCTCGAAGCCGAGGCCCGGGCCGAAGCCGTCGTGGTTGACGAGCCACGCACGTTGGCTGCCATCGCGGCTGCGAAGCTCCAGCCCGACAACCTCCGGATCGTTCGCGGCGTCGCTCGGGTTCATCGCCAGCACAGCGCGAACCACGCCGTGCTCGTCGATGATCTCGAGGCGACGCGCACGGACGACATCAGCAGGGACACCTTGATTGCGTCGCGTCATGGGGCGACCTCCAGTCATCGTGGGATGGTGCTGAGGTCGCCCGTTCGATCAGCCGAGCGAGAGCTGGAGGTGGCGGTTCAGCCGAGGCCGCGACGCGTGAGCTCAGCGTCGAGGAGCACGGCAATGGCATCGGAGCGGCTCATTCGCCATTGTTCAGCGATCGTGTCGAGACGGTTCCGGTGGACGGTTGTCAGTCGGTAGTGCCGCTGGATCTTCATGGTCTCAGTGAGGCTCGCGAGACGGCTGTCTGCGTCGTCAGCGCTGAGCTGCGGGCCGTCGAGCGCGGCGGCGAGCAGTTCGGACAGCTCCCAGCGCGCCCGCCGGGAAGCGGTGACACGGTCTGAGAGTCGACGTGGAAGGTTCGCGGTTGATGCGAGTCGTTCGGTTCCCTGCGCGCGTTGACCTTTGGGCATTGGGAGTTGCCAATCTCGGTTCTGTCGAAGCGCAGCGTATCGCGCGATATTGCGGGATATGGCATCAGGGGGGCATGGCCGATAGGGCCTGAGGATCGGGTCGGGCTCCACACCCGATCGGGTCCAGCTGCTCTCGGCGAAGCGTCGCGATTCAAGATTTTCTTGACGGCCAACGCCGCACCTGACGGCGGATCCGATGGTTCGCCCGATACTCGACGCGGACCGTGGAGCCCATGGCCACCACCGCCGACACGCTGAGGGCGAGCTTCGACCGCCGAGCACGACACCACCCGATCCGGAAACGCTGGGCCGCCGACGACCCCGTGCTCGATCTCCCGACCGATCAGCTGATCGCCCGGCTCCGACGACGCCGCGAACCAGAGGGGCGGGCCTCGCTCGCCGCCCTGGTCCGCCTCGTCCGCGGGGGCGACGCCGACGCCGCGCTGCTCGCCACCATCGCGCTCCTCCCCGCAATGTTTCCGCGCTTGTGCGACGACATGCGTAACGAAGCGGTCTCGGTTCTCTACGAGACCATCACCAAGACTCCGAACCCGGAAATCGCGTCCCTCTGGGAATCGATCCAGCGGACGACGTATCGGCGGCTGTGGGCGCACAGCCGGCAGCGGACACGCCTCCTCTACGGCACGGAGTTCCCCGAATCCTCAGCGCGCGACACGCCGTCCTCGTGCGGTTCGCTGAAGTGGATCGAGCTGACGGCAAGCATCGACCAGATGTGCCGGGACGGCGAGATCACTGCGACCACGCGCATGGTCCTCGAACGGATCGCGGCCGACGAGCCCGTCAGCGACCGACCCCGCAGTACGGAGGCAACGAAGAAGTTCCGCCAGCGTCACACCCGCCGCCTGCGTGACAGCGAGGCTTTTCGAGAGTTGCTCATTGCGTGAACGAGCGCGGAGCATCTTCACCTGGCTCGGCAGACCAGCTGGTGCCGTCGCTGTGCAGCGTCGATCGTTTGAGCAAGTCAACGGCGGTCGCCAGCACCGATCCGGTCCGCAGCGACGGCGGCAACGGCTCGGTAGAGGCTTCGGCGCTCCTGTTCACGCCCGAATGCGCATTTCCAGAGCTCAACGTGGGAGCGGCTCGGGTCTTGCTGCGCATCCTGCGAAAGGCCCTCGCACGGCAGCTCGCCGCCGAGAGCCACAACGACGCCTTGACCCCGATCGAGCGTGACGTAGCCTGACGCGATGCGGCGGTTCGCGTTTTACGGTCGGGTCTCCACCGAGGATCAGCAGGATCCCACCTCGTCACGGAACTGGCAGCTTGCTCGATCCCGCCAGGTCATCGAGCCTGACGGCGAGATCGTCGCCGAGTTCTTCGACATCGGCCAGTCCCGATCCTTGCCGTGGAAGCGCCGCCCCGAAGCGGCCCGCCTGCTCGACGCCTTCCGCGACCCGCACCGCGGCTTCGATGCCGTCGTCGTCGGTGAGCCGCAGCGTGCCTTCTACGGCAACCAGTTCGGTCTCACGTTCCCGGTGTTCACGCACTTCGGTGTCGAGCTGTGGGTGCCCGAGGTCGGCGGGGCGGTCGACCCAGGATCCGAAGCGCACGACATGGTGATGTCGCTGTATGGCGGGATGAGCAAAGGCGAGCGGATGCGGATCAAGACCCGAGTCCGCAGCGCAATGGCCGCCCAAGCAGCGATCGAAGGCCGGTTCCTCGGCGGCCGCCCACCCTACGGGTACCAGGTCGTCGACATCGGCCCGCACCCGAACCCCGCCAAGGCCGCCGTTGGCCAGCAGCTGCGTCAGCTCGCCCCCGATCCGCTCGCCGCGCCGATCGTGCAGCGAATTTTCACCGAGTACGCCAATGGACGAGGGCTCGATCTGATCGCGTCGGGCCTCAACCACGACGGCATTCCGTCCCCATCCGCGCACGACGCACGCCGCAATCGACACCGTGCCAACGGCCACGGCAAATGGGCCAAGTCCGCGATCCGCGCCATTCTCGCCAACCCGCGCTACACCGGCTACGAGGTGTGGAACAAGCAGCGCAAGGACGAGGTTCTCATCGACGTCGATGACGTCGCGCTCGGGCACGTCACCAAGATGCGCTGGAACGACACCGACCAGTGGATCACCTCGACGGAGCCAACCCACGAGGCTCTCGTCAGCCGCGAGCTGTTCGACACCGTGCAATCGATGTTCGGCAGCCGAAAGGGACCCAGCACCCGCACGCCGACACAACGACGCCACTATGTGCTCACTGGGTTGCTGCGCTGCGCGGTGTGCGGGCGACGGATGCAGGGACACTGGGTCCACGAACGCGCCTACTACCGCTGCAAGTTCACCCAGGACTATCCCGGCGGCGCCGTGGACCACCCCCGGAACGTGTACGTCAAAGAAGACGCGGTCGTGCCCAGCCTCGATGCATGGCTCGCCTCGTTGTTCGACGACGACCACATCGCCGACACCTGCAGCCGTCTCGCTGGCATCTCCGAACCCGACCCAGCTGCCCAGGAACGCGAGGCCACGTTGCGCGCCGCGATCGCCGACTGCGACCGCAAGCTCGCCAACTACCGGACCCTGCTCGACCACGAAGACGCCGTCACGGTCGCGGCCTCATGGATCGCCGACACCCAACGCGAGCGCAAGCAGCTGGAGCGCCAGCTCGGCCGGGACGTCCCCGGCGACCAGCTCACACCCGAGCAGGTCAAGGCACTCGTCAAGGCTCTCAAAGGCATCGTGAGCGTGCTCGCCGAAGCGGAACCGGCCGACAAGACCGAGCTCTACGACCAACTCGGCATCTCGCTCGCCTATGACCCAGACGGCACCGTCACCGTCGAGTCACAGCCGCGTAGGGTAACCGTACGTGTCGGAGGGGGGACTTGAACCCCCACGATCTTGCGATCACCAGCCCCTCAAGCTGGCGCGTCTGCCTATTCCGCCACTCCGACGTGGTGGGTATCTGACGATAGCGCCGGGGCTACTCCCGGACCAACAGGAACCCGAGCGCGACCACGGTCAGGAACCAGATCAGGGCCAGGACGAACGTGATCCGGTTGAGGTTGCGCTCGGCCGCCGATGACCCGAGGGCCGTGGTGCCCGCCCCGCCCAGCATGTCGGACAAGCCGCCGCCGCGGCCGCTGTGCATCAGGATGCCAGCGATCATGGCCACGAGCGACACCACATTGATGACGATCGTGACGTAGAGGACGAGGTCACGCAGCACGGCGGACGATCCTACCGGCCCTGACCGTCAGCTGCAGAACGCCAACTCCTCCTGCGGCGACGGCACCCACTCACGAGACCTGGGAAGGAAAGTGGCAGGCCACGACATGCTTCGGGCCAAGCCCTCGATCGACCAGCGCAGGCTCCTCGGCAGCGCACAGGGAAGCGGCCGCCGGGCACCGGGTGCGGAATCGGCACCCAGACGGAGGCTCGAGCGGGGTCGGCGGATCGCCCACCAGCGTCACCCTCACCCGGCTGCGCTCCACCACCGGGTCGGGCTCGGGCATCGCCGACAGCAAGGCCACCGTGTAGGGGTGCGACGGGCGGGCAAAGATCTCGGACGCCGGGGCGAGCTCGACGATCTTCCCCAGGTACATCACCGCCACGACGTCGGCGATGTGCCGCACCACCGACAGATCGTGGGCGATCAACAGGTACGACAACGACAGCCGGTCCCTCAGGTCCTCCAGCAGGTTGAGCACACCGGCTCGAACGCTGACGTCCAGCGCCGACACCGGCTCGTCGAGCACGACCAACGAGGGCTCCATCGCCAGCGCACGGGCGATGCCGATGCGTTGGCGTTGACCGCCCGAGAACTCGTGAGGGAAGCGACGCCCATGCTCAGGCGATAGCTCCACCATGTCGAGCAGCTCGCGCACCCGCGCATCGTGATCACCCGCGATGCGTTGGATCTCCATGCCCTCGCGGATGGCGGCGCCGACGGTCATGTGAGGGTCGAGCGCGGCGAACGGGTCCTGGAACACGATCTGGAGCTCCTTGCGCATCGCCCGCAGCTCCGCACGACCCAGCCCGGTGAGCTCAGAGCCCTTGAACCGCACCGACCCCGACGTCGGCTCCAGCAGGCGCAACGCACATCGGCCGACGGTCGTCTTCCCAGCGCCACTCTCGCCCACCAGACCCAACGTCTGGCCGGCCTCGATCGAGAACGACACACCGCTGACCGCGTGCACGATGCTGCCCGCGGTGCGCCTTCCCACCGGCCGTGCGACGGGGAAGGTCTTGACCAGATCGGTCACCTCCAACACCGGCTCGCTCACGTGCATCCCTTCAGCTCCAGCTCGACAGCGCGGAGGCACGCAACCTCGGAGCCGCGAACCGCTTCGAGGGTGGGCTGCGCCTCGGCGCACGAGTCGACGGCGAACCCGCAGCGCGGGCGGAACGCGCACCCCGGCAAGGGCGACATCATGTCGGGCGGCGATCCGGGGATCGGCAACAGCCGGCCCCGTCCACGCGCCGGCATCGAATCGAGCAATCCCTGTGTGTAGGGATGCGCCGGGGAGCGGAACACCGTGACCACGTCGCTGCGCTCGACGACCCGTCCGGCGTACATCACGTGCACCCGATCGGCCACGCGGGCGATGACCCCCAGGTCGTGTGTGATCAGCACGACCGCGGTTCCCATCTCGGTCCTGATCCGTTCGATGACGTCGAGGATCTGCGCTTGCACACTCACATCGAGCGCGGTCGTCGGCTCGTCGGCGATCAGGACCCGAGGATCGTTGGCGATCCCGATCGCGATCATCACCCGCTGCCGCATGCCTCCCGACAGCTGATGCGGGTACTCCTCGGCGCGCACGGCCGGCTGAGCGATCCCGACCATGCCCAGGAGATCGACGGCACGCCCCCACGCCGTCCGCTCGGACACGTCCTGATGAGCCCGGATCATCTCGACCACTTGAGCGCCGACGCGGTGCACCGGGTTGAGCGCCGACAGCGGATCCTGGAAGATCATCGCGGCGCTCCCACCTCGGACGCTGCGGAGCACCCGCGGCCGAGCTCCGACGAGCTCCACGCCCGCCAACCGTGCCGAGCCGGCGACGCGGGCGTGCTGTCCGAGAAGACCCATGACGCCGAGGAAGGTGGCCGACTTGCCCGCTCCGCTCTCCCCCACGACGCCGACGATCTCTCCCGGTCCGACGTCGAGGTCGACGCCACGCACGGCGTGCACGTCACCCTCCGACGTGGAGAACGTGACGTGCACGCCGCGCAGCGACAGCACCGGTTCGTCGCTCAACGCCGCCCCCGCGCGGACAGCCGCGGGTCGGTGGCGTCCCGCACCCCGTCGCCGACGAACATCACGCACAGCGTCAACAGCACGAGCCCGGCGCACGGAAACACGGCCAACCACCAGTAGCCCGACGTCGTCGCCGCCGTCGCGCCGGCGACGAGATTGCCGAGGGACGTCTGGCCGGCGCCCGGCTGCGGGCCGAACCCGAAGAAGCTGAGCGTCGACTCGCCGACGATGGCGGCCACGACAGCCGTGCTGAGCGCGACCAGGATTGGTCCGATCGTGTTCGGCAGCAGATGACGGGTGACGATCCGCCACCCGCTCGCGCCGAGGGCGCGCGCCGCTTCGACGAACTCGCGCTCCTTCAACGCCAGCACCTGACCGCGCACGATCCGGGCCACGGTCATCCAGCCGAACAAGGCGAAGAGCGCGACGACGAAGCGCACCGACGTCGGCTCCCCCACGACCGGCTCCAGCCAGCCGATCGCGCCGAGCACGCCGCGCACCACGAGAAGAGCCACGAGGAACGGGAACGCGAGGAACACGTCGGTCACGCGCATCACGACATCGTCGAACCGCCCGCCCACGTACCCGGCCGCGGCGCCGACGGCGACGCCGACGATCGTCGAGATCACCGCCGACGCCAGCCCGATGATCATCGACAGCCGCAAGCCGTAGATGAGCCGGCTGTACAGATCGCGGCCGATGGAATCGGTGCCGAACCACGCCGCCGAGCGCGGGGACAAGTTGACGTTCGACCGCGCTGCCGTCTGCTCGAAGACCGCCTCGTTGACCCCGTAGCGGGCGGTCAGCGGGGACAGCGCCACGAAGGCCACCATCACCGCCAGCAGCACCGCGCAGACGAGAGCGCCCTTGTGCCGCGCGAACCGCCGCGCTGCCATCCGCATCGGCGAGAGCGACGCGGCGGCGAGGCCCATCGCTGCGTCGCCGTGCGCGACGGCGCTCGGTCGCGACGGGTGCGTCACCGCCTCAGCCACGGCCCACCCTCGGGTCGAGACGGACGTACGCCAAGTCGGCGAGCAAGTTGAACAGGATCACCGACGCGACGACGACCACCATCCACGGCATCAACCGCGGGAAGTCGCCGGCGGCGTACGCGTCGAGGAAGTACTGACCCATGCCCGGGTAGTTGAAGATCCCCTCGGTGATGATCAGCCCGCCCATGATCGCGCCGGCGTCGATCGCCGCCACGGTGACGACGGGGATCAGCGCGTTGCGCATCGCGTGACGCATCAGCACCTGCCGCTCGCTGATCCCCTTGGCGCGGGCGGTCCGCATGTAGTCGCTGTCCAACACGTCGAGCAGCGCGGCTCTCATGTAGCGCGCATACACGGCGACGATCTGGATCGCGACCACGCACACCGGCAAGACCATGTGCTTGGCCATCAACAACAGGTCGGTGCCGCGGTGCCCGTTGGGATAGATGCCCGACGTCGGCAGCAGCGTGCCGCCGAACCACCGGCTCCAGTACACCGCGAACACCATCTGGAGCAGCACCGCCGACACGTAGGGCGGGATCGCCAGGCCGACGAACGACGCCGTGCTCACCGTCGTGTCGCGCAGGCCGCCCGGTCGGGTGGCGGCGAGCATGCCGAAGCCGAGCCCGACGCCGACACCGACGATCGTCGCCACGCCACCGAGGCGCAGCGAGTTGACGGCGGCCTCCTTCAAGCGCGGGTAGACCTCGCGTCCGCCGTTGATGCTCGGCGGCCAGTCTCCGGTGACGAATCCGCCCAACCAACGGAGGTAGCCGCGGACGTAGCCGAAGGCGCCGTCGTAGAGACCGTTCGCCTCGATGTACTGCTCGATCTGGGCGTCCGACGGCCGTCGCCCGGAGGCGCGCACGTACGACGCCACCGGGTCCGTGCCGAGCCGCACGGCGACGTAGACCACGAACGTGACGAGCACCATCGTGGGCGCCGCCCACAGCAGACGACGAGCGACGAACCGCAGCATCGTCCGCCCGCCCCTACAACAGCTCGACGACTGGTTCGCCCTCGACGATCTCGCTCACCACGTACTCGCCGTCGTTCGTGAAGTCCCAGAAGTTCGGCTGCACCTTGAACGCGACGAGCCACGCGTGCCACGCCGAGCCGGCGCACTCGGTGATCGGGTTCAAGCAACCTGGATATCCCGCGGCGCCGATCACGATCGTGCCGTCACCATCGAGGTCCTCCCACGCCCACAGGTTCTGGAAGGCCATGTAGTTGTTGAGGTCTCCGTCGACGGGCCCGCCGAGGCGGTCGGTGCGCCACGCCCCCGACTTCGGGAACTGGTACAGCGGAACGAACGGCGGGTCGCTCGCCATCACGGCGAGGGCGTCACGGACAAGCTCCGCACGCTCATCCTCGTCGACCGTGCGGTCGGCGCGGTGCAGCAACTCGGACGCCTCTTCGTTGCACCAGCCCTGCACGTTGTAGCCCTGGAAGCCGTTCTCCTCGCTCGGCACCTGCTCGCACGTGAACGACGGCGCGAGGTACTGCGGATCGGGCGGCGCCGCGCCGATGTACATCGCCATGTCGTAGTCGAGCGACGGCAGCCGCTGTTCGAACACGCACGGCAGCGCCTCGCAGTTGTCCGACCGCACGTCGAACCCGAGCTCGGCCAGGCGAGGGATGAGGAACGACTGCGCGTCCTCGCGCCGGGCGTTGCCGGAATCGACCATCCAGCGCACGTTGGGAACCACACCGTCCTTCTGCCACATGCCGTCGGCGCTTCGCTTCCAGCCGTTCGCCTCCAGCAACGCAGCCGCGCCCTCGGGGTCGTACGTCCAGCGCGCCCAGGCGTCCTCGCAGTACGGGCCGGGCACCATCGGCCCACACTGGAGCACACCGCGGCCGGGCGCGAGCGGCGCATAGATCTGGTCGAACAGCGCCTGCCGATCGATCGACATCACGAACGCGTCACGGAAGACCGGATCGGCGAACGGCCCGTCGTGCACCTGGAGGAAGAACCCTTCGTAATCGCCACCCCAGTTGAGGCTGACGTCCACGTTCGGATCTTCGAGCGCGTCTTGGATGCCGGCGTAGAACTGCGGATAGATGAAGTCGACCTCTGCCGCCTTCAGCGCGTTGATCTGTGTGCTGGTGGTCTCGTAGCCGACGATGACGACGCGCTCGGCCTTCGCCGCGTTGTCCCCGAAGTAGTTCGGGTTCTTCGTCAGCACCATCTCGTTGTCGCTGAACGACTCGATCACCCACTGGCGGGCCGAGAACGGCAGCTCGGTTTGCAGGTCGGCGGACACGTCGTTGCAGTCGTCGACGGCGGCGGCCTGGAGGAAGCCGTTGGAGAACAAGCCCTTGTACGGCGCGTAGGTGTCGCTGAACTCCATGATCACCTGCTTGTCGGTGATCCCGGCGCTCATGTCGACGACCTTGTCGAAGCCGGCGTTGAGGATCGAGCCGGGCGTGTTCAGCGACGCCTGATAGGTGCAGATCACGTCGGCGGCCGTGACCGGCGAGCCGTCGTTCCACACCGCTTCGTCCTTGATGTCGACGGTGACGCGCATCACCGGCTCGCGAGAACCGGTCTCGGTGGTCTCGACGGCGGATGTGTCGCCGCCCGCGTCGCTGTCGTCGCCGCCGCACGAGGCAGCCACCGCTGCCGCGATCACGACGACCCATGCACCGCTACGCCTGCTGGCCCTCACGGAAGTCCTCCTCGCACCGACCGAGATGCCACCGACCGGAGATCTGCGCCGCTACGCGCGTCCGAACAACACGATGCGCGCAAACTCCTCGGGATCGAGGCTCGCGCCGCCGACCAGCGCGCCGTCGATGTCCGGTTGCGCCATCAGCTCGGCCGCGTTGGCGGCCTTCACGCTGCCGCCGTATTGGATGCGGGTGCGGTCGGCGGCGTCCTGCCCGGCGATCTCGGCGAGCCCACCGCGGATCGCCTTGCACACCGCCTGCGCGTCGTCGGCCGTGGCCGTGCGGCCGGTGCCGATCGCCCAGATCGGTTCGTAGGCGACGACCATCGACGCGATCTGCTCGGCGGACAGACCGGCCAGCCCGGCACGCACCTGGCCCAGCACCTTGCTCTCGGTCTCCCCCGCCTCGCGCTCGGCGAGCGTCTCGCCGACGCACATGATCGGCGTCATACCGTGCTGGAAGATCGCCTTGACCTTCTTCGCCACGATCTCGTCGGTCTCCCCGAACAGCTCGCGGCGCTCGCTGTGACCGGCGATGACGAGCTGCACGTTGAGCTTCGCCAGGAAGGCCGGCGACACCTCTCCGGTGAACGCGCCCTTCTCCTCCCAATGGCAGTTCTGCGCCCCCAGCTGGAACACGAGCTTGTCGTTGTCGATCAGCGTCTGGACGCTGCGGATGTCAGTGAACGGCGGATGGATGCTGACGTCGACGTCGAGCATCCCGTCGCGATCCTTGCCGCTCAACAGGTAGCTGAGCTTCTGCACGGTCTGGATCGCCTCGAAGTGGTTGAGGTGCATCTTCCAGTTGCCGCTGATGAGCGGTCGGCGGGCCGGCGACGTCACGACAGATCCTTGGCGTTCGGCGCGTTGCGCAGTGCGGCGAGGCCGGGAAGGTCACCGAGCTCGAGCAGCTCGAGCGACGCTCCGCCGCCCGTGCTGACGTGATCGACGTCGTCGTCGAGCCCGAACTGGGCGAGCGCCGCGGCGCTGTCGCCGCCGCCCACGACCGTGAAGGCCTTGGTGTCGGCGACCGCCTGGGCGAGGGCGCGTGTGCCGGCGGCGAAGCGCGGATCCTCGAACATGCCCATCGGACCGTTCCAGAACACCGTGCGCGCCTCGGTGATCACGTCGCTGAACGCGGCGGCCGAGCCGGGGCCGATGTCGAGGCCCTTGGCGCCGTCGGGCAGGCGACGGCCCCAAGTGGTGACGTTGCCGGCGGTGTCGAGCCCGACGATGTCGTCGGGCAGATGGATCGGCTTGCCGATGTCGAGCAGTTGGTTGCAGGTCTCGATCTGGTCGGGCTCGCAGATGCTGTCTCCGACCGAGTTTCCCAGCGCCGCCAGGAACGTGAAGCACATGCCGCCGCCGATCACCAGCTCGTCGACGACGCGCAGCAGCGCTTCGATGACGCCGAGCTTGTCGCTGACCTTGGCGCCGCCGAGCACGGCGACGAACGGGCGCTTGGGCTCGTTGCGCAACCCGAGCAACACCTCGACCTCACGCTGGAGCAGCCGCCCCATCGCCGACGGGAGGGTCTGCGGCGGCCCGACGATCGACGCGTGAGCCCGGTGGGCGGCGCCGAACGCGTCGTCGACGTAGAGGTCGATCCCGTCGACGAGCCGGGCGACGAACGCCGGATCGTTCGCTTCCTCACCGGGATCGAAGCGCAGGTTCTCGAGCAGCTCGACCCCCGGCGCCAGCTCGGCCAACCGCGCCCGCACGGGATCGAGCGAGTACTTGGCCTCGGGCACGCCCTTCGGCCGGCCGAGGTGCGACGCGCACACCACCTGGGCGCCGCGCTCGGTCAGCCACGTGATCGTCGGCAGGGCGGCGCGGATCCGGAAGTCGTCGGTGATCACCCGTGAACCGTCGGGCTGCGCCTCGAGCGGCACGTTGAAATCCGTACGCACGAGCACCCGCTTGCCGCGGACGTCGCCCAGGTCTTCCAGGACGGGGATGCGGCTCATCGGCTGCTCCGCCGTCACTTGCGCCGCTTCGGCAGCTTCGACGCGGTGTAGAGCGTGATGTCGACCAGCCGGTTCGAGTAGCCCCACTCGTTGTCGTACCAGCCGAGCACCTTGACCAGGTTGCCCATGCTCATCGTCAGACCGCTGTCGAAGATGCAGGAGTGCGGGTCGGTGACGATGTCGCTCGACACGATCGGCTCGTCGGTGTAGCGCAGGATGCCCTTCAGTGGGCCCCGCGCCGCCTTCTTGTAGGCGGCGTTGATCTGGTCGACCGTGGCCGGGGTCTTGAGGATCGCGTTGAAGTCGGTGATCGAGCCGGTCGGCACGGGGACACGCAGCGACGTGCCGTCGAGCCGACCCTTCATCGCCTCCATCACCAGGCTCGTCGCCCGAGCGGCGCCGGTGCTGGTGGGCGTGATGTTGATCGCCGCGCCACGGGCACGCCGCAGATCGCTGTGCGGGCCGTCGACGAGCTGCTGGTCGCCGGTGTAGGCGTGCACGGTCGTCATCAGGCCCTGCTCCACACCGAAGGCGTCGTCGAGCACCTTCACCAGCGGCACGAAGCAGTTGGTGGTGCACGAGGCGTTGGAGATCACCTTGTGGTTCTTCGGGTCGAACGTCTTGTGGTTGACGCCGTACACGAACGTGGCGTCCGCGCCGTCGGACGGCGCCGACACGATGACCAGCGGAGCGCCCGCTTCGAGGTGGGCCGCCGCCGCCCCCCGCTTGGTGAAGAAGCCGGTGGACTCGATGACCACGTCGACGCCCAGGTCCGACCACGGCAGGGCTTTGGGATCGCGCTCGGAGAGCACCTGGATCTCGTCGCCGTCGACCGAGATGCCGTTGGGCGTCGCCTTCACCTCGTAGGGAAGGATGCCGAGGACCGAGTCGTACTTCAACAGGTGCGCCATCGTGGCCACAGCGCCCAGGTCGTTCACTGCCACGAAATCGATGTCAGCGCCCCGAGCCTTCGCCGCCCGGAAGAAGTTGCGGCCGATGCGACCGAAGCCGTTGATGCCAACACGAACCGTCATCGTCGACGCGTCCTTTCACGATGGGAAGTCGCCGCGACCCTAGTAGGAACGGGCATCAAGCGCCGTGGTGAGCGTCACGGTGGGTGACGCGTGCGGCGTGGCCCTGGCGGCGCAGCCAGGCCGCGAGCTGCTCCGCGATCACCACGCTACGGTGCTGGCCGCCCGTGCAGCCCACCGCAATCGAGAGGTAGCTCTTGCCCTCCGACGCGTACGCCGGCACCAGCAGCTCGAGGAGGTGCTCGAAGCGAGCCAGGAACTCGCTCGTGCCGGGCTGCCCGAGCACATAGCGCCGCACGGGCTCGTCGATGCCCGTGAGCGGGCGGAGCTCGTCGATCCAGTGCGGGTTGGGCAGGAAGCGCACGTCCATCACCAGGTCGACGTCGGTGGGCAACCCGTGCTTGTAGCCGAACGACATCACCGAGATGCGCATCGCCGCGTCGTCTCCGCCCACCAGGTCGCGCACCCGCGCCTTCAGCTGGTGGACCGTGAGGGAGGTGGTGTCGACGACCACGTCGCTGACCTGCTTCACGGGTTGGAGCAGGGCACGCTCCCGCTCGATCGTCTCGGCGATGCCGCTCGCGCCGTCGTCGAGCGGGTGCTTGCGGCGGCTGTGCCCGTAGCGCTTGACGAGCTCGGGTGTCGACGCCTCGAGGAACAGCACGCGCACGCGGTGCTCCCGGTTACGCAGGCGCTGGAGCTCGGAGAGCACCAGCTGCTGGTCCTCTGTCGGGCCGACGACCAGGCCGAGGCGCGACGAGCCTGCGCCGGCGTTGCCGCCGAGCTCGACGACCTTGTCGAGCAGCGCGATCGGGAGGTTGTCGACGACGAACCAGCCCAGGTCCTCGAGGTCGTTGGCTGCCTGGGTCCGCCCGGCGCCGGAGAGTCCCGTGATCAGGAGGATGTCAGCCACCACACGCGAGCGTATCGCCGGGATCGCAAACGACCAGGGGACGCCTACCGTCAGGCTCGCTTACGGGTGCGCAGGTAGAGCAGCCGCGGGATCGTCGCCGCCTCAGCGTACTCGTCGGCCTTCGCCAGGAACCCGGCTGGGGGCGCAGGCTCCTCCATGTGCTCGAGCAGCAGCCCGTTGTCGGCGAGCGCGTTCACGTAGCGGCTGAGTGGGCGGTGGATGAAGGGGATGAAGACGCCCTTTTCCACCTCCTCGATCGTCTCGTCCTCCACCAGGTAGGGCCCGATGCGCCAGTACTCCTCCGGCGGGTCGAGGAACTGGTCGTCGATCCATCCGCTGTTCGGCGTCTGGAGCAGTGGGTGGTTCAAGAAGAAACAGAACCGGCCGCCGGGCTCGAGCACGCGGGCCACCTCGCTGATCGCCGCGTCGACGTCGCGGATGTGCTCGAACACGAGGCAGGCGACGACCGCGTCGAACGTCGCGTCGGCGAACGGCAGTGCCGCGGCGCCGCTGCGGACGAAGTGCGGTCCGCCGCCGCGCTGCGCCGCCACGGCGATCTGGTTCCATGTGGGGTCGACGCCGACGACGAAATCGCTCGACGGCGCGACGAGCCGGCTGATCTGACCGTCGCCGCACCCCACGTCGAGCACCCGCCGGGCTCCCGCCAGTTCGCTGGCCGCGAGCGGCAGGATCTGCTCGGTGTACTCGGGGTCGGCGCCGTCGGTGAACCCTTCGATCCACCAGCCGGCGTGGGTTTCCCAGAGATCGTCGGCGGGGTCGGCCATCGGCCCGATCGTACGGGGCCGACCGGGCGGCCGGCGGGGTCAGCCGTGCGGGTGGAACTTCGCGTAGACCGCCGCGGCGACCGCGTCGGGCAGGAACGGCAGCGCGGTCAGGTCGTCGAGCGATGCCTTCTTGACGGCCTTCACTCCGCCCATCGCCTGCACGAGCTTCTTCTTGCGCGACTCTCCCAGCCCGGGGATTCCGTCGAGCGCGCTGGCCGTCATCCGCTTGCCACGCAGCTCGCGGTGGAACGTGTTGGCGAAGCGATGCGCTTCGTCGCGGATGCGCTGGAGCATGAACAGCGCCTCGCTGCCGCGCGGCACTTCCACCGGCTCGCTGCGTCCCGGCACGTACACCTCTTCGAATCGCTTGGCGAGCGATGCGACGGGGATCTCCTCTTCCAGGCCGAGGTTGCGCACGACGCGCTCGGCGACCGCCAGTTGGCCCTTGCCGCCGTCGACGAGCAGCAACTGCGGCGGGTAGGCGAACTTCTTGGCCCTCCGTGTCCGCACCTCGACCTGCGTCTCGGCCGGGTCGATCCCCCGCTCGCTGCTCGTGCGATCACGCTCGTCGAGGTACGCCTGGAGCCGGCGGGTGAGCACCTCCTCCATCGCCGCGTAGTCGTCGTTGCCGGGCGCCTCCTTGACCTTGAAGCGCCGGTACTCGCGCGGGTTGGGCAGGCCGTCTTCGAGCACGACCATCGAGCCGACGTAGTCGGTGCCCTGCAAGTGCGCCATGTCGTAGCACTCGATGCGCAACGGGGCTTCGGCCAGCCCGAGCACGTCCTGCAACTCGGTCAGCGCCCGGCTGCGCGTGTTGTGATCGCTCGCCCGGCGGAGGCGATGCCGCGTGAACTCCTCCTTGGCGTTGCGCGCGACGGTCTCCTGGAGGTCACGCTTGTTGCCCCGCTGCGGCACCCGCACCTGCACCTTGCTGCCGCGCAGGTGGCAGAGCCATTCCTCGTAGGTCGCCAGCTCGTCGGGCTCGACGGGCACGAGCACCTGCTTGGGCACCCCCGCGGGCGGCTCGTCGCCGTACAGAGACTCGAGGATGCGGTCGACCAAGCCTCCCGGCGTCAGCTCCTCGACCTTGTCGATGATGAACCCCTTGCGCCCCACCACGCGGCCCTTGCGCACGAAGAACACCTGCACCGCAGCTTCCAACTCGTCGTCCGCGATGCCGATGACGTCGATGTCCTCGTTGCGGTCGGCCACCATCTGCTGCTTCTCGATCGCCCGGGTGACGGCGGTGAGGCGGTCGCGCAGGCGCGCCGCACGCTCGAAGTCGAGCTCGGCGGCCGCGGACTTCATGTCGTCGTGCAGCCGGTCGACGATCTCGTCGGTGTCGCCCTCGAGGAACGAGATCAGCTCGTGCACCAGCTGGCGATAGGGCATCTCCTCGATCTCGCCGACGCAGGGGCCCGTGCACTTCTCGATGTGGTAGAGCAGGCACGGCCGCCCCAAGCGGTGGTGCTGGTTGAACTTCGCCGGGCTGCAAGTGCGGATCGGAAACGTGCGCAGCAGCAGATCGAGCGTGTCGCGGATGGCGTAGGCGTGGGCGTACGGGCCGAAGTAGCGCGTGCCCTTCCGCTTGCGGCCCCGCATCACCAACGCCCGCGGCCACATCTCGTCGAGCGTGACGGCGAGGAACGGGTAGCTCTTGTCGTCGCGCAGCCGCACGTTGAAGCGCGGGTGATGCTGCTTGATGAGCGTGTGCTCCAGCATCAGCGCCTCGACCTCGTTGCGGACCTCGATCCACTCCACGGTCGCGGCTGTCATCACCATCTGCGCGGTGCGGGCGTGCAGGTTGCGCGGGTCCTGGAAGTAGTTCGACAAGCGCTGGCGCAGGCTCGACGCCTTGCCGACGTAGATCACCCGCCCGTGCTCATCCTTGAACTGGTAACTCCCCGGCGCGTCCGGGATCGTTCCTGCCGGAGGCCGCTGCACTGCCATCGATGTGAGCCTACGGCGGTCGCCGAATCCCCGTTCATGTCGCGCCGACGCGTCGATATGACGCGTGCGGTCGACAGGAACGCCTCTGCCGGTCAGGCCGTCGCACGGCACTCATTGGATGCCGATGGAACCTGATCGCCAACTCGCCGCGCGTGCCGCCCGGCGCCACGGACTGTTCACGACCGCAGACGTCGCCGCGCTCGGGTTCACCCGCGGCGAGGCGCAGGCGCGGCGCCGGGCGGGACGCTGGGAGCCCGTCGCGCCAGGGGTCTGGCGGCTGGCCGGCTCGCCCTCCTCCTGGCGAGCCGATGTCTGGGCGGGCTTGGCGAGCCTCGGGGAGGGCGTCGTCGTCAGCCATCGTGCCGCGGCGGCCCTCCACGGATTCGACAACTTCCCACCGGGCGTCATCGAGTACACGGTCCCCCGCGCTCGCCGCTCGACCCGGCCGGGTTGGGTGCTGCATACCTCATCGGTGCTTCCGCTCATCGATCTGACCACGATCGACGGCATCCGAGTGACGAGCGCCAGTCGAACGGTGATCGACCTCGCAGCGTCGGGCGTCTCGACGGTTCGCCTCGGAGATGCGATCGACAGTGCGGTGCGGATGGGTTCGAGCTCGCCGGCCTTCCTCCGCCGCCGGATCAGCCCCCTTCGTGGTTCCGGGCGCAGCGGCGTCCGGAGGCTGGACGCCCTCATGCTCGACAGCGGCGGGCACACCCGGCTGGAGAGGGCCTTCCTCGCGATCGTCCGCAACGCCGGTCTCCCACGGCCCCCGCTGCCAGGTGATCCATCGACGCGACGGCTCGACCGTTGCGCGCCTGGACTTCGAGTGACGCCGCAACGAGTCGTGACCGAGGTCAGCGGCCAGCGCGGCCACGCGTCGGAGGCCGAGCGGGCCAAGGACGCCCGGCGGCAGAACGAACTGCAAGCCGAAGGCGTTCGCGTGCTCGAGTTCACCACCAGCCAGGTGTTCGGCAACTCGGACGAGGTCGAGCACACGCTTCGCCGCCATCTCCGATGAGGCGTTCATGTCCGCCGTACGCGTCGATGTGACGCGCAGGGTCGACATGAACGAGTGGGCGTCAGGTGATGTCGAGGAGGGAGCGGAGGAATCGGCCGGTGTGGCTGGCGGACACCTGTGCCACGGCTTCGGGCGGGCCCTCGGCGACGACACGGCCTCCACCGCTGCCGCCTTCGGGGCCGAGGTCGATGAGCCAGTCGGCCGTCTTGATGACGTCGAGGTTGTGCTCGATGACGAGCACCGTGTTGCCCTGGTCGACCAAGCGGGACAGCACGGTCAGCAGCCGGCGGACGTCTTCGAAGTGCAGGCCGGTGGTGGGCTCGTCGAGCAGGTAGATGGTGTGGCCGGTGCTGCGCTTGGCCAGCTCGCTGGCCAGCTTCACCCGCTGCGCCTCGCCGCCCGACAGCGTGGGAGCCGGCTGGCCGAGCCGCACATACCCGAGCCCCACGTCGACCAACGTCTGCATGTGCCGGGCGATCGCCGGCTGATTGGCGAAGAACTCGACGGCCTCGCTGATCGGCATGTCGAGCACGTCGGCGATGTTCTTGCCCTTGAACGTGATGTCGAGCGTGTCGCGGTTGTAGCGGGCGCCCTTGCACACCTCGCACGGCACGTAGACGTCGGGCAGGAAGTGCATCTCGATCTTGATCGTGCCGTCACCGGAGCACGCCTCGCAGCGCCCGCCCTGCACGTTGAAGCTGAACCGGCCGGGCATGTAGCCGCGCACCTTCGCCTCTGCCGTG
The DNA here is from genome assembly GCA_964529005.1 of uncultured Ilumatobacteraceae bacterium. GTDB lineage: Bacteria > Actinomycetota > Acidimicrobiia > Acidimicrobiales > Ilumatobacteraceae > CAZGUH01. Next base: position 43,644 of record CAZGUH010000021.1, on the reverse strand, counting down.
GTGGCGAACAGCTTGCGGATGTTGTCGAACACCCCCGTATACGTCGCCGGGTTCGACCGCGGGGTGCGACCGATGGGTGATTGGTCCATGTCGATGACCTTGTCGAGCAGCTCGACTCCGTCGACTGCCTTGTGCCGCCCGGGCGCATCCTTCGACTTGTAGATGCGCTGCATGAGGACCGGCAGGAGGATGTCGCGCACGAGAGTGCTCTTGCCCGAACCGGAGACGCCGGTGACGGCGACGAAGCACCCGAGCGGGATCTTCACGTCGATGTTCTGCAGGTTGTGCTCGCGGGCTCCCCGCACGGTGAGCCATTCGTCGCCGGGCGCACGCCGCTGGCTCGGGACGGGGATCTTGCGCTTGCCGGCCAGGTACTGCCCGGTGATCGACTCCTTGGCCTTCGAGATCCCCTTCACCGGACCGCTGTACACGACCCCGCCTCCGTGCTCGCCGGCGCCGGGGCCGATGTCGACGATCCAGTCGCTCTCGCGGATCGTGTCCTCGTCGTGCTCGACGACGAGGACCGTGTTGCCCAGGTCGCGCAGCCGCAAGAGGGTGTCGATCAGCCGCCGGTTGTCGCGCTGGTGCAGGCCGATGCTCGGCTCGTCGAGCACGTAGAGGGTGCCGACGAGCCCGGAGCCGATCTGGCTCGCGAGCCGGATGCGCTGCGCCTCACCGCCGGCCAGCGTGCCGGCCGAGCGCGACAAGGTGAGGTAGTCGAGGCCGACGTCGAGCAGGAAGCCCAACCGCGCGTTGATCTCCTTGGTGACGCGCTCGGCGATCATGCGGTCGCGCTCGCTCAGCTCGAGCGCGGCGAGGAACTTCGCGCTCTCGGCGATCGACATGTCGCACACCTCGGCGATGTGCTTGTCGTTGACGGTCACCGCGAGCGACGCAGGCTTCAACCGCGCGCCGCCGCATGCCGGGCACGGCACGAGGCGCATGTATCCCTCGTACTGCTCGCGGCTCCACTCGCTCTCGGACCCTTCGTGGCGACGCTTGATCCACGGGATCACGCCCTCGTACGCCGTGGAGTACTGCCGGCTGCGCCCGTACCGGTTCTTGTACTTGACCGTGAGGTTGCCCTTGACCCCGTGCAGGACGATCTTCTGGTGCTTGGCGCCGAGCTTGGTCCACGGCGCGTCGAGATCGATGTCGTAGTTCTCGGCGACGGCTTCCAGCATCCGGGCGAAGTACTGGGTGTGCGCCGACCGCCACGGTGCGATCGCACCCTCACGGATCGACAGGTCGGTGTTCGGCACGACGAGCTCGGGGTCGACCTCGAAACGGGTGCCGAGGCCGTCGCACTCCGGGCAGGCGCCGTACGGCGAGTTGAAGGAGAAGTTGCGCGGGGCCAACTCGTCGTAGCTCGTTCCGCACATCGGGCACGCGAGGTGCTGGCTGAACGTGAGCGTCTCGTTGTCACCGCCCTCGCCGTCGCGCGCCACCAGCTCGACCTCCGCGACGCCCTCGGCGAGCTTCAGCGCGGTCTCCAGGCTGTCGGTGAGCCGCCGCTCGATGCCGTCGCGCCGGACCAGCCGGTCGACGACGATCTCGATCGTGTGCTGCTCGTAGCGGGCGAGGCGCTCGGTCCGCTGGAGGAACTCGGCGATGTCGACGACGTCGCCGTCGACGCGGGCTCGCACGAACCCCTGCGCCACGAGGTCCTGGAGCAGCGTGTCGTATTCGCCCTTGCGGCCCCGCACCACCGGCGCCAGCACCTGGAAGCGGGTGCCGTCGGGGAGTTGCAGGATGCGGTCGACGATCTGCTGCGGGGTCTGGCGTTGCAGCCGCGTGCCGTCGTTCGGGCAGTGCTGCACCCCGATGCGCGCATAGAGCAGGCGCAGGTAGTCGTAGACCTCGGTGATGGTGCCGACGGTGGAGCGCGGGTTGCGGCTGGCCGACTTCTGGTCGATGGAGATCGCCGGGGACAGGCCCTCGATGACGTCGACGTCGGGCTTGTCCATCTGGCCGAGGAACTGCCGGGCGTAGGCGCTGAGGCTCTCGACGTAGCGCCGCTGACCCTCGGCATAGATCGTGTCGAACGCCAGGCTGCTCTTTCCCGAGCCCGACAGACCCGTGAAGACGATCAGGCGATCACGCGGCAGCGTGACGTTGATGTTCTTGAGGTTGTGTTCGCGAGCGCCACGAACGATGAGCGACGCCGGTTCGCCTCGGGGGGCCATGTGCCCACATTACCGACCGTTCCAACATCGGGGAACAGACGTTCGCCAGCAGTCGCGGCCGCCGATGCGTCCCACCCGAGCGGTCGGCGTACTACCCTCCCCGGCGTCGTCGAGGCGGTCCCGCACGGAGGTTGCTATGTCGCTGAACGAGGAACTGGGCGCCGAGGGCGTCTCGCGCCGTCACCTGCTCGCCGGGATGGGCCTCGCCACCGGCGCAGCCGCGGTGATCGCATCGCTTCCCGCCGGATCGGTGGCGATCGCGGCTCCCGGTCCCGCTCAGGACGACGCCACCCCGTTCCCGCAGGCGTTCCTCCCGGAGACGCAGGGCCTGACCTACGTGCTGATCGACCCGGCCGCGTTCGTGCCGACCGACGGCGGCACGCGCAACGTCAACGACAACGGGGCGTTCCTCAGCGCGGCCGGCAACCTTCGAGCGACGATCGATCTCCCCAAGGGCGCCGTCATCAAGCAGGTCAACTTCACGTACATCGGCAGCCCGACGGTCGCCTTGCAGCGCAAGACGTTCGCCGGCGCGTACGCCAACGTGGCGTTGCGCACCCTGTCGGCGGGCGGCGGCGGCTTCCAGAGCGACAACTTCGTCGTCGACGAACTGGTCGACGGCACCGCCACGTACTCGTTCAACGTCAGCGTGGCGAACTCGGGTCAGTCGATCGGCGCTCTGATCGTCGGCTATCAGGGCCCTGCCGTGGGCTTCGTCCCGTTCAGCGGCTCGCCGCGCGTGCTCGACACACGCCAGCCCGGTGGGTCGAAGCTCGCCGTCGGCGAGGAGCGCATCGTCTCCCTCGGCACACCGGCTCTGGCCCGCGCCGCGATCTTCAACCTCACCGTCACCGAGACCGAGAACACCGGCTCGCGCGGCGGCTACGTGTCGGCGTTCCGAGCGGACGTGTCGTGGCCGGGCAACTCGAGCGTCAACTGGACGGGCGTGAACCAGACGGTCGCCAACCTGGTCATCGCCCCGACCGACTCCCAGGGGCGCATCAAGCTGCGCGCCGGGGAGAACAAGACCCACGTCGTCGTGGACGTCATCGGCTCGATCCTCTGACCGACCGCCAGGGTCCTTGGGCGCGATCGGATGCCGTGCCGGCAGCGGATCCCGCCCAAGCACCAGCCTTGGGCGCGGAAAGTTGCCGTGGCGGCAGCGGATCGCGCCCGACGGGTGGGGCGCGGGAAAGCGCGGGCGGGACCGCGCGCGGGACGTTGCGGCGGGTGATGCAGGCGGGTGATGCGACCCGAGCCAGCCGGGCGGGCGGGATGGGTCAGCCGGCTTCGCGCAGCTCGCGGCGTAGGTCGTTGATCTCGTCGCGCAGACGCGCCGCATACTCGAAGCGCAGTTCGGCGGCGGCCTCGTGCATCTCCTCTTCCAGCGTCTGGATGAGCCGCGCCATCTCCTGCTGCGGCAACGTCTTCAGCTCGCGCTGCACCCGGTCGCGCTCGCGCTGGCGGCGCCGGTCCTTGCCCGGCACCGGGGCCGTCTCGTCGGGACGCAGCATCGACAGGATGTCGCCGACCGCCTTGCGGATCGTCTGCGGGTTGATGCCGTGCTCGGCGTTGTACGCCACCTGCATGCCGCGGCGCCGGTTGGTCTCGCCGATCGCCTTCTGCATCGAGGGCGTGACCTTGTCGGCATACATCACGACCTGACCGTCGACGTTGCGGGCGGCGCGCCCGATGGTCTGGATCAGTGACGTCTCGCTGCGCAGGAAACCTTCCTTGTCGGCGTCGAGGATCGCGACCAGCGACACCTCGGGCAGGTCGAGACCCTCCCGCAGCAGGTTGATGCCGACGAGAACGTCGAACTCGCCGAGGCGAAGGGCGCGGATGATCTCGATGCGCTGGATCGTGTCGATGTTGCTGTGTAGGTAGCGCACCCGCAGGCCCTGTTCGAGCAGGTACTCGGTGAGGTCCTCGGCCATCTTCTTGGTGAGCGTGGTGATCAGCACCCGATCGCCCTTGGTGATGCGGTCGTTCACCATCTCGATCAGGTCGTCGATCTGGCCCTTGGTGGGCTTCACGATCACTTCCGGGTCGACCAGGCCGGTCGGCCGCACGATCTGCTCGACGACCTGTGTCGACACGCGCAGCTCGTACTCGCTGGGGGTCGCCGACAAGAACACGCACTGGTTGATGCGCTCGAGCACCTCCTCGAAGCGCAGCGGCCGGTTGTCGCGTGCGCTCGGCAGGCGGAACCCGTGCTCGACGAGGATGTCCTTGCGGCTGCGGTCGCCCTCGAACTGGCCGTGCAGCTGGGGCACCGCCTGGTGGCTCTCATCGATGACGAGGAGGAAGTCCTTCGGGAAGTAGTCGAGCAGCGTGAAGGGCGGCTCGCCGTACGTGCGGCCGTCGATGTGCATCGAGTAGTTCTCGATGCCGTTGCAGTGGCCGACCTCCTGGATCATCTCCAGGTCGTACTGCGTGCGCATGCGCAGCCGCTGCGCCTCGAGCAGCTTGCCGTTCGCTTCGAACCACGCCAGGCGCTCCTGGAGCTCGGCCTCGATGCCGAGCACCGCACGGCGCATGCGCTCGTCCCCGGCGACGTAGTGGGTAGCCGGGAACACGAGCACCTCGGTGAGCTCGCGCAGCTGCTCGCCCGTGAGCGGATCGACCACGGTGATGCGGTCGACGGTGTCGCCGAACATCTCGATGCGCAGCACCGTCTCGTCATAGCTCGGGTGGATCTCGATGGTGTCGCCGCGGACGCGGAACTTGCCCCGACCCAGCGTCATGTCGTTGCGATCGAACTGGAGGTCGACCAGGCGGCGCAGGATGCTGCGCTGGTCGTAGTCGACACCCGTGTGGAGCTCGAGCAGCTGACCGCGGTACTCGTCGGGGCTGCCCATGCCGTAGATGCAGCTGACGCTCGCCACGACGATCGTGTCACGCCGGGTGAGCAGGGCCGCGGTCGCCGAGTGGCGCAGGCGATCGATCTCGTCGTTGATCGACGAGTCCTTCTCGATGTAGGTGTCGCTGGAGGCGATGTACGCCTCGGGCTGGTAGTAGTCGTAGTAGCTGACGAAGTACTCGACGCGGTTGTGCGGGAAGAACTCGCGCATCTCCTGCGCCAGCTGGGCGGCCAAGCTCTTGTTCGGAGCGAGGATCAACGTCGGCCGCTGCACCTTCTCGATCGTCCAGGCGATGGTGGCGCTCTTGCCCGAGCCGGTGATGCCGAGCAACGTCTGGAAGCGGTCGCCGCGCTCGATGCCCGCGGCGAGCTTCTCGATCGCCGCCGGTTGATCGCCCGCCGGCTGGAACTCGCTGACGACCTGGAACGGCTGCATACGTCCCACGCTATCGCTCGGCGCTAGGCAGGCGAACGCGTGTTCGTGTCGACGGGATCGGCGGCCGGCAGCGTGGCGATCCACTCCCACAGAGCGTCGATCTGCGCGTCGAGCGCCTCGGGCGGTCCGCTGTTGTCGACGACGAAGTCGGCCTTTGCCAGGCGCTCCTCGCGGCTCGCCTGGCGCCGCACGCGCGACCAGGCGTCGGCCTCGTCCATGCCGCGATGCTCGACGACACGAGCGACCGCGACCTCCACCGGGGTGTCGACGACGACGATGCCGGCGACCGGGTAGCGGATCTTCTCGACCAGCAGCGGCACGTCGAGCACGACGACGCGATCGCCGCCGCGTTCGGCGTCGATCCGAGCGCTGATCTCGCGGGTCACCGCCGGGTGCACGATCGCGTTGAGCGCCTCGAGCGCGTCGGTGTCGCCGAACACCATCGATGCCAGGCGGGCACGATCGAGCTCGCCCTCGGGCGTGAGGATCTCGTCGCCGAAGCGTTCGACGAGCGCGTCGAGCACCGGCATGCCGGGGCGCTGGAGCTCGCGCACGATCGCGTCGGCATCGATGACGACGGCGCCGCGCGCCCGCAGAGCGTTCGACACCGTCGACTTGCCGCTTCCGATGCCGCCGGTCAGCCCCACGAGGATCACGCCGGGCCACGATAGGCCGCATAGCCTTGGCACGCACATGGCCGGCACGCATCCTGCCGAGAGCCCACCGGGCGGCGCCGCTCCCACGAACGCGCCCGCCGATCTCAGCTGGCCGCTGGTCGAACGCCGCCAGAATCGCGGCGCGCCTCCGGGTGGCGTCGAGCGCCGTGCCGGCGCCGTGCGGGCAACAGTCACCTCGAACACCACCCCGCTGGCGCCGTTCCGCCTGGCCGCCCTGCTGGCGTGCGTGATCCGTGCCGCCGACGGCTACGACGACGGCGACTGGGCGGTGATCGTCGGCACCTCGGTCGTGGCGATCTCCACGTTGATCGCCGTCGTCTCGCCGACCCCCTACCGCGACGAGCCGCGCACCCGGCTGCGCATCGTCGTCGAGCTCGCCGCGCACACCGTCGTGGTGATGCTCACCGCGCAGTGGGCTTCGCCGCTCACGCTCGCGCTGGTGCCGACGGTCATGCTCGCCGGGTTCGCCTGCGGCGTGGTGTTCGCCACCGAGATCGCGATCGCCTCGGCGGCGATCGTCAGCCTCCAGCACCTCCAAGAGGTCGGGGTGGGCGAGGGCGCGCAGGACGCCACGCTGTGGGCGCTGCTGCTGGTGCTGGTGGCGATCACGAGCGGCCTTTCCAACCGCGCCTCGCTGGAATCGGCGCGGCAGCAGCAGATGGCGATGGATCGCATCAGCCATCTGGCCGAGGCCAACGCGCTGCTGTTCTCGTTGCAGCGCGTCGCCCAGACGATGCCGGCGTCCCTCGACCTCACCGACGTGCTCGACTCCACGGTCGCTCGCGTCCGCACGATGCTCTCGCCGGACGCGATCGCCGTGTTGCTCGTGCGCGAGACCGATCGCGACTTCGACGTCGCTCGCAGCGCCGGCTTCGACGCGCCTGCGACGGTGGGCCCGAGCGAGCTGCCGGACGTGTTCCGGCGGGCGATGGCGGCCCCGAAGACCATCCGCGTCGACGCGTTTCCCGACGGCGCCACCGGCGTCGCGCCCAATGCCGGCAGCGGGCTGTACGGCGCGCTGCGAGCCCGCGGGTCGCTGGTCGGCCTGATCGCAGTCGAGAGCGAGCGGCCGAGCGCGTTCGGAGCCCAGGACGCCGAGATCCTGCACGGGCTCACCGAGCCCTTCGGCATCGCCATCGACAACGCCCGGCTCTTCCGCCGGCTGCGCACGGCGGGCGCCGACGAGGAGCGGATCCGGATCGCCCGCGATCTCCACGACCACATCGGGTCGTCGCTGGCGATGCTCGGGTTCGAGGTCGACACGGCGCTCGCCGCGGCCGAGCGCGGCGACGCCGTGACCGATGCGCTCCGGCACCTGCGCGGCCAGGTCAGCTCGGTGCTCGGCGAGGTGCGCGAGACGCTCTACGACCTGCGCACCGAGGTCACCGACACGCGCGACCTGGTCGGCACGCTGGCGGAGTTCCTCGATCGTGTGCGCGGCCGCAGCGGGCTGGAGGTCGTCTTCCACCACACCCACAGCGCCCGCCCGCCGATCATGCAAGAGCGCGAGCTGTGGCAGATCGCCCGCGAGGCGATCACCAACGTCGAGCGCCATGCGCAAGCGCGCCGGCTGTGGGTCACGTGGTCGTACGACGGCGCCGAGGCGACCCTCGAAGTCCGCGACGATGGCGTCGGCATCCGGGAGACGCGGGCCCGTCCCGACTCATACGGCATGCTGGGAATGCGCGAACGTGCGGCGAGCATCGGGGCCGACCTGGCCATCGGCCAGGCCAACCCGTCGGGCACGTTCGTCCGGGTGACGATCGAAGGCACGGGACTCGGTCCCGAAGGAGGCACAACGTGGCGCTGAGCGTCTTGCTCGTCGACGATCACACGATGCTGCGCCAGGGGCTGCGGCGCGCGCTCGAAGCGGAGAACATCTCGGTCGTGGGTGAGGCCAACAACGGCGACGACGCCGTGCGGATGGCCCTCGAACGACGCCCGGACGTGGTGCTGATGGACGTCTCGATGCCCGGCGCCGACGGCATCGAGGCGACGAAACGGCTGCTCAACGCGGACGCACGCCAGCTCGTCGTGATCCTCACGATGCACATCGACCGCGAGGTCGTCGACAAGGCGATCCGATCCGGCGCTGTCGGCTACCTCACCAAGGACTGCTCGCTGAGCGACATCGTCTCGGCGATCCGGCTCGCTGCCAGCGGAGACACCGTGCTGTCGCCCGGCCTCGCCGAGGCCATGCTCCAGGAGGTGCACCGCGACGAGGAGCCGGTCGTCTCGCCTCGGGAGGAGGAGGTGCTCCAGCTGGTCGCCGATGGGCTGGGCACCACCGAGATCGCCGAGAAGATGTACATCAGCCAGAAGACGGTGAAGAACCATCTGGCGTCGATCTACGAGAAGCTCAACGCTCGCGATCGCACCCAGGCGGTCCTCACCGCGGTGCGGATGGGGATCGTGAAGCTGGACTGACCGAGTTGCGCGGCGCCGAGGAGGCGCCGCGCACCCGTCAGGCTTCGGTCGGCGCCTCGGTGGGCGCTTCGGCAGGCTCGCCGTTCTCGTTGAAGTACTCGGCCCAGGCGGCCTCGCGCTCGGCATCGTCGGGCCCGGCGGTCCAGTTGCCGTGCTCGTCGATCTCGAAGTGCTGGCGGTACTCCTCTGCGAGCTCGCCGCCCTCGGCGGCCTGCTTGATCGACAGGCTGATGCGGCGCCGGCCGAGGTCGAGATCGATGATCTTGACCCACAGCTCCTCGCCGGGGGTGACCACCTGCTCGGGTGCGTCGACGTGGTGCGTGCTCATCTCCGAGATGTGCACCAGGCCTTCGATGCCTTCGCCGACCTGCACGAACGCGCCGAATTGGACGAGCTTGGTGACTCGGCCGTAGACGAGCTGGCCGACCTCGTGGGTGCTGGCGAACTCCTGCCACGGGTCCTGCTGGGTGGCCTTCAACGAGAGGCTGATGCGCTCGCGGTCGAAGTCGACGTCGAGCACCTGCACGGTCACCTCGTCGCCGACCTGGACGACCGAGCTCGGGTGGTCGACGTGCTTCCACGACAGCTCGCTGACGTGAATGAGACCGTCCATGCCGCCGAGGTCGACGAACGCGCCGAACGACACGACGCTCGACACGACACCGTTGCGCACCTCGCCCGGCTTGAGGTTGGTGAGGAACTCGTCGCGCGCTTCCTTCTGCGTCTCTTCGAGGTACGCACGGCGGCTGAGCACGACGTTGTTGCGGTTCTTGTCGAGCTCGATGATCTTGGCCTGGACGACCTTGCCGACGTAGGGCTGGAGATCGCGCACCCGGCGCAGCTCGACCAGCGACGCCGGCAGGAAGCCGCGCAGTCCGATGTCGACGATGAGGCCGCCCTTGACGACCTCGATCACCGGGCCCTCGACGACGCCCTGCTCTTCCTTGATCTTCTCGATCGTTCCCCACGCCCGCTCGTACTGCGCCCGCTTCTTGGAGAGCAGCAGCCGGCCTTCCTTGTCCTCCTTCTGGAGCACCAAGGCCTCGACGTCGTCACCGAGCTTGACGATCTCGTGGGGGTTGACGTCGTTGCGGATGCTGAGCTCGCGGGCGAGGATCACGCCCTCGCTCTTGTACCCGATGTCGAGCAGGACCTCGTCCTTGTCGACCTTGACGACCGTGCCACGGACGATCTGACCGTCCTCGACGTCGACCAGGGTGCCGTCGATCGCATCGGCGAACGACATGCCGAGGTCGTTGACCACGACCTCACGGGGTGTGTAGTTGCCCTCGTCGTCGAACGTGCCCATCGCGTTGGAGCCGGTCGACGTGGAGGTGGTAGGGGTATCGGACAAGTGGAGCGATCGCTTTCAGGAACGAGGGAACACGAAGGCCACCGCTGACGTGGCGGCGCGTGGCAGGCTACCACTCCCCTCGTACTTCCTCTACAACGCACACGCAGGGATTCTTCTGATCGCGACTGTCGGTCGGCGCACCTCAGGACCGTCGCCTCGCGCACAGTCGGCGCAGGCCTCCCCGTCGCACGATGCGGCCGCACGGGCACGGCGCCCGTGCCACCGACGAGCGAGGGAGATTCCCATGCGCGGTCACCGTTGCCGACTGCTGTCACCGAACCACGGCGATCCCGGCGGCCATCTCCGGTCGATCCCCGCCAGGCAGCGCACGACGGCGCTCGTGCGGCGTGCCGGCGTCACCGTCAGCGCGGCGCTCGCCATGGCCGCGAGCGTCGTCGCCGCTCCGATCGACACCGGAGCTGCGGCCGCGAGCCCGAACACGGCATTCGTGCCGGTCGTGCCGGCTCGGCTGCTCGACACCCGCACCGGCGCCGGAGCCCCCGCCG
>CAZGUH010000021.1:0-33095 GCA_964529005.1 uncultured Ilumatobacteraceae bacterium | reverse complement strand
GGCACCATCTGCCTCTACAGCAGCGCACCCACCCACCTCCTCGCCGACCTCAACGGCTGGTACCCCACCGGCTCCGACCTGACCCCGGTCGTGCCGGCTCGGCTGCTCGACACCCGCACCGGCGCCGGAGCCCCCGCCGGTGTCGTCGCCGCCGACGCCACCGTCGAACTGACCGTCACCGGAACCCACGGCGTCCCCGCCACCGCCTCCGCCGTCGTCGTCAACGTCACCGCCGTCGACCCCACCCACGACGGCTACGTCACCGTCTACCCCTGCGACGCCCCACGCCCCAACGCCTCCAACCTCAACCTGCGCGCCGCCACCACCACACCCAACCTCGTCATCGCCAAGACCAGCGCCACCGGCACCATCTGCCTCTACAGCAGCGCACCCACCCACCTCCTCGCCGACCTCAACGCCGTCCTGGGCAGCGGCGGCGGAACGACCGGCGATCCCGACTCGTCGGTGCTGGAGGTGTCGGCATCGGACGCCGGGGTGGACGGCTCGGCCAGCGTCACGGGTCTGCCCGACGGCATGGGTCTCGTGGAGGGGCCGCTGATGACCGCGGCGACCCCGGACGGCCGCGGCATCCCGACCGGCGAGGCGATCGCGACCTCCGGCGAAGCGATCTCGAACGTCGGCGACGACGTCCTCCTGCCGGTCCGGTCCGAGGTCGGCGCAGCGGCCCCGGAGGGTCTGGGCCTTCCGCAGATGCTGGTGAACGAGCCGGCGTTCACCATCGGCAGCGCCGGGCACGCGTCGTCGGTCTCGCCGGCGATCGGCCGTCTGGTGATGTGGCGACTGCAAGGCGGCCAGTGGTACCGGGCGAACAGCTGCTCGGGCACGGTCGTCGATCGTGCGCTCGTGTTGACAGCTGCTCACTGCCTGCGTGACCCGAACTCCGGCAGGTTCTGGGATGCCTACAGCTTCCTGCCGGCGCTGTACGGCACCTCGATGCCGTACGGCGAGTGGTTCGCCGCGGGCAACCGCGCGTTCTATCCGAGCTACTTCGACACGTTGACCGGCGTCTACCCGCACCTCTTCGACTACGCCTTCGTGAAGTTCGACGCCGCTCACAACAACGGCCGGCTGATCGGCGACACGACCGGATCGTTCCGGATCTACCAGGGTGCGGCCTCGCGCACGCCGTACAAGTTCGCCGTCGGCTACCCGGCGGAGGGTCGCTACGACGCCGCCAACGGCGGCTATTGCGAGCGCTTCGCGATCCGCTGCTACCCGTACTTCTGCTCGTCGGCCAACGGGGCGGTGGCCGACTTCGGCAACGGCTGGAAGTCCGTCGGCTTCGGCTGCAACGCCAACGGCGGCATATCGGGCGGCGGCGTCTTCAGCCAGATCGGTGGCACCTGGTACGTCGTCTCGGTGGTGTCCCAGGGCGGCTATCTCGTCGATCGCTACGGCCTGCGGTGCTCGATCCGGGCGCTGTGCAACTGGTACATGCAGAACATGTGGGGTCCGCAGTTCGAGGCCGGATACCTCGATGCCTTGTACCGGGACGCCCGCGCTCGCTGAGCGTTCGATCCCATCTGTCGACGACGCCGTTGGTGCGAACACCGCGCCAGCGGCGTCGGCGCGTCAGCGGGCGTGCGCCGCCAACGCCGCCGCGTCGAGGACGCGGAACCGGCCACGACCGAGCTGGATCACCCCGGCCGACTCCATCGTCTGCATCACGCGGTTGACGGTCGGCCGTGTCGTGCCCGCCATCGTCGCCACGTCCTCCTGGGTGACGGGCACGTCGCCGCCGTCGAAGACGTGAGCGAGCTCGATGATCCGGCGCATCACGCGCTTGTCGGCCGACAGGTAGAGCGCTTCGATGAGCTGAGTCGACAGACGCCGGACCTGCGCGGCGAGCTGATCGAGGAGCAGCTGGTTCACGGACGGGAACCGGCTGCGGATGTCCTCGAACGCGGCACGTGGAAGCGCCATCGTCTCAGTCGCTTCGACGGCCACGACGGTCGCGGTGCGTCGCGCCGCGCCGCTGAGCAACGCCTGCTCGCCGAACGCCGATCCCGCGCCGAGGATCGTCAGCGTCGCGACGTCGCCTTCCGGAGTACCGACTCGAACGGCGACTTTGCCCTTGGCGATCAGATGCAGCGTGTCGCCGGGGTCGCCCTCGTGGAACAGCACGGTGCCCTTCGGGTAGCGCCGCCGGGTGGTGCTCGCCAGGACGTCGCGCTGCACCGCCGGGTCCAACGACGCGAGCAACTGGAACTCCACTGCGACCCCTTCCGACGGGGAGGAACAATAGGCGGCGTCCCACCTGCCCGGCCGTGTGCGCGGGAGCACATTGAGCACGTGCGCCGGGCGACGGCGCACGATCACGTTCGCGGAGACGATGCAGATGTCCACCCACACCAGAGGAGGAATCGATGGACCTTCATCCGATCCCTGATCCGTCCGATCGGTCGGGCTCCGCGCCCGCAGCGCGCCGACGCCGGACGCTCGGCTTGCGACGCACCTTCGGCCGCCGCTTCCCCAGCCGGCGGACGTTCGGCCGTGGATTTCCGAGCCGCCGCACTTTCGGCCGGGGCCTCCCGAGCCGGCGCACCTTCGGCCGGGGCCTCCCGAGCCGGCGCACCTTCGGCCGCCGCCCGCCCGGCTGACACCGATCGCCGGGTGGTCGTCGGCCGACGTCCACCCGGCACACCCTGAATCGCCGTCCGTCGCCAGCCGACCGCCGAGGATGACCTTCGGAACGTTCGGCTGGCCGGGCGATTGGCCCATGACACAATTCCGCTGCGCCTGCAGTCGTCGAGCACGAGGACGGCGCGATGCACGAAGAGACAGGAGACAACGATGGCGCTGCGCAGGTCCGCTGCGGTGCTCGCAGGTGCGATGGCATTGCTGGCGGCGTGTGGCGGAGGTGACGGCAGGTCGAACGACTCGACGACCGCGACCAGCGCGGCGGAGGCGGATGATTCGACCCCGACGACCGGCGAGACCGAGCGGTCGACCTCGACCACCGGCACGCCGACGACGATCGCGCCGACCACGACCGTGGACGCGCGTCGCGAGGTCGGCTCGGCATCGACGATCCAGAGCGCCGTCGACCTCCGCCTGCTCGACAAGGTCGAGTTCTCACCGCTCGACGGCGCCGAAGATGTCGCCATCGGTGACGTCGTGCGGACGGACGCCACCGGCTACGCCGAGATCGCCTACTTCGACGGTTCACGCACGCGCCTCGACGTCGACACCGAGTTCGAGATCGTCGAGCTCGTCGACGATCCGGGGGAATCCGCGGTGCGCACCCGGATGGGTCTCGGCCGGACGTGGCACCGCGTCGAATCGCTGGGCGAGGGCGAGTACAGCGTGGAGACGTCCGTGGGCGTGGCGACCGTCGTGGGGACCGCCTTCTCGATCGAGTGCGAGCCCGACCGGTGCCGATTCGTCGTCGTCGACGGCATCGTCGACGTCGCGCTCGCCGATGGGTCCAGCGTCCGTCTGACCGCGCCGGCCGCACTCGAGGTCACCGACGCCGGCGCAGCAGAGCCGGTCCCGGCCCCGTTCGACGCCGCGTTCTCCGACCCGTGGCTGCTCGACAACAGCGACCGTGACGTCGCCGCGGGCTTCGCCGACCGGGCAGCTCTGTACGAAGCGCACGGCCCTGCGTTCGGCTCGATGACGGGCACGTTCACCGGGACCCGCACCGTCGTCGAACGCACCTGCGTCGCAAGCTGTTCGGGCACCGCAGAGGTCGGAGACGTCGCCGACCGCACATACACGTTCGACGTCGACTGCTCCGCGGGTGTCCCGTGCACCGGCACCGTGATCGTCGAGTTCCTGCTGAACAACGTGCGCCAGACGCAGGCCGTCCCGCTCACGTTCGACGGCGTCACCTACCGGTGGACGTTCGAGCGCGAGCTGCCCGGCTGCATCGAGCGTGCGGCCGACGGCTCGACCGTCGAGACCGGGTCGGTGACGGTGGTGTTCACCTACGAAGCCACACCGACCGCGGGGCGCCAGGCGGAGGGCGCCTGGGAGGTCGCCGCGTGGGAGGGCACGGCCACGGCGGTGAACACGGTCAACGACCACGGAAACTGCCCGCCGACCAACCAGGGCGAGACCGAGCGGTCGATGATCTCCGTGAGCCGCTGAGCACGTGCGTCGCCGGTGGTCCTCGGCGGTGATCGCCGCAGTCGTCGTGGCTGCGGTGTCGGCCACGGTGGCGATCGTCGGTCTCGCCGCCGATCGGCTCGACGGCGTGCAAGCGCAGTGGGAGGACCTGTTGCAACCGGGCCTCGACACGGCGGGCGACGTCGTCGTGGTGGCGATCGATCGCGAGACCTTGCAGGCCACCGGCGAGGCGTGGCCGTGGCCTCGCGCGCTGCACGCCAGCCTCCTGCGCGCGCTCGCCGCGCTCGATCCGACGGTCGTCGTCTACGACGTGCTGTTCAACACGTCGCGCTCGGGCGATGGCGAGCTCGCCGACGCGGTGGCCTCGACCACGACGGTGCTCGCGTCCGCGCTGACGCTCCAGATGACCGACGGCGGCCCGCCGCGCGTCCTCGACCGCGTGGATCCGATCCCCGCGCTCGCGTCGGCTGCAGCCGATGTCGGCCACGTCAACGTGACGTCGTCAGCCGTCGGTGGGATGGTTCGCTTCGTCCCGCTCTACGCGCTCGACGAGCGCGATCTGGCTCATGCCTCGGTCGTTCTGAGCGCCGTCGCGGCGCACGAGGGCAAGCCCGGTCCCCTGATCGAGCGCCCCGGCGGCGTCCAGATCGGCGACCGATTCATTCCCGCGCCCGGCGGCCGGCTGCGCATCAACTGGACGTCCGATGAGGACCTCCGAGTCGTCTCCGCGCGGGACGTCATCGATGGCACGGTCGAGCCGACCGCGATCGCGGGAAAGATCGTTCTCGTCGGAGTGACCGAACCGACGCTCGGCGACCTCCACCTCGTGCCCGTCGATCGGTCCCGGTCGACGAGCGGGGTGGAGGTGCTCGCTCACGCGACGAACACCATCGTCACCGCCGGCTACCTCCGCGAGGCGGGCACCGCGGACCAGGTGATCGTGGTCGCAGTGCTGGCGATCGTCGTCGCCATGGCCTACCTGCTCGTGCGGCTGGCGCTGGCATCGGCTCTGTCCGTCGCAGTGATCGCCGCTGCGGTGTTGTGGTCCGCGTGGCGCTTCCACTCCGAGGGCGAACTGTGGAACGTGGTGTGGCCCACGGTCGCCGTCGTCTGTTCAGCCGTCCTCGGCGCCGCGTGGCGGTACGTCACCGAGATCCGTCATCAGCGTCGTGCCTGGGCGCTGTTCTCGACCTACGTGCCCGCGTCGGTCGTCGCCCAGCTGGCCGACGCGCGCCGCCTTCGCCAGCTCGGTGAGGGGGAAAGGCTCGAGGTGGCCGTGCTGTTCTGTGACCTCCGCGGCTTCACGCCGCTCGCGGGCCGTCTCGCTCCCGGAGACGTGCGCCGCGTGCTGGATCACTACTACGAGTTCGTGGTCGAGCGCGTGCACCGCGCCGGCGGCACGGTCATGCAGTTCGTCGGCGACGAGGTGTTCGCCGTCTTCGGAACTCCGGTTCCGAAGGCGGATGCATCGGAGGCCGCGCTGCGCTGCGCGATCGCGCTCCAGGACGAGGCCGTGGCGCTCGACAGCGCTGTCGTCGCCGACGGCCTCCCCACGATCGGATTCGGAGTCGCCGTGCACCGCGGCGAGGTGGTGGCCGCGCACGTCGGCGCCCGCTCACGTCGCCAGTACAGCGTCGTCGGCGACACGGTCAACGTCGGCAGCCGGCTCTGCGAGTCGGCCGCAGCCGACGAGGTGGTCGTCAGCGAGGCGGCGCTCGCCGGCTGCCCGCCCGACATCGTGGCGATGTTCTCCGCCACGACGGGCGCTCGGCTGAAGGGCATCAGCGGTCAGGTCAACGTGGCGCGTGTGACGGCGCGCACCATCGCACAGTCGCCTCGCTGACAGACCCACACAGCGCGTCCGCGGACGATGGCCACGACAGCGTTCGTGAATCGTCGAGAGGAGCTCGCCATGCGCGCACCACCGCCCGCCAAGCCGATCGTCGAGTTCGACAACGGCTTCGCGCCGACCGTCGAATGGGTCGCGCTGACGTGTCGCCGTGGCCGCGAGCTGATCGCGGCGGTCGAGCACACGAGCGGCGACGCGATCTTCGTCACGCCGCGCGACGTCGAGGAGGCGTGCGGCCCTGCGCCGATCGTCGACGGTCGCGCCGCGCTGCTGCGCGAACTCGGCTTCGTCGGCACGGCAGCCACATCGACGGCAGCCGGTGGCCGGCGCGCCGGCGACGGCATCGTCTGGCGCAGCGCGCACACGTGGGTGCGATGGCTCCACGACGCCTGGCTGCACCGGCTGTTCCGAGCGCCGTGGATCGTCACGCAGATCGTCGTCGCCGTGTCCGGCGCCCTCGCGCTGCTGCTCGCCCTGCGCGGCGGGCCCCCGGATCTGCGGGCGACCCCTGCCCACGTGCCGCTGTTCATCGCGCTCGGCTTCGTGGCCCTGGCCGTCCACGAGCTCGGGCACGCGCTGGTGACGGTCCACTACGGCCGGACCGTCCGCCACGTCGGACTGCGGCTGCACCTCGGGTTGCCTGCCGTCTATGTCGACTCCAGCGATGCGCTGCTGCTCTCTCGGCGGGAACGCTTGGCGCAAGCCGCGGCGGGCGTCTGGGCGGAGTGGCTGGCGACGTCGATCGCCACGTTCTCGTTGCTGGTCTTGCCCGACGGTGACGTCGCCGTCGTGCTCCAGCGCTTCGTCGTCGTCAACACGATCGGCATGCTCACCAACCTGCTGCCGTTCGCAGGCCTCGACGGCGCGCTGATCCTCGGCGATCTCGCCGGCGAGCCGGATCTCGTGCACCGCTGCCGCGACGTGCTGTACGACGCGGACGCGCGGCACGATCGGCTCCTCGTCGCGTACGCGGTGGCGAACGTCGCCGCCAGCGCGCTGTTGCTGGCGTCTGCGGCGTTCTTCTGGTGGGAGCTGTTCGGCGGCATCGTCGACGGCTTGCTCGATCTCGGCCTGGCCGGTCGCGCCGCGGTCGCACTGATCTTCGGGTCGCTCGGCGTCCAGATCCTCCGATGCCGCTGGGGCGCGGCCCGACGCTGAGGCGCTCAGCTCGCCGCGCGGCGCGACGACCGTTTCGTCGCCAGGAGGAGGTACTCGGGAGACTCGGTCGTCGGCACACCGTCGCCGTAGCCGCCGGGCTCGACGCTCGACAGGCTGTCGACGGCCAAACCGTGCCGATCGGCGAGCAGCCGAAGCTCGCGTGGCGTGTAGCAGCCGGTCCACAGGTCGACTCCGATCGGCTCCCCCGCCGGGTTGCGCACCTCGGTGCGCTCGTGGCAGACGCCGGTGTCGGCGTCGAACGCCGCCTCCGTGTGGTACTTGACGGCGAAGTAGGCGTTGAACGCGCTGAGCGCCAGCCGCCCGCCCTTCTTGACCGCACGGGCCATGCCAGCGAGCACGTCGTCGTCGTCGCCGTCGGCGGTCATCAATCCGAACGCGCCCTGGCAGAGGCACACGACCGCATCGAACTCGGCGTCGAACGCGAGCTCACGCGCGTCGAGTCGTTCGAACGTCGCGCCGTGTGGCGCGTCACGGCGAGCGATCTCGACGAACGCGTCGCTGATGTCGACGCCGTGGACGGTGACGCCACGCCGGGCGAGCTCGTGCGCATGACGGCCCGGACCACACCCCACGTCGAGAACCCGCCGTCCCGGCACGAGGTCGAGCGCGCCGACGAGGTAGTCGACCTCCTGCGCCGTCCCCTTCGTGAACGAGTACCGCAGGTACGCATCGCCGAGATGCGCGGCGATCGGTTCGAACCAATGGCTCACGACTTGGCGTCGGCCCAGGTCTTACCCCAGGCGACGTTGACCTCGAGCGGAACGTCGAGCTCGGCCGCGCCGCGCATCAGGTCGACGACCACCGGGCCGACGCGATCGCGGTCGCCGACGGGAACCTCGACCAGCACCTCGTCGTGCACCTGGAGGATCAGCCGGCTGTCGCCGAGGCCGTCGGCGAGAGCGGCATCGATCCGCACGAGGGCGACCTTGAAGATGTCGGCGGCGAGCCCCTGGATGCCGGCGTTCATCGCCTGGCGCTCCCCCGCTTGGCGAATGCCGCGGTTGGGGTTGGACAGCTCGGGGATCGGGCGACGGCGCCCGAACAACGTCTCGGTGTACCCGCGCTGGCGGGCCTCGTCGACGGTGCGATCCATGTAGGCCTTCACGTTCGGGAACGCCTCGAAGTAGGCGTCGAGGATGACCGCGGCCTCCGACGTCGCGATGCCGAGACGCTGCCCGAGCCCGTAGGCCTCCATGCCGTAGGCCAACCCGTACGACACCATCTTCGCCTTCGAGCGCTGATCGAGGGTGACCGCCGTCGGCTCGACGCCGAACACCCGCGCTGCGGTGGCGTTGTGGATGTCGGTCCCGCTGGTGAACGCAGCGATCAGACCCGGGTCGCCGGCGAGGTGGGCGATGCAGCGCAGCTCGATCTGGTTGTAGTCGGCGACGAGCAGCTCGTAGCCCGGCGAGGGGATGAACGCCTTGCGGAACTGGCGGCCCTCCTCGCTCCGCACGGGGATGTTGTGGAGGTTCGGCTTGTCGCTGCTGAGCCGGCCGGTGCGCGCCACCGTCTGGTTGAACGTGGCGTGGATCCGCCCGTCCGGGCCGACCTCGGCGAGCAGCCCCTCGCCGTAGGTGCTGCGGAGCTTTTCGACCTCTCGATAGGCGAGCAGCGGATCGATGAACTCGGGCCATTGGTCGCGCAGCTTCTCGAGCGTCGAGGCGTCGGTGCTGAACCCGGTCTTGGTCTTCTTCTGCGGCACGAGACCGTGCTCGGTGTAGAGGATCTCGCGCAGTTGCACCGGCGAGTTGATGTTGAACACCCGGCCTGCGACGCGATGGATCTCGGCGGTGAGACGGGCGACCTCGGACGAGAGCCGTTCGTGCAAGGCGCGCAACTCGGCGGAATCGACCGCGATGCCGACGTGCTCCATGTGCGCCAGCACCCGAACGAGCGGGTTCTCGATCGAGCGGTACAAGTCGGCCATCGCGTGGTGCTCGAGCGACGCCAGCAACGCCGGCGCGAGGTGGGCGACGGCGAGCGCCTCGCGCCCCGCGCGGCGAGCATCGTCGACGCCGCTGTCACCGAAGTCGAGCTGGCCCGCCGACTCGGCGTCGTCGTCGGGGAGCCGCAGCGAGGTGTACCGCTCGAGCAGGTCGCCGATCGCGTAGCGGGCCTCGGCCGGGTCGAGCAGGTAGGCGGCGATCGCGGTGTCGAGCTCGAGCCCGGACAGGTCGAGGCCCATCCCGAGCAGGCCGCGCATCAGCGCCTTGGCGTTGTGCGAACGCACGCGGCGGTGGGCGACCAACGCCGCGCCGACAGCGGGATCACCGAGCTGGTCGACCGGGATCCAGATCGCCTCGGCCGCGGCGACATCGCCGGCGACGGCGACGCCGAGCAGTGGGCTGCGGCCGGGATCGCCGGCCCACGCGGCGGCGACGTCGAGGGTCTCGGCTCCCGCGATCAACGCTGCCGATGCCGCGGCGTCCGGGCTCGTGGTGACCTCCGCTTCGAGCACCTCCGCGGTGCTCGTCGGCAGTGCGACGCCGGCGCTGCCGAGCGCGTCGTTCAAGCGCTCGGCGAACGCACGGAACTCGAGGAAGTCGAAGAGCCGCTTGACCTCCGCCTGGTCGGGGCGAACCTGCAGCGCGTCGAAGTCGACCTCCACCGGCACGTCGCGGACCAGGACCATCAGCTCGGCGTTCTGGCGCACGCGCTGCTCGTGCTCGGCCAGCGACGCCCGCAGCTTCGGCGTCTGCGCGTCGACGTTGGCGAAGATGCCGTCGAGGCCGCCGTAGGTCGTGATCAGTTTGGCGGCGGTCTTCTCGCCGACGCCGGGGACGCCCGGAAGGTTGTCGCTCGGGTCGCCGCGCAGCGCCGCGTACTGCGGGTACAGCGAGGGCGGGACGCCGCACTTCTCGAGGATGCCCGCCTCGTCGTACAGCGCGTAGTCGCTGACCCCACGACGGTTGTAGAGCACCTTGATCGAGGGATCCTGGACCAGCTGGTACGAGTCGCGGTCGCCGGTGACGATGATCACCTCGTCGCCGAGGTCGGCCGCTCGCGTGGCGAGCGTGGCGATGATGTCGTCGGCCTCGTACCCGGCGATGTCGACGGCGGTGATGCCGAGCGCCTGCAACACCTCGCGCACCAGGCCCATCTGCTGGCGCAGGATGTCGGGAGCCGCATCGCGGGTTGCCTTGTACTCCGGGTTGGCCTCGTGGCGGAACGTCTTCTCGGGACGGTCGAAGGCCACCAGCACGCCGTCGGGGTGCTGCTCCTTCAACAGGTAGATGAGCATCGACGTGAACCCGAACACGGCGTTGGTGACCTGGCCGCTGGCCGTCGCCATGTCGGTCGGCAGCGCGAAGAACGCGCGGTACGTCAGCGAGTTGCCGTCGAGGAGCAGCAACCGGCGCATCGGGGACGCCGCCGTCACGGGCGCAGCGCGCCGGACAGGATGCGCTCGGCGACGTCGCGCATGCGGCTGCGCTCGCTCATCGCAGTGCGCTGGATGAACGTGAAGGCCTCCTGTTCCTTCAGCCCGCATTCGTCCATCAACAGCCCCTTCGCACGGTCGACGACCTTGCGCGACTCGAGCTGCTCTCCGAGCGCGTCGACCTCGCCGGTCAACGCCTGGAGCTCGCGGAAGCGGCCGATCGCGACCTCGATGGCCGGGATCAGATCGCTCTTCTGGAACGGCTTGACGAGATACGCGAGCGCGCCGGCATCGCGCGCCTGCTCGATGACCTCGCGCTGGCTGAACGCGGTGAGCACCAGGACGCCACAGATCTTCTCGTCGTTGATCACCTTCGCGACCTCGAGCCCGTCCATGCCGGGCATCTTGATGTCCAAGATCGCGAGGTCGGGCCGCAGATCGCGCACCAGCTCGACCGCCTTGTCGCCGCGGCCGGTCTCGCCGACGACGTCGTAGCCCTCTTCCTCCAGGGTCTCGCGCAGATCGAGCCGGATGATGGCTTCGTCCTCTGCGATCACCACACGGATGCTCACCAGGCGCGGTCCTTTCGGTCGGAGCGGGGCGGCTCCCCATTCAAGCACGCCGCTGCGTGCGGGCCGCCGGTCGGCCCGACCTCACTCCGGGGGTCAGCCCGGCGTCAGCCGGTCGAGCAGCTGGTCCTGGCTGCGCTCGAGCTCGGCGATGGTGGCGAGGACGTGCTCGCGGTGACGGGCCATGGCGTCGGCGTGACTCCGTGCCTGGCGATGTTCGAGCCCGGCAGCCGGGGTCTCCGACACGAGCGCCCGCAGGCCCAGCTCGTCGGCCTCGTCGGTCAGGTGGCGCAGCTGCTCGTCGACCATGCGCAGCTCTTCGCGCAGAGCGCGCACCCGCGCGCTCACCTGCGCGAGGCGCCTCTCCACCAGCCGTCGGCCCATGCGGGCAAGCGTAGTGACGCACATCGTGCTCACGCAGCCAGCGCCATCGGGGAAACTGTCGGGATGATCGACCGGTGGGGCATCGCAGACGGGTTCCACACGATCGATGGCGCCTGGCAGCCGACGTCCGACGAGACGCGCGAGGCGCTGCGTGCCGCGATGGGCGAGCCGCAGCAGGGGCCGCCCTTGTGGTTCGTCCCCGTCGGTGAGCACCCGTGGCTGCTCGGCCGCTGCGTGCTGGTCACCGACGACGGCTCGTCGTGGGGCGAGATCGATCGCCTGCCACCCGACCTGCCGATCGGCTACCACCTGCTCCACCCGAGCGACGGGGGCCCGACCACGACGCTCGTGGTGCACCCGCGGCGATGCCCGAGGCCGCCGCGCGCGTGGGGAATCGCGGCGCAGCTGTACTCGATGTGGAGCCACGGCTCGTGGGGCATCGGCGATCTGGCCGACCTGGCCGACCTGATGCGGTGGTGCGCGGAGCACGGCGCCGGAGCGGTGTTGTCGAGCCCGCTGCACGCGCCGGCGCTGTGCGCGCCGATGGAGACGAGCCCGTACTACCCGAGCACACGCCGCTTCCTGAACCCGCTGCACATCGCGATCGGCCGGCTGCCGAACCCGGCGCTCGCGGTGCGGCCAGGGAAGCTGATCGACCGCGAAGCGGTCTGGGCCGCCAAGCGCGAGGCGCTGCTCGCACGCCGAGCGTCGGAGAGCGACGGCGAGAGCTTCGGCGCGTGGCGTGCCGGCCAGCCGGGCGCGCTCGCCCGCTACGGTCAGTGGTGCGCTCTGGCCGAGCGCTTCGGACCCGACTGGATGGCGTGGCCGGCCGAGCTGCGCCGTCCCGGCCCGACGATCGACACCCTGGTCGCATCCGACGACCAGCTGCGTGACGCGGCCGCGTTCCACGAGTGGACCCAATGGGTCGCGGCCGCCCAGCTGCGCGCCGCCGCACACCCCGACGTGGCGCTCATCGGCGACCTCGCCGTCGGCTTCGATCCGCACGGGTTCGACGCCTGGGACATGCAGGACCTCCTCGCCGACGACGCCCTGCTCGGCGCGCCCCCGGACGACTTCAACGCCGACGGCCAGCAGTGGAACATCCCACCGTTCGTGCCCTGGCGCCTGCGCAACGCGGCCTACCAGCCGTTCGCCGAGACGGTGCGCGCCGCCCTCACCGGCATGCAGGGCCTGCGCGTCGACCACGTCATGGGCATGTTCCGGCAGTTCTGGATCCCGCCCGGCGGGGGGCCGGCCGACGGCGGCTACGTGCACTTCCCCGCCGAGGAGATCCTCGCTGTCCTCGCTCTCGAAGCGGAACGTGCCGGCGCCTTCGTCGTCGGCGAGGACCTCGGCGTCGTCGAGCCGCGCGTGCGCGCTGCGATGGAGGACCACGACATCGCCGGCACGCGGGTCTTCTGGTTCGCCGAGGAGCCCGCGCCCGCGTGGGACGAACTCGCCCTGGCGACGGTCACCACGCACGACCTTCCGACGATCGTCGGCGTGCACAGCGGCCGCGACGGAACCCCGGAGATGCGCGCCCGCCTGCACGACGTGGCGCGGCCGGACGCGTCGCCGGCCGAGGCCGTGGTGGCCGTGCATGCTCACATCGCGCAGGCGCCGTCGCTGCTGCGTCTCGCCGCGCTCGACGATCTCGCGCTGTCGCCGGACCGCCCCAATGCGCCCGGGACGACACGCGAGCAACGCCCGAACTGGTGCATCCCGCTGGCCGCCCCGCTGCGGGACATCCTGGGCTCAGCCGTCGTCGCCGACGTCGCGGACGCCCTCGGCGGCAGGCGCGACGCATGATCTGGTCGGTGCCCGAGGTGGGAGTCGAACCCACACGTCCTTTCGGACAGCGGATTTTGAGTCCGCCGTGTCTGCCATTCCACCACTCGGGCGGGCCGCTCGATCCTACTCATGAGCTGCCCCTGTGCCAGCTGGCCAGCGATCGGCCGCGGGGAGCACGGGCGAAACCGTTTCGACCGTCTAGCCTCGTCCGCCAGGGAAACTGGATCGAGGAGTGACGCCCACAACCATGCTTGCTTTCACGTTCCCCGGCCAGGGTTCCCAACGGCCGGGCATGGGCCGACCATGGGTCGACCACGAGAGCTGGGAGTTGGTCGACGAGGCGACCGACGTCGCAGGTCGTGACGTCGCCCGCCTGCTGCTCGATGCCGACGCCGACGAGTTGCGTGACACGCGCAACGCCCAGCTGACCACGTTCGTCTCCAGCCTGATGGTCCTCGACGCCGTCGAGCGCCTCGGCATCGACCCCAGCTTCTGCGCTGGCCACAGCTTGGGCGAGTACACCGCGCTCGCCGCCACCGGCGCGCTCAGCTTCGAAGACGGCGTCCGGCTGGTCAGCGAGCGCGCCGAAGCGATGCACGACGCCGGCCACGAGAACCCCGGCACGATGGCCGCCGTGCTCGGCCTCGACGACGACATGGTCGAGGTCGCCTGCCGCCGCGCCGACGCCGACGTGTGGGTCGCCAACTTCAACGCTCCCGGCCAGATCGTGATCGCCGGATCGGAAGCCGGCGTGTCCGCCGCCGGAACGATCGCCAAGGAGCTCGGCGCCAAGAAGGTGATGCCGCTCCAGGTGTCCGGCGCGTTCCACACCCCGTTCATGGCCCCCGCCCGCGACCGGCTGCGCAAGGCGATCGCCGACGCGGTGCCGCGCGACACCGAGGTGCCGGTGGTGTCGAACGTCGACGCGCTGGCCCACGACACGGGGTCCGACTGGTCCAGCCTGCTGTCCGCCCAGCTGTCGAGCCCGGTGCGGTGGAAGCAGAGCCTGCTCACGCTCGCCGGCCTCGGGGTCATGGCGTTCGCCGAGCTCGGGCCGGGGGGTGTGCTCACCGGCATGACGAAACGTACGGTCGGCTCCGCCCGCACGATCTCGGTCGCCACTCCCGAGGATCTCGACAAGCTGCTCGAGTGGGTCAGCGCCGGCGCCTCGCAAGGGCCCGCGCAGCTCGAAGGCGAGCACCTCTTCGCCACCGAGCGCCTCGTCGTCAGCCCGGCCGCGGGCGTGTTCACGCCGATCGGCGGCATCGCCGACGGCTCGACCATCGACGTCGGCGCCGTGCTCGGCCACGTCGGCGAGACGGAGGTCCGGTCACCGTTCGCCGGCGTGCTCCAGAGCTACATCGCGGTCGCCGGCGAGCGCGTGGCGCCCCGCCAGCCCGTCGCCTGGCTGAGGACGGTCTGACGTGCCCGCCACACCGACCGGCATCCGCGGGGCTGTCATCACGGGCTGGGGCACCGCCCTGCCGGAGAAGGTCCTGACGAACGACGACCTCGCGCAGATGGTCGAGACCAACGACCAGTGGATCCGCGAGCGCACCGGCATCCAGCGGCGCCATGTCGGCGGCACGACCGCGGGGTTGTCGATCGAATCGGGACGGCAGGCGCTCGACATGGCCGGTCTCGATCCCGGCGACATCGACGCGCTCGTCCTGTCGACGACGACGCCCGATCGCACCGTGCCGGCGACGTCGGCCACCGTGCAGACCGAGCTCGGCCTGCGCTGCGGCGCGTTCGACGTCAACGCCGCGTGCAGCGGGTTCGTGTACGCCCTGGTCAACGCGCACGGGCTGATCGCCATGGGGGCGAGCAGGGTGTTGGTCATCGGCACCGACACCCTGTCGCGCATCACCGATTGGGACGACCGCAACACGGCGGTGCTGTTCGCCGACGGAAGCGGCGCCGTGGTGCTCGAAGCGGTCGACGGGCCGGGCCAGCTGCTCGGGTGGGACATCGACGCCGACGGCAGCGCGGAGCGCTTCCTCTTCGCGGAGATCGGCGGCTACATGCGCATGGACGGCAAAGAGGTCTTCCGCCGCGCCGTGCGCATCATGGTCGACTCGGCCGCGAAGTCGATGCGCCACGCCGGTGTCACCGCCGACGACATCGCGCTGGTCGTCCCCCACCAGGCCAACATCCGCATCATCTCCGCCGCCTGCGACCGTCTCGGCATCCCGATGGAGCGCGCCGCGACGGTGCTGCACCGCACGGGCAACACGTCGAGCGCGTCGATCCCGCTCGCGCTGGGCGACGCCCTCGACGCCGGGCGCGTCTCCACCGGCGACCTCGTGCTGCTCGTCGGCTTCGGCGCGGGCATGACGGCGGCAAGCGCGATCTTGCGGTGGGGCGGAGGACAGGCGTGAGCCGCGTCGTCCTGATCACCGGTGGGTCGCGGGGCATCGGGCTGGCGTGCGCGCAGCGCTTCGTCGCCGCTGGCGACAAGGTGGCCGTGACGTTCAACTCCAGCGCCCCGCCCGACGGCGTGCTGGGCCTGAAGTGCGACGTGACCTCGAGCGAGCAGGTCGACGCCGCCTTCCGCGAGATCGAGCAGACATGGGGTCCGGTCCAGGTTCTGGTATCGAACGCCGGCATCACCAAGGACACGCTGCTGTTGCGCATGTCGGAGGCCGACTTCGCCACGGTCGTCGACACCAACCTCACCGCGGCGTACCGCGTGGCCAAGCGAGCTGCCCAGGGCATGCTGCGGGCGAAGAAGGGCCGCATCGTGCTGATGTCCTCGGTCGTCGGCCTCGCCGGCTCGGCGGGCCAGGCCAACTATGCGGCGTCGAAGGCGGGCCTCGTCGGCCTGGCGCGTTCGCTGGCCCGCGAGCTGGGCTCGCGCGGCATCACGGTCAACGTGGTGGCGCCCGGGCCGGTGGCCACCGAGATGACCGCGGTGCTCGGCGACAAGCGCCTGGGCGAGCTCACCGCCGCTGTGCCCCTCGGCCGCATGGCCCAGCCGGACGAGATCGCCGGCGTCGTCGAGTTCCTCGCCAGCCCCGACGCCGGGTACATCACCGGGGCCGTCATCCCGGTGGACGGCGGGCTCGGCATGGGCCACTAGCAATACAGTCACACCGGACTACCCACAATCAGGAGACAACCCGTGGATCAGGAACTGTTCGCTCGCTTCCGAAAGTGCGCCGTCGAGGTCCTCTCTGTGTCCGAGGACCAGGTGGTCCCGGACGCCAAGTTCGGCGACGACCTCGACGCCGACAGCCTCGACCTGGTCGAGCTGGTCATGGCGCTCGAGGAGGAGTTCAACATCGAGGTGCCCGAGGAAGAGCTGGAAGGGATCGAGACCGTCAACCAGGCGTACGAGCTGGTCGTCGGCAAGCTCTGATGGACGGGCGCGGCCGACGGGTCGCGGTCACCGGGTACGGCGTCGTCGCGCCGAGCGGTCTCGGGAAGGATGCGTTCTGGCAGGGACTGCTCGGCCCGAACGTCTCCGGCTCGAAGAGCACCCTGATCGCCGACTGGGACCCCACTCCGTACTTCGACAGCCCCAAGGACGCTCGTCGCGCCGACCCGGTCGAGCAGTACGCGCTCGCTGCCGGGGCCGAGGCGCTGGAGCACGCCGGGCGCCCAGCCGTGTCCCCGGATCGGTTCGGCGTCATCTTCGCGACCGGTGTCGGGGGGCTGCACACCCTGGAGGAGCAGGTCGAACTGCGCATCGCCAAGGGCGAGCGGCGGGTGTCGCCGTTCCTCGTGCCGATGATGATGGCCAACGCGCCGGGCGCATCGCTGTCGATGCGTCACGGCCTCCAGGGCCCCAACGAGACGATCTGCACCGCGTGCGCGGCCAGCACGCATGCGATCGGGTACGCCGCCCGGATGATCGCCTGGGGCCGCTGCGACGCGATGCTCACCGGCGGGTCCGAAGCGGCCGGCACGCTCACCGCGATGGCGGGCTTCGGCAACATGACCGCGCTGTCGACCACCGGTTGCAGCCGGCCGTTCGACACCGACCGTGACGGCTTCGTCATGGGCGAAGGCGCAGCCGTCCTCGTGCTCGAGGAGTGGGAAGCGGCGCTCGCGCGCGGCGCCACGATCCACGGCGAGATCATCGGCGCGGCGAGCAACGCCGACGCCTATCACATCACCGCGCCCTCCCCCAACGGCGTGGGCGCCGTCACCTGCATGGGGCTGGCGCTCGCCGACGCCGGTGTGTCGCCTGAGGAGATCCGCCAGATCAACGCGCACGGCACGTCGACACCGCTCAACGACGCCGCCGAGGCGATGGCCGTCGAGATGGTGTTCGGCGCCTCCGGGCCCCCGGTGACCTCGATCAAGGGCGTGACCGGGCACACCTTGGGCGCCGCCGGAGCGCTCGAAGCCGTGTCGGTGCTGCTGTCGATGGAGCGCAAGCTGATCCCGCCGACGGCGGGCACCAAGGACGTGCCCGACGAGTTCCACATCGACGTGGTGGTCGACGAGCCGCGGCCGTGGGAGCCGGGGCCGACGATCTCGAACAGCTTCGGGTTCGGCGGCCACAACGGCTCGATCGTCATCGCCCCGCCACCGACGTGACGACCTCGGCGCGGCGCCGGTTGCACAGCAGCCGGAACCGCGCCGAGATCGACGGTCAGGCGTCGACGACGACGAACAGGAGGTCGCACTCGCACGCGACCTCCCCGCTCACCAAGGCCCTCCCGCTGCCCCGGCCTGCTCGCGCCGACATCCGCCCGAGCGTGGCCTCGAGCGTCAGCGTGTCGCCCGGCCCGACCTGACGGCGAAAGCGGGCGCCGTCGAGGCCACCGAACAGAGGCAGCTTGCCGGCGTAGCGCGGGCCGGAGAGCACGCCGATGGCGCCGACCTGAGCGATCGCCTCGCACATCAAGACGCCGGGCAGCGTGGGCCGACCCGGGAAGTGGCCGGAGAAGAACCATTCGTCGCCGGTGAGCGTCCAGGTCGCCGAGGCCGACGCCCCGGGCTCGATGGCGGTGATCTCGTCGACGAACAGGAACGGCGGCCGGTGCGGCAGGAGGTCGGTCGGCCGCGGCAGGTCGCTCACGCCTTCAGCGCCTCGAGCAAGCGCAGTGGCGTGTCCTTCGGGCTGATCTTGTACCACGCCTGCTCGATCGTGCCCTTCGGCGAGACGAGGAACGCCGAGCGTTCGATGCCCATGTACGTGCGGCCGTACATCGACTTCTGCTTCCACACCGCGAACGCTTCGGCCATCTCGTGGTCGACGTCGGCGAGCAGCGGAAAGCCGAGCCCGTACTTCTCGTCGAACTTGAGCTGCTTGGCCGGTTTGTCCGGGCTGACCCCGACGATCGCCGTGTCGCCGATCTGCCCGGCGATGTCGCGCAGGCCGCACGATTGCTGTGTGCAACCCGGCGTGTCGGCCTTCGGATAGAAGTAGATCAGGGCTCGGCGGCCGGCGATCGAGGCGGGCGTCACGGTGTTGCCGTGCTGGTCCGACAGCGCGAAGTCGGGAAGGGAATCTCCTGGCGAGAGCATGCCTGCACAGTAGGCCGGGGGCGTTGCACGGACGGGAACAGCGGCGGCTGAGCACGCAGCGTGAAGATCGATGACGCGGCCTCCGACGCTCCGCGGCCGGCCTCTCAAGACTTTCTGGATTTCGTCAACTCATGCCACGCCCCGTGGTACCGTCTCCCCCGCGTGGTCGACATGCCTCGACGTGAGCCTTCCGAAACGGCGGATGTTTCAGGGAGGGGCAGGTCCTCGCACCAAGCCCACAGCCGCACGGCGGCGTCGACACAAGGAGTCAGACGGATGCGTCCCATCGTTCGCCCCTGCTGAACGCGTGGGCCCCTGAGGCCCGCGCCCTCATCCCAACTCGTCGCCGCGACCCTCCGCGGCGTGTCGTCGCTGAGCCCCACGCACCCCGTGGGGCTCAGTGCATTCGCCGATTCCGCCGCCGCGCTGGCGTCACGACTGGGGGACGAGCGGCCGATCGATGGCCGCACGCACCTCGGCGACGTACGCGCCCACAGCGTCCGGACCGCTTTCCATCAGCCGCCGCACGACCGACGCGCCCTGGATCACGCCGTCCGCCACCTTGACAGCTTCTTGCGCCTGCTCGGCGTTCGACACCCCGACCCCCACCAGCACGGGAACGTCGGTGATCTGGGTCAGGCGTCCAGCGAGCGCCGTCGCGGTCGCGGCCAACCGGTCGCGCTCACCGGTGACGCCGAGCAATCCCACCGCGTAGACGAAACCTCGCGCCCGCGCGCAGATCGCCGGCAGCCGCGCGTCCGGCGTCGTCGGCGCGGCGAACATCACCGTCTCGACCCCGGCCGCGTCGGCGGCCTCGCACCACGGACCGCTCTCGTCCAACGGCAGATCGGGGACGATCGCCGCCGCCACGCCGGCGCTGGCAAGGCTCTGAGCGAAGCGCTCGTGGCCGGCGTGGTGGACCGTGTTGTAATACGTCATCACCGCGAGCGGGATGCCCACGTCGAGCCGGCGCACCTCGTCGAGGATCGCCGCCGGGGTCGCGCCTGCGTCGAGCGCTCGCTGCGACGCCTGCTGGATCACCGGACCGTCCATCACGGGGTCGCTGAACGGGATGCCGATCTCGATCGCATCGGCGCCCGCGTCGGCCGCGGCGTGAACGGCCTCACGCCATCCGCCGAGTCCGCCGGTGATGTACGGCACGAGCAGTTTGCGACCCGCGCTGCGGCGTGCGCGCAACGCGGCCTCCAGGGATTCAGGCCGGTGGCTGCTGCTCACCCGAGGATCTCCATCATCTGCGCGACGTCCTTGTCACCGCGCCCCGACAGGTTGACGAGGACGGTCGCGCCGCGCAACGAGGGCGCCTCGCGCACGACCCATGCCAGCGCGTGCACCGATTCGAGCGCGGCGATGATGCCCTCGGCGCGCGCCAGCAGCGCGAACGTGTCGATGACCTCCTGATCGGTGACCGACGGATATTCGGCACGTCCGATCGAGCCCAGGTAGGAGTGCTCGGGCCCGACGCCGGGATAGTCGAGGCCCGCCGAGATCGACTCGGCTTCGAGCACCTGGCCGTGCTCGTCCTGCATCAGATAGCTGCGCATGCCGTGGACGACGCCGGGAACCCCCCGACCCACGGCAGCGCCGCCCGCCGGTTCGACGCCCACCAACCGAGCGCGGGTGTCGACGAAACCGGAGAAGATGCCGATGGCGTTGGAGCCGCCGCCGACGCAGGCGACGACGACATCAGGGTCGTCGCCGAACATCGCCCGGCACTGCTCGCGCGCCTCGTCGCCGATCACGCGGTGGAACTCGCGCACCATCCACGGATACGGGTGGGGGCCCATCACGCTGCCGAGGCAGTAATGGCTCTCCTCGACCGTCGCCACCCAGTCGCGCATCGCCTCGTTGACCGCGTCCTTCAGCGTGCGGCTGCCGCTGTGCACCGCCTCGACCTCCGAGCCGAGCAAGCGCATGCGGAAGACGTTGAGCGCCTGCCGCTCGACGTCGACGGCGCCCATGTACACCTTGCACTCGAGCCCCAGCAGCGCGGCGGCGGTCGCCGAGGCCACGCCGTGCTGGCCGGCGCCGGTCTCGGCGACCAGGCGCTTCTTGCCCATGCGCTTGGCCAGCAGGGCCTGCCCGAGCACGTTGTTGATCTTGTGCGAGCCGGTGTGGTTGAGGTCCTCCCGCTTCAACACGAGGGTGAGCCCGAGCTGCGCGCCGAGGTTGTGGCACACCGTGACGATCGACGGCCGGCCGGCATAGTCGCGCAATAACCCGTCGAGCTCCCCACGAAACGCCGGATCCGCCCACGCGTCGCGGAACGCGTCCTCCAACTGCTGGCACGCCGGAACCAGCGTCTCGGGCACGAACCGTCCACCGAACTCGCCGAAGCGGCCCGACGGAGACGGCTCCGCCATCAGCGACATGCGTTCCTCATCGGTCGTCGACACCTCTCGATCTGACGGGGACATCACTCGTCGTCGGCCCAGTCGTAGGGCAGCTCGTCGGGACCCCGGTATCCCTCTGGCGCGGCCGACCGGGCGCGTTCGATGAACGCCTTCACCTTCAGTGGGTCCTTGCGTCCCGGCTCACGCTCGACCCCGCTGGACACGTCGACGCCCCATGGCCGTACGCGCTCGACCGCCGACGCGATGTTCTCCGGCGTCAGGCCGCCGGCCAGGATGATGCGCAGGCCTTCGGGGGCGTCGTCGACGATCGACCAGTCGAACACGACCCCCGAGCCGGGCGTGGCGCTGTCGACCAGGATCATGTCGGTGGCGTAGTCCTTGGCCCTGCGCAGGGCGTCGGAGGCGGCGCTGAACGCCTTGATCACCCAACGCACCTGGTCCGCCACCTCGGCGACCTGCGCCGGTGTCTCGTGGCCGTGCAGCTGGGCGGCCTTCACCCCCGATCGGTGGACGAGCTCGATCACGCGGGAGGGATGCTCGTCGCGGAAGACCCCGACCGTGAGGATCTCGGGCGGCAGGCGCCGGGTGATGTCGTATGCCAGCTGCGGGGCGATCTGGCGCGGCGACGGCGCGAAGACGAACCCGACGGCATCAGCTCCCATCGCCACCGCGAGGAGAGCGTCGTCTTCGTTGGTGATGCCACAGATCTTCACGAACATCCGGGCCGAAACCGTACAGGGGCGACGGTCGGCGGGCGCGGTCCGTTACGTCCCGATGAGCGCGCGCACCGATGCCGCAGGATCGCCCGACGTGACCAGCGACTCCCCGACGAGCACCGCGTCGTAGCCGGCGGCGCGCAGCGCCGCGGCGTCGTCGGGGCCGCGTACCCCGCTCTCGGCCACCGACACGATGCCGTCGGGCATCTGCGCCGCCATGCGGACAGCACGCTCGTGATCGACCTGGAACGTCACCAGGTCGCGCTGGTTGACACCGACGAGGCGGGCTCCGACGCGCAACGCTCGCTCGAGCTCTGCCTCGTCGTGCACCTCGACCAGCGCATCGAGGCCGACGTCGTCGGCGAGGGCGTGGAACTCGGCGAGCTCGGCGTCGTCGAGCACGGCGGCGATGAGCAGCACGCAATCGGCGCCCATCAGGCGGGCGTCGCAGACGTCGTGCGCGGCGACGGTGAAGTCCTTGCGCAGCACCGGCAGGTCGACCACCGCGCGCGCTGCTGCGAGATCGGCGACGCTGCCACCGAAGTGCTCGACGTCGGTCAGCACCGACAGGCAGCTGGCGCCCCCGGCCGCGTACCGGCCGGCGAGGTCGGCAGGGTCGAGCTCCGGGGCCAACGGACCCTTCGACGGCGAACGGCGCTTGATCTCGCTGATCACGGCCAACGACCCGGCGGCCGATGCGCCGTGCAGCGCGGCGGTGAACCCGCGCGCCGGAGGCATCGCCCTCGCCTGCTCGACGAGCGCCTCGAGCCGACGATGATCCGTGGCGGCATCCTCCCGATGGCGGGCGACGATGGCGTCGAGGTAGGTCGCCATGCCGATCAGAAGCCGATTCGCTCGCCGAGCTCGGCGAGCAACGAGGCGATCGGCACCCGCACCTGCTGGGTCGAATCGCGCTCGCGGATGGTCACGGCGTCGTCCTCCAGGGTGTCGAAGTCGACGGTGACGCACAGCGGCGTGCCGATCTCGTCCTGTCGCCGGTAGCGCTTGCCGATGGACTGCGTGTCGTCGTAGTCGACCACGTACCGGTCGGCCAGCGTGGCGAAGATCCGCCGGGCGGTCGGCGTCAGCGTGTCCTTCTTGGAGAGCGGAAGAACGGCGACCTTGTAGGGCGCGAGGCGGGGGTGCAGGCGCAGGACCGTGCGGGGCTCACCGCCGACGACGTCTTCGTCGTAGGCGGCGAGGAGGAACGCCGCCATGGTGCGCGTCGCCCCCGCGGCGGGCTCGACGACGTAGGGCACGTAGCGCTCACCGGTGCTCTGGTCGAAGTAGTCGAGGCGTTCGCCGCTGTGCTGGGCATGCTGGGTGAGGTCGTAGTCGGTGCGCTGGGCGATGCCCTCGAGCTCGCCCCATCCCCAGGGGAACAGGAACTCGACGTCGGAGGTGCCCGCCGAGTAGTGGCTCAGCTCGTCGTCGTCGTGCGCCCGCAAACGCAGGAGGTCGGCCGGGATGCCGAGATCGACGTACCACTGCATGCGCTCGTTGCACCAGTACTCGTACCACGCCGGCCCTTCGGCGGGCGGCACGAAGAACTCCATCTCCATCTGCTCGAACTCGCGGGTGCGGAAGATGAAGTTTCCGGGCGTGATCTCGTTGCGGAAGCTCTTGCCGACCTGCGCGATGCCGAACGGCGGCTTCTTGCGCGTCGTCTGGAGCACGTTGGCGAAGTTGACGAACATGCCCTGCGCCGTTTCCGGGCGCAGGTAGACCTCGGCGCCCGCGCCTTCGACCGGGCCGGCGTGGGTCTTGAACATCAGGTTGAACGCCCGCGCCTCGGTGAACGAGCCCTTGGCCCCGCAGTTGGGACACACGGCCGGATCGTCGAGGTGGTCCTCACGGAACCGTTGCTTGCAGTTCGTGCAGTCGACGAGCGGGTCGGTGAAGTTGGCGAGGTGGCCGCTGGCCACCCACACGGCCGGCGGGGACAGGATCGAGGCGTCGATCAACACGACGTCGTCGCGCAGCTGCACCATCGAGCGCACCCACGCGTCCTTGACGTTGCGCAGCATCAGCGCGCCGAGGGGGCCGTAGTCGTAGCTGGAGCGGAACCCCCCGTAGATCTCCGCCGAGGGGTAGACGAACCCGCGCCGCTTGCACAGGTTGACGATCTGCTCGAGCTCGGTGGCAGGCATGGGCGTCAAGGGTAGGGCGCGCGGCCGGCGTTCGGTCTAGTGCTTCTCGAACATGGCCACGGTGCGCAGGCGGCGCTCGATGTGGTGTTCGAGAGCCCGGGTCGCATGGCCGGCGACCTCGTGGGTCGCGGGCGAGACGGCCTCACCCAAGGCGATGTTGAGCCGGCCGCCGAGCACGTCGCGCATGATCCGCAGGGCGTCTGCCGACAGCGGGCTGCCGGAGCGGCAGCTGCGGCAGAGCGCGCCCCCATGATCCATGTCGAAGGCGACGAGCGGCGCGTCCTCGCCGCAGGAGACGCACCGGTCGAGTTCGGGGCGCACCCCTTCGGATGCCAGCAGCTTCCAGAAGAACGCCGGGACGGTGAGCGGCGAGGAACGATCGGCGACCGTGCGCAACGCCCCGACGACCATGCGGTAGACGCCGGGCGCCGGCTCCCGCTCCTGGGTCATCTGATCCGCGGCTTCGAGGATCGCGATGCCCTGGGTCATGCGGTCGAGATCCCCCGCGATCGCCCCGAGCGAGTCGATCGACTCCGCCTGGCTGACGATGTCGAGCTGCCGCCCCTGGTACAGCAACAGCCGCACGTGGCTCATCGGCTCCATCCGGGCCCCGAAGCGGGAGGTGGTCTTGCGCACGCCCTTGGCCACGGCACGCACCTTGCCGTGGTCGGAGGTCAGGATGACGACGATGCGATCAGCCTCGCCGAGCTTGTAGGTCCGCAGCACGACCCCGACGTCGCGGTACAGCCCGCTCATCTACGACGGCAGGCCGCCGAAACGGCGCTCGCGGCGGTTGAACTCGACGATCGCGTCGTGGATGTGCTTCTCGCCGAGGTCGGTCCACGCGCAATCGGTGAAGACCAGCTCGCTGTACGCCAGTTCCCACACCAGCGAGGGCGGCAGCCGATCGCAGGGACCGAGGACGAGCGCGAGGTCGGGCTCGCAATCGGCCGGGGCGACGAGGGCGGCTCCGATGGCCTCCTCCGTGATCCCGTCCGGCCCCGCCGCGCGGCGCACCGCCTCGATCGCGGCGACCAAGCGGTCACGCCCGTCGGCGCAGGTGTCGATCACCACCGTGCAGCCGTCGAGCTGATGGGAGCCCACAGGGCCGCGGGCCGCTGCGTCGTCGCCGTAGGGGCGCAGCGTCAGCCATTCCGCCCCGGCCGCGGCGACCTCGTGGGCCAGCTCGGCCATCAGCTCCGCCCACCGCGCCCCGTCGGTGCCGGTCCACTCCGTCCCCGACCCGCCGACCACCAGCACGTGACGCAGGCGGTCGTCCGCGACGTCGATCGCGAACGGATCGCGAGAACGTCGCAGGGTCCGGGTGGCGCGCACGGTCAGATTCTCCCACGCAACGCCGGTCGGTAACGTGCGGACTGCTGTGATGGCCTCGGATCACCCCCTCTCACCTCACCCGAACAACGGGTCAACCCCTCCCCCCAGCGGCGGTCGAGGCCCGCACGTCGCGTGCATCATGGACGGCAACGGCCGCTGGGCGAACAAGCGCGGCCTGCCGCGCACCGCCGGGCACACGGAGGGCGAGGAGAACCTGGCACGGGTCGTGCGGGCGGCGGTCGCCCGCGATGTGGGATGGCTCACCGTGTTCGGGTTCAGCACCGAGAACTGGCGGCGGCCCCGGGCGGAGGTCCGCCACATCCTCGGGCTGCACCGCAAGCTGTTCGGCCGCATCGCCGAGTTGAACGATCTCAACGTGCGCGTGCAGTGGATCGGCCGCCCGTTCGACAGCCCCGAGGCGCGCACGCCGAGGTTCGTCCAGCGTGCGATCCGCAACGCGATCGCCGACACCGCAGCCAACACCGGCATGACGCTGACCGTCGCGTTCGACTACGGCAGCCGCGCCGAGCTCGCCCACGCCGCCCGCGACGCCGCCGCCTCGTCGCCGACCGTCGACCGTCGCTCGCTGGAGAGTCACCTCTATCTCGCGGAGCTGCCCCCCGTCGACGTCGTCGTGCGCACGTCCGGCGAGATGCGCATCTCGAACTTCATGCTCTGGCAGGCGGCGGGGGCAGCGGTCTACTTCACCGACAGGCCCTGGCCGGAGTTCGACGCCGCCGAGCTCGACGCCGCGCTGGCTCTCATCGATCGACCTCCACACTGACGGCGCGACACCGATCGGGAACCGGAGCGTCGATCGCGGCGACGAGCGAGATCCCTCCCCTCGTGAGAGGCTCAGCAGTTCGGGAGACGTCCGCTCCAGGACCGCGGTTCTCGCCCGTCATCGGCAACGACGATGACGTGAACGTCGCGGTGACACGCACGGGACCAGGTAGATCGGAGGCAGCGCATGCAAGCGCTCGGCATCAGACGCGTCCGAACGCCCTCGCCCTGCCACACTCGACCTACGTGAAGCCTGGATCGACGTCCGCCGAGGTCGCCCGCGTCCTCTCGCGCGTCACGGGTGAGCTTCCCGGGCACGAGGACCGCCCCGGACAGGTCCGCATGGCGGAGGCCGTCGCCGATGCGATCCGCTCGAAGCGGCACCTCGTCGTGCAAGCGGGAACCGGAACCGGCAAGACGCTCGCCTACCTCGTCCCGGCCGTGCTCCTCGGCGCGAAATGTGTCGTCGCCACCGCCACCAAGGCGCTCCAGGACCAGCTCGCGGCGAAGGACCTGCCGTTCCTCGAAGAACACCTGCCGGACTTCTCCTGGTCGGTGCTGAAGGGAAGGTCGAACTACGTGTGCCTGCAGCGGTTGCGGGAGTTCACCAGCGCGGAGAGCGGCCCGGCCGTGCAAGGCGCTTTCGAGCTCGCCGACATGAACGACCGCACGCGCCGCGAGCTGCGCCGCATCGCGACGTGGGTGGGCGAGAGTCGCACCGGCGACATGGCCGAGCTCGACTGGTCGCCGAGCGATGCGGCGTGGCAGGCGGTGAGCGTCGGCAGCGACGAGTGCCCGGGCAAGAACCGGTGCCCACTCGGCGAGGCGTGCTTCGCTGAGCTGGCCCGGGCACGGGCCGCGTCCTCCGACGTCATCGTGGTCAATCTGCACCTCTACGGGCTGCACGTCGGCAGCGACGGCATGCTGCTGCCGGAGCACGACGTCGTCATCGTCGACGAAGCCCACCAGCTCGAAGACGTGATGAGCGACACCGTCGGATTGGAGATCGGCGCCGGGCGCTTCCACCACACCGCCGCCGTGATGCGCCGCTTCCTCGACGATCCGGCGACCGTGTCGGCCGTCGGTGACGCCGGAGGGGCGCTCGCCGACGTGCTCGCGCCGTGGACGGGCAAGCGGCTGCCGCAACCGATGCCGCCGGAGATCAACGATGTGCTGGCAGCTGCCCGTCTGCGCGTCGGCGACGCGCTCGCAGCGATCGGCAGGGTCGACCCGTCGATCGAGGAGGCCAAGCAGCGCAAGCTGCGCGCGCAGACGCTCGGCGGGCGTCTCGCCGAGGTGATCGACGCCGCGCTCACCCAGCGCGACGGGCACGTCGCGTTCGTCTCCGGGACGCCGCAGTCGCCACGGCTGGAGATCGCGCCCCTCGACATCGCGCCGACGCTGAAGGACCGCGTGTGGAACCGCGCCACGGGCGTGCTGACCAGCGCCACGATCCCCACGTCGCTGGTCACCCGGGTCGGCCTGCCCGCGGGCGCGACCGAACAGATCGACGTCGGCAGCCCCTTCGACTACGAGCGCCAGGCGATGTTGTACTGCGCGCTGCATCTCCCCGACCCACGCTCGGCCGGCTTCGCCGAGGCAACGCACGACGAGCTGGCGGCGCTGATCGTCGCCGCGGGCGGGCGCACGCTCGCGCTGTTCACCAGTTGGAAGGCGATGGATGCCGCCGCGGCCGCGCTGCGCGATCGGGTCGACCATCCCATCCTCACCCAGCGCGACCTGCCGAAGACCGCGCTGGTGCGGGCGTTCAGCTCCGACGAGAGCACCTGCCTGTTCGCCACGGCGGGCTTCTTCCAGGGCGTCGACATCCCGGGCCGCACGCTGTCGCTGGTGACGATCGATCGTCTGCCGTTCCCGCGCCCGGACGATCCGCTGCTGTCGGCCCGACGGGAGGCGATCGGCGGGCGCGCGTTCGCGGCGATCGACGTCCCGCGCGCCGCCACGCTGCTCGCCCAGGCGACCGGGCGATTGATCCGCACAGCTGCCGATCGCGGCGTCGTCGCGGTCCTCGATCGGCGCCTCGGCACGGCGTCGTACCGCTGGGACATCGTCAGGGCCCTGCCGCCGATGCGCCGCACGCGCCAGCGAGCCGAGGCCGAGGAGTTCCTGCGCGCGATCGTCGCCTGACGACGCCGGCCGGAGGCTCAGGTGAGCAGCCGATAGCCGATGCCCCGAATCGTGACGATCAGTTTGGGGTCGTCGGGCTGGTCCTCGATCTTCACCCGCAACCGGCGGACGTGGGCGTCGACCAACCGGCTGTCACCCAGGTACTCGTAGCCCCAGACGCGCTCCAGCAGCTGATCGCGTGACAAGACCATGCCCGGGTGATCGGCGAACTCGCACAGGAGCCGGAACTCGGTCTTGGTGAGGCTGACCTCCTGACCGCCCTTGAGGACGACGCCCTGCTCGCGGCGGAGCTCGACGTCACCGAACCGCGTCGCCGCCGCGGCTGACGTCGCGGCGCCGTGCAGTTGCACCCGGCGCAACAGCGCACGGATGCGCGCCGCCAGCTCCTTGGGCACGATCGGCTTGGTGACGTAGTCGTCGGCCCCGGCCTCGAGCCCGGCGACCATGTCGTACGTGTCGGTCTGCGCGGTGACCATGATGATCGGCACGATGCTCTGGCTCCGCAGCGTGCGGCAGACGTCGAATCCGCTCAGGTCCGGCAGCCGCAGGTCGAGGAGCACCAGATCCGGCTCGTCGGCGGCGAAGGCCGCCAAGCCTTCCTGCCCACTCGACGCCTCGTGCACGTCGTAGCCCTCGTCCTCGAGCGCCAGCCGCAGCGCAACACGGATGGCGTCGTCATCTTCGATGAAGAGAAGAGAGTGCATGCAGCTCGCATTCTGTTACAGAAATCGCGCAATGGACGCGTCAGCTCGTCACACGAGCATCGCATCATGAGGACTGTTCACGCTGCCCCGGTGGGGTGCCTTCCTCCCCCTGGTGCTCCACCGGCAGCGGACCTTCTCCGGCGGCTTCCTCCCCTCCATCGGCTCCACCTGGTTCGATCGCTTCGGCCACACTGTCATGGTGCCTCGACGACGGACCCTGAGCCTGCGCAGCCGAGTCACGCTGTACTTCAGCCTCACAGCCCTGGTCGCCAGCGTCGCGCTCACCGTCGTCACCTACCTCCTGGCCCGCAACTATCTCATCGACCAGCGCACCACCGTCGCCCAGCGGCAGGCATTCGTCAACGCCCGCGCCATCCGCGACAGCTTGCGCGTCCCGAACGTCGACATCATCGAACTGATCGACAGCGCCCGCACCGAAGACGAAGGCTTTGCGCTGCTGCGTCTGGCCGACCGCGGCCGCGCCGCGCCGAGCAACATCAGTCGGCCGGAGAGCGTCTACCCGGCGTCGCTGCTCGAGCAGGTGGCCAGCGGGCGCTCCGGCTGGCAGCGCTTCACCGTCGACGGCCGGCCGTACCTGGCGGTCGGCGTGTCGATCCCCGAGGTCAACGCCGAATACTTCGAGGCGTTCCCGCTGAAGACCACCGACCGCACGCTGTGGATCATCGCCAGCACGCTCGCCGCAGGCGCCGGCGCGACCACGCTGATGGCGGCCGGACTCGGAGCATGGATCAGCCGCCGCCTGTTGCGACCGCTGTCGCGCGTCGCCGCCGCGGCCGGTGACATCGCCGGCGGCGGCCTCAACACCCGCCTCGCGGAGGAGACCGACCCAGAGCTCGACCGGCTGGCACGCAGCTTCAACGAGATGGCCGACGCCGTGCAGTCCCGCATCGAGCGCGAGGTGCGCTTCGCCAGCGACGTCAGCCACGAGCTGCGCTCCCCCGTCACCGCGCTCAGCGCGGCCGTCGAGGTCCTCGACGGCCGCCGCGCCGAGCTGCCGCCGCGCAGCCAGCAAGCGCTCGACGTCGTCGTCAGCCAGGTGCGGCGGTTCGACCAGCTGGTGCTCGACCTGCTCGAGCTGTCGCGGCTCGACGCCGGCGCCGGCGACCTCCATCGCGAGCCGCTGGTGTTGCCGGACGTGGTGCCGCGCATCGCGGCCCGCTACGGGCACCCAGAACTGCCGCTCACCGTCGGCGCCGGCGGGAAGCGGATCGTGCCCGTCGACAAGCGCCGGCTGGAGCGCATCGTCGCGAACCTGCTCGACAACGCCGACCAGCACGGCGGCGGTCCGACCCGCATCGTCATCGAAGGCGTCGACAGGGTCGACGTGACGCTCGCCGTCGAGGACGCCGGCCCAGGGGTGGCGCGTGGGGAGCAGGATCGCATCTTCGAACGCTTCGCTCGTGGCACGGCGGCACGCAACCGCATCGGCACCGGCCTGGGCTTGGCGCTCGTCACCGAACACGCCCGATCGCACGGCGGGCGAGCGTGGGTCGAGGACCGCCCGGGCGGCGGGGCCCGCTTCGTCGTGCTGTTTCCGGGAGGAGAGGCATGACCCGCCGACGACTCGTCGCGATGACGTCCGTGGTCGCCGTGCTGGCTGCGGCGCCCGCGGCGTGCGGCGTGCCGGAGACCAGCAACTTCACGGCGATCGAGAACGAGGACATCCCCTACGGCCTGGGCGAGCCGACCACCACGACCATCGCCACGACGACGACGTCCACGACGATCCCGGTCAGCACGTCGTCGCCGGAGACGACAGCCAGCACGCTGCCCACCGAGCCCGTCACCGTGTACTTCCTGGTCGGCAGCCAGCTCGTCAGCATCGAGCTGCCGCTCGTCCGCCCGGCGTCGCTGCCGCAGGTGATGGCCGCGCTCGAACAGGGGCCGCCCGAAGGGCCGACCACACCCGGCTTGCGTACGCTGCTGCGCGACGAGGCGATCGAGGGGGTCACCGAGGATGGTGGCGTGGCCACCGTCGACCTCGCGCCCAACCTCTTCGACGACCTCGCGCCATCCGACCAGCGGCTGGCGATCGCACAGATCGTGCTGACGCTCACCCGCCAGCGCGGCATCGGTCAGGTGAAGTTCACCCAGGGAGGCGAGCCGATCTCGGTCCCCATCGGCTCGGGCGAGTTCACCGAGCCCGGGCAAGCGGTCGCCCACTCCGATTACGAACTGCTGCTCAGCCAGACCCCGCCGCCGGTGACGACCACGACCGCGACCACCATGACGACGCTCCCGCCGGTCTGACGGGCCGGCCCGTCCTCAATAGCCGAGACGCTCGACGCGATCGGGGCGGCGCTGCCAATCCTTGTCGACCGTGACGTGCAGCTCGAGAAACGCGCCGGGGGGCATCTGCGCCCGGGCCCGCTGACCGACCTCCTTCAGCACCGCGCCCCTCTTGCCGATCACCATGCCCTTCTGGCTGGCGCGCTCGACCACGATCTCGACGCGCACGCGCGGCCATTCCCACTCGGTGACGCGCGTGGCGATGCTGTAGGGCAGCTCGTCGCGGGTGACGGCGAGGAGCTGCTCACGCACGAGCTCGGCGACCCACGTCTCGTCCGGCGTGTCGGACACGACGTCGTCGGGGTAGTACATCGGCCCCTCGGGCATCATGCCGACGAGGTGGTCGACGAGCGCGGCGATGCCGTCGCCCGTGCGCGCCGAGACGGGGAAGTACTCCGCCGCTCCAAGCTCGGACGCGGCGGCCAGCTGCGCGATCACCTGGTCCCTGGAGGCCCGGTCGATCTTGTTGACGA
Source organism: uncultured Ilumatobacteraceae bacterium (assembly GCA_964529005.1). Classification (GTDB taxonomy): domain Bacteria; phylum Actinomycetota; class Acidimicrobiia; order Acidimicrobiales; family Ilumatobacteraceae; genus CAZGUH01. The sequence goes on along the minus strand of CAZGUH010000021.1, from coordinate 1,377 downwards.
CGACGATCGCCGATGCGACGTCGATCCGGTCGGCGACCCACCGGTCGCCTGAGCCGAACGGCTGCGACGCGTCGAGCACCAGGCACACGGCGTCGACGTCGCTGACGCTGTCGAGCGCGGTGGCGTTGACCCGCTCACCGAGCGCTGTGACGGGTTTGTGGAGGCCCGGCGTGTCGACGAAGACGAGCTGCGCGTCCGGCCGAGTGAGGACGCCGCGCACCCGCGTGCGGGTCGTCTGCGGCTTGTCGCTGACGATGCTCACCTTGTGGCCCAACATCGCGTTCACCAGGGTCGACTTGCCGACGTTCGGCCGGCCGACGAGCGTGATGAACCCCGAACGCATGGACCGCTGAGGCTAACGGTCGCCGCGTCCAGAGACGCGGCGACGGCGCCCGGGCCTGTCAGACTCACAGATCGTGTCCATCGACTATCGCAAGTGGTTCGACCGCTTCCAGCCGCAGACGCTCCAGATCGCGACGATCCTGCTCTACATCAACGGCTTCTTCACCCTCATCGACCTGGCCAGCGAGGGAACGCTGGAGAACTACATCGGCGACCGCCGCGGCGCTCTGGGAACGCTCGCCGTCCTGGCGGTCGTCGCCTGTTGCGCCGGCAGCGGGCTGTTGATGGCCAACGACCGCAAGTGGGGATACCGGCTCGCGCTCGTCGCCGCGTTCGCGCCGATCCTGCTGCGGCTGTGGGTCGCGTCGGCGTTCGGCGACGCCATCGACGTCGTCACGGGAGGCCGCATCCTCTCGTTCGTCTTCGAGGTCGCGCTGATCGCCCTGCTGCTGCACCCGCACAGCCGTGAGCACCAACGCATCTGGTACAAGTGACATCTCGGCGGTCGCAGATGCAACACTGCGAGCCATGACCAAGACCATCGACGGCATCGACGGGCTCAAGGGCACCGTCGGCGAGCACCTCGGATACAGCGACTACGTCGAGATCACGCAGGACCAGGTGAACACGTTCGCCGACGCGACCGGCGACCACCAGTGGATCCACGTCGACATCGAGCGCGCCAAGGCCGGCCCGTTCGGCGGCCCGATCGCCCACGGCTACCTGACCCTCTCGCTGGGGCCGACGCTGGCCGCGCAGGTCTACCGCGTCGACGGCGTGAAGATGGGCGTCAACTACGGATGCGGAAAGGTCCGCTTCCCGGCGCCCGTCCCGGTGGGATCGAAGGTGCGCCTCGGTGTGAAGACCCTCGCCGTCGAGGACGTCTCGGGCGGCGTGCAGGTCACGTTCGAGTTCACGTTCGAAGTCGAAGGGGCGTCGAAGCCGAGTTGCGTCGCCGAGGTGATCTTCCGCTTCTACTTCTAGGCCGCCGGCCGAATTCGCCGCCGGAGAAGCCGTCTCTCTAGCTTTGCTGCG
>CAZGUH010000020.1:0-71336 GCA_964529005.1 uncultured Ilumatobacteraceae bacterium | reverse complement strand
CGGCGGACCGATCTCGATCCGACCGTCGACCACGCCGACGGTACGCCGCACCGACACCTCGCCACGTGCGAGATCGACGTCGACGCGTTGCAAACCGAGCACCTCACCGCGGCGCATCCCCGTCGTCACCAACACCACGAACGCCGCGTACAACCGATGCCCCTCGACAGATCGGAGGAACTGCTTGAGCTCCGGCACCGTCCAGGTGGTCATCTCCGGCCGCTCGGCACGAGGTGGAAACACGAGCGACGCGACATTGCGATCGACGAGCCCATCGCGCACGGCATCGGCAAGGGCCCGGTGGAGCACTGCGTGCACGTTCGCCACCGTCTTCGCCGACCGACCCGACGCCAACAACTGCTGCTCGAACCGCTCCACCTCCCACGCGGACAGCAACCTCAACGACCACCACCGAGACCGTCGATCAGATGCCCTACTGCGTTGCGGTACGCAGTCCACGTCGACTCCCGCACCGAGACACGAGCACGTGCCAGCCATTCCTCCAGGTACTCGCCCACCGTCGGACCGAACACCGACACGTCCGGCTGACGGACGAGTTCACGCTCCAGCAGGAGATCGTTCAGCACCGCCTGGGCCTCACGCTTCGTGCGAAACCCCTGACGGGACACCTGCCGACGCTTGCCCGTCTTAGGGTCGAGGCCCACGTCGAGGCGGATGCACCAGCCGTCGCTGCGGCGCGTCACCGACCCCCGAGCCATGCAAGAACGCTACCGTTCGTGCGCATTCCGTGCGCGTCGTGGCGACATGGATCAATAGCTGACCACATCATGCCTGGTAGATCTGTGCCCGGGACGGGATTCGAACCCGTACATACTTTCGTATAGGAGGGTTTAAGCCCCCCGCGTCTGCCAGTTCCGCCACCCGGGCGCGCCGCCCAGCGTAGGGCGCTCACGCGACGCGACTGCTCGCAGAATGCGCTGCGAAACCCAGTGCGGCCCACAGCTCGGCCCGGAGGCGATCGGCGGCAGGGGGCGCCAGGCGATTGGTGGCGACGACACCTTCGATCATGTCGGCGACGACCGCAACCCACGGTCGACCGCGCAGCCGCACGGCCACCACCGCACCCGTCGCTGTGCGCCGCAACGAACGGTCGACCCCGACCAACCGTGGCGGGCAGCGGTAGCTCGGCCCCACCAACCCCCGAGCGCGCGCCTCGCGCGTCAGCGTCCGCGCCGCCTGCGCAAAGCGGACCGTGCTGCCGAGCTGAGAAGACGTGCCTGGCTCCATGTGGTCATCGTGCCGGCGGGGTGTGGCGCGGTGGTCCCGTGCCGCCGCACACCCCCGCTCTAACGTGCCGGGCGGTGAGCGACGCGACGTCTGCACCCGATCCTGCCGGCAGACCGCTGCTCACCCCTGCCCAAGAACGCACTCTCGGGTTGCTGCGGCGAAGCGGCGACCCTGTCGTGTTCGACCCCGAGGTCATCGCCGAATTGAAGGACACCGCCACCGAGGCGATGGCTCACTTCGGCGACCGCGTCGGGCGCGATTCGTTGTTCGTCACCAAGCACACGCTGGGCTCGGTCCTCGACTGCGAAGCGCAGTTCCTGGCGCCCGACGAGTTCAGCTGGTCGCCAGCGCGCGCCCGCGGCCAGGTCGCCCACCGCGCCATCCAGTTGCTGCTCCACTGGCGCGGCGAGCCCGTTCCGATCGAGCTGGTCGACGAGGCGATCGCCCGCCTCGAAGACGAAGAGCGCGGCCTCAGCGACTGGCTTCAGCAGATCAGCGAGGCCGAGCGTGCGGATCTGCGCGGCCAGGCGGTCGACGTCGTCACCAAGTTCCTCGAGAGCTTTCCGCCGCTCGACCCGCGCAGCCGCCCCGTCACCGAATCCGGCACCCAATGGCCGATCGACGGCCCTGTCGTGCTGCGCGGCCGGGCCGACCTGTCGATGGGAGCGCCCTCCGGGCGTGAGAGCCGCAAGCTGATCATCGATCTCAAGACGGGCCGGGCGCTTCCCCGCCACCGCGAGGACCTGCGCTTCTACGCGCTCGTCGAGACCTTGTCGCGGGAGGTGCCGCCGCGGCGGCTGGCGTCGATGTACCTCGACGCCGCCCAGCCGATGGTCGAAGACGTCACCGTCGGCACGCTGCGCAGCGCCCTGCGGCGCACGCTCGACGGCATCAACCGCATCATCGAGCTGAAGGTCGAATCGCGCCCGCCGGTGAAGAGCGTCGGCGCGTTCTGCCGCTGGTGCACCGTGCTCGTCGAGTGCCCGGACGGCCAGAAATACCTGGCCAGCGACACCGACGAGCGCTGACTCGTCAGCGGACGGTCAGCCCCGACCCATGTTCGGACGCTTGCCGTGATTCGCCTTCGAGCGGCGCATGCGCGCCTTGCGCTTCTTCGTCTTCTTCGACATGGCCGACGATCTTACGGTGTTTCGCCCCCGATTCACCTGGTCGGCTGCGAAGCCGCGCGCGAGCGCAGCGCGGGAGTCGGAAGTTCAGCGACCGGAGAAGAAGGGCGCCCAGAGTCGCCGGCGTTCGGCGTCGGGGTCTTCGACGACCACCGATGGCGTCCGAACACCATCGTGGCGCGCCGCTGAGAATCGTACGCGGGCCACTCGGGGAGGCCGGGGTGCGCTGGATTGCCCCTCGACGCGAACGCGATCAACGAGCGGTGCATCTGGTCGGCGAGCTCTTGCGGCGGGGTCGGCGGCATGAACGCCCCGAACGGCGCCGGATCAGCGAGGGTGTCGAACCAGAACGCGTTGTCGATGGCGTGCGCCGCGCCGAGTTGCCCATCGAGCACCGGGCTGCGCCATCCGAATCGATAGAGATACGTGCCGGCGTGGTGCTGGGACTGCGCCTCTGCCATCGCGACGGCGGGACCGATGAAGCCGCGATCGTCGGCGGCGGCCACCCAGATGTCGGCGTCACGGGGCGGGCGGCCGAGCACCGGCTCCAGCGATTTCCCGTAGATCGTTCGAACGTGCTCTTCATGCGCGCCGAGATCGCTGAGAACGGAGGGACCCACCGGCAGCGACGAAACCTCGGAGCCGTCGGACCGCATCAGACCACGGGCGGCGAGGTCCGCGCCGAATCCAAAGCGCAGCTCCTCCGATGTGCATCCGACGAACAGCCCGACGTCGGCGGCTGCGCCCTGGGCGATCGCTGTTCGCGGCGGCGTCGGCAGACGCCTTCCGTCGACGACCGGACCGAGCGCGTTGAGCCCGGAGAGTCCAACGCCGCGCTCGTCGCCGGTGACGAGGCCGTCCGACCACTGCTGCTGAGTGAGGACGAACCGCTCGACAGGAACGCTCCGCAGCTCGCCGAGACTCAGACCGGACAGACCTGCGAGCTCCAAGAAACGACGAGACCGCTCGGTGGCCAGGTCGGGGTCGAAGCAGAGCTATCCCCCGCTCTGCGGGCTCGCCCGCGCGAACAGACCGGCACTCGACGGCATGGCGAGCAAAGCGGTCACGGCAGCTCCACCCGCAGACGTTCCCGCCACCGTCACTCGTGCTGGATCGTCGCCGAACGACTCGATGTTCTCCCGCACCCAATGGAGCGCCGCGATCTGATCCAGCAAGCCGAGGTTCGCTGTATCTGCGCCTTCGACGATGCGATCGAGGTAGCCGAAAACCGAGCAACCCGAGCCGGTAGTTGACGGTGACCAACACCACGCCGGCTGTGCGAACGAGGTTCCGTCGAACACCGGATAGCGGCCATGCCCGCGAGCGAACCCTCCCCCGTGGATCCAGACGATGACCGGTCGTCGCTCGCGATCGCATCGCGGCGTCCACACGTTGAGCACGAGGCAGTCCTCGCTCATTCGCCCGAGATCGACCCCGGCCACACGAGGTTGCGGGCACGCAGCGCCCGACTCCACGCAGGGCCGAACCCCATCCCATCGACGCGCTCGCTGCGGTGGGCGGAAGCGATCACCACCGAGGGGAGGAGCTGCGTACGGAATGCCGAGGAACCGTTGGATCCCGGCAACGTCGATGCCGATCACCTCGCCGGAGGCGGTCGCGACGACGGGCCCCCTCCGCGCGTCGGGATCAGGCCGGCGAGCCGGAGGCCTTTGCTGCTGATTCACGTCATCGCAGGAACGGGGAAGTTCGGATACATCTCCCAGAAGTCCCAACGGCTCGTCACCGCGCGCTGGAGCCGCCGCGGGCGCTCCGAGCCGGTCGCGTCGCGACCGTGGAGCACCGCCACGTTGTCCCAGATGACGAGGTCCCCGTTCCGCCACTCGTGGCGATACACGTAATCCGGGTCGTGGAGGTACGACGCCAGCTCTCGAAGCAGCTCTTCGCTCTCCTCTTCCGGCAGACCGATGATGCTGTCGATCATCATCCACGAGATGTACAGCATCGGCTCGCCCGACACCGCATGTGGCACAACGAGCGGCCGCGGCGAGCGGGGATAGTAGGTCGGAACGTCGACCACGCGGTTGCGACGAGCTCGATCGATGGGCATCACGTGCAGGCTCATCAGCGACGCGGCCCGCTCGGCGAGATTCGCCGGAAGTCGGCGGTAGGCCGACCGAGTACTGCAGAACGCCGTCGCGGTCGTGCTGTTGCCCACGCCCACGGCGAGCAGCGACAGCACACTCATCGGCTCGGGCAAAAAGCCCATGTTGGAGTGGAAGGCGAGGGCGCCCGTGGGATCGAGGGGTCCGTCCTTCCGCTCGTTCGTGATGAACGCGGGGTCGTGCTGAAGCACCCGGTTTCGGTCCAACGATTCGAGGAGCCGCTGCTGCTCCTCACGGGACAGCGATTGCTCGGGGATGACCACGAGGTCGTACTCGGCGAGGAGATGCCGCAACTGCGCGCTCACATCGCTCGATGGCGAACCGAGGGAGTCACATTGGACGCGAACCCCAAAGCCTTGCGGGAGCGGGCCAAGAGGCAGATCCCCGGTCGATGAGGGCCGCACCGCATCGGTCACCACGCGCTCCTTCCGTCGACGAAAGTTGGCTGGACATTGTGTCTACTGCATCGGTACTGTAGATCGCAACGATCCTGTTTGTATGGGGAATGGTCGGGAGATCTTGGAGGGGAAAATGGACGTCGATCTCGAGCGCGCCTTGCAAGAGCTGTTGGACAAGCAGGCGATCCGCGAGATGTGCCTCACGTACGCCCGAGGCGTCGATCGGGTGGACCCGGATCTGCGTGCCTCGATCTTCCACGAGGACGCCATCTACGAGCACTTCACGACGGGCACCATCGTTGGATCGCCTGATCGCTCGATCACCGAGGTGATGCGCGAGCAGGCACTCGGTTCTCCACTCGGCGCGAAGTCGCTGCTCATCACCGACACGATGGTGGAGGTCGACGGCGACGTCGCGTTCGCCGAATCCCACGGCCTCAGCCTCAACTCCGGCACGGGTGACGACGGCGCATTCAACGGATGGCGCGTGATCCGATTTCTCGACCGATTCGAACGGCGCGATGGCAAGACGTGGAAGATCGCGCATCGGCTCATCCTTCACGACGGCTTCGAACGCTACGAGTCGAGCGCTCCACCGCCGTACAGCATTCCGACGGAAGGGATGAGCCTCTCCGCGGTGGATGGGCACGCGTCGATCGCCGCGCAGCCCGGCCGCTATCGCGACGATCCGAGCTACAACCTTCGCGATCGCCTGACGAAGGAAGCCATCGGCCGCTGACAACGGCGCGCGGCCGAGCTGCGCGATCTGTCAGGCAGCGACCCAGGCGAGCAGGTCGTCGACCGAGCGGGTGTTGACGATGCGCTCCAGCGGCACCTCGTTGCGCGCCGCGATCTCGCACCCGTGCGGCTGCCACTCCAGTTGACCGGTGGCGTGGGCGTCGCTATCGATGCTGAACCAACAGCCGGCCGCCATCGCCAGCCTGATCAGCTCGTCGGGCGGGTCGAGCCGCTCGGGCCGGCAGTTGATCTCCACAGCCGTTCCCCCCATCGCGCACGCGGCGAACACGACGTCGGCGTCGAACGCGCTCTGTGCACGCTTCTCGATCAGCCGGCCCGTGCAATGACCGAGGATGTCGACGTGCGGCGAGACGACCGCACGGACCATCCGCTCGGTCATCTGCGACCGGTCCATCTTGAGCTTGCTGTGCACGCTGGCGACCACGATGTCGAGCCGCGCGAGAAGGTCGTCGTCGAGGTCGAGCGAACCGTCCTCGTTGATGTCGACCTCCATACCGGTGAGGACACGGAACGGCGCCAGCTCCTCGTTCATCTCGTCGACTTCCACCAGCTGCGCTTCGAGCCGCTCGCGGTTGAGGCCATGCGCCACCGTCAGCCGGGGCGAATGATCGGTGACGACCAAGTACTCATGCCCGAGATCGCGAGCGGTCGTCGCCATCTGTCGCATCGTCGCCCCGCCGTCGCTCCAGCGGGTGTGGCTATGGCAGTCGCCCCGCAGCGCGGAGCGATAGCCAGCGGCTTCCGGCGACATCTCGATCTGCGTTTCCCGGTCGAACTTGGCGAGATAGGCATCGATCGTGCCATCGAGCGCCTCGCGGATCACGCGCGCCGTCGAGTCCCCGATGCCGGGAAGCTGGGTGAGCGCTCCTCGGCGCGCGAGATCGGCGAGTTCGTCGCGCGGCGTCGAACGCACGACGTCGAGCGCCCGCACGTAGGCCTTCACCCGGAAGCCTGTGGCATGGGCACGGTCGAGGTAGTGAACGATGCGCTCGAGCGCCTGCACCGGGTCCATCCTTTGCTCCTATGTCAAGCTGCCTGGGCGACGCAAGTCCGAGGGCGTTGGGTTGGGCGTCTGCGAGCAAGGAGCGGTAGAAGACGTCGCTTGAGCGCTCGCAGCGCTTCTGTCTTGGTGTTGCGGTTGGCGAGTCTTCGGTCGAGATAAGCGCGGGCGTCGGAGGCCAGGCTACGGGTCGGCGGCGCGGGACCGGCGGCGAACGGCGTCCACGAGCCCTCCGCCTGCCACCACGCATGCGATCGCCACGAAGACGACCCGGCTCTCCGAGCCGTCGCCGCCCCCGGTGCGGGGCAACCGAGGCGGAACATCTGGAGCCTCGGTCGTCGAGGTCGACGTCGTGGCTGCGAGCGCGACGGTGGAGGTCGTCGTCGCGGACGCGTACGTGACCAGAGGGGCGGTCGACGTGGGCATGGCCGTGGTGGGAGGGACGCTGGCGGTTGTCGACGTCGGCGCAGCCACGGTGGTGGACGTCGTCGACGTCGAGCTCGTCGTCGACGTCGTGGACGTCGTGGAGGTTGTGGACGTCGACGTGCTGGACGACGTGGTCGACGTCGAGCTGGTGGTCGGCGTCGACGTCGTGGTCGTGGCGACGAGCGTCGTGGCGGGCCGCGGCGTCGTGGTCGTCGTCGTGGTCGTGCGTGGGGCCGACGTCATGGGCGGGGTGGTGGTCGTCGAGGGCAATGGGATGTCGACGGTGACCGAGGCCGTCATCGCACTCGCCGAGCCTCCCGTGATCAGGGTTTGGGCGCCGTGGGGGTCGCTGCCCGCCGGCCGGCCTCGATACACCACGGCTGCGCCGGGGCGGCGGGCGCTGGCCGTGATGGTCGATCGGCCGCCGGGCAGCGAGAGCGCGAAGCGAACTGTGCCGTCACCGCCGGTGGTGACCGTCGCTCCCGTGCTGAACGTGATCGGGACCCCGGGCACCCCTTCACCGCCGGCGCGCACCGCGGCGTGCACCGCACCCCCGCTCCATGACAGATCGAGCGTGAAGGGCCCCGCGAAGCGAGCGGCTTCGGCATCGAGGCGCAGAGCCGCTTCCTCGACGTCGTTGCGCCCGGATTGCTCGCCGACGCGGTCGAGACGGGAGATCAGCGGGGCCGTGCCGTTCGGATTGCGGGTGGTGCCGGCCGCGTCCTGCGCGTAGTAGTGGAACACCGCCCACAGCGCAGCGGCGGTGAGATCGTCGGTCGTGTCGCCGTAGCGCCAAGTGAGGTACGCCGCCTTCGCCCCGCTCGGGTCGTTCGGAAACGACTGACCGACACGGGCGCTGGGCGCGGTGATCGACGGATGGATCCCGCGGTTGAACGTGCACGAGCCGACCCGGAACTGCCCTGCCTCGTCGACGAACAGCCACTGGCCCGCCCAGATCGGGAACGGTGACGCGCCGGGGCCCCACACGTGGAAGTCGAGGGCGAGCCCGGCGCAGCGGTAGTCGTTCGCGAGGTCGGCGCCGCCCGAGAACGAGGTGTGCGCACGGCAGTGCGCCGGGATCGACGTGGCGAGGGGCTCGGCGGCGGCGCGTGCAGGAGGCATCGTGACCGCCCACGCCAGCGCGCCCAGCAACGAGAGGGCGGCGAGCAGGCGCAGCAGGCGGCGGGCGGTCACGCCGGCAAATGAGTGCGCGGGTGGGCGCGGACCGGAAGGAGCCGGTCGATCGACCGCTAGCCTCGGCCTTTCGCATGGAACGCTTCGGCCTGGTCGGCCTCCCGAACGCGGGCAAGAGCTCGCTGTACAACGCTCTCACGGGTGGCGGCGCCCTCGCCGCGCCGTACGCCTTCGCCACCAAGGATCCGAACATCGGGGTGTCGAAGGTGCCCGATCATCGGCTCGATGCGCTTGCCGCGATGAGCAAGAGCCGCAACGTCGTGCACGCCGCGGTGCAGGTCGTCGACATCGGCGGCCTCGTCGAGGGCGCGAGCAAGGGCGAGGGGCTCGGGAACAAGTTCCTGGCCAACATCCGCGAGGTCGACGCGATCGTCTTCGTGCTACGCGCGTTCGTCGACGACGACGTTCCCGGCCCGTCCGACCCGCTCGACCACCTGCGCGTGGTCGAACTCGAGCTGGCGCTCGCCGATCTGGAAACGGTCGAGAGCCGCTTGGCCCGCACGCAGAAGGCCGCCAAGCTCGACCGCACGCTCGCGGCCGAGGCCGACGCGTTGGCCGAGGCCCACGCCGCGCTGGCGGACGGCCGCCCGCTCTACCGCGCCGGCCTCAAGGCCGACGTGCGCGAAGCGTTGGCGCCGCACTTCCTGCTCACCAACCGCTCGGTGCTGGCGGTGGTCAACGTCGGCGAGGACGACCTCGACGCGATCCCGGGGCACGAGGCCAAGCTGCGCGCCGAGCTCAACGAAGCCGGCGACAACGTCGAGGTCATCGGGATGTGCGTGCAGCTCGAAGCCGAGGCCGCGGCGATCGAGGATCCCGCCGAACGCGCCGAGATGCTCGACGGGTTGGGTCTCGGCGAGGGCGCCCTGACGCGCATGGTGCGCAGCGCCTACCACCTGCTGGGACTGCGCACCTTCCTCACCACCGGCGAGAAGGAGAGCCGCGCCTGGACCTTCCGCGCCGGGTCGAAGGCGCCCGAGTGCGCAGGCCGGATCCACAGCGATCTCCAGCGTGGATTCATCCGCGCCGAGGTCATCCACTGGGACGAACTGCTCGAGATCGGCTCCTGGACGAAGGCCAAAGAGCTCGGCAAGATCCGCATCGAGGGCAAGGACTACGAGGTCGTCGACGGCGACACGCTGGAGATCCGCTTCAACGTGTAGCAAGCGCCCGTCGACGACGTCCGCCGAGGCGGCACGAGACGGCCGACCCTGTCAGCGGCGCGCGGTACGGTGCGACCCGATATGGCACAGACTCCGCTCTCGATCCACGCCCCGGAGGGCGAGCCGCTCGGCGGCCTCATCGTGGTGCAGGAAGCGTTCGGCGTGAACGCCCACATCGAAGACGTATGCGGGCGCTTCGCCGCGGCGGGCTGGCTCGCTGCCGCGCCGCACCTCTTCCACCGCACCGGCGACCCGCAGTTCGGCTACGACGACTTCGCTCCGGTCATGCCGCACTTTCAGCAGCTCACCGCCGAGGGCATCCTCGACGACATCGACGCCGCCCTAGCGCACTTCGACACGGCCGGCATGCCAGCCGCCAAGGTGGGCATCGTGGGGTTCTGCATGGGCGGCACGGTCGCACTGAGCGCGGCCACCGTCCGCCCGTTCGGGGCCGCGGTCACGTTCTATGGCGGCGGTGTCGCGACCGGGCGTTTCGGCTTCCCCTCGCTCATCGACGCCGCCCCCCAGCTGCGCGCCCCGTGGCTCGGGCTGTTCGGTGACCGTGACACCGGCATTCCCGTCGAGGACGTCGAGCAGCTCCGGGTCGCCGCGGCGAGCGCGCCCGTCGTCACCGAGATCGTGCGCTATCCCGAAGCCGGCCACGGGTTCCATTGCGACCAGCGGGCCGATTACCACGCCGAATCGGCTCGCGACGCGTGGGCGCGAACGATCCGCTGGTTCTCCGCCCACCTCGCCGGCATCGACGGCTGATCGCCAGCCAGGGAATGGCGCAGCCGGGTCCCGGGTTGCACGACGTCGATCATGAGTGCGCCGAACACCTCCGCGCGGCCGCTGCTGTCCGCCCTCGATCTGGCGATCGTGAGCGAGGGCGCCACCAGTGCTGACGCCCTGCGCGACACCACGACGCTGGCCCGCCACGCCGAGGCTCATGGCTACACCCGGTTCTGGGTCGCCGAGCACCACAACATGCCCACGGTGGCGAGCACGACCCCGCCGGTCCTGATCGCCCATCTCGCGGCGCGCACGTCGACGATCCGCGTCGGCTCCGGCGGCGTCATGCTGCCGAACCATCCCCCGCTGGTCGTGGCGGAGCAGTTCGCGATGCTCGAAGCTCTGCATCCCGGGCGTATCGATCTCGGCATCGGCCGCGCGCCGGGCACCGACATGGCGACGGCCGCCGCCTTGCGGCGCAGCCCTGACGCCCTCGGAGCAGAGGACTTTCCCCGCCACCTGCTCGACCTCATGGGCTTGCTCGGCGACCCGCGCACGGACGAGGGGCTGTGGAAGCGATTCCGCGCCACGCCGGTCCCGCGGTCGAGCCCGTGGATCGTGCTGCTCGGCTCGAGCGGCTACAGCGCGCAGCTGGCCGGCATGCTCGGTCTGCCGTTCTCGTTCGCGCACCACTTCGACATGGCCCCGCGCTCGGCCACTGTCCAGGCGTTCGCGCTCTACCGCCAGAGCTTCCGGCCGTCGGCGATCCTCGACGAGCCGTACGCGATCGTCTCGGCCAACGTGCTGACCGCCCCGACCGACGAGGAGGCGCAATGGTTCGCCGGTCCGGGACGGCTGATGCTGCTGGTCCGGCGCACGGGCCGCTTCTTCCCGCTGCCGAGCCCGGCCGACGCAGCGGCGCATCCGGACATGCGCGAGGCGGCCTCGATGGGCACGTCGCGCATCGTCGGCGCCCCCGCCGCGGCAGTGGATCGACTGGAGGAGCTGGCGGCCGACACCGGAGCCCGCGAGATCATGGTCAGCACGGTGACCCACGGGATCGCGGAACGGACGGCGAGCATCGAGCTTCTGGCCAAGGAGTGGCACGCCCGATGAGGCGCTGCCGCGGCGGGGGATAACCCCACGCCGCATTCGCCGGGAGGCCGGATGGTGGCGCGAGCGACGCGTCGCCAACATGATGGTGTGATCGGGATGACGACCAGACGGCGGCCGGCGACATGAAGCGGCTCTACGCACCGTGGACCCAGGCGCGGACCTGGCTCGAATCGGCGCACCTCGTGTTGAACCTGCCCGCCGGCATCGCGTTCTTCACCGCCGTCGTCACGCTCGTGTCGCTGAGCGCCGGCCTGCTGATCACACTCGTCGGCGTTCCGCTGCTGATCGCGACGATCCTCGCCGGGCGCCTGATCGGAACGATCCAGCGGGCGCGAGCGCAGGCCTTTCTGGGCGTGCGGCTGACGCCGTTCGACCGTCTTGCCTCGACCGGCTCGCTGTGGAAGCGAGCGTGGGCCGCCCTGACCGACGGCCCGGGATGGCGCGGCCTGGTCTTCGGCGTCCTCGCCCTGCCGTGGGGCATCTTCACGTTCACCATCACCGTCGTCGTGCTCTCGCTCGCGGTCGGTGGGGTCACCTCGCCGATCTGGGGGTGGTTCTCTCCGCCGAACTTCGGCGACAACGGCGGCATCGAGGGCGGCCTGCGGGTGCTCTACCAGGTCGGCCTCGTCGTCGTCGGTCTGCTGTTCGCCGCCATCGCACCGTGGATCCTGCGCGGCTTGGCGGCGGGCGACCGCTTCTTCATCCGCACCCTGCTGTCGAAGACCCGTGAGGAGGAGCTGGAGCACCGCGTCGAGGAGCTGCGCGAGAGCCGCGCCGCATCGGTGGAGGGCGCAGCGGAGGAGCTGCGCCGCATCGAGCGCGACCTCCACGACGGCGCGCAGCAGAGGTTGGTCGCCCTGGCGATGGATCTCGGGTTGGCGCGCGAACGCCTCATCGCGACGCCCGATGCCTCGCCGCAGGCGGTCGCCCTCGTCTCCCGGGCGCACGAAGAGGCGAAGGCAGCCATCGGAGAGCTGCGCGATCTCGTCCGCGGGATACACCCGACGGTCCTCACCGATCGCGGTCTCGACGCCGCGCTCTCGGCGGTCGCCGCGCGCTGCACGGTGCCGGTGGACGTGGTCGTCGACCTCGACACCCGCCCGCCACGCCACGTCGAAGCCGCGGCGTATTTCTTCGTCGCCGAGGCGTTGACGAACGTCAGCAAGCACAGCCAAGCGCGCCGCGCCACGGTGCGCGTCGCTCGGCGCGACGACATGCTGGTGGTCGAGGTGGGCGACGACGGCGTGGGCGGCGCCACGGCGCATGCCCACGGCGGCCTGCGCGGCCTGTACGACCGCATCGCCGCAGTCGATGGAAAGCTGCGTATCGCCAGCCCCCCGGGCGGGCCGACGATGCTCGTCGCGGAGGTGCCATGCGGGTCGTGATCGCAGAGGATTCGGTGCTGCTGCGCGAGGGCATCGCGCGGCTGCTCGGCGAGTACGGCGACGAGGTGGTCGCTTCGCTCGGCGACGCCGGGCGCCTGCTCGCCACCGTGCAGGAGCTCGATCCCGACATCGTCATCGTCGACGTGCGCATGCCCCCGACGCACACGGACGAAGGCCTGCGCGCGGCGATCGAGCTGCGCGCAGCCAGGCCGACGACGCCGGTGCTGGTGCTGTCGCAGTACGTCGAGGAGAGATACGCCACGGAGCTGCTCAGCGAGAGCACGGTCGGCGTGGGGTACCTGCTGAAGGAGCGCGTCGCCGACGTCGGTGACTTCGTCTCGGCGGTGCACCGCGTCGCCGCCGGCGGCACGGCCCTCGACCCCGAGGTCGTGTCGCAACTGCTCGCCCGCAGCCGGCGGCATGAACCGCTCGCCACCCTGACACCGCGCGAGCGCGAGGTGCTGTCGCTGATGGCCGAAGGGCTGTCGAACGCCGGCATCGCCCGCCATCTCGTGGTCGGCGAGGGAGCGGTCGAGAAGCACATCTCCTCGATCTTCTCCAAGCTCGACCTGCCGCCGACGGAGACCGAGCACCGCCGGGTGCTCGCCGTGCTCACCTACCTGCGCAGCCCGTAGATTCGAAGCGTGGCGTGGCTCGTCTGTGACACACACGTGCTGGCGTCCGCCGAAGTCGCCGCGCGCCGCGCCGATCGGCGACGCGGACTCCTCGGACGCGATGGCTGCGACGGCGCGCTCGTCCTCCGTCCGTGCCGGTGGGTGCACACCGTCGGCATGCGCTTCGCCCTCGACGTCGCGTACCTCGACGCAAACGGGGTGGTGGTCAAGACGGTGCACATGCCCCGGCACCGCATGAGCCTGCCGGTGCCGCGAGCCCGCACGGTGATCGAAGCCGAGGCCGGAGCGTTCGCCCGCTGGGGCCTGCGGGTGGGCGACACCATCGAGGTGCGCGAGTAGGTGGCAGCACTGATCCTGGTGTCGACCCCGATCGGCAACCTCGGAGATCTGTCGCCGCGGGCAGTGGAGACGTTGCGCTCCGCGGCCATCGTCTGCTGCGAGGACACCCGCCGAACCGGTCGCCTGCTGCAGCACGCGGGCGTGACGGCGCGGCGGCTGATGGTGATCAACGACCACACCGAGGCCGCGAAGTCCCCCGAGGTCATCGCCACCCTCGCCGCCGGAGGCGACGTCGCGCTGGTGACCGACGCCGGCACGCCGGGCATCTCGGACCCCGGCGAACGCTTGGTGCGTGCCGTTCTCGACGCCGGCCACGACGTCAGCGCGGTGCCTGGACCGGCGGCGATCGTGACCGCGCTGGTCATCAGCGGCCTCCCCACGTCACGCTTCACGTACGAGGGTTTCCTCCCCCGTTCCGGCAGCGAGCGCCGCCAGCGCGTGGCCGACATCGCCGCCGAGCGGCGCACCGTCGTCCTCTACGAAGCGCCACACCGCATCGCCCGCACCATCGGCGACCTCGCCGCGGCCTGCGGACCCGACCGGGCGGTGGCGCTCGCCCGCGAGCTCACGAAGTTGCACGAGGAGGTGTGGCGCGGGACGTTGGGCGAGGCCGTCGCACACGCCGCGACCGTGGAGCCGCGCGGCGAATACGTGGTCGTGGTCGGCCCGGCGCCGGCCGCGGGGCCCACCGGTGAGGACGAGATCCGCCGGGCGGTGGCGGACGCGATGCGTTCCGGGCTCAGCCGGAAGGACGCGGTCGCCCAGGTGGCCGCCCGCCTGTCGGCGCCGAGGCGCCAGGTGTACGAGGTGGCGCTGCGCGCCGACGCCGGCGGGTCGGCGTGCTCAGATGGGGACCGGTGACCTCGCTCGACCCGTTCCCGCTCGCTGCCATGCCCGTCACCGCGGGGCCGAGCGCCGCGTTCTTCGACCTCGATCGCACGCTCATCAGCGGCTCGAGCATCTACGTCTTCGGCATCGCCGCCTGGCGCGCCGGCCTCGTCCCGCACCGCCAGATCGCGCGTGACGGCTTCGGGGCGATCACGTTCAAGCTCGCCGGGGCGAGCGACGACACGACGAACAGAGTGCGCGAGCGCATCCTGCGCGCCGTCAGCGGTGTCCGCCAGGACGAGTTGATCGCGCTCAACACGAGCATCGTCCCGAAGCTGATCGACAAGATCCGTCCCGAGGCGAGGCGCTTGCTCGACCTGCACCGCCACGCGGGCCGGGCGACGTACATCGTCTCTGCGTCGCCACAAGAGCTCGTCGAGCCGCTCGCCAAGTCGCTCGGCATGACGGGAGGCATCGGCACCGTGAGCGATGTCGTCGACGGCGTCTACACCGGCGAACTGCGAGGACCGTTCTGCTACGGCGCCGGCAAGGTCGACGCCATCGGGGAGCTCGCCCGGTGGGAGGGGTTCGATCTGGCGCAGTGCTACGCGTACAGCGACTCGGCGAGCGATCTGCCGATGCTCGAAGCGGTCGGCCACCCCGTGGCGGTCAACCCCGATGGCAAGCTGAGCCGCGTCGCCGCCGAGCGCGGCTGGCCGATCGTGGTGTTCTCCAAGCGCACCAAGGCGGTGATCCGCCGCACGACGCACGTGCTCGGCGCGACCGCGATCGCGAGCGGGGGGTTCGCCGCCGGCGTCCGTTACGCGACGGCGCGGTCGGCGCCACGCTGAGGGCGGCCGGGGCGCCGATCGGGCCGCGCCGCCGGTCGCTGGAGCCGAGCCCATGCGTGCCGAGATCCAGCGGGTTGGGCCGTAGCCTTGCGAGGGTGAGCCGCTTCTACGTGACGACCCCGATCTACTACGTCAACGCGAAGCCTCACCTCGGTCACGCCTACACGACCATCGTCGCCGATGCGCTCGCCCGCTGGCACCGGCTCCTCGACGACGACGTCTACTTCCTCACCGGCACCGACGAGCACGGCCTGAAGATCCAGCAAGCCGCGGACGCCGCCGGCAAGCCGCCGATCGAGTTCGCCGACGAGATCGCGCCCCAGTTCCAGCAGGCGTGGCAGCGGCTGGAGATCGCCAACGACGACTTCATCCGCACCACCGAGCCGCGGCACCGCACGGCGGTGCACAAGCTCCTGCAAGCGTGCTACGACGCAGGGGACATCGAGCTCGACACGTACAGCGGCCTCTACTGCGTCGCCTGCGAGGAGTACTACACCGAGGACGAGCTGCTGCCCGGGTTGCTCTGCCCGATCCACAAGCGCGAGGTCGACCGCTACGAGGAGGAGAACTACTTCTTCCGCCTCAGCCGCTTCGAGCAACGCTTGCTCGATTGGTACGACGCCCATCCCGACGCGATCGTGCCGGCGTTCCGCGCCAACGAGGTGAAGGGCTTCATCAAGGGCGGCCTGCGCGACTTCAGCATCAGCCGCACCTCGCTGACGTGGGGCATCCCGATCCCGTGGGACCCGGCCCACGTCACCTACGTGTGGTTCGACGCGCTCACGAACTACCTGTCCGCCCTGGGATACGGCAGCGACGACGAGCGCTTCGAGCGGTGGTGGCCGGTCGACTTCCACCTCATCGGCAAGGACATCATCCGGTTCCACTGCATCTACTGGCCGGCGATGCTGCTCTCGGCCGGCCTCGAGCCGCCGAAGGGGTGGGCCGTCGGAGGCTGGCTGCTGGTCGGCGGCGAGAAGATGAGCAAGACCGCCGGCAACGTGGTCAACCCGCTCGACCTCGTCGACGACGTCGGCGTCGACGCGTTCCGCTACTACGTGCTGGCCGACACGCCGTACGGCAACGACGGCGACTTCACGTACGAGGGCCTCATCGGCCGCTACAACAGCGATCTCGCCAACAACCTCGGCAACCTGCTCAGCCGCGTCGCGACAGTGGTCGGCAAGAAGTGCGGCGGTATCGGCCCGGCCCCGTCGCCAGAGAGCCCGCTGGCCGAGGCGGCGGCGCGCGCCGTCGACGCCGCGACCGCCGCCTGGGCCGAGGTGCAACCGAACCGCGCCCTCGACGCCACGTGGCAGCTCATCCGTGCTGCGAATGCGCATCTCGAGGCGAACGAACCGTGGAAGGCCGAGCCCGGTCCCGCGGTCGACGCGGTCCTCGGCGACGCGCTCGAGGTCTTGCGGCTCGTGGCGATCCTGGCTTCGCCGGCGATGCCGGCCACCAGCCAGCAGGTGTGGGAACGCATCGGGCTGCCGGGCGCCGCCGACACGCAGCGCCTGCCCGCCGCGGCCGCCTGGGGCGGGTATCCGGGTGGGCTCACGGTGACCAAGGGCGATCCGCTGTTCCCCCGCCGCACGATCTCGTGAGCGACGCATGCATGTCGACGGCATGGATCGACGCTCACTGCCACATCGACGACCGTCTGCCCGGCGGTGAGAAGGGCGCGATCGAGGCCGCGCGTGCGGCGGGCGTCTCGGCGATGCTCACGGTGGGCTGCGACCGCGCGTCGTCGCTGACGGCGATCGAGGTCGCCGGCCGACACCCGGACGTGTGGGCCACGGTCGGCCTGCATCCTCACGACGCCAAGGACGGCGTCGACGCGATCGTCGACCTGATCGACCGGCCACGCGTGCTCGCGATCGGTGAATGCGGCCTGGATTACTTCTATGAGCACTCGCCCCGCGACGTACAGCGCGAGGCGTTCGCAGCGCAGATCCAGATCGCCCACGAACGGGGGCTGCCGCTCGTGATCCACACCCGCGACGCCTGGGACGACACGTTCGACGTCCTGGGCGCCGAGGGGACGCCCGAGCGCACCGTGTTCCACTGCTTCACCGGCGATGCGGACACGGCCCGGCGGTGCCTCGACCTCGGGGCCCACCTGTCGTTCAGCGGCATCGTGACGTTTGCCAATGCTGCCGACGTCCAGGAAGCGGCGATCGTGTGCCCGGCGGACCGCATGCTGGTCGAGACCGACAGCCCCTATCTGGCTCCCGTGCCGCACCGCGGGCGCAAGAACCAGCCTGCTCATGTTGTCGATGTCGGCGCCTTCGTCGCCGCGCTGCGTGGCGAAAGCGTGGACGCCGTGGCAGCGTTCACGGTGGCGAACACACGCGCGGTCCTCCCCGGCTTGGGCGGCTGACGAGGGCGCGCAGATCGTCCATCGCCCCTCGGGGCCAGTACGCTCGCGCCGACCCGGCTGTGGGCCGAAACAGCCCACGCCCCGGCCTCACGGAGCCCATCTGTTCCTCACCGCAGCTGAACGGCGACGACTGGTGTTCGCCACGATCGTCACCCTGATCGCGCTCCCGACGCTGTGGTTGGCGAGCCGCGATGAGGCGCGCGACGGCACGGGGGCGCCGTCGGTCGCAGCCGTGGGCGCCGCCGACGCGGTGAACGCCGCCACGAGCGAGGACGCCGCGCCAGCGACCGCGACGACCACACCAGCCAGCGGCAGCGGGGGTCCCGGCGCCCAGGCCGAACCGCTCGACGGCGCCTTCGGCGGTGACGGCTTCAACGACACCCACCCGGTGTTCCTCGACGGGCCGGTGAAACCCCCCTCGCCCGTCGTGCTCAACGTGGCCGTGCCGACGACGGATCCGTCGACGGCCGTGACCGGGCTCGCGTCGTACGTCCGGTCAGGCACGCCGACCCGCTGCGATTCGCCACACGCGCCGCTCAACGCCACGATCCGCGTCACCAACGTGAACAACGGCCGAACCGTCACGTGTCAGAACACGTTCACCTTCGGACTGGCGAACGGCCTGGTGATCGTCCTCGACGAGAGCGCGTTCTTGCAGATCGGCGACCTCGTCGACGCACCGGTGCCGGTGCGGATCTCCTGGTGACCCTGTCGCGCCGGCAGATCAGCGACGCGCTGTCCGCACACGGCCTGGCGCCGCGCCGCGACCTCGGCCAGAACTTCGTCGCCGACCCGAACACCGTGCGCCGCATCGCACGGCTGGCACGGGTAGGGCCCGGCGATCACGTGGTGGAGATCGGCGCCGGGCTGGGGTCGCTCACCCTGGCCCTGGCCGAGACCGGCGCGGCCGTGACCGCGATGGAGATCGATGCGGGCGTCGTGCCGATCCTGCGCGAAACGGTCGAGCCGCTCGGTGTCTCGGTCGTCCACGCAGACGCCCTGCGAGTCGACTGGGACGGCGTGCTGGCCGGCGCGCGGAGCTGGGTGCTGGTCGCCAACCTGCCCTACAACGTCGCCACGCCGCTGGTCTGCGACCTTCTCGACGGCGTCCCGGCCATCCGGCGCATGCTGGTGATGGTGCAGCGTGAGGTGGCGGAGCGCTTCGCGGCCCGGCCGCGCACCGGCGCCTATGGCGCCGTCACCGTGAAGGTCGCGTACTGGGCGCAGGCTCGCATCGTCGGCGCCGTCCCGGCGAGCGTGTTCGTGCCCCGGCCGAACGTCGAGTCGGCGCTGGTCGAGATCGTGCGCCGCGACGAGCCCGCCGTCGACCGCAGCGTGCCAGCGGACGCGATCTTCGGGCTCGTGCGCGCCGGCTTCCGGCAGCGCCGCAAGATGCTGCGCCGCAGCCTCGCGGGCGTGGTGTCGCCGGAGGCCTTCGCCGCCGCAGGCATCGCCCCCGAAGCGCGCCCCGAAGAACTCGACATCGAGCAGTGGGGTCGGCTCGCCGCCGCCGTCGCAGGGCCGCGACCGTGAGCACCGGCCGCGCCGAGCGCGTTCCCGGCCAGGCGACCGCGCCGATCGCGACGGTCGAGGCGCCGGCGAAGCTGACGCTGTCGCTGCGGGTCGTGGGCGTCCGCCCCGACGGCTATCACCTCATCGAGGCGGAGATGGCGGAGCTCGACCTGGCCGACCGCCTGCAGATCGATCCTCGCGGTGACGGCATCACCGTCGGCGGGGCCTACGCGGCCGGGGTTCCGACCGACGGCGCCAACCTCGTCGCGCGTGCGCTGCGGCTCGCCGGGCGCACCGCGCACGTGCACATCGACAAGCGGGTCCCGAACGGCGGAGGGCTCGGTGGCGGCTCCGCCGACGCCGCCGCGCTGCTGCGCTGGGCGGGTGTGCACGATCTCACCGACGCGGCGCAGATCGGCGCGGACGTCCCGTTCTGCATGGTCGGCGGTCGGGCGATGGTGCGCGGCATCGGCGAGATCGTCACGCCGATCGCGGCGCGGACCGAGACCCTGACGCTCGTCATCCCGCCGTTGCACGTGCCGACGCCTGCGGTGTACCGGATGTGGGACGACCTCGGCGGCCCGCACGGCGACCGGGGCAACGACCTCGAACCGGCCGCGGTCGCCGCCGTGCCGGAGTTCGCGACGTGGCGGGAGCGGATCACCGCCGTCGCCGGAGAGCGCCCCCGGCTCGCGGGAAGCGGGGCGACGTGGTTCCTGCCCGGCGCCCGGGCCGACCTGGCGACCGCCCTGCCCGGCGCCCACGTCCTCGTGACGCGCACCCGCGCCTGAACGCAGATCGACCGCCCGTCGGGGCGGTCGATGGACTACTTGCGACGCTGGTGGCGCGTCCGCCGCAGCATCTTCTTGTGCTTCTTCTTGCGCATGCGCTTGCGGCGCTTCTTGATCAGCGAACCCATAGCTCGGGCAACGCTACCGGAACTGCGGTGGCCCGCCATAGCCCGGCTACCGTGGCCACCGATCCGTCCGGGGTCGTTCAATGGTAGGACAGCGGGTTTTGGTCCCGTTTATAGGGGTTCGAGTCCTCTCCCCGGAGCTGCCCTCACCCTCCCGCGATTTGGCGTCGGGCTGCGGTAGAACAAGGGCGATGGCCGTTTCCGCGATCGTCCTCGCCGCCGGTGAGGGCACCCGCATGCGTTCCAACCGCCCGAAGCCATTGCACATGGTGTGCGGGCGGCCGATCGTCATGCACGTCATCCACGCGCTCGACGGCCTGCCGATCGACCGCACCGTCGTCGTCGTCGGCCACGGCGCGGAGCGGGTGACGAAGAAGGTGCAGGAACAGGCGCCGGCGTGGGCGAACGTGTCGTTCGTCGAGCAGCCCGTGCAGCGCGGCACGGGCGACGCGGCCCTCATCGGCCTGGGCTCGATCGACGGCGACGACCTCGACGACGAATCGACGATCGTCGTGTTGCCCGGTGACACGCCGCTGCTCACGCCGGAGACGCTGGCCACGTTGGTCGCCACGCACGCCGCCGAAGGGAACGCGGCCACGATCGTCTCCTCGCAGCTCGACGACCCGACCGGATACGGCCGCGTGGTGCGCGGCCGTGACGGGCGTGTGCTGCGCATCGTCGAGCAGCGCGACGCCTCCGACGACGAGCGGGCGATCACCGAGGTCAACACGAGCATCTACGCGTTCCGGCGCGACCTGCTCGGACCGGCGCTGCGGCACCTGTCGCCTGACAACAGCCAGGGCGAGTACTACCTCACCGACGCGATCGGCGTCCTGGGCGGCATGGGTCACCGCATCGGCTGCGTCGACGCGCCGGCAGCCGAGACGCAGGGCGTCAACGACCGCTGGCAGCTGGCGCTGGCCGAGCGCGAGCTGCGGTCGCGAACCAACCGCCGCTGGCTGCTCAGCGGCGTGACGATGCTCGACCCGCGCCAGACGTTCATCGACGTCACCGTTCAACTCGGCCGCGACGTGACGCTCTACCCGGGCACGATCCTGCAGGGGATGACGATCATCGGCGACGGATGCGAGATCGGCCCCGACACCCGGCTCGTCGATTGCGTGATCGGCGGCGGCTGCGTCCTCGAGCACACGGTCGGCCGCGACGCCGAGGTCGGTGACGACGCGCGGGTCGGCCCGTTCGCTCACCTGCCGCCTGGCAGCCACGTCGCTGCGGGTGTGACGACCGGGTCCTTCTACACTGCCAAGGCGTAGGGGCGAGCACGAGAAAGACAGCAGCGCACATGGACGACCAGTCGGACGCCACGCCGATCGAGAAGTTCACTCTCAAGCGGATGGCGCTCTACTCGGGCCGGACACATCCAGCGCTCGCCGAAGAGGTCGCCGGCTACCTCGGTATCGAGCTCGGGCAGCCGAACCTCGTCGAGTTCGCCAACGGTGAGGTCCGGCCGCGCTTCGGCGAGAGCGTGCGCGGCTGCGACGTGTTCATCATGCAGACCCATTTCGGGTGCGACGGCCGCAGCATCAACGACTCGATCATGGAGCAGCTGATCATGATCGACGCCGCGCAGCGGGCCTCGGCGAAGCGCATCACAGCGGTCGTCCCCTTCTACGGATACGCACGCCAGGACCGCAAGGCGGAGGGCCGCGAGCCGATCAGCGCCCGGTTGATCGCCGACATGTTCCGTGCCGCGGGCGCCAAGCGGATGATCAGCATCGATCTGCACAGCGGCCAGATCCAGGGCTTCTTCGACGGTCCGGTCGATCATTTGACGGCGATGCCGGTGCTCGAGGACTACGTCCGCGCGCACGCCAACGACCCGGTGATCGTCTCCCCCGACGCAGGCCGCATCAAGGTCGCCGAGCGCATGGCGCAGCACGTCGGCGCCGACCTGGCGTTCATCTACAAGCGCCGCCCGAAGGGCAGCACCAACGTGGCGCAGGCGCTCGACGTGATCGGCGAGGTCGAGGGCCGGCAGTGCATCCTCACCGACGACATGATCGACACCGGCGGCACGATCGTCTCGGCCGCCGAGCTGCTGTTCAACCGCGGCGCCACCGAGGTGTGGGCGATGGCGACGCACGGCGTGCTGTCCGGACCGGCGATCGATCGCATCAAGAACTCGGCGATCGACCGGCTGGTGCTCACCAACACGCTGCCGCTGACGGCCGACAAGTCGCTCGACAAGATCGAGGTGCTGAGCGTCGGCCGCATCCTCGCCGAAGCGCTGGCTGCCGTGTTCGACGACACCAGCGTCAGCGAGATCTTCGGCGGCGAAAACCAGGCCTGACCCGCCGCGGTCGCCGCCCCCGCCCCTCGACCCACCCTTTCCCTTGGGCGCGTCCGGCTGCCATCACCGCGACAGCCCGCGCCCAAGCAGCTGGCTTGGGCGCGTCCGGCTGCCGTCACCGCGACATCCCGCGCCCAAGCAGCTGGCTTGGGCGCGATCGGGTGCCGGCACGGCAGCGGATCGCGCCCATGGGGTCGGGGTGGTGTTGGCTGGGGTCGGGGTGGTGTTGGCTGGGGTCGGGGTGCCCCTGGCGCGTTCGGGCGCGCGGCCGATAGGCTGGCACGCCGTTCTGTCGCCCGCTGAAGCTCGAGGCTCGCAATGTCCCAGACCACGCTCGTCGCCACCCCCGGTCGGGCCACCGGCTCGTCCGCTTCGCGCCGCCTGCGCGCCGAGGGCAAGATCCCGGCGGTCCTCTACGGCCACGGAATGACCCCCGTGCCGCTCACCGTCGATCGGCGCGATCTGCGCACGGCCCTCAGCGGCGCGGCGGGTCTGAACACGATCTTGTCACTCGACGTCGACGGCACGACGTACCCGGCGGTGATCAAGGAGGTGCAGCGCCACCCGGTGCGCCGCACGGTCAACCACGTCGACTTCCTCCAGATCAGCATGTCCGAGCAGATCACGATGCACGTGCCGCTGCACCTGCACGGCGAGGCCAAGGCGGTGCTCAGCAACGGTGGTCTGGTCGACCCGGCCGTCGACACCATCGAGATCGTCACGACCCCGAACAACGTGCCGGCCGAGATCGTCGTCGACGTCACCGACCTCCAGATCGGCGACATCGTCCGTCTCGGCGACATCACGCTGCCCGCGGGCGTCACCGCCACGGCCGACCCGGACACTCCGATCGTCACCGTCCTGCTCACCCGCGCCGAGGCGGCCGCGCAAGGCGAAGCAGCTGGTGGCGAGGAAGGCGCTGGCGGCGAGCCGGCGGGCGAGGCGAGCACCCCCGCCGAGTGACCCGGCCCTAGCGGCGAGAGGTCGATGGGCCTGTTCGGGCGCTCGGAGCGCCCTGCGACGTTCCCTTGGCTGATCGTCGGTCTCGGTAACCCCGGCAAGGAGTACGCCCACAGCCGGCACAACGTGGGCGCGGAGGTCGTCGAGCTGCTCGCCGAGCGCGCTGGTGGCTCGCTGAAGCCCGGCCGCGACAACGCCCTGGTGGCGGAGAGCCGGGTGGGCGACCAGCGCGCCGTGCTGGCGTTTCCCACCACGTACATGAACGACAGCGGCCGAGCGGTGCAGGCGCTGGTGCGCCGGTACAAGCTGGCCGAGCCGCGGCATCTCATCGTGGTGCACGACGAGCTGGACCTGCCGCCGTCGACCGTGCGGATCAAGCTCGGAGGCGGCCTGGCCGGACACAATGGGCTGCGCAGCATCGTCGCCCACACCCACACGCAGGACTTCGTGCGGGTGCGCATCGGCGTCGGCAAGCCTCCCAGCAAGGAGCGGGGCGCCGATCACGTGCTCAGCAGGATGCCGGCACGCGAACGCGAACTGCTCGACGTCGCGGTCATCGAAGCCGCCGACGCGGTCGAGGTCATCGTCAACGCCGGGCTCGACCAGGCGATGCAGCGCTTCAACAGCCGCAGCGACGCCGAGTAGAGCTAATTCCGCGCCAGCGGGGGCGCTCCCGTGGCCACCGCGGCCAGCTCGACGATGTTGGCCCGCGTCGTCACCGACGCGCTCGCCGCTCCCGGCAGCATCGCCGCGGCCGGAGCGACGGGCCCGAGCGATTCGACCGACGGCGCGGGCGCGGGCTCCCGCGCCTCCACGGTGTCCGCTTGCTCCCGCCCACCACCACACGCCGCGAGCGCGACCGAGATCGCCGCGCACGCCGCCTTCACCCTGTCCGCTCTGGTCACCACGGCACCCTGCTTCGGCACGAGGCGACGCAGTTCAAGGCCAGTACCCTGCCAGGGCCCATGCGTCTCGCCTCCCTTCCCTCTCTGCTGCGTGACGAACCGGCGGTGACCCAGGCCATCGGCCGGCCGGACGCGGTCGTCGCGGTGCCGGAAGCCGCCCGCGCCGTCACGATCGCCGGCCTCGCCACGCTCAGCGGCCGCAGGCCCCTGATCGTCGCCTGCCCCACCGGCACCGCCGCCGGCCAGCTGTTCGACGACCTGATCCAGTTCCTGCCCGAGCGCGAGGTCGCGCTGTTCCCGGCGTGGGAGACGCTGCCGTTCGAGCGCGTCAGCCCGAGCGTCGAGACGATGGGGCGGCGGCTCGAGGTGCTGTGGCGGCTGCGCGATCCCGAGCGCTGCCCGCAGGTCGTCGTCGCCAGCGTGCGCGCCCTGCTCCAGAAGCTCGGGCCGGGAGCCACGACGACCGAGCCCGTCGAGATCCGGCCTGGCGACGTCCTCGACGCCGACGACCTGCTCACGCGCCTCGTGGTCGCCGGGTACCGCCGCGAGGAGCTCGTCGAACATCGCGGTGAGGTCGCCCGGCGGGGAGCGATCATCGACGTCTTCCCGTCGACCGCTGACGCGCCGGTGCGCATCGACCTGTGGGGCGACGAGGTCGATCGTTTGACGACGTTCGCCGTCAGCGACCAGCGCAGCACTGCCGACCTGGCGAGCGCGTGCATCTTCCCCGCCCGCGAGCTGATCCCCACCGACGACGTGCGCGAGCGGGCGGCTCAGCTGGTCGGCGCCGAACCATGGGGCCGCGAGCACTGGGAGCGCCTGGCGGACGGCTCGCTGTTCGACGGCATGGAGAGCTGGCTGCCGTGGCTGATCGACGACGGCGCGGCCGACCAGCTGCTCACCGATGTGCTGCCGCCGAACGCGAAGGTCGTCCTCGTCGAGCCGCGCCGGATGCGCGACCGGGCGAAGGATCTGCTCGCCGAAGAGGACGACCTGGCCCGAGCCCTCGCCAGCACGTGGGCCCGCGATGCCGAGCGCACGTTTCCTCGGCTGCACGCCGACACCGACCGGCTGCTGGCCGGCGACCGTGCCCGCGACACCTGGACGGTGAGCGCGGCTCCGGAATCGCCGGAATCCCCGCTCGTCGAAGCGTCCGGCTGGGGTCCGGTCGTCGGCGAGCCGGACGCGCTGGGCAACCGCCTGCGCGACCTGCTCGCCAGCGGCTACCGCGTCGTCGTCGCCGCCGACGGCGAGGGCAGCGCCGCCCGCCTGGCCACGATGCTGGGCGAACGGGGGCTGGGCTTCTCGCAAGCCGGAGCCTCGGCCGACCTCACACGTCCGGGCGGCTACGTCGTGACGGCCCCGTTGCACCGCGGCTTCACGATCCCGGCCGCCAAGCTGGCGGTCGTCGCCGAGGCCGATCTCACGGGCCGCCGGCGCGCGCACCGCCAGGCCCGACCGCGCAAGCGCGAGTCGGCCGGCTTCTTCGCCGATCTCACTCCGGGCAGCTACGTCGTCCACTACCAGCACGGCGTCGGCCAGTACGAGGGGATGGTGAAGCGCACCATCGGCGGGATCGAGCGCGATTACCTGCTCCTCGCGTACAAGGGCGGCGACAAGCTGTACGTGCCGAGCGATCAGATCGACACCATCCGGCAGTACGTCGGCGGCGAAGCCCCGACGTTGCATCGCCTGGGCGGCTCGGATTTCGCCAAGGCCAAGCAGCGGGTGCGCTCGGCCGTGCGCGAGATCGCGCAGGAGCTCGTCGTCCTCTACCAGAAGCGCGTCAACGCCGCGGGCCATGCCTTCGGCGCCGACACCCCCTGGCAGCGCGAGATGGAGGAGGCGTTCCCGTACGTCGAGACGCCCGATCAGCGCACGGCGATCGACGACATCAAGGTCGACATGGAGCGTCCGTATCCGATGGACCGCCTCGTGTGCGGCGACGTCGGCTTCGGCAAGACCGAGGTCGCCGTGCGCGCCGCGTTCAAGGCGATCCAGGACGGCAAGCAGGTCGCCGTCCTGGCCCCCACGACGCTGCTCGCCACGCAGCACGGGAACACGTTCGCCGACAGGTTCGCCGGCTATCCGATCCGCGTCGAGGTGCTCAGCCGCTTCCTCACGCCGGCGCAGGCCCGCAAGGTGATCGACGGGTTGGCCACGGGCGAGGTCGACTGCGTCATCGGGACGCACCGGCTGCTCCAGGAGAACGTCAAGTTCAAGGATCTCGGCCTGCTGGTCGTCGACGAGGAGCAGCGCTTCGGCGTGCAGCACAAGGAGGCGATGAAGAAGCTCAAGACCAACGTCGACGTGCTGACCCTGTCGGCCACGCCGATCCCCCGCACGTTGGAGATGAGCCTCGTCGGCATCCGCGACCTCAGCCTTCTCCAGACGCCGCCCGCCGACCGGCAGCCGATCCTCACGTTCGTCGGCGAATACGACGAGCGCGTCGCGGTGGAGGCCATCCGGCGCGAGCTGTTGCGGGAAGGGCAGGTGTTCTGGGTCCACAACCGCGTGCGCAGCATCGACACGTGCGCGGCGCGCTTGCGCGAGCTGGTGCCCGAGGCGCGCATCGCCATCGCCCACGGTCAGATGGACGAGGGCGCGCTGGAACAGGTCGTCGTCGACTTCTGGGAAGGCGAGTACGACGTGCTCGTGTGCACGACGATCATCGAGAGCGGCATCGACATGCCGACGGTGAACACGCTGGTCGTCGAGCGCGCAGACCTGCTGGGCCTGGGCCAGATGCACCAGCTGCGGGGTCGCGTGGGCCGAAGCGGCCAGCGCGCCTATGCCTACCTGTTCCACCCGCGCGACCGGACGCTGAGCGAGGATGCGTACGAGCGGCTGCGCACGATCGGCGAGAGCACCGAACTCGGCAGCGGGTTCAAGATCGCGATGCGCGACCTCGAGATCCGCGGCGCCGGCAACCTGCTCGGCGAAGCGCAGAGCGGCCACATCGCGGCGGTCGGCTACGACCTCTATTGCCAGATGGTCACCGAGGCGGTCGCCGAGATGAAGGGCGAAGAGGTCAGCGAACCCGCGGAGATCAAGCTCGACGTGCCGAGCGACGCGTACCTCCCCGCCGACTACGTCACCAAGGAGGAGTTGCGGCTGGAGGCGTACCGCCGGCTCGCAGCGGTCACGCAGCAGTCCGAGGTCGACGACATCCGCGCGGAATGGGAGGACCGCTACGGCCCCGTGCCGCCGCCCGCCGAGGCGTTGCTGACCATCGGCGTGCTGCGCGCCGAATGCCATCGCCTCGGCGTCAACGACGTCACGATCGTGTCGAACCAGGCGCGGCTCGCGCCGATCGCGCTGAAGACCAGCGAGTCGCTGCGACTGAGGCGCCTCGCCCGCGACGCGGTCGTGAAGGAGGACCTGAAGCAGCTGATCGTGCCCCTGCCGCGCGGCAGGGACGTCGCGTCGTTCCTGGTGGGCTTCCTGCGCGAGCTGGTGCCCGCCGCACAGGCGTCGGCGGAACCCCAGCCAGTAGGGTCGCTCCCGTGATCCGCCGATTCGCCGCCGTGTCGTGCGCGCTCGTGTGCGCCGCGGCGTTCACCGCATGCTCCACCTTCACCGACAACGACGTCGCCGCGTCGATCGACGGGGACGAGTTCACACGGGACACGTTCGAGGAGTTCCTGCGCGCCGACGCCGGTGATGCCGACGTCGTGTCCGGTTCGCGCGCCGCCGGCGAGCTGACCCGCTTCGTGTACGGCGCGGCGATCCGCAAGGTGCTCGACGGCGCCGAGGTTCAGCTCACCGACGAGGACCGCAACGGCTACACCAGCCAGCTGCCGACCGACGCTCCGTTCTTCTCGTACTCGAGCCGGCTTCAGACGGCGGTCCTCTACCGCGAGGTCGGCGCCGGCGCGCTCCAGCGCGTCCCGAGCCCGTCCAACGACGAGCTCGCCGCACGCTATGCCGAGCGGCCGGCGTCGATCGGCTTGGCGTGCTACGAGGCGGTGACGGTCGGTTCGAGCGGCCAGGCGACGTCGATCGCCCAGCAGCTGCGCGAGGGCGCCACGCTGGCCGAGGCCGCAGGGCCCGACGCCGAGATCCGCGGCCCCGGCGCCGAGTGCGCGTCGTTCGATCGGCTGTGGGGCGGCCTCGAAGAGCCGGAGGTGGTCGCCGGCCTGATCGACGCCCGTCCGGGCGTGCCGACCGTCGTCGACGTCGAGAACGGGTGGGTCGTCGTCAGCGTGCAGACATACGAGGCGGCACGCGACGCGATCGAGGCCAACTTCCCGCAGGCCCCCGGCGCGCTCCTGGCCATCGGTCTGCTGGCCACCGGCGATATCACGATCGATCCCGCCTACGGGCGCTGGGATCCCGCGCGCGGCAGCGTCGTCACGGCGTGAGCGGCGCGCGGGTCGTCGTCGTCGGCCTGGGGCCGGGGGGCGACGAGTACGTCACCGCCCACACCATCGACGCGATCACCGCGATCGACCACCGCTTCCTCCGCACGCGCCGTCACCCGAGCGCCCATGTCGTCGGTGAGCCGGCGGCCGACTTCGACGACCTGTACGAGGAGGCCGACACGTTCGACGACGTCTACGCAACGATCGTCGAACGGCTCGTCGCCGCTGCCGGCGAGCATGGAACGGTCCTCTACGCGGTCCCCGGCAGCCCGCTCGTCCTCGAACGCAGCGTCGCCCTGCTGCGAGCCGACACCCGCGTCGCCGTCGAGATCCTGCCGGCGATCAGCTTCCTCGACCTCGCCTACGCACGCCTCGGCATCGACCCCGTCGAGTCGCGCCTCACGCTCGTCGACGGGCACGCGTTCGCCACGGCCGCGGCGGGCCTCCCCGGGCCGCTGTTGGTCGCGCACGCCCATGCGAACTGGGTGCTCAGCGATATCAAGCTCGCCGCAGAAAGCGCTCGGGGCGACGAGCCGGTGACGATCCTCCAGCGTCTCGGAACACCGGACGAAGCGATCGTCGAGACCACGTGGGCCGAGCTCGACCGCACCGTCGAAGCCGACCACCTGACATGCATCTACGTGCCGCGCCTCGCAGCGCCGGTCGGTCACGAGGTGATGCAGTTCCACGCCCTCGCTCGCACGTTGCGCGAGCGGTGCCCGTGGGATCGCGAGCAGGACCACGCCAGCCTGATCCCCTACCTCATCGAGGAGACGTACGAGGTCGTCGACGCGCTGACCGCGCTCGATCCCGACGATCCCGCCACCGACGAGGCCCTCGTCGAGGAGCTTGGCGACCTGCTCTACCAGATCGAGTTCCATGCCGTGATCGCCGAGCAGCAGGGCCGCTTCTCGATGGCCGACATCGCGCGCGGCATCCACGACAAGTTGGTGCGACGCCACCCCCACGTGTTCGGTGACGCCGCCGCCGAGAGCAGCGGAGCGGTCCTGCGCACATGGGACGAGATCAAGCGTGCGGAAAAGGCCCGCACCTCGGTGTTCGACGGCGTCGCCCGCTCGCTGCCGTCGCTGTCGTACGCGGATGCCGTGCAGTCGAAAGCGGCCAAGGTCGGCTTCGACTGGCCGGACGTGAGCGGCGCGGTCCCCAAGATCGCCGAAGAGCTCGACGAAGTCCTCGCCGCCCACGCCGACGGCGAGCCGGCCGCGGTCGCCGGCGAAGTCGGCGACTTGCTGTTCGCCGTCGTCAACGTCGCTCGTCACCTGGGCGTCGAACCCGAGGTCGCGTTGCGGGTCGCAACCGACAAGTTCCGCCGCCGCTTCGAGGGCGTCGAGCGCCTGGCGGCCGAGCGCGCGATCGACCTGCGCGCCGCCGATCTGACGACGCTCGACATGCTGTGGGACGAGGTCAAAGCGAGCGAGTGACCGTCGCCGCGGGCGCCGTGCCGGAGTCCGCCCGGACGAAGGCCGTTCAGTAGCGTGCCCTGCCATGAGTGAGATCGTCGGCATCGTCGGGCGGGAGATCCTGGACTCGCGGGGCAACCCCACGGTCGAGGTGGAGGTGGAACTGGACAGCGGCGCCCGCGGCCGCGCCGCCGTGCCGTCGGGGGCGTCCACCGGCGAGCACGAGGCCGTCGAGCTGCGCGACGGCGGCGATCGCTTCGGCGGCAAGGGTGTCAGCACCGCGGTCGGCAACGTGAACGGCGAGATCGCCTCCGTGCTGGCGGGGTTCGACGCCCTCGACCAGCGCGCGATCGACATCGCCCTGTGCGACCTCGATGCCACCGACAACAAGGGCCGCCTGGGCGCGAACGCGATCCTCGGCGTCAGCCTGGCGGTCGCCAAGGCTGCCGCAGCCGAGCTCGAGATCCCGCTGTACCGCTACGTCGGCGGGGCCAACGCCCACGTGCTGCCGGTGCCGATGATGAACGTCGTCAACGGCGGCGCCCACGCCGACAACTCGATCGACCTCCAGGAGTTCATGGTGATGCCCGTCGGCGCGCCGAGCTTCCGCGAGGCGCTGCGCTGGGGCACCGAGACGTATCACGCGCTGAAGAAGGTGCTCCACGACCGCGGCCTGTCCACCGCGGTCGGCGACGAGGGCGGGTTCGCGCCGAGCCTCGACGCCAACGAGGACGCGGTGAAGGTCCTCGTCGAGGCCATCGAGCTGGCCGGCTACACCCCCGGCGACGACATCGCGATCGCCCTCGACCCGGCGATGAGCGAGCTGTTCAAGGACGGCCGCTACCACCTCGACGGCGAAGGGAAGGTTCTGGCCGCGGACGACCTCGTCAGCTACTGGAGCCGGCTGGTCGAGTCGTACCCGATCGTGTCGATCGAGGACGGCATGGCCGAGGACGACTGGGAGGGTTGGGCCACCCTGACCGAGGCGCTCGGCGGCAAGGTGCAGCTCGTCGGCGACGATCTGTTCGTCACGAACGCGCGACGCCTCGAGCTCGGCATCGAGCGCCGCGTGGCCAACAGCGTTCTGGTCAAGGTGAACCAGATCGGCAGCCTCACCGAGACCCTCGACACGGTGGAGCTGGCCGCACGCCACGGCTACACGGCCGTGATGAGCCACCGCAGCGGAGAGACCGAGGACGCAACGATCGCCGACCTCGCCGTCGCCACGAACTGCGGGCAGATCAAGACCGGTGCGCCGGCGCGCAGCGACCGCGTCGCCAAGTACAACCAGCTGCTGCGCATCGAGCACGAGCTCGGTGAGTCGGCGGCGTTCCGCGGCCGCGCCGCGCTCAACCCGCGACTGTGAGCAGCAGGCGCCGCCCGCGGGTGCCGCCCGTGGGCGCCCCTGTGCTGCGACAATGGGCGCCGTGAGCGCCGGCGGTCACCGCACCAGCACCATCCCGCGGCCTGAGCCCGCGCCCCGCGCCGCCGGCTCCCGCCGGAGGTCAGGAGGCGCCGACTCCGCCGCGCCGCAACGCCCGCGCCACGATCTCACTGCGCCGATCCCGCGCGACAAGCAGCTCGCCCGCGCCCGCTCCAGCAAGCTGATCGTGGCGCTGCTCGGCCTCGTGGTCGTCGTCGCCCTGGCGTCGGCGCTGTTCGTCCTGCCCGTGCGCGATTGGCTGCGCCAGCACGACGACATCGCCCAGCGGCAGGAGGAGCTGAGCGCGCTCGAGCGCGCCAACGACGAGCTGCGCAGCGAGGTCGAGCGGTTGCAGACCCCCGAAGGCATCGAGCAAGCGGCCCGCGAGGCGATCGGCTACATCGAGCCGGGTGACCGGCGCATGTCGGTGCTGCCGCTGCCCGACGCGCCCACGTCGTTGCCGAGCGGATGGCCGTACGACCACGTCTCGCAGATCATCGCGATCCGCACGGCCCAGGCGGCGGCAGCAGCCGCCACCAGCGCCTCGTCGCCCTGAGCAGCTGCCCGCGGCCGAAACGAGAACTGTTCCCAACGAGCGGTATCGTTGACCGCCGTGCTTCCCGGCCACGATCACGATCCGCAGGCCTTGCGGTTGTGCATCCACGGGCTGGGTGTCGGCTTCGGCGACCGCTCGGTGCTGCGCGACGTGTCGTTCGACGTCGGTGACGGCGAGCTGATCGGCGTCATCGGACCGAACGGCGCCGGCAAGTCGACGCTGTTCCGCGCGATCTGCGGCCTGGTGAACCACAGCGGCGTGGTCGAGGTCAACGGCGTGCACTGCCACTCCCGCACAGATCGCATGGATCTGGCCTACATCCCGCAGCGCACCGACGTCGACATCACGTTCCCGATCACGGTTGGCGAGCTGGTCCTCTCCGGACGGCGGCGGTTCGGCCGCCGGGGTCGGCGCAACGCCGCCGCCGATCGCGAGACGGTCCGCCGCGCGCTCGACACCGTTCGACTCGGCGGGCACGAGCGCGACGCGCTGGCGACGCTGTCGGGCGGGCAGCTCCAACGCGCGTTCCTCGCCCGGGCGCTGGCGCAGGAAGCGCGCGTCATGCTGCTCGACGAAGCGCTGTCCGGTGTCGACCAGCCGACCAGCGACGAGCTCTTCGACGTCTTCCGATCGCTCGCCGGCGACGGCGCCAGCCTGCTCGTGGCGACCCATGACCTGGCGCTCGCGCGGCATCGCTTCTCCCGCTGTCTCGCCGTGAACGGCACGCTGATCGCCGACGGTCCGCCAGCAGAGGTGCTGTCGCTCGACGTGCTGGACGCCACGTTCGGATCCGGCGGCCGACGGCTCACGACAACGCCCGGCTGAGCGCGACGTGCACTGGCTGACCGATCCCTTCCAAGCGGAGTTCATGCGCAGAGCGTTCGCCGCGGCGATCCTGCTGGGGGTGCTCGCGCCCGTGGTGGGCACGTGGATCGTGCTGCGGCGGATGGCCAACCTCGGCGACGCGATGTCGCACGGCACGCTCGCGGGTGTCGGGCTCGCCTATGCCGCGGGCGTCAACGTCGTGATCGGGGCGCTCGGCGTCTCGCTGGTCCTCGCCGCGTTGCTGACGGTGTTCTCGATCAACCGCCGCCTGGGCCAAGAGACGATCATCACCATCGTCGGCACCGCGCTGTTCGCGGTCGGCATCATCGTCATCGGACGTCTGGACACCGGTGTCGATCTCAGCCACTTCCTGTTCGGGCGCGTGTTCACCGTCGGATGGAGCGACGTCTGGCTCAGCCTGGCGTTGACCGTCGCCGCCCTCGCCGTCGTCGCCGTGCTGTTTCGCGATCTCCGCTTGGCGACGTTCGATCCCGTGCACGCCCAGCAGGTCGGCGTCCGGGTGGGCGCGGTCCAGGCGACGCTGATCGCCCTGCTGGCGATCACGGTGGTGATCAGCTTGCGCACGGTCGGTCTGGCGATGTCGTCGGCGATGCTCGTCGCTCCGGCTGCCTCCGCCCGGCTGGTCGCGCCGACGGTCCGCACGATGACCCTCGTCGGCGTCTGCATCGGCGTGTCCACCGCCGTCGTGGGCTTGATGCTGAGCTACCACCTCGACGCCCCTCCCGGCGCGACGATCGCGTTGATGGCCACGTGCGTGTTCGCGGTGATGTTCGCCGCGACGCTCCCCCGACGCATGCGTCACCACCATCGCCCCACGCTGTGATGTCGTCGTCGGCATCGCGCGCCGGGTGGCCACGACGTGAAGGCGAGATGACGGCCAGGTAGCGTCGCCTCTCGTGACGGACCTGATCGCCGCCGCTCGCGCCGACGGCGCCGCCGTCGCGCCCGCCACCGCGGCCCGCCCCGCCGTCACCGACAAACCGCGCCTCGACGCAGTCGTCCCCGGCGATCCCTGGGCTCGTGTACGCATCGGGCTGATGGCCGCCTACGTCGTCGGATACGTGTGGTGGTTCTTCGCCAAAGGCCTGATCGTCGACCGCATCTCGGTGATGTTGTCGGTGATGCTGTTCATCGGTCTCGCCCACGTCGGGCGGCCCCTGTGGCAATGGCGGCGGCTGACCCTCGACGTGCTGCTGTACGTCGGCATGTGGATCGCGTACGACGAGAGCCGCGGCTGGGCCGATGGGGTCGGCATGCCGCTCCAGGTCGAGACACCGCGCAATATCGACCGGTTCCTGTTCTTCGGCCACGACCCGAACGTCTGGCTCCAGCGCCGGCTGTGGACGCCCGAGGTCCGCTGGTACGACATTCTCGGTTCGATCACCTACTTCACGCACTTCATCGTGCCCGTCGCCGCGGCGGTGATCCTGTGGGTCGTCAACCGCCGCCAGTGGGTGCGGTACGTGCGCCGCTTCGCCACCGTGGTGCTCGTCGCGTGCGTGAGCTTCGTGCTGCTGCCCACCGCCCCGCCGTGGATGGCGGCGAGCACCGATCCGAGGTACGGCTATCGCATCCTGCCGCCGCTGAGGCGCACCGCGGGCCGGGGATGGAACGAACTCGGACTCTCCGGGTTCTCGCACGCCTGGGAGACCGGCCGCGACTGGGTCAATCCGGTCGCTGCGATGCCGTCGCTCCACGCCGCGTACGCGCTGTTCGTCGTCGCCTTCTTCCTGCCCCAGGTGCGATGGTGGTGGCTGAAGGCCGTGATGCTGCTGTTCCCGCTGTTGATGGCGACGTCGCTCGTCTACTTCGGCGAGCACTACGTCGCCGACGCGCTGGCCGGCTGGCTGCTCGTCGGTGGAGCGTTCTGGTTCTGGGGATGGTACGAGCGCCGCCAGCGCAGCCGCGCCGCCGACCGTGCGATCGCCGTGCTGCCGTGACCAAGGACGTCTTCGTCGACGGCTCGTTCCTCGTCGCCGTCGCCGACCCGGAGTCGGACGACCACGCCGCCGCCCGAGCGCTCTACGTCGAGCTGATCGAGCAAGGCCGCGGCGGGTCGAGGGCGCTCGTCTCGCACACGCTCACCGTCGGCTCGGCCGCCGAACGCCTCGTCGCCGCGGGAGTCGGCGACGTCGCAGGATCGGTGTTCGGCGACCTGATCGCGCCGCTCGAAGTCGATCCGGTGCATCCAGATGCGATGCGCCTGGCGCGCAAGACGATCGCCGCGCAGCCCGGGCTCGACCTCGTCCAGGCGGTGACGCTGGCGCTGATGGCGCGCCGGCGGATCCGCGTGATCGCGACGCTCGATCCGCTGTTCACGACGTTCGACCTCGAGGTCATCCCCCGCTCGCCGGGCGCGCCGGCGGCCTGATCAGCTCTCGAACTGCACCGCCGCGCGCGAGGCGATGTTCGGGCGGATGTGCGCGGCGACGACCGCCTGGTGAGCCGGGTGGTCCGTGTACGCACGCCAACCGTCGAGGTCGTCGAACGTCGCGACGACGGCGAAGTCGGCGTTGCCCTCCGCAGCGCCGGCGTCACGGCCGACGCGGTAGCTGCGGATGCTCGGGACCAGCGCAGGCAGCGCCGACAGCTCGTCGACCACCTTCTGGATCTGTTCGTCCGAGACGCCTGGCTTCCAGCTGAACACGACGATGTGCGTGATCACAACAACCCTCCATACGCGCCACCATCGACGTGGATCTGCGCGCCGGTGACGAAACGCGCTGCCTCACTGCACACGAAGGCGACGACGGCGCCGAAATCCGACGGCTCGCCAAGGACGCCGGCCGGGATGCCGAGCGTGTTCGCGTCCGCGTCGGGGCCGTACAGCTGGACGATCCGATCGGTCCGGTGGATGCCGGGCTGCACGGTGTTGACCGTGACGCCGTCGCTGGCGATCTCGCCCGCCAACGTCTTGAGGAACGCGGTGGCGCCGGCACGGGCGGTGTTCGACAGCACGAGCGCCGGCATCGGCTGGCGCACGGCGAGCGACGTGATCGCGACGATGCGCCCCCAGCGCTGGGCGCGCATCGCCGGCACGGCCGCGTGGCACATGCCGATCACGCTCATCAGGTTGAGGTCGAGCGCTTTCGGGTAGGCGTCGAGCGGCGCGACGGTGGGCGTTCCCGGGGGCGGCCCGCCCGCGTTGGCGACGAGGATGTCGACGCCACCGAGCGCATCGCGAGCGAGGTCGACGAACCGTGCGCCGCCGTCGGCCGAGCCGACGTCGCACACCAGCGGGACGCACGACGGACCGATCTGCGCCGCCGCGGCTTCGATGCGCGCACGGTCGCGCCCGGAGATCGCGACCGCCGCGCCCTCGGCGGCCAGCGCCTGCGCGGTGGCGAAGCCGAGCCCGCGCGAGGCTCCTGCGACGGCAGCCCGACGTCCAGCCAACCCGAGGTCCATGAGCGCCGACCGTACTCGCGTAGCATTCGTCGAGGCAGGTGCAGCGCGCATGGACCGGAACGCAATCGACGAGTTCCACCTCGACGCCATCGCCGACGCCGACCCGT
The DNA here is from genome assembly GCA_964529005.1 of uncultured Ilumatobacteraceae bacterium. Lineage (GTDB taxonomy): Bacteria > Actinomycetota > Acidimicrobiia > Acidimicrobiales > Ilumatobacteraceae > CAZGUH01. The sequence continues at coordinate 34,900 of CAZGUH010000020.1, read as the reverse complement.
ACCCCTACTGGTACGACGACGCGGACGAGCCCGATTCCAATCCGACGCTGGTGCGCGCCGAGAGCTGCGACCTGTGCGTCATCGGCGGCGGCTACACCGGCCTGTGGACCGCGATCATCGCCAAGGAGCGCGATCCGTCGCGCGATGTCGTCCTCGTCGACGCCCACGAGATCGGCTCGGCGGCCAGCGGGCGCAACGGCGGCTTCATGGAGTCGAGCCTCACCCACGGCATCGCCAACGGCCAGCAGCGCTTCGGCGCGGAGCTGCCGATCCTCGAGGATCTCGGGCTCGACAATCTCAACCGGATCGAAGCCGCGATCGCGCGGTACGGCATCGACTGCGACTACGAGCGCACGGGCGTCATCGACGTCGCCACGTCCGCCCATGCGCCGAGCTACACCGACGAACTGCGCGAGGACTACGGGCAGCTGCTCGGGCTCGGGCAAGAGGTCGAGTGGCTCGACGGGCCGGCGATGCGCGCCCAGGTGAACTCGCCGACGTACGTCGGTGGGTTGTGGCGCAAGGGCCGAGCCGCGCTCGTCGATCCGGCGCGCCTCGCGTGGGGGCTGAAGGCGGCCGCGGAGCGCCTCGGCGTACGGATCTACGAGGACACCAAGGCGACGGCCATCGCTCGCGACGGCGTCGGCGTCCTCGTCGCCACACCGCTCGGGCGGGTGCGCGCGGCGAAGGTCGCGCTCGCCACCAACGCCTTCCCCCCACTGCTGCGCCGCCTCCGCCACTACATCGTGCCGGTCTACGACTACTGCATGGTGACCGAGCCGCTCACCGATGCCCAGCTCGCGTCGATCGGCTGGTCCAACCGCCAGGGCTTGTCAGACATCTCCAACCAGTTTCACTACTACCGGCTGACCGCCGACAACCGCGTGCTGTGGGGCGGGTACGACGCGATCTACTTCTGGCGCGGAAAGGTCAGCGTGGAACTGGAGAGCCGCCCGATCACCTGGGCCAAGCTGTCCCGCCACTTCTTCACGACGTTCCCGCAGCTGGAGGGGGTGCGGTTCTCGCACGCGTGGGGCGGCGCGATCGACACGTGCACGCGGTTCTGCGTGTTCTGGGGGCAGGCGCTCGGTGGCCGCGTCGCATACGCCGTCGGGTACACGGGTCTCGGGGTCGCCGCGGCGCGCTTCGGCGGCGACGTGATGCTCGACCTGCTCGACGGCCGGCGTTCCCCGGCGACGCAGACCTCGTTCGTGCGCGACAAGCCCCTCCCGTTCCCGCCCGAGCCGTTCCGCTTCGTGGGCATCCAGGCGACGCGCTGGAGCATGGACCGCGAGGATCGCACCGGCCGGCGCAACCTGTGGTTGCGCACGCTCGACCGTCTCGGCCTCGGCTTCGACTCCTGACCGCAACCACCCACAACCCCTGCCGGGGGGTCAGTGGTCGGGGGTGAAGGGTCGGGTCAGGACGACGACGCTGCGCGGGCCGACGACGCAGTTCGCTCCCACAGGGGGACGGGCGTCGGCGCGCACGATGTCGTCGGGCGAGGCCAGCGAGGTGTCGATGGCCCGGAACCAGGGGCCGGGCTGCTGGATCTCGAAGTCGAGCGGCTCCCACCACGCGTTCACGATGACGTAGAGGCTCTGGCAACTGTCCGCGGCGCCGCTCAGGCACCAGGCCAACGAATGGCTGTGCGGCGACAGGTCAGGCGCTCCGTCCACGCCGTAGAAGCGCACGAGTCCGTGCCACGGGGGGATGCGGCCGATCGACGGCGTGGAGCGCCGCAGCGCGATCAGCTCGCGCACGAACCGGCGCAGGTCGTCGAACTGGGCCAACCGGCGCCAATCGAGCCACGTGGTCTCGTTGTCCTGGTTGTACGGATTGTTGTTGCCGCCCTGGGTCTGCGCGAACTCGTCGCCGGCCACGAACATCGGCGCCCCCGCGGCGAGCATCAGGAGGCAGAACGCGTTGCGCATCTGCCGCCGGCGCAGCGCGAGCACCTCGGGCGGCGCCCCGTCATCGCCCTCGTGACCGCAGTTCCAGGAACGGTTGTCGTCGGCGCCGTCGGCGCCGCCCCATCCGTTGGCGTCGTTGTGCTTGCGGTCGTACGAGAACAGGTCGTAGAGCGTGAACCCGTCGTGCGAGGTGATGTAGTTGACGCTGCGCCACGGCTGCGAGCCGAAGACGTCCGGGCTTCCCTGCATGCGCAGCGCCAGCGCGGGCACGAAACCGTCGTCCCCGCGCAGGAACGAGCGCACGTCGTCACGGAACCGCCCGTTCCACTGCGCCCACGTTCGGCCGGCGAACGCATCGCCCAACTCGTATCGAGCCAGGTCCCACGCCTCGGCGACGAGGGCGACCGTGCGCCGTGCGCCCCACGTCGTGATGGCGGGAACGCACCCGCCGGGATGCCCGCCGTCGTCGCGCCCGAGCAGCGACGCGAGATCGAAGCGGAAGCCGTCGACGCCGGCGTCGGCGAACCGGTCGAGGGCCGCGAGGATCAGCGCGGTGCACTCGCGGTGACCGGCGCGCAGCACGTTGCCGCACCCCGCGTCGTCGACGTCGCGGCCGTCGGGGTGCAACAGGTAATAGCTCTCCCTGTCGATGCCACGGTGGCTGAGCACGGGCCCGCGCTCGCTGTCCTCCTCCGTCGTGTGGTTGAACACGACGTCCAGCCACACGTGGATGCCGGCACGATGGGCGGCGTCGACGAACGCGGCCAACTCGGTCCAGCCGTCGTCGCCGGCGACGTACCCCGCGTGCACCGCGCCGAAGGCGAGCGGCATGTACCCCCAGTAGTTGCCCTCCTGCGGGTCGTACTGGTGGATCGGCATCAGCTCGACAACCGTGACCCCCAACTCGGCCCAGTACCCGAGCAGGCCGATCATCCCGGCGAGCGTGCCGCGCAGGTCCGGCGACACCGGGCTGTGCGGCGACGCGGACGTGCCGCGCACGTGCGCCTCGACGACCACGCGCTCGTGCGGAGCGAGGCGCGGACGCGGCCGGATCTGCGGCAACACCGGTGATCCGAGGATCGCGAGCGGGGCTTGGCCGACGGTGTCGTGCCCGCGCACCCGTGCCGCCGCGCGGTCATGGCGCGGTGGGAACCACACCGCCGGGGCATAGGGATCGAGCAACAGCTTCGAGCGATCGAACCGTGCGGCGCCGTGGGGCTCGAACGGGCCGTCGACCCGGAAGCCGTAGACGTCGGCATCGCCGAGTTGCGCGCCCGGCAGGCTGGCGGCCCAGACGTCCCCATGACGCTCCAACGGCACGACCACCGAGGGCGCATCCGGCTCGGCGCGGCGGAAGAGCAGCACCTCGACTGCGGTGGCATGGGCGCTGAAGAGCGCGAAGCGCCAGCATCCCGATGCCTGATCCCACCACGCTCCGCGGTCGCGCCCCACGGTCGACGGGATCGCCTGCTCCCTGGAATCGGCCTCGATCGGCGGCATGGCTCGCCAGCCTGCCACGCGAGGGCCCGGGTTAGTCTGACCCTCGATGGCTTTCCCCCCGCCGCGCATCCCTACGTCGCCAGAGCAGGTCTCCGCGGCGCTCAGCGAGAACGGCTACCTCCCCGACGAAGGTCTCGCCACGGCGATCTTCCTCGCCCTCGCCTTGCACCGCCCGCTCCTGCTCGAGGGGGAGGCCGGCGTCGGCAAGACCGAGGTCGCCAAGGTGCTCAGCCGCTGGATGGGCGGCGAACTCATCCGCTTGCAGTGCTACGAGGGCGTCGACCTCGCGCAGGCCGTCTACGACTGGGACTACGCACGGCAGCTGTTGCACGTGCGCGCTGCCGAGGCGAGCGGTGAAGCACGCGGGCTCGGCACCGCCGAGCTCGAGCACCAGCTGTACGACGAACGATTTCTCGTCAAGCGGGCGCTGCTGCGAGCGATCGAGAACCGCGAGGGGCCGCGCCCGGTGCTGTTGATCGACGAGGTCGACCGCGCCGACGACGAGTTCGAGGCCTACCTGCTCGAGGTGCTCTCCGACTACCAGATCACGGTGCCCGAGCTCGGCGCCTTCCGCGCCAACGTCCCGCCGGTGGTGATCCTCACCTCGAACCGCACGCGCGACGTGCACGACGCCCTCAAGCGGCGCTGCCTCTACCACTGGGTCGAGCACCCGAGCTTCGAGCGTGAGGTCAGCATCGTCCGCCTGCGCCTGCCCGGCGTGGACGAGGCGTTGGCACGGCAGGTCGCGGCGGCGGTCGCCGGTCTGCGTGAGCTCCAGCTGTACAAGCCGCCCGGCGTGGCGGAGACGATCGACTGGGCCGCCGCGCTCGCCGCGCTCGGGTGCGTCACCCTCGACGACACGATCGTCGAAGCGACGCTCGGCACGGTGCTGAAGTACCGCGAGGATCACGAACGGGTGCGCCAGCACGGCGTCGGCGCGCTGGTGAAGAACGCCGTGGCGCACGGCTTGCGCTGAGCGCGATGGCCGCGCCGACGGACATCGCGGTCGCCTTCGGCCGCGTGCTGCGCGGATCGGGCATGTCGGTGCCGGTCGGATGCGTGCTGACGTTCGCCGAAGCCCTCGTCCAGGCGGGGGTCGACCGCCGCGAGACGGTGTACTGGTCCGGGCGGGCCACCCTCGTACGTCGCCCGGAGGACATCGAGGTGTACGACCGGGCGTTCGACGTGTTCTGGTCGCAGCGACAGCTCGCCGAGCCGCCGCTCGACGTCGCGGTCGAGCAGGTCAACGTCACGTTGCTGGTCGACGAGCCCGGTGGCGCGGACGACGACGCCGACGACGACGATCGCGCCGAGGAGGGCGACGGCGAGCAGGCGTTGGTCCTGCGCTTCAGCGCGCTGGAGGTGTTACGACACAAGGACTTCTCCACGTACACCGCCGAGGAGCTGGTCCTCGCCCAGCAACTGATGGCGCGCATGCGCTTCGTCGGCGCGCCGCGCCGATCGCTGCGGCTCACGCCGTCGTCGATCGCCCGCCGTCCCGACGTTCGGCGCACACTGCGCGCCGCGCTGCGCGCCGGTGGCGAGCCGATGCGCAGGGCGTGGCGCGCGCACGGCGAGCGGCAACGGCGCCTCGTGCTGCTGCTGGACGTCAGCGGATCGATGGAGCCGTACGCACGCGCGCTGCTGCGGTTCGTCCATGCGGCCGTCGCCGGCCGCCAGCGCGTCGAAGCGTTCGCGCTCGGCACGCGCCTCACGCGCATGACCCGCGAGCTGGCGAGCCGCGATCCGGACGTCGCGCTCGCCCGGGCTGCCGATCGGGTCGTCGACTGGAGCGGCGGCACACGCCTCGGCGAGGGCCTGCGCGCCTTCAACGACCTGTGGGGCGTGCGGGGCATGGCCCGCGGCGCGATCGTCGTGGTGCTCTCCGACGGCTGGGACCGCGGCGATCCGACGCTGCTCGCCGAGCAGATGGAGCGCCTCCAGCGCGTCACCCACTCGCTGATCTGGGTCAACCCGTTGAAGGTCACGCCGGGTTACGCCCCCCTCGCGCGGGGCATGGCGGCGGCGTTGCCGTATGTTGACCACTTCGTGGAAGGCCACTCGTTGGACGCGATGGAGCAGCTCGCCCGAGCGATCGGAAGCAGATGAAGGACATCCTGGACGACATCGACCGTTGGCACGCCGCGGGTCGGCGTGTGGCCATGGCCCGGGTCGTGGACACCGACGGAAGCGGGCCGCGCGAACCCGGCGCGGCGATGGCGGTGAGCGAGGACGGCGAGGTCGCCGGCAGCGTCAGCGGCGGCTGCGTCGAAGGCGCGGTCGTCAGCGAAGCGCTCGACATCTTGGGGACCGACGCTCGACCCCGCCTGGTCAGCTTCGGCTACAGCGACGACCAGGCGTTCGCCGTCGGCCTGACGTGCGGCGGGACGATCCACCTGTTCATCGAGCCGCTGGCGCCGACGGCCGACGTCCATGCGCTCGTGCGCGACGGCCTGCGCGCCGCGGAGCCGCTCGCCGTGGCGACCGTCCTCGACGGCGCCAGCGCGGGAGCGAAGCTGCTGGTCCGACCTGGGCAGCAGCCCGTCGGCGGCCTCGGCGACAGCGAACTCGATCGCATCGTCGGGCGCGATGCGCTCGCCGAGCTGGAAGCGGGCCGCACGAGCGTGCGCCACTACGGCCCGCACGGTGAGACCACGCCCGAGGATCTCGCCGACGCGCCGACGGTTGCGGTGTTCATCGAGACCCATGCGCCGCCTCCGCAGATGTGGATCTTCGGCGCGGTCGACTTCACCGCCGCGCTGGCCAAGGTCGCCAAGGTCCTCGGCTATCACGTCGTGGTGTGCGACGCCCGGGCGGTGTTCGCGACGCACCGCCGCTTCCCGATGGCCGACGAGATCGTCGTCAGCTGGCCGGACACTCTGTTCGCCGAACGGGGCCGCCAGCTGTCGCCGCGCGACGCGGTGTGCGTGCTGACCCACGATGCCAAGTTCGACGTGCCCGCGGTGCGCGGCGCGCTCGAGTCACGCGCGGGCTACATCGGCGTGATGGGCAGCCGGCGCACCCACGAGAAGCGCCTGGAGCGGTTGGCGGAGGCCGGGATCGACCAGCCCGAGCAGCTCGCTCGGTTGATGTCGCCCGTCGGCCTCGACATCGGCGCACGGACGCCCGAAGAGACGGCGATCTCGATCTGCGCCGAGATCATCGCCCACAAGACGGGCCGTCGCGCCCCGTCGCTGAAGGACGGAACCGGCCCGATCCACTGAGATCGGACGGCGATCAGGCGATCGGGTTGCCGAACTGGATCGACTTCGCCCGGCGGGTGGCGAAGAAGTCCACCGACACGACCTGGCCGGTCTGCGGCGCGTGGACGATCGCGTTGTCGACGCCCAGCCACATCATGACGTGACCTGGGTAGTACGCAAGGTCGCCGGCCTGCGCCGTCGTCGCGGTGCGGGTGGCGGCGGCGCGGATCTGCGTGCGGCTGCTGCGGGTGAGCGCGACGCCGGCCACGCTCCAGGCGTACGTCGTCAGACCGCTGCAATCGAAGCCGATCCCGGCCTTCGACGTGTTCCGCCGGTACGGCACACCGAGCTGGGTGAACGCCGCCATCAGCGCCTCCTGATGCGTGACGTCGGCCGAGGCCCACGCGGACTCGAGGCGATCCGGGTCGATCTCCAGCCGGGAGCCGACGACGGCGGCGATCGCCTCGCGGCTGCGGGAGTAGGCGGCCAGGGCATCCCACGACCCGGTGCTGCGGTACGCCTGGAGCAGCGTGAGCGCGGACGTCGCTTGGCCGGCGAGCTCGTCGGCGACTCCCCGGGATGCCGTGGTGGCAGCGCCAGCCTCGGCGAGCGTGGCCGGGCCAACGGCGAGCGTGGAGACGACCATGGCGCTGGCGACCGTTCCGATGACGGCCAGCATTGCGCGATCACGTCTCGAGCGAGACGGGGTCATGCGTTGAGAAACCTCCTGAGACCACCCGCTCGAGACGGGCTGAGCGTCGTGGGGGCGGAAAGATGCCCGACACGGCGCCGCGCCGTACGAGAGCGCCACGCACCCCGCGCTGGACCGTCACGCGTGCTCGCCGTTGAGCGAACGATGACGGACCACCGCGGCCGCCGACATGGTACCGACATGAAAACGCAATGTTCAAGCGCGTCGTCATCTTTTCGTCATCGATTCGTCGCATGACAGCCATGTAACTTGCACCCGTGCCGCTCTCCGTCGTCCTGCTCGCCGCGGGCGGCGGGTCCCGTTTCGCGGCGTCCGAGCACAAGCTGTTGGCGTCGCTGCGCGGCCGCCCGGTCTATCTGTGGGCTCTCGACCACGCGATCGCGGCCGATCTCGGCGAGGTGCTCGTGGTCACCGGCGCGGTTCCGCTCGACGTGCCGGCCGGCGCCGTCGAGGTTCCCAACCCCGACTGGCCTGCGGGCCAGATGACATCGCTGCGTGCGGGCATCTCCGCGGCGTCGGCGCGCGGCGCCACCGCGGTCGTAGTCGGCCTCGCCGATCAGCCGTTCATCGAACCGGGCGCGTGGCGGGCGGTCGCCAGCGTCGAGGCGCCGATCGTCGCTGCGACCTACGACGGTCGGCGGGCCAACCCGGTGCGGCTCGACGCAACCGTGTGGGAGTTGCTGCCGCCCTCCGGCGACGAGGGGGCGCGTTCTCTGATGCGCCTTCGACCGGATCTCGTGCGAGAAGTACCGTGTGAGGGCTCACCGGCCGACATCGACACCGTAGGGGACCTGACGCGATGGAACTCGTGAACGAATTCACCGTGAACCGGCCGATCGAGCAGACATGGGCCGTGCTCACCGACGTCGAGCGCATCGCACCGTGCATGCCCGGAGCTCAGCTCGAGGAGATCGACGGCGACACGTACCGCGGCACGGTCAAGGTCAAGGTGGGGCCGATCACCGCGGCGTTCAAAGGCCAGGCCGCGTTCATCGATCGCGACGACGCCAGCCACCGCGCGGTGCTGAAGGCCGAAGGGCGTGACACGGGCGGCAAGGGCAACGCGTCGGCACGGATCACGGCGCAGCTCGAAAGCGTCTCCGACGCGATCACGAAATGCGCCGTGCACACGGACCTCTCGATCACCGGCAAGGTCGCACAGTTCGGCCGCGGCGCGATGACGGACGTCAGCGAGAAGCTGATGGCGCAGTTCGCCACGAACCTCGACACGATGCTGTCCGCCAACGACGGCGGGCCGGATGCGGCGGACCAGTCGACGGGCGCCGACGACGAACCCGCGAGCGAGCGGGCTCCGGAGCCGGCCACCGGGGTCCGCACCGTCGCAGGGCCGGCAGCAGAGCCCATCGACCTGCTCGGGACGGCCGGGGCCCCGCTGTTGAAGCGCGTGCTGCCCGTCATCGGCGGGCTGGCGGTGCTGCTCTTCGTGCTGCGCCGTCGCCGCCGTTCTCGTTGAGGCCGTGGCAGCGCCGAGCGATCGCGACCGCGTCGCAGCCCTTCTCGGTCGTGAGCCGGTCGGCGACTTCACGGTCGCGGTCCGCGACGCCGCGGGCGAGCCGCTCGTCATCCGCAACGCGCCCTTGCTCCCCGACGGCACGCCGATGCCGACGCTGTATTGGCTGGTCGGTCGGGAGGCGGTCGTGGCGGTGAGCCAGCTCGAGGCCGCGGGCGGCGTGGACGCCGCCGAGCGGGCGATCCCGGCCGGCGAGATCGCGGCCGCGCACGCCCGCTACGCCGCGGAGCGCGACGCGGCGATTCCGGCCGGCCACACCGGGCCGCGCCCGTCGGGTGGCGTCGCCGGCACCCGCGTCGGCGTGAAGTGCTTGCACGCCCATTACGCCTGGCTGCTGGCCGGCGGCGACGATCCCGTCGGCCGGTGGGTGGCCGACCAGCTGTCGCGGACGGACGAGGCCCCGCGGTGATCGACCTGACGTCCGTGATCGCCGCGCTCGACGGCCGCGCCGAGGTCCTCCCGCCGGTGCTCGCCATCGCGATCGACGACGACGACATCGAGGTCGCGCTCGGCGACGTCGAACCCGCCGATGCCGTGCGCCGGCGCTGGACGTTCCCGGTGGGGGTGGGGGTGTTGCGGCGCGACGAACTCGGCAGCGATCCGCCGCGCCCCGAGGAGCTGACGAACGCGATCGGGCGCGTCGTCGATCACATCGACGACGCGGTGCGCGAGATGCCCGACGTGATGCAGGCCGCGACGGTCGTCTGCATCGGTGATGCCCTCGAGACGGTGGCGGCGGTCGAAGTCGGCCGCCGCGATCCCGACGAGCTGCAGGGCTTCGTGCTCGAACGCGCCGCGGCCGAGGACGTCTTCCGCACGCTCGCCACCGAGGACGCGGCCGCGCGAGCGCACAACCCCGGGCTGCTGCCGTCGGAGGTGGACCGCAGCGTCGCCGGGTGCTGCGCGCTGGTCGGGGTGATGCGGCGGCTGCACGTCGAGCGCGTGATCGTCGCCGCGCCACAGGAGCCACGCCCGTGAGCGCCCGTCATCCGGCCGCCGCCGGCTCGGCGTTCCGGTTGTACGGCAAGCGGGTCACGCTGCGGCCGCTCGGCCCACCCGACTTCGCTGCGTGGAGCGAGGTGCGGGTGCGCAACGAGAGCTGGCTGACCCCGTGGGAGCCGAGCAGGCCGCTGCACCAGGCCGATCCCAGCCGCGACCGTGACGCGTTCACCGCCCGCTGTGTCGCTCGCGATCGCGACCGGCAGAACGGCACCGGCTACGCGTTCGGCCTGTTCGTCGACGGCGCGTTCGCGGGCGAGGTCAACCTCAACAACATCATGCGCGGCGCGATGCAATCGGGCACCGTCGGCTACTGGATCGACCGCGCCCGCGCCGGCCGTTCCTACGTCGCCGAGGGCGTCGTCGTGCTGTGCCGCTTCGCATTCGAGGACCTGCGCCTCCACCGGCTCGAGATCTGCATCATCCCGCGCAACGCCAACAGCCGGCGGGTGATGGAGAAGCTGCGGATCCGCGACGAAGGGATCGCCGAGCGCTACCTCGAGATCGACGGCACGTGGGAGGACCACGTGCGCTACGGCATCACGGCCGAGGAGTGGACGGCGCGCCGCGACGAGCTGGCGGCCGCCTGGCTGTGAGCGCTGCGCTGAGCTGTCCGCTCAGCCGTTCTGGGCTGTGAGCACCGAGAGCTGAGCCTTCGCTCGGCGCAGCGCGGTGCGGCGCTTCCACATCTTCAGCTTCCAGTGGCGCCGGTGGTGGCGGCCGCTCCGGGCTTTCGCGACCTCCGCGTCGTGGTGGTGCAGCGGCTTCCAACCCATGCCCGGTTCGTCAACGTCGTCGGGTTCGAGACCCGAACTGACGAGGGCCGCCACCGCCTGCAGCTCGCTGTTGATGCGATGCCGCTCGTTGTGGGCGTGGGCTCGCAGGTCCATCTTCGGCGGGAACGCCGAATCGATGCTGCGGTGTCGCTGGCTCATCCAGGTACCTCCGTATCCACCGTAAGTACGACTGACTGAACTCTCCCCTTGCCGCGGCACCCTACAACCGACCTTCCGGCACGCCTAGGCTTTGGCCGGGGTTTTTCTTCGCTACGTGCTCGGACCTGCCACTGCGCGTGAGGATCGCCTTCGGATCACGCCGGTTTCGACGAGATCTTCGAGCGCAGCGCGGCGACCCGCTCCGCGAACCACGGCTGCCGCGTGCTCCACAGCTGCGGCGTCAGCTCCTTGTCGACCGCCTCCGGGTGCGTCGTGACGTCACCCATCTCGGCGATCGTCTGCTTGACGGTCGCCGCCAGCTCACGCGGCGCGCTCGCCGCACGCGCCGCCATCTCCTGAGCCGTGGCGAGCAGCTGGTCGTCGTCGACGCAGCGATACACCAGGCCGATGCGCTCCGCTTCGGCGCCGTCGACGACATCGCCGAACACGATCGTCGCCATCGCCGCCTGGAGCCCGGCCACCCGGCGCATCATCCAGGTGTGACCACCACCGGGGTGGATGCCGAGCTGGAGGAAGCGGGTGTCGAAGCGAGCCCTGCGCGCGGCCAACCGCACGTCGCACACCAGCGCGAGGTTGACACCCGCGCCGACGGCGGCGCCGTTCACCGCCGCGAGCGTGGGCAGCGGGCTGCGGGCGAAGCGCAGGAAGCCCTCGTAGATCCCGCCGAGCGACTCCTTCGTCGCCTCGGCGAGGTTCCCCAGGTTCGCTCCCGCGCAGAACGCCGGCGCCGCGCCGGTGACGACCACGGCGCCGATCGACGCGTCGGCCTCGATGTCGTCCATCGCCGCGACCAGCTCGTCGACGAGCGCCTTGGTCAGGGTGTTCCGTTCGGAAGGGTTGTTCAACGTCAGCGTCGCGACCCCATCGGCGACGTCCACGAGCACGAGAGACATGCCGGCGAGTCTCTCATGCGCCCCGATGCGGATCGAAGCCCGCTGCGAGGCTCCCGGCGGCTCGCGGCCGGGGGCGAGTACCGTGGCGGGCGCATGCTCGATCACGTCTTCACCGACGCCATCAGCGCGTTGCGGGATGCCTTCGAGGCCGCATTCCTGGAACGGCAGGCCTTCGAGGAGCACTTCCAGGTCGACGTGCTCCTCGGCGACGTCAGCTGGGAGACGAGCTACGGCTTGCCCGGCGAAGGCCAGCCGCCGCGCGTCGTCGCCCACATCACGTTCGACTGGCCGACGTGGAGCCAGACGGCCTACCGCCGGTGGTACGTCGACGAAGTGCTCGAAGAGCCGCCGGCGATCGAGATCGAGATCGTGCTGCGGGTGCAGCGTTTGCGCGAGCAGCCCGACCCGCAGATGGTGCAGGCGGTGCTGCCGGAAGCCACACCGGTGATCGGCAAGGAGCGCCTCGAGCGAGCCGGTGCCACCGTCGAGATCAGCTACCTCGTCGACGAGGGCATGGCGCCCGAGTACGCGATCGAGATCACCTACGAGGGCCTCTACGAGCTGGCCGAGGAGACCCTCGCCGACGGGACGAGCACGTTGCTCGACCAGCATCTCGGGGCGCTCGGAGGATGGATCGCGGCGACGCTCGTGCGCCTCGGCGACCTGCGCCTCCAGTACCTTCCGCCGAGCGACGAGCCTGCCTGAGCCCGCCCGGGTCGAGCGCTCGGCGATCTCACATCAGGCGGCAGAGCGGCGCGCGGCAGCTGCGGCCGCGGCGCCGGCGAGCACCAGGGCGCCCGCGGCGGCGACCAGAACACCCATCTCCGCTCCCGTCGCAGGCAGCCGCCCCGTGCCGGCGCTGGCGCCGCCGCCGGAGCTGCCCGACGCGGGAGGCACCGGGCCCTCCTGGGCGACCGTCGTGCAGCGGTTCACGGTCACGCTGGCGCCGTAGGCGGTGAGCGGCGCCGCGCCCGAGGTGTGCTGCAACACGATCTCCCCGCCGGGCACGGTGGCGCCGATGCTCGCGCTGGCGCCGCCGATCGTGACGGACAGAGCGCTGGCGAACCCCTGGCTGTCGAGCGCGTCCGAGCTGGTGCCGGTGACCACGATGTCGGTGCCCTGCTGAGTGGGCACGGACACGCCGGTGGCGAGCGCCGTACCCGGCTGGAGCGTGGCCTCACCGGACCACTGGTAGGTCTCGCTCGTGCAGGCCCAATTCGCCGCTGACGCGGGGCCCGCGGCCGACACCGAGCCGACGAGCGCGAGGAGACCGGCGGTGGCGCCTGCGGCTGCGATCCGGCGGATGTGCATGAGCGGGTTCTCCCTGTGTCATGCAAGGGCCGGTTTCGCGCTGGCTCCCCGTCTGGCACTCCCGCGACCAACGTCGCCGGACGGATCGTCGCCTCCCTTGTTCGGAGCGCAGGCTAGCAATCGCCGCGCTGCGCAGGACGGACGACGCGTCCGGTGAGCCGGACAGCCCACGGAGTCGCAAGAGATCGTCTCGGCCCGCGAGACCTCGGATCGCGGCTCAGATCGCGGCGCCGCGCGCTCGCAACGCGTCCTGCACCGCCGCGGCGATGTCGAGCGCGAGGATCTCGGCCCCGTTCTCGTTGAGGTGGAACCCGTCGCTGGCGCGGACGTCCTTGCCCTCGCCGTCGCGGGGATCGATCACGAACTCCGCGTAGCCGCCGTTGCGGCCGCTGAAGCGCTTCCACGTGTCGATGAACACGACGTCCGGCCGCTTGGCGGCTTCGGCGCGCACGACCGCGTCCTGCACGGCCATGCGCGCTGTCATGTCCGGCGACGACGCGTTCGGGATGCCGACCCAGATCAGCGTCCGGCCCTCGTCCCGAAGGTGGTCCATGACGGCGCCGACGCGTGCGCCGTACTCGGCCCGCCATGCGTCGCTGTCGACCGCGTTGCCGGCGATGGGCTGGGCGTCGTTGCCTCCGAACGTGACCACCACGATGTCGGGATCGATCGCCGGGATCTGCTCGCGAAAGCGCGCCGGCCAGTCGTAGAAGTCCGGCCGGGCGAGCCCGGACGACACCTTGTAGTCGAGCGTCGTCGTGGTCAGGCCGGTGCCGGCGAGCAACTGCTTCAGGTAGGGACCGAACGTGCCCGCGTCGGAGTCGCCGGCGATGTAGACGACCGCCGGGTTCTGGGCCGTCGGGGGGCCGCTGCCAGCCGAGGCCGCGGCGGAGTCGGCGGGCGGCGATGCCGCCGGATCGGAGCTCCCCGGATCGGAGGTCGCCGGCTCTGACCCGGATGCATCCGGGCTCGACGTCTCGACGCCGGTGACGTCGCTGGCGGGCGCCGTGCTGTCGGGGACCGAGACGCCGGGGTCGGTCGAGGTCGGCGCGGCGTCGGCCGGCGTGTCGCCGCCGAGCGCGCCGGCGATCGCCCGCAACCCGGCCACGGTGAGCACTAACAAGACCACGAGGAGTCCGAGAGCGACGAGCCGGCGCATCATGTAGGTGCGCTGCGACTCGCGCCGCCCCGGCCCGCGGCCTGCTCCGCGGCTCGGGCCGCGGCTCACACTGTGGCTCACGCTGTGGCTCACACCGCGGCTCGGCTCGCGCCGGGGCGCGCCGGCGCTGCGGGGGCGCCCGGACGAGGGCGAGGTAGGCGGCAAGGCGGGCGGCATCGCGACGAGTCGGCGGCACGCGTCGGACTGCGTGACCGCCCGCGAGGTTACCGGGGCACGTTCTCGCACCGGGGGTTCCAGCGGGAGCAGGACATGCCTGGGATAGCCTCACCCTCGTTGCATGGGCAACCCGTGCAATGGAATCCGACGTGAACCAACCCGATCCACACGACACGTGAGGGGGAGACCAGAGATGCGTCACGCGAAGCGTCTCGTCTCGGCACTGTCGTTGGTCACCGTCTTCGGCCTGACGGCCGTGGCATGTGGCGACGACGACCAGACGAGCGACACGACAGAAGCACCAGCGGCCAGCGAACCCACCGACAGCGGGGCGCCGACCACCGACACCGGCGCCAGCCCGACCACCGAAGGGGGCGCGGAGACCACCGACGCGGGCAGCGTGCCGGACGCCTCCGGTCTTCCGCCAGTCAACATCATGTACGACGTCACCGGCCGCGGTGACAAGTCGTTCAACGACGCCGCGGCAGCCGGCATCGACCAGGCGAGGGACGAGTTCGGCGTGCAGTTCGTCGAGTCCACACCGACGGGTGACGGCGACCGCGCCCAGCGCCTCCAGCTCGCCATCGACAGCAACGACGGCCCGATCTTCGCGATCGGCTTCCTGTGGGGCCCGACGGTCACGCAAGCGGCCGCAGCCAATGCCGAGACGCAGTTCGCGATCGTCGACGAGATCGTCGATGCTCCGAACGTCTCGTCGCTGACGTTCGCCGAGGAGCAGGGCTCGTTTCTCGTCGGCGTGGCCGCGGCGTTGAAGACCCAGACGAACCACGTGGGCTTCATCGGCGGCGTGCAGATCGCGCTGATCCAGAAGTTCGAGGCCGGCTTCCGCGCGGGCGTCGCCGCGGTCAACCCCGACATCCTCGTCGACGTCGCGTACATCACGCAGCCGCCGGACTTCACCGGCTTCAACGACCCCGCGAAGGGCAAGGAGATCGCGGCGGGCATGTACGAAGCCGGCGCCGACGTCATCTACTCCGCGGCCGGCGGGTCGGGCCTCGGCGCGTTCGAGGCGGCCAAGGACGCCGGAGCACCCGGCGAGGTGTGGGCCATCGGTGTCGACAGCGACCAGTACAACCTGGTCAGCGCCGACCTGCAGCCGTACATCCTGACGTCGATGCTGAAGCGGGTCGACGTCGCTGTGTACGAGGCTGCGAAGGCGTACGCCTCCGGCACGCTCGAGCCCGGCCAGACGATCTTCGATCTCGAGGCCGAGGGCGTCGGCTACTCGACGTCGGGCGGTTTCCTCGACGACATCACCGACCAGATCGACGAGTTCGCCGATCAGATCATCTCCGGGGAGATCGAGGTTCCGACCGCCCCGTCCTGATCCTTCGACGCAGCACGTGAACGTGTCCGATGCCCGCTCGGCCCGCCCGGGCGGGCATCGGCGCGTCTGGTGACGATGCGCGCGCTCCGCCCTTCGTGATCGGCTAGAAAGTGCGTGCATGTCGCGTGACGCCACGCTCGACGCAGGGGGTGATGGCACCGGCCGTGCTGCGACCGTGTCGGGCGGCGACATCGCGATCGAGCTGCGCGACATCGTCAAGCGCTTCCCTGGCGTGGTCGCCAACGACGGCGTCAACCTGACGGTCCGATCGGGAACGATCCACGCCATCGTCGGCGAGAACGGCGCCGGCAAGAGCACGTTGATGAAGACGTTGTACGGCGCGCATCGACCCGACGAGGGCACGGTGCGCGTGCGCGGCATGGAACGATCGTTCCGCAGCCCGCGCGACGCCATCGCCGACGGCATCGGCATGGTGTTCCAACACTTCATGCTCGCCGACAACCTGACGGTGTGGGAGAACGTCGTGCTCGGCGACGAGCCGGGGTGGTTCGGCTACATCAATGGCCGGAGGGCCAAGGCACGCCTGCGCGAGCTCGGTGAGCGATACGGCCTGCAGGTCGACCCCG
Source organism: uncultured Ilumatobacteraceae bacterium (assembly GCA_964529005.1). Lineage (GTDB taxonomy): Bacteria > Actinomycetota > Acidimicrobiia > Acidimicrobiales > Ilumatobacteraceae > CAZGUH01. The sequence goes on along the minus strand of CAZGUH010000020.1, from coordinate 18,611 downwards.
GCGAGTACGTCGGTGACCTCGGGGTGGGCGAGAAGCAGCGCGTCGAGATCCTCAAGGTGCTGTACCGCGGGGCGAAGATCCTGATCCTCGACGAGCCCACCGCCGTGCTCGTGCCGCACGAGGTCGACGAGCTGTTCACGTCGTTGCGCTCGCTCACCGACCAGGGCGCGACGGTGATCTTCATCAGCCACAAGCTCGACGAGGTGCTGAAGTACGCCGACGCGATCACCGTGATCCGCGCCGGGCGCACGGTCGCCGAGATCGACGACCCGTCGACGGTGACCGCGCACCATCTCGCCGAGATGATGGTCGGCAGCGAGCTGCCCGATCCCGAGACGCGCGAGAGCACGGTGACCTCCACGGCCGTGTTGGCCGTGGAGCACCTGACCGTCGCGGGCGAGGGCCGGCCCGCCGTCGACGACGTCTCGTTCACGATCCATCGCGGCGAGATCGTCGGGATCGCCGGCGTCGAGGGGAACGGGCAGAGCGAGTTGATCGAGGCGATCATGGGGCTGCTGCCGTCCACCGGCACGGTGAGTCTGAACGGGCGCGACATCTCCCGCGCCAGCACGCGGGCGCGGCGCGAGGCCGGCATCGGCTACATCCCCGAGGATCGCCAGGACGACGGCCTCGTGCTGCCGCTGCCGCTGTGGGAGAACGTGGCTCTCGGACACCAGCGGGTGCGACCGTTCACGAAGGGACCGTGGATCGACAAGCGCGGCTCGATCGAACGCGCGAACGAGATCATCCGCGAGTTCGACGTGCGGACGCCGGGCCACGACGTTCCCGCGTTCACGTTGTCCGGCGGAAACCAGCAGAAGCTCGTCGTCGGTCGGGAGATGACGTCCGCGCCGATCGTGCTCATCGCCTCGCACCCGACCCGCGGCGTCGACGTCGGAGCGCAGGCGATCATCTGGGACACGCTGCGCGACGCCCGCGCGGCCGGCCTCGCCGTGCTGCTCGTCTCGGCCGATCTGGAGGAGCTCATCGGGCTGAGCGACCGGCTGCTGGTGATGCTGCGCGGTCAGATCGTGGGCGACATGCGCCCGTCCGAGGTGACGCCTGCCGAGTTGGGCGCGCGGATGACCGGCGTCGCCGCTGAGCAAGGGGCCGCGTAATGCTCGCCAAGCTGTGGCGCGCTGCTCTGGCTCCACTGATCGCCACCGTGGCCGCAATCATTGTGTCGTCGGTCGCTCTCCTGATCAGCGGCAACGACCCGATCGAGGCGTTCCGCGAGATGTGGAAGGTGGTCGACAGCACCCGCAGTGTCGTGACCATCATCAACACCGCGGTGCCCTACTACGTGGCGGGGGTGGCGGTCGCCATCGGGTTCAAGATGAACCTGTTCAACATCGGGGTGAACGGGCAGTACCTGATGGCCGCGCTGTTCGCTGCGTACCTCGGCGCCGAGATCGACCTGCCGGCGCCGCTGCACGTGGCGTTCATCCTCGTCGTGGCGATGGCGGTGGGCGGGATGTGGGCCGCGATCGCCGGCGTCTTGAAGGTCACCCGCGGTGTCAACGAGGTGATCTCGACGATCATGCTCAACTACATCGCGATCGGCATGAGCCAGTTCCTGCTGGCCGAGTACTTCCGGGACAAGAGCCCCACAGCCAGCTTGGTCACGGGCACCGAGCGCCTCGACGACTCCGCGCTGCTGCCGTCGTTGAACAGGCTCTTCGAGGTGTTCGGGTTCCACTTCGGCCGGGGCGTCGAGCTCTACGGCTTCCTGCCGTTCGCCATCGCGCTGGGCGTCGGGTACTACATCGTGCTGTTCCGCAGCCGCTTCGGCTACGAGCTGCGCATCAGCGGCGTCAATCCGTCGGCGGCGCGGGCAGCGGGCGTCGACCCCAAGCGGATGGTGCTGATCACGATCACCGTGTCGGGCGCCTTGGCCGGTCTCATCGGCATGAGCGCGCTGCTGGCCGATCCGCAGTTCGGGCACCGCTACGGCGACGGCTTCCCCACGACCCTGGGCTTCACCGGCCTCGCGCTGGCGTTGCTCGGCCGCAACCATCCCGTCGGCATCGCCGCCGCGGCGTTGGTGTGGGCCGGCATCGCCCGCGCCACGCAGCCGCTGACGCCGCTCGGCATCCCCTCGGAGGTCGGCGTGATCCTGCAAGGCTCGTTCCTGCTCGCGGCCGTCATCGCGTTCGAGTGGGTGCGACGCCGCAACGAACGGTCGCTGGCCGACGAGGCGGCGCACCGGGCGGCGAGCGGCGCCGACGCCGCGCCGGGCGGATCCGAGCGCGACACCGCCGTCGCGGGGGCAACGGCATGACGGCGGCGACGCTGCCGGCACAGGCCGGCGAGCGCGGCCGCCGCTGGGACGAGCTGCCCGTCGTGCGAGCGCTCGCCGCCCGTCCCGCCGTCGTGCTGTCGGTCGTGGGCGTCGCGATCCTGTCGATCACGCGCATCGTCACCGACAACAACGACATCACGTCGTCGAGCCTGTTCGGGGTCGCGCTGCGCACCGCGATGCCGATCGCCATGGCCGGCCTCGCCGGTCTGTACGCGGAGCGCAGCGGAACCGTCAACATCGGCCTCGAAGGGATGATGGTGATGGGGACCATCTTCGCCGGATGGTGGGGCTGGTACTTCGACGTCAAGATGGCGATGCTCGGCGGACTCATCGGCGGATTGCTCGGCGGGCTGCTCCATGCGCTGGCGACGACGACGTTCGGCGTCAACCACATCGTCAGCGGCTTCGCGATCAACATCCTCGCTCCCGGCGTCGCCCGCTTCATGGCCAACGAGCTGTTCACCGGGCAGCCCGGCGGATCGGTGACGTCGTCGCCCGGCAACGAAGGCGACATCGAGCGCTTCACGATGCCGTTCCTGTCCGGGGGCGACCTGTTCGGCTGGAAGTCGCCCGATGCGCTGGGGCGCCTCGAGCGGCAGCACTGGTTCTTCGTCTCCGACGTCGCCGGGCTGCTGCGCGGTCTCACCGCCAACCTCACCATCGACGTCATCATCGGCGGCGCCCTCATCGTGGTGGCGTGGTACGTGCTGTGGCACACCCCGTTCGGCCTGCGCCTGCGCTCCGCCGGCGAGAAGCCGTCGGCGCCCGACTCGCTCGGTGTCTCCGTCGCCCGCATGCGCTACGCCGGGATGGCGATCAGCGGCGCGATGGCCGGCTTCGGCGGAGCGATCCTCGTGATCTTCTCCAACCGCTACCAGGAGAACCAGACCGGAGGCCGCGGCTTCCTCGGCCTGGCGACGTTGATCTCGGGCAACTGGCGCCCGAGCGGCCTGGCGGCATTCTCCGGCGTCTTCGGGTACGCCAGCGGCGTCACCGTGCGACGCAACCCCGAGGCGCTGGTGCGCGATCTGCTGCTCGCGTTCGCGATCGCGCTGGCGCTCGGCGTCATCGTGGTGGCGATCACCCGATCGTGGATCGCGCTCGGCGCCCTCGCCGTGATCAGCATCGCCGGGTTCTGGGCCTACGCAGAGTTCCAGCGACCCAACAACCAGTTCGTCTACATCTTCCCGTACGTCGTCACGCTGGTGGTGGTGTCGGTGCGGGGCGGGAACCTACGACCACCCGCGGCCGCTGGCATCCCGTACTTCAAAGGCCAGCAGAGCTGACGCTCAGCGCGCCAGCTCGGACACCGCGGTCAGCGTGATGCCGCCGCGCGGCCGCTGGGTGAGGGTGACCTTCACCCGGTGCGGGCGCGCGGTGGTCATGATCTCCCCCGCGATCTCGGCCGCCATCGCTTCGGCGAACACCGCGCGGTCACGAAAGCCCCACAAGTACAGCTTGAGGCTCTTCGATTCGACGCACGCCGCGTCCGGCACGTAGTCGATGACGACCGTGGACAAGTCGGGCTGCTGCGTGACGGGGCACATGCTCGTGAGCTCGCCGTACTCGAACACCACGTTGGTGACGTTGTCCGGCGCCGGGAACACCTCGACGTGCTCGATGGCATGGCGAACGGTCTGGCCCAGGATCGTGAGCTCCATGACCACGAGGCTAGGACGCGAGCCGCCGATCGGCGCTCCGAGCCGCCACACGCCCGGAGCGGCCACGAGCCCCTGCTGATCGGCGTAGCGTGACCCCATGCACGACGACGTGATCTCCCGTGCTCCCAAGGTGTTGCTGCACGACCACCTCGACGGCGGCCTGCGGCCTGCGACGATCGTCGAGCTGGCCCGCGAACACGGGTACGCGAAGCTCCCCACGACCGACGTCGAGGAGCTCGCCCGCTGGTTCCACCGCGGCGCGAAGGACAACGACCTCGTGCTCTACCTGGAGACGTTCGCCCATACGGTCGGCGTCATGCAGCACCGCGACGCCATCGAGCGCGTCGCGTTCGAGTGCGCTCAGGATCTCGCCGCCGATGGCGTGGTGTACGCCGAGGTGCGCATGGCGCCCGAGCTGTGCACCGAGGAAGGCCTCACCCTCGACGAGGTCGTGCACGCGATCATCGAAGGGTTCAGGGCCGGCAGCGCCGGCACCGACCTGACGATCTACGCCATCTGCTCGGCGATGCGCACCGCAGCGCGCAGCCTCGAGATCGCCGAGCTGGCGGTGCGGTGGCGCGACGCCGGCGTCGTCGGGTTCGACATCGCGGGCGCCGAAGCCGGGTACCCGCCCACGCGGCACCTCGACGCGTTCCAGCTCGTGCAGCGGGAGAACTTCCACGCCACGATCCATGCGGGCGAGGCGTTCGGCCTGCCCTCGATCTGGGAGGCGCTCCAGTGGTGCGGCGCCGAGCGGCTGGGCCACGGCGTGCGCATCGTCGACGACATCACCGGCGAGCCGGGCTCCGAACGGCTCGGTCGGCTCGCAGCATACGTGCGCGATCGGCGCATCCCGCTCGAGCTGTGCCCGACGAGCAACGTCCACACCGGCGTCGCTCCGACCATCGCCGACCATCCGATCGGGCTGCTGCGCCGGCTGCGCTTTCGGGTCACGCTCAACACCGATAACCGGTTGATGAGCGGCACCAGCATGAGCCACGAGATGCGCCAGCTGTCGGAGGCGTTCGGCTGGGGGCTCGACGATTTCGAGTGGCTGACGATCAACGCGATGAAGAGCGCGTTCGCGCCCTTCCCGGAGCGGCTGCGCATCATCAACGGCATCATCAAGCCGCGTTACGCGCTGCTGCGCGCGGAACAGACCGTCGGCTCGCTCGCCCTCGGTTGACGCGCCAACGGCCGGAGAGGGCGGACGCCAGGCCGCCGTCTGCCACGATGTCGGGCTGATGAGTGTCGAGCTCCATGTCGTCGATCACCCGCTCGTCGTCGATGCGCTGACCCGCATCCGCGACAAGCACACGCCCAACGCCCTGTTCCGCCAGGAGCTCGAACGCATCGGGCTGTTGCTGCTGGTGGAGGCGACGCGGGGGCTGCCGACGAACCCGGTGGACGTGGAGACCCCGCTGACGACGACCACGGGCCGCGCCTTGGCCTCCCAACCGGTGATCGTGCCGATCCTGCGCGCCGGGCTGGGGTTCGTCGTGCCCGCGCAGGAGCTGTTGCCCAACGCCGACATCGGCTTCATCGGCATCAGCCGCGACGAGTCGACGTTCCAACCGAAACCGTACGTCAACAAGCTTCCCGAGTCGCTCGCAGGGCGCACGTGCATCATCGTCGATCCAATGCTGGCGACGGGCGGCTCGCTGCTGCACACGTGCGAGCTGCTCCTCGAGCGCGGCGCGCCCGGACCGATCCGCGTCGTCTGCGCCCTCGCCGCCCCGGAGGGCATCGACCGCCTACGTGCCGCGCAGCTGCCGCTGCACATCTACACGGCGTCGGTCGACGAACGGCTGAACGAGCACGCGTTCATCGTCCCCGGTCTGGGCGACGCCGGAGACCGCCAGTTCGGGACCGGCGGCTGAGCGGCGTCAGAGCAGCGCGGCGAGCGCGTCGAGGTAGGGGCTCGGATCGTCGTCGACCGCTTCGCCGTAGAGCTTGACCTTGGGCTCGGTGCCGCTCGGGCGAACCTGCACCCGCACGTCGCCGAGCATCATGCGCAGCAGGTTCGCCTCGGGGAAGCTCTCCACCGAGGTGACCGCTCGGCCCGCCAGCGCGGCGGGGGGTTGGGCGAGCAGCTCGGCGACCTTCGCCGCGGCGTCGGCCGGGTCCATGCGCACGCTGCGCTCCGCCGTGACGTGGCGGCCGAAGCGGGCGGCGATGGCGTCGAGGCGATCCTGGAGCGTGAGACCGTCGGCCGCTGCGACCGCGGCGACCTCGGTCAGCAGCACGGCTGCCGTGATGCCGTCCTTGTCGAGCGGCCGCCCGGCGACGAGGTAGCCGAGCGCCTGCTCGTACCCGAACACGAAACGCAGGTGCGGGTTCGTGAGCACCGTGTGGGCGATCCACTTGAACCCGGTGAACGTCTCCACCGCGTGCACGCCGGCCTCCTTGGCCATGGCGCCGAGCAGCGACGACGACACGAGCGTCGTGACCACCAGGCGCTCGTCGCCGGTCGTGTGCCCGAGGATGTGATCGGCCAGCAGCCACCCGATCTCGTCACCCGACAGCCGACGCCACGACCCGTCGGGCTGCGGGATCGCGGCGCCGAGACGGTCGGCGTCGGGATCGTTGGCGAGGGCGAGAACCGCTCCGGAGCGCGATGCAACGTCGAGCAGCAGATCCATCGCGCCCGGCTCCTCCGGGTTCGGGAAGGCGACCGTCGAGAACGACGGGTCGGGCGCGAACTGGTCCGCCACGACCGCAGGCGGGGCGAAGCCGGCGCGCACGAACGCGGCGACCAGCGTCTGGCCGCCCACGCCGTGCATCGCGGTGTAGGCCACCGGCACCGACGGCGCCTGGGGCGCCAGCCGCACCCGCGGCACGGCTGCGAGATAGCGCTCGACGAGCGTTCCGTCGAGGCGCACGATCAGCGGATCGTCCTCGGCGGCGAGCCGCACGGTGGTCGGGTCGACGGCGCCGATGCGCTCGGAGATCTCCACGTCGACCGGCGGCACGATCTGCGCGCCGGTCTCGAGGTAGACCTTGTAGCCGTTGTCCGCCGGTGGGTTGTGGCTCGCGGTCACCATCACACCGGCCGCCGCGCCGACCTCGGTGATCGACCACGCCAGCACAGGGGTGGGCAACGGCTCGGGCAACAGCAGCGCCTTGATCCCCCGCGCCGCCGCGACGCGGGCGGTGTCGAGCGCGAAGACGTCGCTCTTGCGCCGTGCGTCGTAGCCGATGATCACGCCCCGCTCGGCTGCGCTCGGATCGGTGTGCGTCAGGTGATCGACGAGCCCGGCGGCCGCTTGGCGCACGACGAGGCGGTTCATCCGCAGCGGCCCCGCGCCGATCTCCGCGCGCAGGCCCGCCGTGCCGAACTGGAGCCGCCCGTCGAAGCGCTCGGCGAGCTCGGCGGGCGAGCCCCCGAGCAGCGCGCGCAGCTCGGCCGCGATGTCCTCGTCGGGCTCGGCGTGCAGCCATGCCGTCGCCCGGGCGACGAGCTCCTCGTCGGTCTCCTCAAGCATCCGCCAACCTCCACAGCTCGGTGAGGGGTCGGGGGCCGACATGGCTGATCACCTCCGCGGCGGCGATCGAACCGAGGCGACCGCACTCGGCGAGATCGCGTCCGTGTGTCAACCCGTAGAGGAATCCGGCGGCGTACAGATCGCCCGCGCCCGTCGTGTCGAGCACGCGTTGCGCCGGCTGCGCCGGAACCTCGATCACCTCGTCCGCCGTGACGACGACGGACCCTTCGGCCCCGCGCGTGATCACCGCCATCGCCGCGTGCTGGCGCACCTCGCGCACGGCAGCGTCGAACGCGTCGACCTCGTACAGCGAGCACAGCTCGGCGTCGTTGCCGAAGAGAACGTCGACGTCGTCGCTGACCAGCGAGCGGAAGTCGTTGCGGTGGCGGTCGACGCAGAACGAATCACTGAGCGTCAACGACACCTGCCGGCCGCTTGCGTGGGCGATCTTGGCAGCAAGCCGGAACGCCTCCTTGGCTTCGTCGCGGTCGAACAGGTAGCCCTCCATGTAGACGACGCGCGCCGACGCCACGGTCGCCTCGTCGACATCAGTCGGGCACAGCAGCGACGAGACGCCGAGGTAGGTGTTCATCGTGCGCTGCGCGTCGGGGGTGACGACGATGATCGAACGACCGGTCGGCGTCGACACGTCGGGCGCCCCCGCTCGGAACGTGACACCGACGGCGCGCAGGTCGTGGGCGAACACCTGGCCGAGCTCGTCGTCGCTGACCTTGCCGATGTACGCGGCCCGCCCGCCGAAGCTGGCCACGCCACACATCGTGTTGGCCGCAGATCCCCCGCTCATCTCGACCGCCCCCACCAACGCCCGGTAGATCGACACCGCGCGCTCCGTGTCGATCAGCGTCATCGAGCCTTTGGTGAGGCCTTCCGCCGTCAGGAATTCGTCGTCGGCGTGGGCAATGACGTCGACCAACGCGTTGCCAATGCCCACGACGTCGAAGGACACATCGCTCGACGTCGGCACGGACGTCAACGCTAGCGCGCCGAGGTCGCCGCCACCCCGGGCGCCACGCGGCCGCAGGCTCCCCTACGCTCGTCGGCGTGACTTCCGGCCTCGATCCCTATCGCCTGCCACGCACCGTCCTCCCCCGGCGGTACGAGGTGGTCCTGGAGCCCGACCTCGCGTCCGCGCGCTTCCGCGGCCGTGTGTCGATCACCTGCGACGTGATCGAACGCAGCGACCTCGTCGCGCTCAACGCGCTGGAGCTGGAGATCGAGGTCGTCGAGATCGACGGTGTCAACGCCGCGTACGAGCTCGACGAGCAGACCGAGCGGCTCCTCATCACCCCCTCGGCGGCTCTGCAACCCGGTGTGTGCACGATCGGCATCACGTTCACGGGGACGCTCAACGACAAGCTCCGCGGCTTCTACCGCAGCACCTACAGCGGACCTGCGCGCTCCGAGCAGGACGATGCGCCCGTCGAGCACGTCATCGGCACGACGCAGATGCAGCCGACCGACTGCCGCCGCGCGTTCCCATGCTGGGACGAGCCGGAGTTCAAGGCGACGTTTGCCGTGACGCTGGTGGTCGACGAAGGCCTGGCCGCGGTGTCGAACGGGGCCGAGATCGAGCGCACGAAGGTCGGCGACGGGAAGGTCGCGGTGCGCTTCGCCGAGACGATGCCGATGAGCACATACCTCGTCGCATTCGTCGTCGGCCGCTTGGAGCCGACCGACGCGGTCGACGTCGACGGCGTGCCGATGCGCGTGGTCCACGTGCCCGGCAAGGCTCGCCTGACCGGTCTCGGCCTGGACGTCGGCGCGTTCGCGCTGCGCTGGTTCCAGGACTACTACGGCATCCCGTATCCGAGCGACAAGGTCGACCTCCTCGCGCTGCCCGACTTCGCGGCGGGGGCGATGGAGAACCTCGGCTGCATCACGTTCCGCGAGAGCCTGCTGCTCGTCGATCCCGCCACCAGCACGCAGAACGAGCAGCAGCTCGTCGCCGACGTCGTCGCCCACGAGCTGGCCCACATGTGGTTCGGCGACCTGGTGACGATGCGCTGGTGGAACGGCATCTGGCTCAACGAGGCGTTCGCGACGTTCATGGAGGTGGCGGCCGTCGACGCGTTCCGTCCGGACTGGAAGCGCTGGGAGTCGTTCAGCCTGGAACGCAGCGTCGCGTTCGAGACCGACGCGCTCGCCAGCACACGACCGATCGAGTTCGAGGTGCGCGCCCCGCACGACTGCGAGGCGATGTTCGACGTCCTCACGTACCAGAAGGGCGCGGCGCTGCTGCGCATGCTCGAGCAGTACATCGGGCCGGAGCGGTTCCGCCAGGGCGTGGCCCATTACCTGCGCACGCACGAGTACGGCAACACCGAGACATCGGATCTGTGGGACGCCATCGAGCACGTCGTCGACAAGGACGGCGGCAACGAGCCGGTGAGAACGATGATGGACAGCTGGATCTGGCAGCCCGGCTTCCCGCTCGTCGCCGCCGTGGCAGACGGCGGTGATCTCGTGCTGCGCCAGCAGCGCTTCGGATACGACGCAGGCGCCGCCGACGGCACGCGCTGGGTCGTTCCGATCCACGTCCGCGACGACGAGGGCACGCGCATCGTGCTGATCGACGGCGACGAGGCACGCGTGCCGCTGCGCGGCGCCGGCGCGGTCGTCGTCAACGCCGGTGGGCACGCGTTCGTGCGCGTCGCCTACGACGCCGAGCTGCGCGGCCGGTTGGGCCGCGACACCCTCGGCTCGCTCAGCGTCGTCGAACGGTATGCGTTGGTGGACGACGCGTGGAACGCGGTGCTGGCCGGCCGCCTCAGCGCGATGGAGTTCCTCGACGTCGTCGACGAGTTCTCCGGCGAGCGCGATCTCGCCGTGTGGCAGGCGATCGCCGTCGGCCTGCGCGGCGTGCACCGCCTGACCGACGACGAGGCGGCGCTCGACGGGTTCCGCGCGATCGTGCGCACACTGGTCGCGCCTGCCCTCGATGACCTCTCCTGGGAGCCGCAGCCCGGCGAGGATGATCTGCGCGGCAAGCTGCGCGGCCTGCTGGTGTCGCTTCTCGCCGTCGTGGGCGGCGACGCAGACGCGCAGGCGCGGGCTCGGGAGCTGTTCGAACGCTCGCTGTCCGATCCGCTCACGGTCCATCCCGAGCTGGCCGCGGCAGCGACCAACGTCGTCGCCGCGACCGGCGACGTCGCCGACTACGAGCGCTTCGTCGATCGCTTCCGCTCTGCGGCCACACCGCAGGAGCAGCTCCGCTCCCTCTACGCGCTGGCCGACTTCGACAGCGACGAGCTCGTCGAGCGCACCGCCGAATGGGCCTTCTCCAGCAGCGACGTGAAGACCCAGAACGCCCCGTTCCTGCTCCAGCGCACGATCGCCAACCGCAACCACGGCGCCCGCGCCTGGGCGATCGTGCGCCGCCGTTGGGACGATGCCAACGCCGCGTTCCCGAACAACACGATCATCCGGATGATCGACTCGGTGAAGCTGCTCAACACCCCGCAGCTGGAAGCCGACGTGCACGCCTTCTTCGCCGAGCACGGCATCCCGCAAGCCGGCAAGACGCTCGACCAGGTGCTCGAACGTCAGCGGGTGAACACCGCGGTGCGCGCCCGCGAGGAGCAACGCCTGACCGACGCCCTCCGCCGCCCTCGGTGACGGCGTTGCGGGCGCGTCAGCGCATCGCCGAGGGGAAGCGGTCGCGGTAGGACGTGAGGCCGCCGGCGCTCGTCGCCGCGAGCATCGCGTGCACGATCGCCCGTGCGACGCAATCGGCGGCGGCCGCGAGCAGCGGCCTGAGCTGGCTCGGTCGCGTGTCGGCCAAGCTGATCGCGGCGCCCTCGTCGCCCGCCGCCGGGACCTCGCGGGCGCCGGTCGCCAGCGCGAACACCACGTCGCCGTCGGTGTAGGTGTGGATCGGGCTGATCGCCCGCGCCATGCCGTCGTGACCGGCGAGGGCGAGGCGGGTGCACTCGGAGGTGTCGAGCGCGGCGTCCGTCGCCACGACCGCGAGCGTCGTGTTCATCGGCGGGCGGCGCGGCGGGTCGTCACGAAGCGACGCCACCTCGGCGCGCGACGGCCTGCGGAGCCCGGCGAACTCCCCGGCGAGCCCGTAGCGCGCGCCCCACAGCTCACCGGTGCGGGGATCGACCAGGCTGCCACCGGGGTTCGCCGCGACGAGCGCACCGACGGTGATGCCGCTCGGCAGCACGACGCTCGCCGAGCCGACACCACCCTTCAGGCCGCCCGCGTGGGCGCCGGCGCCGGCGCCGCACGTGCCCTGGCGGACCGGCGCCGAGCGGGCCGCGATCGCCGCCCGGCGGCCGAACGTCGCGTCGGGCCGGTTGGCGAACGCGCCGAGCCCGAGGTCGAACAGCACCGCGGCCGGGACGATCGGCACGACCTGGTGCGGCTCGGCGCCGACCGGGAAGCCCCAGCCGCGCTCTCCCAGCCAATCGGCCACACCGGATGCCGCAGCGAGCCCGTACGCGCTGCCGCCGCTGAGGCACACCGCGTCGACGCGGTGGACGAGGTTGATCGGATTCATCGTCTCGGTCTCGCGCGTGCCGGGGCCACCGCCGCGCACGTCGACGCCGCCGACGGTTCCCGGCGGAGGGATCACGACCGTGGCGCCGGTCAGCCACCCGCGGCCGATCCGGTGGTGGTGCCCGACCTTCACCCCGGCGACATCGGTGATGTCGTTGCGCGGACCGGCCTTCATCGCGCCGGCGGGTGGCCGAGGAATCGCACGGCCGCGTCGACGTACACGTTGGCGTGCGTGACGAGGTCGTCGATCTCGACGTACTCGTCCGCTTGGTGGGCGATCCACTTCCCGCCCGGCCCGTAGACCACCGACGGCATGCCGGTGCGCGAGGAGAGCACGGTGCCGTCGGTGGCGCCGGGGACACCGCCGAGGCGGGGCGCCGTCGCCGCCACCGCGACGTGCGCGTCCCACACCGCGCGCACCAGCGGATGGTCGTCGGCGACGGCGACCGACGGACGGTCGTCGATCACCGTGAGCGTCGCGGCGACACCGTGGTCGCCGGCGGTCGCATCGGCGACCGCGCGCAGCTCGGCGACGAGCGCGCCGTGGTCGACGGAGGGGACCGTGCGCACGTCGATCCACACGGCTGCGTCGCCCGGCATCACGTTCATCTGCTGGGGCTGACCGGCGCGCAGGACCGTCGGCGTGATCCAGACGTCGCCGAGGTGCGGGTGCGACCCGTGCATCGCCTGCACGCGCTGTTCGAGATCGGCGAGCGCGACGAGGACGGCCCCCATCGCACGGTTGGGGTTGCGGCCGGCGAACGGCATCGCCCCGTGCGCCATCTTGCCGGCCAGGTCGATGCGGACCCGGATGGAGCCCTTGGCGACGTGGCAGATCTCGCCGCCCTCGGGCTCGCAGCAGATCGCGGCGTCGATGCCGGCGGCACGGCCGCGGGCGACGAAGTCCTTCGCCCCCGACATCATCCCCTCTTCGTCGACGAGCGCGGCGAGGACCAGCCGCCCGGCGAACGACCCCGAGCGGACGACCGCGTCGGCGGCGAACAACATCGCCGCCACACCGGCCTTCATGTCGGCCGCGCCGCGGCCCCAGATCTTGCCGTCGGCGATCACGCCGCCGAACGGATCGACGGACCACGTCTCGGGATCACCCTCGGTGACGACGTCGGTGTGCCCCTCGAACATCAGCGTCGGCCCGGGACGGTCGCCCTCGATCACCGCCACGACGTTGGGCCGACCGGGCGCGACGACGTCGAACTGCGGCGACCACCCGAACGCGCGCATCTGCGCGGCGACGAGCTCTGCGGCGGGCTCCTCGCTCAGCCCGCGCTGCGGGTCGAACACGCTCGGCACACGCACGAGCTGTTGGGTGAAACGCACGAGCGCGTCGGCGTCGATGCTCATGTCGGCGGCTCGAATCGGCCGTCGACCGCTGTCCATCCGCCGTCGACGAACAGCGTCGTCCCGGTGACGTAGCTCGCCGCGTCGGACGCCAGGTAGACGACGGCGCCGACCAGCTCGGACGGCTCCGCCCAGCGGCCGAGGACGGTCTTGCGGGCATACGCGTCGTGCCATTCGTTCTGCGCCTTGATCGGCGCCGTGAGAGGGGTGTCGACGACGCCCGGCGCGATCGTGTTGGCTCGCACCCCGGACGAACCGAGCTCGGCGGCCAGCGTCTTGAAGAGCATGATCGTCGCCGCCTTGGTGGCTGCGTATGCGCCCTGGCCGGGCTCGGTCGTCTGCGCCCGGATCGACGAGAAGCCGATCATCGACCCGCGCCCGGCGGCGGCCATCGAGCGGCCGAACGCCCGGCAGACGCGGAACGTGCCCTTCACGTTGACGTCGAGCACCCGGTCGAGCTCGTCGTCGCCGTAGTCGACGATCCGCTTGCGCACGTTGATCGCCGGTGTGGTGACGAGCACATGCGGGGCCGGCATCGACGCCGCCGCGGACTCGACGCTGGCGGGATCGCACAGGTCGATGACGAGGGCCCGAGCGTCCTCACCGAGCCGCTCGGCGGTGGCCTCGGCGGCGTCGCGCCGCGCGTCGGCGACGACGACCGTGGCGCCGAAGGCGGCGAGGCCTTCAGCGGCAGCCGCCCCGATGCCGCTCCCGCCGCCCACGACCAGAGCGGTGCGCCCGTCGAGGCGGAACAGGTCGGCAAATCGGCTCACCGCCGCGACGGTAGCGGCGCGGTCGACGCTCGGCGGAACACAGCGGTCGAGCGGTCGACGTGCCGGCCGACAGCCCACCCGCCCACTTCGAGCAACGGGTACCCGATCGCCACCGCGATCGCGGCGACGCCGTACGCCCATGCTTCCGTCACGGGGAGTTCGAACAGGTCCCGTCCCCACGGGATGACGAACGCCAGAGCGAACAGCGCGGACATCGCGATCACCAGAGCCATCCGAAGCGTATTCAGCGGCCGCGCGGTGCGGAACAGGTTGAGCAGCGCCAGCGATCCGGCGGTGAGCACGGCCGCGGTGCGAGCGTGGTCGCGGTCGATGGCGTCGTCGAGCTGCACGACGGCGAACACGATCAGCGTGGCGGCGGCGATCACCACGCCCGCTGGCACGGCCCGCCCGAGCACCCTGCGCAGGAAGCCGGGATGGACCAACTCGTCGTTGGGCTCGAGCGCGAGGAAGAACGCCGGCACGCCGATCGTGAACCAGCTGAGGATCGACAGGTGGATGGGCCGCAGCGGGTAGGCGAACGCGAACACACCGGTGAGCACGGAGAGGATCACCGAGTACGTCGTCTTCGTCAGGAACAGGCTGGCGACCCGCTCGATGTTGTTGATCACGCGCCGGCCCTCGGCGACGACGCGCGGCAGCGCGGCGAAGTTGGAGTCGAGCAACACGAGCTGCGCGACGCTGCGGCTGGCCTCGCTGCCCGAGGCCATCGCCACCCCGCAGTCCGCGTCCTTCAGGGCGAGGACGTCGTTCACGCCGTCGCCGGTCATCGCCACCGTGTGCCCGCGCTCTTGGAGCGCACGCACCATGGCGCGCTTCTGGTGCGGGGTCACACGCCCGAAGACGGCGTTCCGATCGAGCGACTCGGCCAACGCCGCGGCATCCGTCCGGTCGAGGCTGCGAGCGTCGATGTTGTGCTCCCACGCGCCGAGCCCGGCGCGGCGCGCCACGGCCGCGACCGTCACGGGGTTGTCGCCGGAGATCACCTTGACCTCCACGCCTTGCTCGGCGAAGAAGCGCAACGTGTCGGGGGCGTCGACGCGGATGACGTCTTCCAGCAGCACCAGCGCAGCAGCGCGCAGATCGGCCGGCAGTCCCGTCTCCGACGGCGCCGTCGCGGCGTGCGCGAGGACGAGCACGCGGCGACCCGCCGCGGCTTCATCCTCGACGCTGGCTCGCAACGCGCCGTCGTACGCGTCACCGAGCACCATCTCTGGCGCGCCCAGCACCCAGTGGCCACGCTCGCCGAACGACATCGCGCTCCACTTGCGCGCCGACGAGAACGGCACCCGGCCCGTCGGCGTCCAGCCGTCACGCGCTTCCTCGTGGCCTGCCCGCACCGCGACGAGGGTGGCGTTCGGGTCAGGGTCGTGGGCGGCGATCGCGGCCAGCGCGGCCGAGACCGTCTCGTCGTCGACGTCGGCGCCGTCGACCAGACGCACGTCGGCCAGCGCGAGCGTGCCCTCGGTGATCGTGCCGGTCTTGTCGGCGCAGAGCACGTCGACGCGGGCGAGGACCTCGATCGCCGGCAGCTCCTGCACGAGACAGCGCCGTTGCGCCAGGCGCACGACGCCGACCGCGAACGCGACGCTGGTCAGCAGGACGAGCCCTTCGGGCACCATGCCGACCAATCCGGCGACCGTGGAGATGATCGCCTCCTGCCACGTGTCGTCGCGGCGGACCAGCTGGCTGACGGCGAGCAGCGCGCCGATCGGCACGATCGCGATCCCCACCCAGGTGACGATGCGGTTGACGTCGTTGCGCAGCGGCGAGTTGACCAGCGTGAAGCGACGCGCCTCCTCGGCGAGCTGCGCGGCGTAGTTCTCGGCGCCGACGCGCGTGACCCGCACGCGGCCGGTGCCGGCGACCACCGCGCTGCCCGACAGCACCTCGTCACCCGCCTGCTTCACGACCGGATCGGCCTCGCCCGTGAGCAGCGACTCGTCGACCTCGAGGCTGTCGGCGACGATCACCTCGGCGTCGGCGACGATCTGCGCGCCGGCGCGCAGCTCGACGACGTCGTCCTGCACCAACTCGTGCACCTGGAGCTCGCGCACGGCCCCGTCACGCACGACGTGAGCCCGCGGCGCCGTCACCACCGACAACCGGTCGAGCGTGCGTTTGGCTCGCAGCTCCTGCACGACGCCGATCACGCTGTTGGCCACGATGACGCCGGCGAACAGCGCATCCTTCGGCGAGCCGGCGAGGAGCACGAGCGCAGCGAGCACACCGATCACGAGGTTGATCGGCGTGAACACGTTGGCGCGCACGATCTGCGACACCGTGCGCGTCGGCGCCGCGGGGATCGCATTGGCGAGACCGCGTGCGACGCGATCGGCGACCTCGGCATCGCTCAGCCCGCGGTCCCCAGCGGTGTCCGCCCCGGCATGCGCGAAGGTCATAGCGATGCAGTATTCACCATCCACCGAGGACCTCAGCTGCGTAGGGTGACGTCAGTGCACGGCGAAGCCCAGCCCGACGCGTCCCTCGTCACCATCGACGACGTGCGCGCCGCGGCGGCGCGCATCGCCGACCACCTCGAACCGACCCCGAGCGCCCGCTCCGTCGTGCTGTCCGAATTGCTCGGCGCCGACGTGGTGCTGAAGTTCGAGAACCTCCAGTTCACCGCGGCGTTCAAAGAGCGCGGCGCACTGAACCGGCTGCTCCAGCTGACGCCGGCCGAGCGCCGCTGCGGCGTGGTGGCGATGTCGGCGGGCAACCATGCCCAAGCGGTCGCCCGCCACGCGCAGCGGCTCGGCATCGACGCGGCGATCGTCATGCCGGCGGCGACTCCGTTCTCGAAGGTGCAGCGCACGGAGGCGCTGGGCGCGCGCGTCGTCCTCGCCGGCGCCGACATCGAGAGCGCGTTCGCCGAGGCAGAGCGCATCCGCGTGGCGGAGGGCAGGGTGTTCGTTCATCCGTTCGACGATCCGGCCGTCATCGCCGGCCAGGGCACGATCGCGCTCGAACTGTTCGACCGGCATCCGGAGATCGACACGATCGTCGTGCCGGTCGGCGGCGGCGGTCTGGCAGCCGGCGTCGCTGTGGCCGCTCGGGCGCTGCGACCCGATGCCTCCGTCGTCGGCGCGCAGAGCGAGCGCTGGCCGGGGGTCGCCCGAGCGCTCGCGGGCGAGGACATGCCGTCAGGCGGCACGACGATCGCCGACGGGATCGCCGTCGGCCGGCCGGGCGCGCTGTCCACCGCCGTGATCCGCGCCACCGGGGTCGAGATCGTCACCGTCTCCGAGCCCGGCATCGAAGAGGCCGTCACCCTGCTGCTCGACATCGAGAAGGTGGTGGTCGAGGGCGCCGGAGCGGCGGGCATCGCAGCGATGATCGAGCACCGCGCCCGCTTCGCCGGTCGGTGTGTCGGCGTGGTCCTGTCCGGCGGGAACGTCGATCCGCTGCTGTTGAGCTCGATGCTGATGCGCGGCCTCGTCCGCACCGGCCGGCTCGCCCGGCTGCGGATCGACCTGCCCGACGTGCCCGGCAGCCTCGGGCGCGTCACGACGATGCTGGGCGACATCGGCGCGAACGTCGTCGACGTCGTGCACAACCGGCTGTCGCTCGGCGTGCCGGCCCGTGTGGCCCAGATCGACATCCTGATCGAGCTGCGCGACCATCGCCACCGCGACGAGGTGCTCAGCGCGCTCGCCAGCAACGGCGTGGCGGTCGACGTGCTGACGGACTCAGCCGCGCGGTGAGTCGCCGCCGGGTCCGAGCAACGGGTGGAGGGGGCCGCCCAGCAGGCCTGCGGCCGGGTTGCCGGCGCGGCCCCACGGCGAGCGCTCCGCCGGCACGGCCACGCTGACGCCGTTGTTGATGTCGTCGATCGTGCGCTCGAGCGCGCGCTCGAGCTGGGCATCGTGGTGGATGATCGCCCGCACCTCACCGACCGGGCCGCTGATCTGCCACGCGCTGACCGCCCACGTCGCGCCGGTGGCCGACGGCCGGCAGAACACCTCGAACCACCGGCCGAAGGGGACGCCGGCGCGCCATTCGCGGACGCGCTCGAGCAGCTGATCGACGGGGTGGGTCACGACGACCACCGCTCTCGCGAGCTCGCCTCGACCTCGCCGTCGAGGTTGAACAGCTCGGACCACCGCACGCCGAGTTCGCGGGCGAGCGCGACTTGGAGGTGCTGGCGCGGCGTGGAGACACCACGTTCCCATTCGCTGACCGCCGCCGCGGTGACCGTCGTGCCGGGCCATTGGCTGATCCGCTCGGCCAGCTGGCGCAGGGTGAGGTTGCGCGACCGGCGAATCTGCCGGATCCGACCACCTTGTGCCAACCGCAACCGACGCGACGTGTCCGAGGCGCTTCCCGCCGCATCCGCCATGACCGAAACTCAAACACAAGCGATCTCTGATTGTCAAATCACAATGGTTCTGACTTGTTCTGCTCGTCGCAGTTCAAGCTACGCTTGACGTGCCTGCTAGGGCGTGTCCTGTGAATCGCGCGTGTGTTCGTGTGGGGTGGTTAGCGTTGG
>CAZGUH010000019.1:0-73014 GCA_964529005.1 uncultured Ilumatobacteraceae bacterium | reverse complement strand
GCTCGTCTCCAGGGTGCTCGCCTCCGCCGTCCCGGCCTGAACAGACAGCGGATCCTGCCCGGGAACTAGAGTGACGCCGCGCGGGAGGGCGCATCCGGGTTCGCGGGCAGGACGGAGTCCACCTCCAGGCACACGACCGCACCTTCCACGACGACCGTTTCTCGCCAGCTCGCGAACCGCTGGCCAGAGAGGAACGTCATGCCAGCGCTTCCGCCCCACGCCGATATCGATCAGCTGCGCCACATCGCCAAGGACCGCCTGCGGGCTGCCCGAGCCGGCGACACGGAGGCCGCAGCGTGGCTGGCAGAGGTGAAGGCCGGCGCCACGTTGTCGGCAGCACAGTTGCGGCTCGCGCGCGACTACGGGTTTCCGAGTTGGGCTGCGCTGCGCATGGAGGTCGAACGCCGGCGGGTGCTCGACCTGCGCGATGCCGGCGCGCTCGCCGCGTTCATCGCCGCTCATCCCGCAGCGGCCGCGGAACAGATGGAGAACTGGCGTGACCACCGCTTGGGCGCGTCACCGCTGGCGTACCTGGCGATGAGCCGGTACGACACCTCCACCAACACGTGGCGCGACGTCGAGGGCGCCGGCGCCGCGGCGCACGTGCTGATCGCAGCCGGAGCGCCGGTCGACGGTGACCCCGACGACCGCGAGACGCCGCTGATCACGGCGGCCAGTTACGGGGATGCCGACGTTGCCGCAGTGCTGATCGCCGCGGGCGCCGACATCGACGCCGTCGCCAAGCCGAACTCGGGTGGCGTGCCCGGCGGCTCTGCGCTGCTGCACGCCGCCGTGTTCGGCATGACGGAGGTGCTCGACGTGCTCGTGGCCGCGGGCGCGCGCGTGCGCTCGCTCGAGGAGGCCGCTGCCGCCGGAGACATCACTGGCTGGCTTCACGCTGGCACCGAGCCGCAAGCGAAGCTCCGCGCCCTGATCTTCGCCGCCGACCACCAGCGGCTGGACGTCATCGACCAGCTCGTCGCACAGGGCACGCCGATCGACGACACCGATGTGGTCTTCGGGCGCCAGGCGCTGCGCGTCGCCGCGGCCAACGGGCGGGAAGGCAGCGTGCGGCGCCTGCTCGCGCTCGGCGCCAATCCCACGGCGACCGATGGCGACGGTCTCCGCGCGCTCGACCACTGCATCCGCGGCCGTGCCGGCGCTGCCGCCTCGACCGGTCACAACGCCGTCGAAGCGGTCCTCCGGCAGGCGCTCGGCGAGCGAGTGCCGCCGTCGTAGGCCGCCGTCCGCGAGAGTGGATCGCCAACATCGCGCCGGCAGCGGAGAACTGATGACCGACAAGAAGAAGCTGATCGAAGTCGCCCTGCCGTTGGCGACGATCAACGCAGAGGCGGCCGGGCAGAAGGTGATGGGCGCCGCGGCCCATCCACAGAACCTGCACCGCTGGTGGGCGCGCCGGCCGTTGCCGGCGGCCCGTGCGGTCATCTGGGCATCGCTCGTCGACGACCCCTCGTCGCACCCGGAGTTGTTTCCGACCGAGGAGGATCAGCAGCGAGAGCGCGAGCGGTTGTTCGGGATCCTCGAACGGCTCGTGCCGTGGGAAGCCTCCTCCGACCAGCGCGTGCTGGCGGAGGCACGGGCCGAGATCGAACGGTCATGCGATGGTGACCTCCCGAGGATCCTGGACCCGTTCGGCGGCGGTGGCTCGATCCCGCTCGAGTCGCTCCGCTTGGGCTTGCCGACGTTCACCGGCGATCTGAACCCCGTCGCGGTGCTGATCCAGCGAGCGATGCTGGAGATCCCCGCCCGATTCGCCGGGGTCCCCCCCGTGCACCCCGACGCCCGCGCGCGCCAGAACGTGTGGGAAGCCAACCGCGGGCTCGCCGCCGACGTCGAGGCGTACGGCATGTGGATGCGCGACGAAGCCGCCACGAGGATCGGCGCGCACTTCCCGAACGCCGTGCTCGCCGACGGAAGCGACGCCACCCCGATCGCTTGGATCTGGGCGCGCACCGTCGCGTCCCGGGACCCGTCATGGCCCGGACACGTCCCGCTCGTCCGCTCATGGGTGCTCGCCAAGAAGCCGAAGATGCCGGTCGTGTGGGTCGAGCCGGTGGTCGACCGCGACGCGAAGACCATTCGATACGAGATCCGTCACGGCGGAACACCGCTGCCGCCTTCGGTGGAGCGTGGCAACGGCAGGTGCATCGCGACCGGCACACCGATCCCGGGCGACTACATCAAGGCGGAAGCGAACGCCGGGCGCATGGGCGCGACCCTGCTGGCCGTCGTCGCGGAGCGCGCGCGGACCCGGGTGTACGCCTCGCCCACCGATGCCGACGCGCCTGTGATCCCCGAACCAACCTTCACGGTGTCCGGTCCGGTGCCCCGGCACCTCACCGGCGGGACGTGCGCGGTGTACGGCCTCGACGAGTGGTCGAAGTTGTTCACCCCCCGGCAGATGCTGGCGTTGACGACCTTCTCCGATCTCCTCGTCGACGTTCGGCAGCGGGTGCTGGCGGACGCCGCCGCGGCCGGGCTCGACGACGACCGCGTGCCGCTGCGACTCGGCGGCGCCGGCGCCACCGCCCGCGCCGAAGCGATCGTCACCTACCTCGCGTTCGTGATCAGCAAGTGCGCGGACTTCTGGTCGTCGGTGTGCTCGTGGAACTCCACCAACGGGCAGATCCGGAACACGTTCGCGCGCCAGGCCATCCCGATGACATGGGACTTCGCCGAGGCCAATCCGTTCTCTCGCCGGCTGGCGAGCTGGGATTCGATGCTGAAGGGGGTTCACGGCGCCATCGGGTCGCTCGTCGCCGGCGCCCAGGGCCAGACGGCGCAGCGCGATGCGCGAGCGCGGGTCACAGAGGTCGGCGGGTCGGTTCTCTGCACCGACCCGCCGTACTACGACAACATCTCCTACGCCGACCTCTCGGACTTCTTCTTCGTGTGGCTGCGCCGCAGTCTCGGCGACATCTGGCCGGACGAAGCCGCGACGCTGCTGACGCCGAAAGCGGACGAGCTGATCGCCAACCAGCATCGTGCCGGGTCGAAGAAGAAGGCGCACGAACACTTCGAATCGGGAATGCACCAGGTCTTCGCAGCGGCAGCGGCGAACGCCGACGCACGCTTCCCGGCGACCATCTTCTATGCGTTCAAGGCCACCGAGTCGACGGATGGTGACGTCGCGTCGACGGGATGGGAGACGTTCCTCGCCGGTTTGCTGGACGCGGGCTACGCGATTACGGCGACGTGGCCGATGCGCACGGAGAAGCCGGGTCGTGCGATCTCGATCGGCGCGAACGCGCTGGCGTCGTCGATCGTGCTGGCGTGCCGGCCGCGTGAGATCTCCGCGCCGATGGCGACGCGTGGCGAGTTCGTGGCCGCGTTGCGCCGAGAGCTGGGCCCCGCGGTGCGGTTGTTGCAGTTGGAGAACATCGCGCCGGTGGACCTGGCGCAGTCGGCGATGGGCCCGGGGATCGCGATCTTCTCGCGGTACGCGAAGGTGGTGGAGGCCGACGGGTCGCCGATGCGTGTGCGCACGGCGCTGTCGTTGATCAACGAAGCGCTGGCGGAGGTGTTGAGCGGTGAGGAGTCGGAGTTCGACGCCGACACGCGGTTCGCGTTGACGTGGTTCGAACAGTTCGGGCACAACCCGGGCGCGTTCGGCGACGCGGATCTGTTGGCGCGGGCGAAGGACACGACGGTGGCGGGCGTCGAGCGGGCGGGCATCGTCAAGAGTCGTGACGGCAAGGTGTGGTTGGTGGAGCGCTCCGAGCTGCCCGAGGGGTGGGACCCGGTGACGGACGAGCGCCGAACCGTGTGGGAAGCCACGCAGTATCTGATCAGCGCGTTGGATTCGTCGGAGATGGAGGCCGCAACGTTGCTGGCGCGCATGGGCGCCGCGCTCGGCGAGCGTGCCCGCCAGTTGGCGTATCTGCTCTACGGATTGTGCGATCGGAAGAAGTGGGCCGACGAGGCGGGTGCGTACAACATGCTGGTGACGGCGTGGCCCGAGATCGACCGTCTCGCCGCGGCCAGCTCCGCCAACTCCGACGGTGATTCCCGGCTGTTCTGATGACGCGTGCGCCCGGCCGCTACAGCCGCCAGAGTCGGGCGAGCGCGTCGAGCAGCTGCTCCTGCCGCTTCTCGAGGAGGTCCGGCGTCCAGCTCGCCTCGGCCAGCACCTGGGTGGTCAAGGCGAAGGGCGACACGCCCGACGTGGACGTGAAGTACTTCTGCTTCTTCGCCGCGAACTCGTAGTTGCTCGCTTCGGCGTTCTTCCGGCGGGTGAGCAGGACGAGGTTGGCCAAGCGGTGCACCCACTGCGTTCGTTGCTCGTCGGTGAACGCGGCTCGCCACTGACTTCCGTCGGCCGGGTTCTGCGGCAGCACATGTTCGACGGTGATCAGCGGGGGGTCGTAGCTCGCGCCCCCCGACGACAACGCCGAGTCGAGTCGCAACAACACGTACAGGCGAACGCGCGTCACCGTGTAGATCTCACCGCGCAGCCGGCTCAGCGTGTCCCTGCGCTCGGCCTCGGAGAGCTGGAGAGGTGAGTCGTCCGCGTACAGGTCGTGCCCCGCTTCGATCGCGGCGAGCAGCCGGCCGTAGCGTTCGACGCGGCGCGTCACGTCGACGCGCCGGACGAGCATGCTCGCCGCGAGGCGTTCGAGGTCGACGAGGAAGCGGGCCACGTCGCTGCTCGATCTGTTCGGGTCGCTGACGTACTTGATCGCCGGCGGGATCCAGTCGGTGTTGTCGAGCTGGTTGAGCCATCGCAGCACGGCGTTCACCTCGTCCGCGCCCGTGGCCGCCTTGTAGTCGACCCGGGTGACGATCTCGAACGCGTCCGACAGCGGGACGATGACGTCGTCGATCAGCTGCCGGCCGTCGGTCACCTTGGCGACGACCTCGGTGCGGAACTCCTTCAGGACCGACTCCCGCGCCTTGGTCTTCGCGAACACCATCCGGATGTGCGAGAAGAGGTCGGCGAAGTCCGATCGTCCGAGATCCTCCTCCTCGGCCTCCCACCGCCCGGTGTAAACCTCCTGCTGTGCCGCGGGGATCCGGCCGATGATCTCCGACTTGAGGATGTCGGTGTGGGTCAGGTCGAGCCCGCGCTCGTTCAGCACGGCGAAGATCCGGTAGGCGGACTCGAAGTCCTGGGTCGCCACGGTCACCAGGTACGTGTGGAGGTCGACGTACCGGGTGAGCTGGTCGCACGACTCGGTGCCGAGGTCGCCCAGCCGATCGAGGAACAGCCGCGCGTTCTCGACGAAGTTCCGCCGACTGTCGACCAGACCGTCGACCGACAGGTCGCGGATCGAGCCGATGCCCGCTCGGCTCTGCACGTGCTTCTCGAAGAAGTCGTGGTCGCGGTCCCGCAGCGTCAACCGCGGCTGGTCGATCGTGCCCTTGATCGGATCGCCCTTCTGGAAAAGCCGGTCCTCCAACGATCCGGCGAAACCCGTGGACACGTGTTCGCGCAGCGCGCTGAGGAGGATCGTGAGCGTTGTCAGTCGTTGCTGCCCGTCGACGACCTCGGCGTGCGGATCGCCTTCCCGCTTGACGAGGACGACGCTCCCCAAGAAGTAGGGCTCGGGATCGGCGCCGACTCCGGCCGTCGCAGCAGCGAGCAGGTCGTCGAACATCTCGCCCGCCTGCTCGGTCGTCCATGCGTACGGCCTCTGGTAGCGCGGGATGGAGAACCGGAACTCGTCGCTGAAGACAGCGCCCACAGGCCGTTCCGCGGCATGGATCTTGGTGCCCGTCATGCGGCCAGCCTGCCATTTCGCGGCGCCCCGTCCCGAGCCATCGGGTCGCATGGTCTCCTCACGCCCTTGGGCTGGTCAGAGGACGCCGTTAGCATCGATCAGCGTGTCAGAACGCATCTCCGCCGCCGAGGTCGCCAAGGTGGCGCGACTGGCGCGGCTCGACCTGTCGGCCGACGAGCTCGATCGCACGACGCATCAGCTCGCCGGCATGCTCGATCACTTCGCCGACATCGACGCGCTCGACCTTGCCGGCGTCGAGCCGATGACGCAGCCCTATCCGCTGCGCAACGTCCTGCGCGATGACGTCGAAGGCACGAGCCTCGATCGCGACGAGGTGCTCGCGGCCGCGCCCGCCGCCGAGAACGGTCGTTTCCGCGTCCCGCCGATCATCGGTCTGGAGGGCTGAGCGAATGGCGACCCCCACGACCGCCGTCGACATCGCCGCTGCCGTCCGCTCGGGAGCGGTGAAGGCTGTCGACGTCGTCGAAGAGCACCTCGCCCGCATCGACGCCCGCGAGCCCGAGATCCATGCGTTCAACCTCGTGCTGGCGGACGAAGCGCGTTCTCGCGCCGCAGCGGTCGACGCCGCCATCGTCGCCGGCCACGACCCCGGCCCGCTCGCGGGAGTGCCCGTGGCGGTGAAGGACAACCTGTGCACCCGCGGCATCCCGACGACGTGCAGCTCCAAGATCCTCGACGGCTGGAAGCCGCCGTACGACGCCACCGTCGTCACGAAGCTCGCCGCCGCCGGTGCGGTGATGATCGGCAAGACCAACCTCGACGAGTTCGCGATGGGCTCCAGCACCGAGAACTCGGCGTTCGGTCCCACGCTCAACCCGCTCGACACGACCCGCGTCCCCGGTGGCTCCAGTGGGGGCAGCGCGGCAGCGGTGGCGGCCGGCTTCTCCCCGGTCGCGCTGGGCAGCGACACCGGCGGCAGCATCCGCCAGCCGGCCGCGCTGTGCGGCGTCGTCGGGATGAAGCCGACGTACGGCGCGGTCAGCCGATACGGGTTGGTGGCGTTCGCGAGCAGCCTCGATCAGGTCGGGCCGTTCGCCGGCACGGTCGCGGACGCGGCGCTGCTGTACGACACGATCGCCGGGCACGATCCGTCCGACTCGACGAGCATCCCCGAGGCGCTCGCGCCGACGATGCCCGTCCTCGGCGACGGCGTCGAGGGACTCCGCGTCGGGCGCATCACCGACCTTCCCGGCGGCGCCGACCCGGACGTCGCCGACCGCCTCGACGCGGCGTTCGCCGCGCTCGAAGCGGCGGGCGCGCAGATCGTGGACGTGCAGGTGCCCGCGTTCACCTACGGCCTCACTGCGTACTACCTGATCGCGCCCGCCGAGGCGAGCAGCAACCTGGCGCGTTACGACGGCGTGCGGTACGGGATGCGTGTGGAGGCGCCCGACACGAACGCGATGTACGCCGCGACCCGAACGGCGGGCTTCGGTGACGAGGTGAAGCGGCGCATCATGCTCGGCACGTATGCGCTGTCGGCCGGCTACTACGACGCCTACTACGGCAAGGCGTTGAAGGTCCGTCGCCTGATCGCCGACGACTTCGCCGCGGCCTACCAGAAGGCTGACGTCCTCCTCACGCCGACCTCCCCGATGGTGGCGTTCCCCGTCGGCGCGAAGATCGACGATCCGCTGACGATGTACCTCTGCGATGTGTACACGATCCCGACGAACCTCGCCGGCCACCCGGCGATGAGCGTGCCGTTCGGGACGGGCGCCGACGGCTTGCCGGTCGGCATGCACGTGATGGCGCCGGCCCTCGCGGAGCCGACGATGTTCCGTGCCGCCGCCGCGCTCGAACGAGCCGCGGTCGCGGCGACGGTGGGAGGCCGGTCGTGAGCGACGCAACGATCACCGACACGTTGATCGACGGCTACGAGCTCGTCGTCGGCCTCGAGGTGCACGTCGAGTTGGCGACGCGCACCAAGCTCTTCTCCGCCAGCGCGAACCGCTTCGGCGACGATCCGAACATCCACATCGACCCGGTGACCCTCGGCTTGCCGGGCGCCTTGCCGGTGCTCAACAAGCACGCCGTCGAGCTGGCCATGCGCATCGGGCTGGCGTTGAACTGCTCGATCCAGCCGTGCACGTTCCACCGCAAGAACTACTTCTATCCCGACATGCCGAAGGCGTACCAGATCAGCCAGTACGACCAACCGCTCAACGTCGACGGGTGGTTGGCGCTGCCGAACGGCAAGCGCATCGGCATCGAACGCGCCCACCTCGAAGAGGACACCGGCAAGAGCACGCACGTCGGCGGCGCCGGCGGCCGCATCCACGGCAGCGACTACTCGCTCATCGACTTCAACCGCGCCGGCGTGCCGCTGGTCGAGATCGTCAGCCGCCCCGACATCCGCACCGCGGAGGAAGCTCGCCAGTACGTCACCGAACTGCGCGGCATCCTGCTCGCCGTCGGCGCCAGCGACGCGAAGATGGAAGAGGGTTCGATGCGCGTCGACGCCAACGTCAGCGTGCACAAGCCCGGCACTCCGTTCGGCACGCGCTGTGAGATCAAGAACGTCAACTCGGTGCGCTCGCTCGGTCGAGCGATCGAGTACGAGGCGCGCCGCCAGATCGCGATGATCGAGGCCGGTGAGACGGTGCGCCAGGAGACCCGCCACTGGGACGAGAACGACAGCCGCACGCACACGCTGCGCTCGAAGGAAGACGCCGACGACTACCGCTACTTCCTCGAGCCGGATCTCGTCCCGCTCGCGCCGGAAGCCGAGTGGATCGAGGCGGTGCGCGCCGCTCTGCCGCCGCTGCCGGCCGCCCGCCGCGAGGTCCTCGCTGCCGAGACCGGCGCCGCGCCGGACTCGGAGGCGGTGATGGTCGTCGTCGAGCGTGGCCAGGATGCCTACATCGCCGAGGTCGTCAAGGCGGGGGGAAACGCGGCGCGAGCGCTCGTCCACGTGAAGGAGGCGTTCGCCGAGCAAGGCGCCACCCCGGCGGTGCCGGCGGCCGACCTCGCCGAGCTCACGCACCTCGAGGTCGCCGGGAAGCTGACCGCGACGCAAGCCAAGCAGGTGCTCGCCGAGATCGTCGCCGCCGGTGGTGGCGACGCCGCGGCGATCGCGGCGGCGAAGGGGTTCGAGGCGATGGACGATTCCGCGCTCGTGGCCCTCGTCGACGAGGTCATCGCCGGCAACGCCGCGGCGTGGGAGAAGTTCGTCGGCGGAGAGGACAAGGCGATGGGCGCGCTCGTCGGCGCGGCGATGAAGGCCAGCAAGGGCAAGGCCGACGGCAAGGCCGTCACCGAGCTGCTCCGCGCTCGCCGGCAGGCCTGACGCCCGCTGCGTCGGAGCGGCATCCGACACGAAATCCGTGCCGGAGGCGCCGGCCGGCGGCGAGAAGATCGCGCCATGGGCGTCGAGCTGCGCGTGCCAAGCGAAGATGACCTCGCCGAGATCTTCCTCGTCGACGGACGGGCGTTCGGCATCGCCTACACCGAGCGCGACCTCGCGGAGCGCCGGCCCGTTTTTGACCTGTCCCGCTTCCGCGTCGCCGTGGATCGCGGCCGCATCGTCGGCGTCATCGGCAGCTATGGCTTCGAGCTCACGCTGCCCGGCGCGGTCCAGCTCCCCGCCGGTGGGGCCACCTGGGTGTCGGTCGCCGCGACGCACCGTCGCCGCCGCAGCTGTGGGACCGCTATCGCCGCTGCCGCACGGGCGAGATCGGCCGCAGCGACGCGTGGAGCGCGATGCTCGCGTCGGCGGCGGGCCGCCGCGAGGGAGCGGCGACCGAGACGTTCTCCCTGCGGCACGAGGACGGATACGCGGCCTACCGCATCGTCCCTGATTGGACGACCGGCCGTCCCCACCACGAAGCCCGGGTCACCGAGTTCGTCGGCTGCACCGCTGACGCCCACGCCGCGCTGTGGCACACGCTGCTGGGCCTGGATCTCGTCACCGGACCCCCGGGGCTCGGATCGTTGCTCCTCGGCGGTGTGCGGCCCAGCCTCCTGGCCGCGGGCCGCGTTCTTCGCGGCCGCGCCGTTGCCGTTCTGCCAGACCGTCTTCGGATCGAGCGCGGCGCCGGCCCGCTTCGCTTCGTCAGTTGGTCTGACCGTCTGTCATCCCAGCTCAGGACGTGTGCATCATCGTCGGGCAGGTGTTGGGATCGGGCCTGCGGCGCGGCTAGAACCGTGCCGGGCCAGAGGGATCGGAGCCGGCCGTGGACGATGTCGACGCGATGCAGCGAGCCGTGGTGCTCGCTGCCGGCGTGCGCTGCGTCACCGCGCCCAACCCGTGGGTCGGATGCGTCCTCGAGGCGGCTGACGGACGCATCTTCACCGGCGCGACGTCCCCACCCGGAGGCCCCCATGCCGAGGCCGCTGCGCTCGCCGCGGCGGGCCGCGCCGCTCACGGCGCGACGGCGTGGGTCACCCTTGAACCGTGCTCGCACCATGGCCGCACCCCGCCGTGCGCGGAGGCGCTCGTCGCCGCCGGAGTGCGCCGCGTGGTCGTCGGCATCGAGGACCCCGACGACAAGGTCAGCGGTCGCGGCCTGAGCATTCTGCGGGCGGCTGGCATCGAGGTGTGCGTCGGCGTGGAGGGCGATGCCGTCCGGGCGCAACTCGGGCCCTACGTCACGCACCGTGCCACGGGCCGCCCGTACGTCGTCCTCAAGCTCGCGGCGACGATCGACGGCCGCACCGCGGCGCCCGACGGCAGCAGCAAGTGGATCACCGGTGAGGCGGCACGGCGCGACGCGCACCGTCTGCGTGCCGAGAGCCAGGCGATCGTCGTCGGCGCGGGCACGGTGCGCGCCGACGATCCCGAGCTCACCGTCCGCCACGTCGAGGGCCCGGATCCGCTGCGTGTCGTGCTGGGTCGCGCGCCCGCCGGCGCTCGGGTTCACCCGGCGCTCGAGTTCAACGGCGACCTCGGCGACCTGCTCGACGACCTCGGCGCTCGCGGCGTGCTCCAGGTGCTCGTCGAAGGCGGTGCGTCGGTGGCCGGCGCGTTTCATCGCAGCGGTCTCGTCGACCGCTACGCCGTCTACCTCGCGCCGGCGCTCGCCGGTGGCGACGACGCCCGGCCGCTGTTCGCTGGCCGCGGCGCGCCGACCATCGACGACATCTGGCGTGGCCGCATCGTGGACGTCGCACGGCTCGGTGACGATCTGCGCATCGATCTCGAGCCATCCGTGTCGCGCCCCGGTCAGGTCGTCGAGCACGACGGCTCCGACACCGCACTCGTAGGAGGACGTTGATGTTCACAGGCATCGTCGAGGAGCTCGGCCGGGTCGCGCGCCGCGACGGCGGGCGCCTGCGCATCTCGGCCACGACCGTGCTCGACGACATCGAGCTCGGCGCGTCGATCGCCGTCAACGGCGCCTGCCTCACCGTCGTCGGCTGGGACGACGGTTGGTGGGAAGCCGACGTGGTCGACGAGACGTTCAGCCGCACCAGCCTCGGCGCGCTGGCCGCCGGCGACCCGGTCAACCTGGAGCGCCCGGTGCGGGTCGCCGACCGCCTCGGCGGGCACCTCGTGCAAGGCCACGTCGACGCCGTGGGCACGATCGTGTCGCCGGCGCCCGATCTGCGCGTCAGCGTGCCCGCGGCGCTGCTGCGCTACATCGTCGAGAAGGGCTCGATCACCGTCGACGGCGTCAGCCTGACGGTCGCCGCGGTGCACGCCGACGGCTTCTCGGTGGCCGTCATCCCGCACACCGCGGCGGTGACGACGCTGGGCCACAAGGGCGCGGGCGATCCCGTGAACATCGAGCTCGACGTCGTCGCCAAGTACGTCGAATCTCTGCTCGGAGGGCACACGAAATGACGGCCGACGACATCGACACGCCGCTCGATTCGATCGAGACCGCCCTCGCCGCGATCGCCCGCGGCGACATCGTGGTGGTGGTCGACGACGAGGATCGCGAGAACGAAGGCGATCTGATCATGGCTTCCGAGCACGTGACGCCGGAGAAGATCGCCTTCTTCCTCCACCACACGTCGGGCTTCGTGTGCGCCGCGATCACGTCCGAGCGGGCGCGCGAGCTCGAGCTGCCGCCGATGGTCGAGCGCAACACCGAGTCGATGCGCACCGCGTTCCTGGTCAGCGTCGACTACGTGCACGGCACCACCACCGGCATCTCGGCAGCCGATCGGGCAGCGACCGTGCGGGCGCTGATCGACCCCGCAACCCGGCCCGACGATCTCGCTCGGCCCGGCCACATCATGCCGATCGAGGCGCGCCCCGGTGGGGTGCTGCGGCGCGCGGGGCATACCGAGGCGACGGTCGACCTCGCCCGCCTCGCCGGCCTGGCGCCGGCCGGCATCCTGTGTGAGATCGTCACCGGCGACAAGACCGGCATGGCACGCCAACCCGAGCTGCGCCGTTTCGCGCGCCAGCACGGGTTGCCGATGATCTCGATCGCCGATCTCATCCGCTACCGGCGCCGCAGCGAGAAGCTGGTGCGGCGCGTCGCCGAGGCGCGGCTTCCGACATCGGCCGGCGAGTTCCGCTGCATCGTCTTCGAATCGCTGCTCGACGGTCAGCAACACCTGGCACTGGTGCGTGGCGACATCGCCGGGCGCGACCGCTTGCTCGTGCGCGTGCACAGCGAATGCCTCACCGGTGACGTGTTCGGCTCGGTGCGGTGCGACTGCGGCGTGCAGCTCGACGCCGCGCTGCAGATGATCGCCCAGGAGGGCTCGGGCGTGCTGCTGTACCTGCGCGGTCACGAAGGGCGCGGCATCGGGCTCGGCCACAAGATCCAGGCCTACGAGCTGCAAGACCGCGGGCACGACACCGTGGACGCGAACATCGCGCTCGGCTTGCCGGTCGACGCACGGGAGTACGGCATCGGCGCCCAGATCCTCGTCGACCTCGGCGTCACCACGATGCGGCTGATCAGCAACAACCCACGCAAGTTCAGTGGTCTGGAAGGGTTCGGGCTCGACATCGTCGAACGGGTCCCCTCGATCACCGCCCCGACCGCCGACAACATCGGCTACCTGCGCACGAAGGCGACGAGGATGGGGCACCTGCTCGAGGTCGGCCGTGGGTGCTGACCAGACCGCGGCCGAGGCCCCGCCTCCGGTCCTCATCGGGGACGGTCTGCGCATCGCGGTCGTCGTCGCCCGCTTCAACGCCCAGGTGACGCTGCGCTTGCTCGGCGGCGTCCGCCGTGGGCTCGCCGCCGCGGGCGTCGCGGCCAGCGACGTGGTCGAGTCGTGGGTCCCGGGCGCCTTCGAGCTGCCGCTCGCGGCGAAGACGTATGCGCAGTCCGGCGCCGTCGACGCGGTGGTGTGCCTGGGGTGCGTGATCCGCGGCGAGACGACGCACTACGAGCTCGTGTCGTCCGAGGCCGCGGCCGGCATCCAGCGGGCACAGCTCGACACCGACGTGCCCGTGATCTTCGGAGCGCTGACGACCGAGAACCTCGACCAGGCGCTGGCGCGCAGCGAACCCGCGGGCGGCCACAACGTGGGGGAGGAGGCCGCGGCCGCCGCGGTCGAGATGGCCATGTTGGTGCGCTCGATCCGCGCCGGCCGCGCGGGCGGGTAAGGGAATCGCTGGGGCACCAGCGAGCGCCCACGGGTAGCGTCTCGGGCATGACTGAACCGGCCGCCACACCTGTCGACGTCAAGCCGCGCAGCCGTGACGTCACCGAGGGCATGCAGAAGGCTGCGTCGCGAGCGATGCTGCGCGCCGTCGGCCTCACCGACGACGACTGGGACAAGCCGCAGATCGGCATCGCCTCGGCGTGGAACGAGGTGACGCCCTGCAACATGTCGCTGCGCCGGCTCGCCGAGAAGGCGAAGGACGGCGTGCGTGCGGCCGGGGGTGTGCCGCTGGAGTTCGGCACCATCACGGTGAGCGACGGCATCTCGATGGGTCACGAGGGCATGCGCGCGTCGCTGGTGAGCCGCGAAGTCATCACCGACAGCGTGGAGACCGTGGTGCACGCCGAGCGCCTCGACGGTTTCGTCGGTCTTGCCGGCTGCGACAAGAGCATCCCGGGGATGCTGATGGCGGCTGCGCGGCTCGACCTGCCGAGCGTGTTCGTCTACAACGGGTCGATCCTGCCGGGCAACCACAACGGCACGTCGCTCGACATCACGAGCGTGTTCGAGGCCATCGGGGCCTGCGCGCTCGGCACGATCGGCGAGGACGAGCTGGGAGAGATCGAGCGCAAGGCGTGCCCCGGTGAGGGAGCGTGCGGCGGCATGTTCACGGCCAACACGATGTCGTCGATCGCCGAGGCGCTGGGGATGAGCTTGCCCGGCACGGCCTCGCCGCCGGCGGTCGATCGTCGCCGCGAAGACGACGCGGCGCGCGCCGGCGCGGCGATCGTCGAGATGCTGCGCCTCGGCATCCGCCCCAGTCAGATCCTGACGAAGAAGGCGTTCGAGAACGCCATCGCCGTCACGTCGGCCCTCGGCGGCAGCACGAACGCGGTGCTGCACCTGCTGGCCATCGCCAACGAGGCGGGGGTCGAGCTGGCGCTCGACGACTTCAACCGCATCGCCGATCGCGTGCCGCACATCGCCGACATGAAGCCCGGCGGCAAGTTCCACATGAGCGACCTCGATCGCGTCGGCGGCGTTCCGGTGGTGATGAAGCACCTGCTCGACGCCGGGTTGCTGCACGGCGATTGCCTCACCGTCACGGGCAAGACGATGGCCGAGAACCTCGCCGAGATCGACCCGCCGCGCCCCGACGGCGTCGTCGTGTATCCCTTGGATCAACCGATCCACAGCGAGGGCGGCATCAACGTCCTGACCGGATCGCTCGCGCCGGCCGGCGCGGTGGTGAAGGTCGCCGGCCTGACCCACGACCAGAAGAAGTTCGAGGGGCCGGCGCGGGTGTTCGACGGTGAGGACGGCGCAATGGCCGCGATCCTGGCCGGCGAGATCCAGCCCGGAACCGTGCTGGTGATCCGCTACGAGGGGCCCAAGGGCGGCCCGGGCATGCGCGAGATGCTGGCGATCACCGGCGCGCTGAAGGGCGCCGGACGCGGCCACGACTGCGCGCTCGTCACCGACGGCCGCTTCAGCGGGGGCACGTGGGGTTTCTGCATCGGTCACGTCGCGCCCGAGGCGGTCGACGGCGGACCGATCGCGTTCGTCCGCGACGGCGACCGCATCCGCGTCGACGTGCACAGCAAGTCGCTCGACCTGCTGGTCGACGACGCAGAACTGGCACAGCGCCGCGATGGGTGGACGCCGCTGCCGCCGCGCTACACCCGCGGCGTGCTCGGCAAGTACGCCCGTTTGGTGCAGGGCGCCGAGACCGGCGCGATCACGAACCCTCGCTGACCCGCTCAACCGAGCGCCGGTCCGGATCCGGTCGCTCGGGCGCACGGCCCCGGCGCCAGAGCTGGTCGATGCACGCGCGCCAACCGACGAGGAAGGCGCCGAGCACGATCGTGGCGACGATGACGAAGCTGACCGCCGTGCCGCGGTCGAAGGCCGTCCGGCGCAACAGCATGCCGAGCGCGACGGTGGTCAGCCACACGACGACACCCGTGCGCGGCTGGACCGGCCGGCGCCAGGCGCGGGCGAGCAGCCACCCCACCGCGGCCGCGATCAGGAACGGCGCCGCGACCTCGAGCGTGCCGCCGAGCGCAGAACCTTCGTCGTGGCTGCCGCGACCCATCGCGACGAAGGCGATGATCGCAGCCGCGTCGATCCCCGCCGCGAGCGCGGCGCGCCGGGTCACGCGCTCTGGACGATGAAGCCGCCGAGCTTGCCGCGGAAGAACAGCAGCGGCTGCGGGTCGTCGGCGCTCTCGCACAGGTCGACCACCCTGCCGAGGACGAAGTAATGGTCGCCCATCGTGTGGACCTCCTCGGTGACGCAGTCGATCCACGCCACCGCGTCGTCGATGATCGGCGAGCCCGTTTCGGTGCTGGGGTGCCACGCCACCTCGTCGAAACGGTTGTCGAGGCCCTTCTTGGAGAAGCGCCAGCAGATCTCACCGTGCTGCGCGCCGAGCACGTTGACACAGAACTTCCCGGTCGGAGCGATCGCTTCCCACGTGTCCGACGTGAGCATCGGGAAGAAGCCGACGAGCGGAGGGTCGAGCGACACCGAGGCGAACGAGCCGATCGTGAAGCCGGTCGGCAGGTCGCCGGCCATGCCGCTGACGATCGTCACGCCGGTGGGGAAGTGGCCGAGGACGTGGCGGAACCGGGCGGAGTCGAAGCTCATCACCGGGGACCTTACGCGAGCCGCCGGACGGCCCCCAAGGGAGCCGGTCCCCACGTGGGTCCGGGGCCTGGTACACACGCGCGGGTGGCGACGAAGTCGGAGCTGCGTGATCAGATGCGCCGGGTGCGCCGGGGGCTGATCGATCACCCCACGCGCTCGCGCGCCGTCTGCCGGCGGATCCTCGATCTCGACGAAGTCCGCCGGGCGCGACGCCTGATGGCGTTCGTCGGGGTGCGGGGCGAGCCGGACGTGTCGGAGGTAATCGGCCACTGCCGCGACCACGGCGTCGAGGTGGCGCTGCCGCGCGTGGTGGGCGAGTCGCTGATGCCGGTGATCGTGGAGCCGGACACGCCGCTGGTGGTCGGCGCGTTCGGCATCCCCGAGGCCACCGGCGAGCCGATCGCGGCCGAGACCATCGACGTCGTGCTCGTGCCCGGCCTGGCGTTCACTCCGAACGGGCTGCGCCTCGGGCAGGGAGGCGGGCACTTCGACCGGTTCCTCGAACACCTGCCGCCCGAAGTGGTGACCATCGGCGTGTGCTTCGGCGAGCAGATCGTGGACGATCTGCCGATCGAGCCCCATGACCGCCCGGTCGACATCGTGGTGACCGACCGGGCGGCGTTCAGGGCAGGCGGCGACGTTCAGTCCTCGTCGTAGTACTCGCGGCCGAGGTGCGTGATGACGTCCTCGCCCATCATCCAGCGCAGCGTGTTCTTCAGCTTCGTCAGCTGGATGAACAGGTCGTGCTCGGGATAGAGCCCCGGCGCGACCTGGGGGCTCTTGTAGTAGAAGCTGAGCCACTCCTGGATGCCGCCGAGGCCGGCGCGCTGGGCGAGGTCGCTGAACAGCACCAGATCGAGCGCCAGCGGCGCGGCCAGGATGCTGTCGCGGCACAGGAAGTCGACCTTGATCTGCATCGGGTAGCCGAGCCACCCGAAGATGTCGATGTTGTCCCAGCCTTCCTTGTTGTCGCCGCGGGGCGGGTAGTAGTTGATCCGCACCTTGTGGAAGACGTTGCCGTACAGCTCGGGGTTGATGTCGGGCTGGAGGATGTGCTCGAGCACGCCGAGCTTGCTCTCCTCTTTGGTCTTGAAGCTCTCCGGGTCGTCGAGCACCTCGCCGTCGCGGTTGCCGAGGATGTTCGTCGAGTACCAGCCGGAGAGGCCGAGCATGCGGGCCTTCAACATCGGCGCCAGCACCGTCTTCATCAGCGTCTGGCCGGTCTTGAAGTCCTTGCCGCTGATGGGGATGTTGCGCTCGGTGGCGAACTGGCGCAATGCCGGGGTGTCGACGGTGAGGTTGGGGGCGCCGTTGGCGAACGGCACGCCTTCGAGCAACGCCGCGTAGGCGTAGAGCATCGACGGCGCGATCGTCGGATCGTTGGCGTCGATCGCCTTCTCGAGGCTGTCGATGTCGGCGTGCGCCGGACCCGGCTCGATGAAGATCTCCGTGCTCGCGCACCAGATCATCACGAGCCGCTCCACCTGATGCTCGTCGCGGAAGCGGTTGATGTCCTCGCGGATCGCCTCGAGCATCGCCCGCTTGGAGATGCCGCCCTTGACGTTGCCGGCGTCGATGTTCTTCACGTAGGAGCGGTCGAAGGCCGCGGGCATCGGGCGCACCTCGCGCAGCGCATCGGCGATGCCTTCGATGTGCTTGCCGCCCTCCAGCACGCCGGCTCGCGTGGCCGCCACGTAGGCGTCGTCCGGGAACGGATCCCACGCGCCGAAGACGATGTCGTCGAGCTTGGTGATCGGCACGAAGTCCTTGATCAACGGTGTGCGACCGTCGGTGCGCTTGCCGAGCCGGATCGTGCCCATCTGGGTGAGCGAGCCGATCGGCTGGCCCTGGCCCCGCTTGACGAGCTCGACGCCGGCGATCAACGTGGACGCGACGGCGCCCAGGCCGACCGTGAGGACGCCGAGACGTCCGTTGGCCGGCGCGATGGTGGGTTGACTCATGGCGCGCATGGTAAGCGATGCCGAGTGATCGGGCGGCACTGTGAAGAATTTCCGAACTATCCTGCGCCGGGTGCGGTCCCTCCCTGATCTGTCTATCCGCCAGCTCGAGTACCTGGTGGCGGTCGCAGAGGAGGACACCTGGGCCCTGGCGGCCGAACGCGTCGGCGTGAGCGCTTCGGCGCTGTCCCAAGGGCTCGCCGAGTTGGAACGGCGCGTCGGCGTCGCGTTGTTCGAGCCGGACGGCCGCCGGCGGCGCGTGCGCGGCTCGGCGCTTCCCGTGCTGGAGCACGCACGGCACGTGCTCGCGCTCACCAGCGATCTCATGGGATGGTCCGACCGGCTCCGCGGCGCCCGCGCCGGGCGCGTCCGCGTCGGCATGATCGACGTCGCGGCCGTCGTCCACTTCGCCGACGCGATCGCAGCGTTCAAAGACGAGCGGCCGGACGTCGAGCTGACGCTGTCGGTGGCGCCGTCGGCGCAGCTGCTGGACGACCTGCGCGACGGTCGCCTCGACCTCGCGGTCTGCGTCTCGCCACCGCAGCCACGGCCCGGGCTCGAGCTCGACGAGCTGCTCTCCGAACAGCTCGTCGTGATCGCCCCGCCGGGCACGACCATCGGCGCGCCGTCGAGCTGGGGGCCGTGGGTCACGTTCCCCGGCGGGTCCCACACCCGCCAGCTCATCACCGACGCCCTCGCCAGAGTCGGCGCGCCCGTCGTGATCGCAGCCGAGAGTCACCAGCCCGACGTGTTGCTCCAGATGGTGCGGCTCGGGTTCGGGTGGACGGCGCTGCCCGCGGCGACGCCCATGCCGGCAGCAGACCGGGTGGTCGTCGGTCCCGAGCTCGTCGGGCGCGTCATCGTGCTCGCCCGGCGAGCGGGGTCGATCCACGATCCCAGCGTCGACGAGCTGGGCCGCATGCTCGCCCACGCCAGCACCGAGGCCGTCACGCCGGCCCGCCGCCGGGAGGAAGCGATCAGCCGAACCGGCGGCGCTCGGCGGCCTCGACGCAGTTCTTGAACAGCATCGCCACCGTGGTGGGGCCGACCCCGCCGACGCGCGGGGTGATCGCTCCGGCGACCTCGTTGCAGGCCTCGTCGACGTCGGGCAGGAGCTTGCGGCCTTCGTAGCGCACGCCGCCCCCGATGACCGTGACTCCGGGGGTGATGTGCTCCGGCCGCAGGATGTGCGGCACGCCGGCAGCGGCGATGACGATCGACGCTCGCCGGGTGTAGTCCGCCCAGTTGGGCACGCCCGTGTGCACCACCGTGACGGCGGCGTTGGCCGTCGGCCGCTTCTGCGAGAGCAGCAGCGCGAGCGGCCGGCCGAGCGTCGTGCCGCGGCCGAGGATGCACACCTCACGGCCCGACACCGGGATCTCGTAGTGGGCGAGCAGGGCCTCGATGCCCGCGGGCGTGCACGGCACCGGGCCCGGCATCGACAGCGCCAGGCGTCCCATGTTGACCGGGTGGAGGCCGTCGACGTCCTTGTCGGGATCCATCTCCAGCAACGCAGCCTCGAAGTCGACCTGCGGCGGCGTCGGGTGCTGCACGAGCATCGCGTCGCACGTCGGGTCGTCGTTCAGGCGGCGGATGGCGGCGACGACGTCTGCCGTGGTGGCGTCGTTGGGGAGCCGCTCGTGGGGGCTGGTGAAGCCCAACTCCTCGGCCTTGCGCATCTTCATCCCGACGTAGCCCGCCGAGGCGCTGTCGTCGCCGACCAGCACCGTCCCCAGGCCCGGGCGGTGGCCGGCATCGATCAGCCGCTGGATGCGCGGGGCGAGGTCGGCGAAAACGGCGTCGGCGACAGGGGCGCCGGGCAGCATCCGAGCGGTCATGACCGGCCAGAGTAGAGGCCGAGGCGCCGCGGCCGAGGGGTCGGTCGGAGCGACCCGGCCCGGCGGGTGGGTAAGGTCGCGCCATGTCCGACGAGTCCGCGGGCGCCGGCGCGCCGCTGTCCGCCGAGCCGACCGACGATCCCGTCGAGGCGCTGGCCCGAAGAGCCGCGTCCGGCGACGGGCGCGCCCTCGACGAGTTGCTGCGCGTGATCCGGCCGATCGTGCTGCGCCGCTGCCAGCGCGTGCTCGAGAACCCGGCCGATGCCGAAGAGGCGTGTCAGGACGCGCTGGTCGCGGTCGCACGGCGCATCGGCTCGTTCGAGGGTCGCGCTCGCTTCAGCACCTGGCTGTACGCCGTGGCGTCGAACGCCGCCGTCGACACCCATCGCAAGGTGCGCCGCCGGGCGAGCGAGACCGGCACGGAGGACGCGGCCAAGGTCGCGGTCACGGGAGGATCGTCGATCGCCAGCAGCCGGGTCGATCTGCTCGACGCGATGACGAAGCTGTCGCCGACGTACGCCGAGCCGGTGGCGATGCGCGACTTCCAGGGTCTCAGCTACGACGACATCGCCGCGGTGCTGGACGTGCCGGTCGGCACCGTGAAGTCGCGCATCCACGAAGCCCGCCGCCAGCTGCGCGACCTCCTCGCCCAGCGCTACTGACCCGCCCCCGCCCGGACCCACCTGGCGCCCCACCCACCCCACCTGCTTGGGCGCGATCGGCTGCCGTGCCGGCGACGTTTCGCGCCCGACCCGGCAGCTTGGGCGCGATCGGGCGCCGTGCCGGCAGCGGGGCGCGCCCAAGCAGAGGGGGTGGGTGGGGCAGAGGAGACGGGTGGGCAGAGCGGGTGGGTCAGGCCAGCGGGTCAGGCCAGCGGGTCAGGCGGGTGGGTCAGGCGGGTGGGTCGACGGCGACGTCGGTCATGATCGAGTTGGCGATGAAGCACTGCTCGTGTGCCTCGTGGTGCAGCCGTTCCTCCTCTTCTGGGGACGGTCGACGATCGCCGCCGTAGACGATCTGCGGGTGCAGCGTCACCGAGCTGATCCACGGCACACGGCGTTCGTTCGTCGTCATCACGCCGACCGCCTCGTCGTTGTAGCTGTCGAC
Source organism: uncultured Ilumatobacteraceae bacterium (assembly GCA_964529005.1). GTDB lineage: Bacteria > Actinomycetota > Acidimicrobiia > Acidimicrobiales > Ilumatobacteraceae > CAZGUH01. The sequence goes on along the minus strand of CAZGUH010000019.1, from coordinate 52,185 downwards.
CTGGAAGCCCTGCCGACCCGCCAGGTACAGGAACGTGAGCATGTGGCAGCTGGAGATGGCCGCGACGAACGCCTCCTCCGGATCGACGTTCGCCGGGTTGGAGAACGGCGGTCGCACCACCGACGGTGAGGGCGAGGCCGGCACGACGGCGCCGCCGTCGAACGTCCACGTGTGTTCGCGCGAATACTCGCCCCGCACGAACCCCTCGCCCTCCAGACGCCAGCTGATCGTCGCACGATGCTCGGACATGGCGATGATCATGGCCGCGCCGCGCGGCGGCACGGAACCGACTTCCGGCGCGGCGCGGTGAAGCCGGGCGTGGCGCTCAGGCGTAGGGCGCGATCTCGGCGTGAAGGCGATCGAGCGATTGCTGCGCCAGCAGCACGGCCTTGCGCGCCGTGAACGGCACCTTGCCGGTGTTCTCCTGGACGCGCAGGTCGTTCGACATCGCCTCGACCGCGGCGCGCAACTGCGACTCGTCGGCGCTGCGCGCCAGCCCCAAGCGCAGCGATGCGTCGGCATGGAGGAACAGGCGGCGCAGGTCCATCCGCAGCCGCCGCGGGATCGCGACGCGCCCCGAGGCGATGTCCCGCAGGACCTCGATCTCGGCGAGCATCGGCAACTCCGTGTTGAGCTCGTCGATGCTCTCCACCAGCTCGATGCGCGCCCGGCCGGGCGCCGCTTCGTCGGCGGCGCGGGCGAGCAGGCGTAGCCCAGCCGCGGCGCGCACGAGCGCGCCGCGCGTGTCGGCGAGCTCGTCGACCATCGCCCGGACGCGCCCGATCGAGCGCAGGGACAGCGCCTCGGCGCTGCTGCCGATGCCGGAGCCGGCGCTCAACGCCTCGGCGAGCGGCTCCGGCGCGCTCAGCGGATCGGGCGACCACACCAGCACCTCGATCGCGATCGGCCCGGCCAGCGCAGCGCGCAGCGACGTGGCGAGCTCCGCCAGCAGCCCGGCGGGCTCGGGGGTCGCGGTCGACACCAGCACCACCACGACGTCGCACTCCGGCAGCACGCTGTCGTCGCGGAGCGCCGGCAGGGTGTGCACGACGACGTCCATGCGCCCGGGTGCGTCGACCGTGATGTCGAGATCGGTGATCGGGGGACCGTCGACGGGCACGGTGATGTCGACGTCCTTGCCGCCCGCGACGGACACGAGGAGCGGATGGCGCTCGCCGCCGACGTTGCCGACGGTGGCGCCGTTCGGCTTGCCGAGGCGGATGCGGGCCGGGATCCGCGCCGCGGCGTCGAGCAGCGCCAGGCTCGGGCGCAGCCCGAGCAGCGCCCAGGGGACGTGCGCGATGTCGGGGTTGTCGGCGTCGAGGACACCGACGGTCAGCGGCCGCACCAGGCGACGGTCGGCCTCGGCGACGAGTTCCACGCCTGCCGGCGAGAACTCGGCCGTGCGCGCCACGGCGAGCAGGTCCTTGACGCGGCCGGCGGCGCCGACGGGCTGGAGCGACGGCTTCGAGCTCGGCGGCGGCAGCGGCGGGGCGCCGCTGACCACCGATTCCCCGGCGGGCGTCGGCATCACGATCCGCACGGTCCGCTTGGCTCCGTCACGCAAGTCGAGCAGTTCTTCGGCGAGGCGGATCGTCGAGCTGTAGCGGCCGTCGGGGTCGTTGGCGAGCCCCTTCTCGATGATCCGCTGGAACGCGGGATCGAGCTCCGCGCGCAGGTCGACGATGTTCGGGATCCGGGAGTCGGTGCGGCTGCGGCGCACCCCGGACAACGTGTCGGAGGCGAACGCGGGGGCTCCGGTGAGCAGCTCGAACAACACGGCGGTGGTGGCGAAGACGTCGACCCGCTTGTCGATCACGTTCGAGGCCCGCGCCTGTTCCGGCGCCATGTAGGCGGGCGTGCCGGCGGCGAGCGTGAACCCCGACGCGGCGGCGATGTCCTTCGCCAGCCCGAAGTCGCCGAGCATCACCGCCATGTCGCCGATCGGGCGGCCCGCTCGTGACGCCGCCACGCGCTCGTGGTTGCGCACCGAGCGGAACAGCACGTTGCTCGGCTTGATGTCGCGGTGGACGACGCCGTAGTCGTGGACGACGGCGAGCGATTCGCAGATCTCCACCGTCAGGTCGATCGCTTCGCGCACCGGCATGACCTGGCGGGATTCGCGCAGCTGCGTCACGCGGTCGTGGAGTGTGCCGCGATCCGCGAGCGCCATGACGAGATACGGCCGGCCGTCGGGCAGCTCGTCGACCTGGTGCACGCGCACGATGCGGTCGTGGTCGATGCGGCGCAGGATCTTCGCCTCGTCGATGAAGCGGCGGCGGACGTCGGCGTTGCGCGCCCAGTTGTCGGCCAGCACCTTGATCGCGACCTTGACCTCGAGCAGCTCGTCGAAGGCCAGCCACACCGTCGCGAAGCTGCCCGCCCCGAGCGCCTTCTCGGCGATGTATCGACCGATTCGATGGGGCTCGCTCACCTCTCCATCTTCGCCGGTGGCCGCGGCTCCCACGCGATCTGCGCCGCGGCCAGCGATCCAGCGACCACTAGTCTCGCCCCGTCCGACCTGCGCACCGCGTCGAGCGAGGAGAGCTGCGTGCCGTTCACCCCTTGGATCCTGGCCATCGACTTCGGGACCAGCTACACGGTCGCGGCGGCCAAGGTGGGCGATCGGCAGCCGGAGGTCATCGAGGTCGGCGGCGAGCGGCGGATGCCCAGTGTCGTGATGGTGGAGTCCAGCGAGAACGTGGTCGTCGGGCGCCCGGCCGACGATCTGTCCGGCTCGAACCCCGCGAGCACGCTGCGCGCTCCCAAGAACCGGCTCGGCGACCAAGCGCCGGTCGTGCTCGGTGGCCGGCCGTACCAGGTCGTGCAACTCGTCGCGTCGCTGCTGCGTCAGGTGTACGACGAGGCCGTGCGCCAGATGGGCGGGCCGCCGAGCGAGGTGCGGCTCACCCACCCGGCGACGTGGAACCGCCCGCGCCTCAACCGGCTGCTCGAAGCGGCTGCCAAGGCGGGCCTGCCCGAGCCGCGGCTCGTGCCCGAGCCGGTCGCCGCGGCGCTGTCGTATGCGAGCGACGTCGGCGTGCCCGAGGGCGCTTTCGTGGTCGTCTACGACCTCGGCGGTGGCACGTTCGACACCGCCGTCGTCACCGCTCGTGGCGGGGGCTTCAGCATCGTCGGCCGTCCGGGAGGCGACCAGACGATCGGCGGTGAGCTGTTCGACGAGCTGATCGTCAACCACATCGGCGAGCGCCTTCCGGCGGACGCCTGGGAGCTGATCCAGGTCGCCGACGAGCCGCAGTGGCAGCGCGTCGCGGCCAGCCTGCGCAACGAGTCGCGACGAGCGAAGGAGATCCTCAGCGCGCATCCCTACGCCGACGTCATCGTCCCGTTGCCCGACGGGCTGGTGCAGCAGCGGGTGACGCGCGACGAGTTCGACGACCTGGTGCAGCCGTACATCGACGAGACCGTGACGCTGCTGCAGCGGTGCATCGGCAACGCCGGCCTCGACGCGAACCAGCTCGCGGGCATCTACGTCGTCGGCGGCGCGAGCCGGTCGCCGATCGTCGAGCGGCTCGTCCAGCAATCCTTCCCCGGCGTGCCGGTGAGCCGGCGCGGCGACCCCAAGACCTCGGTCGCGCTGGGAGCCGTCCGCGCGGTGCGCACCGCCTCGGCCTCGGCCCCGCCCGCCGCTGACCGAACGACGCAGGAGGCCGCTCCGCACACCGCCGACCAACCGCTCCTGTTCGGCCCGCCGTCCGATCCGGGCGCGACCGCGCCGCCACGGCCGGGCACGGCGAGCGACCCTGGTCCCACCGGCCCTGCCTCGGATCCCGGCCGCGTGGCGCAGCCAACAGGCCCGCGGTCCGACCCGGGCGCTGTCACCGCGGCCGCGGCCGCGACGAGCACGCCGCCCGGGGCTGCGCCGCAAAGCTTCACGACCCCGCCGCCGTCGCCGTTCTCCCAGGCGATCACGCCGGCGCCGCGCAAGAAGTCGATGTGGGTTCCGATCGCTGCGATCGGGGGCGCCGCGGTGGTGGGCTTCGTCGGTTTCCTGCTGCTGACGGGAGGTGGCGGATCGGAGGAGGAGCCGGAGGACACGGGCCCGCGCGACACCACGGAGAACAGCATCTGCAGCCCGTTCGATCGGGATTGTCCCGACGACAGCACGCCCATCGTGATCGACCAGGCTCTGCTCGACTCGTACGTCGTCAGCGAGGCCGAGGTCGAGGGCGTCTACCCGGGCGAGGACTGGACCGTTCTCGATCTGGACCCGCAGGACGTGTCGTACTTCTGCGACATCTTGCCGACCGAGACGGCCGCACTCGTCAGCCTCACCGGCTACCGCAATCCGGACTCCGATCTGTGGATCTATTCGCGGATCGATCACTACGACGAGTTGAACAAGGCGGTGAAGGTCATCGGGCAGGACGAGAGCCTGGTGGCGAACTGCACCTCCGACGAGCAGACGATCGGCGACGTCACCTACACCGTCAACCTCTTCGACGTCACCGACGACTACGGCGAGTTCATCGAGGGTGATTACGTCGCGCTCTCGTACGAGTACGTGCCGCCGGAGGATGAGCCCGATGCGCTGGCGACGAGCGGCGTGATCATCGAGAAGCGTGACGGGTCGACCATCTCGACGCTCCAGATCGACGCGTCGACGCCGCTCGACGAGATGGACACCACCAACTTCGTGAACCTCGTCGCGTCGTTCTACGCGCGCACCGAGGCGCTCGGGTGACGCCGCTCTACCTCGTCGTGCGCGATGGCATCGAGCCCGATCGCGTCGTCGGCGTGACGGCTCGGGCGACGGTCGGGCGCGACCTGGCGTCCGATGTCGTGGTCGGCGATGCCGAGGTCTCGCGCCATCACGCGACGTTCGTGCCCACGCGCGACGGATGGGTCGTGGACGACGAAGGGTCGACGAACGGCACCTACGTGAACGGTGCTCGGCTGGTCGGCGCGAGCCCGGTGGGTCTCGGCGACGTCATCCAAGTCGGCCGCGTGACCCTCGAGATCGTCGACGGCCCGTGAGCCCCCGTCTCAGGCGGGGCGGAGCGAGCTCTCGAACGTGGCGGTGAGACGGCCGAACGCCACCTGCGCTCCCGGTTCGAGCGTCCGCGGCTGATTCGGCGCCAGCCGGTCCCATTGCTGGTGGGTCGGCACCCACACGAACGTGCCGTTGGTCGAGCCGCGGTCGACGAGCTGGACGTCCCACTCCACCGCGCGCACCTCGGCGTGGACGCGGGAGATCGTGTTGCCCGGATCGACCAGGGTGACGCCGATCGCTTCGCCGCTGCGGACGCGCGGGTCGTCGTCGGGATCGCGGCCGAACACGAGGCTGTGCACCAGGTTGTGGAACGAGCCGTCGCTGAACACGAGCACGCCGAGGGGAGGGCGGACGTCCTCGCTGAGCACGAAGCTCGCCTGGTGCATGGCGATGCCGCACACCGCGCAGAAGCGCGCTCGTGGGTCGTTGAAGTGGTTGCGGGAGCACCGCAGGCCCTGCACCCGGACTTCGTGCGGGTTCGCCGGCGCCGCCGCGGCGTTGTTGTGGCCGTGGTCGTGGCTGTGACCCTGGCCGCCGGCGATGGGCAGCGGCTCGGTGCGCGGGAGGTCGTCGTCGGGCCCGTGGAGCGACATCAGCATGTTGTTGGCAGCCGCGGCAGGCGGCGTCGCCGCGGGCGCGCTCGCAGCCATCGCGGGAGCGGGTTCGGCCGGCGCGGGCTGCGGCTCGACCGGCGGAGGCGGCGGCTCGGCCTCGGCCGGCGCGACGACCGGCGCACCCCCAGTGCCGCCCGCGGCCTCGGCGCCGACATCGGCTGCCGCAGCTGCGGGCGTTGCGGGCGTTGCGGCCCACGGGGGCGGAGCGATGACGACGTGACGCAGGCTGAACCCGTCGGCCGCGACCACGCCGTTCTCGAGCTCGATCAACGGATCGTTGGGGGACATCGCGACCTCGACGTCGAGCGCGTCGACCGCTCCGAGCGAGACGACCGACGGTGCTTGCCCCACCGGGTTCGGAACCGGCGAGCGCCCCTCGCCCCGTTGGACGAACAGCGGCACGCCGCCGTACACGAGCGCCGTGACGCCGCCTTCGTCGAGGACGAACGCGGCGACCGCGGTGACCCCCGGCGAGCCGGCGAGTCGCTGCAACTCGCCCAGCGCGGCGTCGGCGGGCCGCTCGCCGACCAGGCGGCACCAGCCGACCAGCGATGCCGCAGCCGCCGGGTCGGCGACGAAGAACACCGCCGCGCGGCCATGCCGGCACAGGCGGCCGCGCCCAGCGCCGTGGTGCGGGGCGAGTACGTAGTGCTCCATCCCTCAGTCCCTTCCGAGTGCGTCGATGAGGTGAGCCACTTCCAGCGCCGTGGCCGGGCGATGCGAGACGTCGCGATCGGTGCAGGCGGCGATCACGTCGGCTTCCTCGTGGGAGAGATCCTCGCGCCGGATGTGCGCCGGATGGCGGAGGATGGCGCGGATCGCCATCATCGGGTCGGCGCCCTCCACGCCTGCGTGCAGGTGGTGGCGCGTCAGCACGAAGTGCAGCATCGCCCCCAGCGAGTAGATGTCGCTCGCCCGGCTGGCATCGTCACCGAGCACGAGCCCGGGATCGATGAAGCCCACCGACGCCATCGGCGCCATCGAGGTCACCGACCCGGAGCCGAGCTGGGCCAGGCCCAAGTCGGCAAGGCACGCCGATCCGTCCGCACGCAGCAGGACGTTGCCCGGTCGCAGATCGCGATGGGCGATGCCTGCCTCGTGCAGGTCGTGGGCGGCGCGCGCCGCGTCGCCCACCGCCCGGCGCAGGTCGGCGCGCTCGAGCGGTCGGACGGGCTCGCTCAGCGTTCCGCCGGGGCACAGCTCCATCGAATAGAAGAAGCTGCCCTCGTGCTGGCCGGCGTCGTACAGCCGCACGAGGTAGGGGCTGTCGACCCGAGCGAAGAGCCGCAGCTCGCGGGTGAAGCGCCGGAACGCGGCGTCGTCGCCGCCGGGCACGACCTTCAGGGCCACTTCGCCGGCGTCGAGACCGAGGCGCGCGGGGGGCTCGGCGCGGTAGAAGCGGCCGTGGTTGCCGTCGGTCATCGGGGCGATGATGCGGTAGTCGGCGACCGCGTCGGGGTTCGGTGGGGCGTGGGGATGGGGAGCGTTCATGCGGTCGGCCTCCTCAGACGATCCGGCCGCCGTTGAAGCGCCAGCGGATGAACAGCACCTTGATCGGCCCCAGGACGAACAGGAACATCAGCACCCAGGTCGAGCAGACGTGGGTGATGTACGTCGACTTGGTGGCGATTCCGGCGGTGTCGGGGCCGATCTCCTTGAAGATGTACCAGGCGAGCACCGCTTCGGGGATCAGTTCGAGCATGAAGAACATGACCGGCCAGTCCTTTTCCCACCGGCACAGCTGGAGCACGTAGTAGATCGGCTCCCACAACACCACGCCGACGACGAGGATGATCGCCAGCGCGGTGAACGTGGCCGGGTACAGCTCGCCGGCGATCTTGCCGAGGCCGAGGCCGCCGCGGTTGCCGGGGAGGAAGGGCGTGATGATCAGCGTCCACGGCACGCCGATCAGCAGGACGAGGAGGATCCGGGTCTGGATGCGTCCGTTGAAGGTGGGGATCATGGCGAGAGGTCCTTGTGTGCGAAGGTGACCGTGCGAGTGGGCGAGGGCCGAGGTTCGAGAGGTCCGAGGCGTCAGATCGGCTTGTGGCGCATCCACTTCCACCAGTTGCTGACCGACTTGCCGACGCCGATGCGTGGCGCGAACCCGATCGACGCCAGGTCGTCGGCGATGCGCTGGGCCGAGAGCTGGAGGCCGAGGAAGGTGTCGACGCCGGCGAAGTAGCCGCCGTAGGTCGCCGAGCCGGAGGCGTAGAGGCGGCCGTTGCCGCTGCGGGTGCCGCGCACCTCGAACGTCCGCTCGATGTCGACGCGACCGAGCGGGTTGCGCCCTGCGCCGGAGTGGTCGAGCAGGTCGGCGTAGACGCGGTGCTCGCGGATGTCGGCTTCGAGGCCGGTGCAGTCGAGGATCACGTCGGCGTCGATCGAGCCGACCGCGCCGTTGCGCTGCTTGATGTGGGTCGTGATCGACGTGCCGTTGGCGGCGGGGCGGACATCGGTGACCTCGCCCTGGAACGTGGTGTACCAGCCCTCGTTGCGAGCCCGCTCCATCTGCTTGATCCACAGCTTGCGGTACGGGGTGTGAGCGCCGCCGGTGAGGTCGTACAGCGCCTTGCGGGCCTCGCCCTCGAGCTTTTCGAGCTGCTCGCGGTGCACGCCGCCCCACGCGCTCTTCGGGGCGTTGAACCCCTGGAACGCGAAGCCGTAGGCGCCGCGGCGGCGGGCAAGGCCCCACTTGTTGTGCTTGCCGTCGACGTACGTGCGGAACAGGTGCAGGATCTGCGTTTGCGCTCCCTTGTTCCAGCGATCCTCCATCAGGCGCTGGAGCACGCGGCTGGCGACGATGCCGCCGCCGCGCACCAGCACCCGGCCGGGCTGGCGGAGCAAGCCTTCGTAGATCTGCTCGTGCGGCTCGTAGGCGTTGACCACACGGGCGGCGTGCGACGGATACGTCGAGCGGAACTTCTGGAGGTCGGGCAGGAACCTGAGGCCCGGATACCCGACGGCGAGGTGCACGTGGAGGCTGCGGTAGGCGACACGGCGGGTCGCCGACGCGCCCGGCGGCGGTGTGAGGATCGTGAAGTAGCCGCCCGCGTTGCGCTTGCGCACCATGCGCACCTGGCCCGGGACCAGCATGCGGTTCCAGCCCATGCGCTCCGCCTCGCGCTCGAGCCCGGCGAAGACCATGCCGGCGCGCGGCGTCCAGTAGTCGGTGAACACCGGCTCGGTGAGTACGCTCCAGATCGGCGCGAGCGTCTTGTCCTGCCGGCTCTCCCGCAGCGCGTAGCTGGGGAAGCCCCACAGGCAGTCCGGCATGCTCTGGCTGTCGCTGCGCAGCCGCTCGGGCCGCGGGATCTGCGACACGCGGGTGAGGTACTCGTAGGTCTGCCACGGCACCTGGATGTTCGACAGCACCCGGATCTGGTCGGTGCTGAGGCCGGCGACGCGCAGGTAGTTCGTCATCACGAACGACCCCATGCCGCCGCCCGCGGTGACGAACGCGACGTCGACGATCGGGATGCCGGCACGGGCCACCATGTCGTCCGTCCAGATGCTGGTGGTCAACAGCTCATCGTTCAGATCGCCCGGTTGTGCCGCCCCTGCGGGCATGTCGGGCATGTCGATGACACTGGTGGGGACGGCGATCGTGTCGCTCATCTCTCCGTTGGCCTCCCTCTCCTCTTTGCGGTCGCACATTCTGACGCATCCGCCGAGGCAGAGGTTCGATAGGACTTTGCCCGAGACGCGACGAAGGGGCCGGCCTCGGCGGCCGGCCCCTTCGCACGGGTGTTCAGGCTGTCAGTCGCTCACTCGACGACGAGTTCGGCGAACATGCCCTGGGTCACGTGCGGCGGGCCATCGCCGAGGTCGGGCTGCTCGTCCGAGCCGGACTCCATCGCCTCACGGACCACATCGGGGTCGGCGCCGAGCGGGATGAAGCAGACGACGGCGTAACGGCCCGGCTCGGTGATCGCGCCGGTGCCGACGACGGCCTGGCCGTCCTCACCGGGGAGGGCAACGATCACGGCGGCCGGCGGAGCATCCTCGGGGAAGATCTCCGACTGCTCTTCCTCGCTCAGCGCGGCGATCTCCTCGACGCTGCGGGTCTCGTCGTCGGGGATGCGAAGCACGACGGCCTCGTGCACCTCGATCGTGGAGTCGTTGTGGAGCGTCAGCGTGCTGCCGGCCGCGATCGAATCCGGAATGCCCTCGTAGGCATAGTCGACCGCGGTGAGCTCGACGGTCTCCCCAGCCGTCATGCTGTCTCCGGTGGTCTCGGTCGCGGAGTCGTCGGTGACGGCGTCGGACGCGTCCGAGACGACCTCGCTGACCTCGCTCGACACCTCGCTGACGGCGCTGGACACGTCGGTGCTCACATCGCTGTCGTCGTCATCGTCTCCGCACGCGGCGCCGACGATGAGCGAAGCAGCGATGGCGGCGCCGGCGAGAAGTCGGCGCGCCCTCCATGGTGAATGCATTCGGGTCTCCTTGTTGTTCACGTTGCCTGCCCCGGTGGGGGCGCGGATGTCTTACCCGCTTCGGGACAGAGTGGGTCATTCTTGCGCATGGCGGCGCTTCTCATCGGGCACAATTCATCTCGTGAGTCACACTCGTGAAGCACGACGGCAACGGTTTTGTCATCGTCCGCCCACGATCGGCTCCTCTCGGCGCGGCCTGCCTTCGGAGGTCGTCACGCCCTCTGAGCAGGCAGAACGCGCCGTCCCCGGGCCGCCGTCGGCCCCGATCGCACGGAAGGTCGCGGGAACGACGTTCGCAGTCGCCCGCGAGGTGACCGTCGTCCTCGGCTTGTTCGCGCTCTACAAGGTGGGCCGACAGTTCACGAGCGACCACATGGCGCGCGCATTCGACAATGCCCGTGACGTTGTTCACATCGAGCGCCGGCTGGGGTGGTTCACCGAGGTCGACCTCCAGCGGCTCTTCTTGCGGTCGCCGGAGCTCATCGAGTTTCTGAACCGCTACTACATCTTCGTCCACTTCCCCGTCACCGTCTCCTTCTTGATCTGGGCGTTCGCCTGGCACCGCAGCGGCTACCGCCAGATTCGCAACGTCCTGGCGGCGGTCACGTTCGCAGGCCTCGTCATCCACATTGCCTACCCACTGGCCCCGCCGCGCATGCTCTCGGGGTTCGGTTTCGTCGACACCGGCCAGGTGTTCGGGCCGGGGGCGTACGGGCAGGGCGGGGTGTTCGACCGCACGGCGAACCAGATCGCGGCGATGCCGTCGCTGCACTTCGGCTGGTCGGTCATCGTGGCGTGGGGCACGATCACGTTGGGCCGCTCGGGCTGGCGCGCGGTCGTCGTGCTGCACACCGTCTTCACGCTGATGGCCATCGTGGTCACCGCCAACCACTACTGGATGGACGCGGCGGTCGCGCTCGTGCTGGTCCTCGCCGCGGTGGGGCTGTTCGGGCGATCGATCCGGTTGCCGATCCCGCGGGACCTCACCGTCCCGACGCTCGCCCCGCTGCGCTGACCGGCGCGCCCGGTGACGTCGCGCATCGTGGTTGCGTCGAACGCCGCGTCGCTGGCAGACTTGCGCCGATGTCCGTCTCCACCGGCGCCGTCCTCGTACTCATTCTCTAGACGCACGCCTCTCCGCTGCGTGCGTCTGCCGACCTCCCTGCCGGGAGGTCGCTTCGTTTTTCCCCCTCTTCTCCGTCGCCTGCCCGCCCTCCGTCCCCGCCTGATCCCGTCGTGAAGGGAACCCCACTGCCATGAAGCTCACAGGTGCCCAAGCGCTCATCAGAGCCCTCGAGCTGGAGAGCACCGAGGTCATCTTCGGGCTCCCCGGCGGGTGCATCCTGCCGGCGTACGACCCGCTGCTCGACTCGAGCATCCGCCACATCCTCGTGCGCCACGAGCAGGGCGCGGGGCACATGGCGGAGGGCTACGCCCACGTCACCGGCCGTCCGGGGGTGGCGATGGTGACGAGCGGTCCGGCTGCCACCAACATGGTCACGCCGCTGTGCGACGCCTACATGGACTCGATCCCGATGGTGTGCATCACGGGCCAGGTCCCGACGACCGCCATCGGCACCGATGCCTTCCAGGAGTGCGACACGGTCGGCATCACGCGCAGCGTCACCAAGCACAACGAGCTCGTGATGGCGGCCGACGATCTGCCGCTGGCGATCCGCCAGGCGTTCCACATCGCCACGACCGGCCGGCCCGGCCCCGTGCTCATCGACGTGCCGAAGGACGTGCTGACCACGACGATGGAGTGGCACTGGCCGACCGACGCCGAGGTCGCCGAGAGCCTGCCCGGATACCGGCCGACGACCAAGGGTCACTCGCGGATGATCAAGGAGGCGGCGCGGCTGATCCTGGCGTCCGAGCGCCCGCTGCTCTACGTCGGCGGGGGTGTCCTCAAGGCCCGTGCCGCCGAGGCGCTGCGCGAGCTGGCCGAGCTCACCGGCATCCACGTCGTCACGACGCTGATGGCGCGCGGCGCGTTCCCCGACGATCACCCGCTGTGCCTCGGCATGCCGGGCATGCACGGCAACGCCACCGCCGTCACGGCGATGCAGCGCAGCGACCTGCTGATCACGCTCGGCGCCCGATTCGACGATCGCATCACCGGCAAGGTGGCGACGTTCGCTCCAGAGGCCAAGATCATCCACGTCGACATCGACCCTGCCGAGCAGGGCAAGGTGCGCAAGCCCGACGTGCCGATCGTCGGCGACTGCCGGTTGGTCATCGTCGAGCTCGTCAAGGCGATCCGCGAGCTCACCAGCGCGGGCGTCGCGCCGGCCGACACCACCGCGTGGAAGAGCCGCATCAGCGGCTGGCGCGAGCAGTTCCCGCTCACGTACGAGCCGAGCGAGCCCGGCGACGCGCTGAAGCCGCAGTACTGCCTCGAGCAGCTGCGCGACAACGCCCCCGAGGGCACGATCCTGGTCAGCGGCGTCGGCCAGCATCAGATGTGGAGCAGCCAGTACTGGCGCTTCACCGAGCCGTACAGCTGGGTCAACTCCGGCGGCCTCGGCACGATGGGCTTCAGCGTCCCGGCCGCCATCGGGGCGAAGGTCGGCCGCCCCGACCGCACGGTGTGGGCGATCGACGGCGACGGCTGCTTCCAGATGACCGCCCAGGAGCTGGTGACCGCCTCGATCGAGCGCATCCCCGTGAAGGTCGGCATCCTGAACAACTCGTACCTCGGCATGGTGCGCCAGTGGCAGGAGATGTTCTACGACGAGCGCTACAGCGAGGTGTACCTGTCGCCCGAGCTGCCCGACTTCGTGAAGTGGGCAGAGGCGATGGGATGCGTCGGAATCCGCGTCGAGAGCCCGGAAGAAGTCCAGCCGGCGATCGAGAAGGCCAACTCGATCGACGACCGCCCCGTCGTCGTGGACTTCCGGGTGGACGCCGGCGAGAAGGTGTTCCCGATGGTGCCCGCCGGCGCGAGCAACGACGACATCGTCCTGCCCCCGTCGCAGGCCGACCGCAAGGAGTACCTGCGATGAGCCCCGGCCAGAACGGACCCGGTCACCACATCCTTTCGGTGCTGGTGCAGAACCGGCCCGGGGTGCTGGCGCGCGTCGCCAGCCTCTTCGCCCGCCGTGGCTACAACATCTTCTCGCTGGCGGTCGCCCCCGCCGAGGACGAGGGGTGCAGCCGCATCACGGTCGTCGTCGACGTCGAGTCCGCGCCGCTCGAGCAGATCGTCAAGCAGCTGTTCAAGCTGATCGACGTGATCAAGATCAGCGAGCTCGATCCGCGCCGCTCGGTCGAGCGTGAGCTGTTGCTCGCGACGCTGCGCGTCACGCCCGACCAGCGCGGCCAGGTCGTCGAACTGGTCGACATCTTCGAAGGCAAGATCCTGGCGGTGGGCGTCGACGCGTTGACCGTCTCGCTCGAGGGGCACCCCGACAAGCTCGACGACTTTGAAGCTCTGCTGGGCGGCTATGGCATCGTTGAGCTCCAGCGCACCGGACGTGTGGCGCTCCCGAAATTGGACCGTGAGGCGCGCGTGCGCGCGGTGAAAGGAAAGGCGAGCTGATGGCAGCCAACGTGTACTACGAGGCCGACGCCGACGCGTCGATCATCCGTGGGAAGAAGGTGGCCATCATCGGCTACGGATCCCAGGGTCACGCACATGCGCTCAACCTCAAGGAGAGCGGCGTCGAGGTCGTGGTCGGCCTGCGCGACGGGTCGTCGTCGGCGGCGAAGGCGCAGTCCCAGGGTCTGACCGTGAAGTCGGTGGCCGATGCCGCCGCATGGGCCGACGTGGTGATGATCCTCGCTCCCGACACCGAGCAGAAGCGCATCTACGACGACGGCATCGCGGCGTCGATGACGCCCGGCAAGGCGCTCGCGTTCGCCCACGGCTTCAACATCCGCTTCGGCCGCATCGCGCCCCCCGAGGGCGTCGACGTGATCATGATCGCCCCCAAGGGCCCCGGCCACCTCGTGCGCCGCACGTACACCGAAGGCGGCGGTGTGCCCGCGCTGATCGCGGTCGCCCAGGACGCCACCGGCAAGGCCAAGGACCTGGCGCTCAGCTATGCCGACGCGATCGGCGGAACCCGCGCCGGCGTGATCGAGACGACGTTCCCCGAGGAGACCGAGACCGACCTGTTCGGTGAGCAGGCCGTGCTCTGCGGAGGCCTGACCGCGTTGGTGCAGGCGGGTTTCGAGACGCTGACCGAGGCCGGCTACGCCCCCGAGATGGCGTACTTCGAGTGCCTGCACGAGGTGAAGCTGATCGTCGACCTGATGTACGAGGAAGGCATCGCCGGGATGCGCTACTCGATCAGCGACACCGCCGAGTACGGCGACGTCACGCGCGGCCCGCGCATCGTCACCGACGCCACGAAGGCCGAGATGAAGAAGATCCTCGAGGAGATCACGAGCGGCAGGTTCGCCGACGAGTGGATCGCCGAGAGCGACAGCGGCCGCGCCCGCTTCAACGAGCTGCGCGAGGCCGGCAAGAAGCACCCGATCGAGGAGACGGGGGCCAAGCTGCGGGCGATGATGCCGTGGATCTCGGCGGGTCGTCAGAAGGTCGCCGACGCCAGCGGCGGATGACGTGACGGACTGCCCGGCCTCGTGCCCATCGACGGCACGGGCCGGGCAGTTTCGCGTCCGGCCCCACGAAATATGACTTGAAAGGTCGGATTTTCGGTCCTACGCTGCCGGGATGTCGAGCGAGCAGTGGGGTTTCGAAACCCGTCAGATCCATGCCGGCCAGACTCCCGATCCTGCGACCGGGGCACGAGCCGTCCCCATCTACCAGACGACCAGCTTCCAGTTCCGCGACGCCGAGCACGCGCAGAACCTGTTCGCCCTCGCCGAGATGGGCAACATCTACACGCGGATCATGAACCCCACCCAGGGCGTGCTCGAGGCTCGGCTCTCGGCGCTCGAAGGCGGTGTCACCACCGCGGTGGGGATCCCCGGCGCGCTGGTGGTCGCGTCCGGTCAAGCCGCCGAGACGCTGGCCATCCTCACCCTCGCCGGCGCCGGCGACCACCTCGTGGCGTCCCCGTCGCTGTACGGAGGCACCTACAACCTCCTCCACTACACGTTGCCGAAGCTCGGCATCGAGGTCACGTTCGTCGACGACCCCGACGACCTCGAGCAGTGGCGCGGCGCGATCCGCCCGAACACGAAGGCGTTCTTCGGCGAGACGCTTGCGAACCCGAAGAACGACGTCCTCGACCTCGAAGGCGTGTCGGCGGTGGCGCACGACAACGGCATCCCGTTGATCGTCGACAACACCATCCCGACGCCGTACCTGCTCCGCCCGCTCGAATGGGGCGCGGACATCGTCGTGCACTCGCTGACGAAGTTCATCGGCGGTCACGGCACCTCGATCGGCGGCGCGATCATCGACGGCGGCACGTTCGACTTCGGCGCCAGCGGTCGCTTCCCCGGGTTCACCGAGCCCGACCCCAGCTATCACGGCCTTGCCTACTGGCCGGCGCTCGGGCCGGGGGCCTTCATCATCAAGGCCCGCGTGCAGTTGCTGCGCGATCTCGGAACCGCGGTGTCGCCGTTCAACGCGTTCGCGTTCCTCCAGGGCCTCGAGACGTTGAGCTTGCGCATGGAGCGGCACTTCGCCAACGCGCAGAAGGTCGCCGACTGGCTGGCGACGCGCGACGAGGTCGACGAGGTGATCTACGCCGGCCACCCGGCGAGCCCGTGGCACGAACGGCTGAAGCGGTACGGGGGCGGCAAGGGATACGGCTCGGTGATCTCGTTCCTCATCAAGGGCGGGCGTGAAGCCGGTCAGAAGTTCGTCAGCGGCCTCCAGCTGCACAGCCACGTAGCCAACATCGGCGACGTCCGCAGCTTGGTCATCCACCCGGCGAGCACCACGCACAGCCAGCTCTCCGAAGAGGAGCAGCTCGCCGCGGGCGTGCATCCCGGGCTGGTGCGCCTGTCGGTCGGTCTGGAGACGATCGACGACATCATCGCCGACCTGGAAGCCGGCTTCCGCGCGGTGTCGTAGGGCGGCGCCGGGCTCTCAGCTGGTGAGCTCGCCGACGACGTGGTCGATGCAGCGTGTGAGCGCCGCCACGTCGTCGGGCTCGACGGCGGGGAACATGCCGATGCGCAGCTGGTTGCGGCCCAGCTTGCGGTAGCTGTCGGTGTCGACGATGCCGTTGGCGCGCAGCGCGGCGTTGACGTCGGTGGCCTCGACCCCGTCGAGGTCGATCGTGGCGACGACGTTCGAGCGCTTGGCCGCATCGGCCACGAACGGCGTCGCCCACGAACACTGCTCGGCCCACGAGTAGACGTGCCGGGCGCTGGTCGCGGTCCGCTCGGCGCACCACGCCAGGCCGCCCTTGTCGAGCATCCAGCGGATCTGGTCGTCGAGCATCACCAGCGTCGCCAACGCAGGCGTGTTGTACGTCTGGTTGGCAAGGCTGTTGTCGAGCGCGATCTTCAGGTCGAGCGATGCGGGGATCCAGCGCTTCGACGCCGAGACGGCGCGGATGCGCTCGAGCGCGGCGGGTGAACATGCCGCGAGCCACAAGCCGCCGTCGGAGGCGAAGTTCTTCTGCGGCGCGAAGTAGTAGACGTCGACCTCGCTCGGTTGCCACGCCAGGCCGCCCGCGGCCGACGTCGCGTCGACGAGGACGAGCGCGTCGCCGACTCCGGTGGGGCGGCGCAGATCCATCGCCACGCCGGTGCTGGTCTCGTTGTGGGTGAGGGCGACGGCGTCGACGTCGGCCGCTTGCGGCTGCGGATGGTCGCCCGGATCGCTCTGCACGACGACCGGCGCGTCGAGGTGCGGCGCGGCGGATGCGGCCTCGGCGAACTTCGACGAGAACTCGCCGAACACGAGGTGCTCGCTGCGCTTGTCGATCAGGCCGAACGTGGCCACGTCCCAGAAGACGGTCGATCCGCCGTTGCCGAGGACGATCTCCCACCCGTCGGGCAGGCCGAACAGATCCCTGAGGCCGGCGCGCACGGAACCCACGAGGTTCTTCACCGGCGGCTGGCGGTGTGAGGTGCCGAGCAGGCTGGCGCCGACAGCGGAGAGCGCGGCGACCTGTTCCGGCCGGACCTTGGAGGGCCCGCACCCGAACCGACCGTCGGCCGGCAGGAGGTCGCTCGGGATTCGAATCTGTTGGGCCGCTGGCTGGGTCACTGTGACAGCATTGCTGCCATGACCTCGGCTTCACAAACGCCTTCTGGCGGGCTCGCACGCATCTCGCAGCGGCTCGCCGCCATCGCCGAATCGGCCACGATGGCGGTCGACGCCAAGGCCAAGGCGTTGAAGGCCAAGGGTGAGGACGTCATCGGATTCGGCGCCGGAGAGCCGGATTTCCCGACTCCGGCGCACATCGTCGAGGCCGCGGCCGAGGCCTGCCACGACCCCAAGCGCCACCGGTACACGCCTGCCGGGGGATTGCCCGAGCTTCGTGAAGCCATCGCCGTCAAGACGAAGCGCGACAGCGACTTCGCGTGCAACGCATCGCAGGTGCTCGTCACGAACGGCGGCAAGCACGCGGTGTTCACGGCGTTCGCCGCGCTGTGCGACCCCGGCGACGAGGTGATCGTGCCGGCTCCGTACTGGACCACGTACCCCGAAGCGATCGCGCTCGCCGGCGGTGTGCCGGTCGTGATCGAGACCACCGAGGAGACGGGCTTTCGCGTCACCGTCGATCAGCTGGAAGCGGCGCGCACCGAGCGCACGAAGGTGATGCTGTTCGTCTCGCCCGACAACCCCTCGGGGGCGGTGTACCCCGCCGAGGAGGTCGCGGCGATCGGCCGCTGGGCCGTCGAGACCGGGGTGTGGGTGATCACCGACGAGATCTACGAGCACCTCACGTACGGCCCGCACGCGTTCAGCAGCATGCCGGCGCTCGTGCCCGACGTCGCCGATCGATGCCTCATCGTCAACGGCGTGGCGAAGACGTACGCGATGACGGGATGGCGGGTCGGTTGGATGATCGGCCCCGACGACGTGATCAAGGCGTCGACCAACTTCCAGAGCCACTCGACCTCGAACGTCTCGAACATCTCCCAGGTCGCCGCGCTCGCCGCGGTCAGCGGTGAGCTCTCGGACGTGGCGATGATGCGCGACGCGTTCGAACGGCGGGGCCGCACGATGCACAAACTGCTGTCGGAGATCCCCGGCGTGACGTGCATCGAGCCGCAGGGCGCCTTCTACTGCTTCGCCAACGTCAGCGGTCTGCTGGGCCGCCCGCTGCGCGGGAAGACGGCGACGACCACGCTCGAGCTCGCCGATCTGGCTCTGACGGAGGCGAAGATCGCGTTCGTGCCGGGGGAGGCGTTCGGCGCTCCGGGCTACGCCCGGTTCTCGTTCGCGATGGGCGACGACGACATCGTCGAGGGCATCCGCCGCTTCGCCGAGCTGGCCACCAGCTGACGTTCGCGCGCCGCCGCCTCAGTGCCACCACACGCCGTGGTGGCGGGCGAGGGCGACGGCGACGATCAGGCACAGGCACTCGGCGATCTGCTCGGTGGCGCCGAGGACGTCGCCGGTGATGCCGCCGATCTTCCGCCGCGCCCACCACCCCACGATCGCCGCTGCGGCCGCGGCCGCGGCGGCGAGCGGCGCGGCCCACCACCCGACGGCAGCGGTGGCGAGGACCCCTGCGCCGGCGATCCCTGCGACGATCGATCCGCGCCCGAGCGATCGGCGCGTCTCGGTGCCGAGACCCCCGGCCGTCGCCGGAGACGACGCGACCATCACCCCCACGGCCGCGCTGCGCGCCAGCGCGTGCGCCGCGACCGCGGACGCGAACGCCGCAGCGGGCGCGAGAGCTGCGAGCGCCGCCACCCGGACGACGACGCTGCCGCACAGCGCAGCCACCCCGTACGTGCCGTGCAGCGGGTCTTTGAGGATGCGCACCCGATCCTCGGTCGACCACCCGCCCACGAACGCGTCGGCGACGTCGGCCAGGCCGTCCTCGTGGAACGCGCCGGTGATCAACATGCCCGCGGCGACCGCGACCGCCGCGCCGACGAGCGGGGTCGTCAGCTCGCCGATGCCTGCCGCCGTCGCGCCCACGGCCGCGCCGATCAACGCACCCACGACTCCGTACCACGCCACCGCGCGCGACATGTCCGGGGCGCGGCGCAGGCGCAACGGCACCCGGGTCAGGAACGTGACCGCGCCGAGAAAGCCGGCGCCGCCGCCGCTGCTCAGCCGAACCACTCGCCGAACGTCGGCACCTCGGTGACACCGGCGCAGGCCATCGCCACCAGCGGCACAGCCGCCATCGCGCCGCTGCCCTCGCCGAGGCGCATGTCCAGGTCGAGCAGCGGCCGTTTGCCGAGGCGCTCCAGGAGGCGGCGGTGTCCCGGCTCGGCGGAGCAGTGACCGACGATGCAGTGGTCGAGCGCGGTGGGATCGGCGACCGCCAGCGGCAGCACCGCGGCCGTGACGACGTAGCCGTCGAGCACCACCGGCACGCTGCGCTGCCGGGCCGCGACCACCGCCGCCGCGATCGCGGTCAGCTCGGCGCCGCCGACCTCGCGCAGCACGTCGAGCGGATCGTGCACGCCGGCGATGCGGCGCACCGCGTCGCGCACCGCTTCGCGCTTGCGCTCCAATCCTTCGTCGTCGACCCCGGTGCCGCGGCCGACCCAGGCGGCGGTCTCGCCTCCGGCGAGCGCGGCCGCGACCGCGGCAGCGGCCGTCGTGTTGCCGATCCCCATCTCGCCGATCACGAGCAGGTCGCTGTCCAGCGCGTCGACCCGCTCACGGGCGATCGAGATGGCCTCGTCGAAGCGCTGCTCGCTCAACGCCGGCTCGAAGCGGATATCGCCGGTGGGCCGTCCGACGCCGACGTCGACGGCCTCGACCGCTGCGCCGGCCAAGCGCGCGAAGGCGTTGATCGTGCTGCGGCCCTGCCGGTAGGCGGAGAACATCGCCGCGGTGACGCCGGTGGGGTAGGCACTGACGTCGACCGCCGCGGCGACACCGTGGTCGGCGGCGAAGATCAACCCCGCCGGTCGTCGGACGCGCGGCTCGGTGGTGCGCTGCCAGGTGGCGACCCACTCCGCGAGGCTGTCGAGCCATGCCAGCGCGCCGAGAGGCCGCAGGATGTTCTGGGCGCGGTCGTGCACGGCTCCCGCGGCGTCGGCGTCGCCGACCGTGAGCGAGCCGAGCTGCTCGCGCATCCATTGCGACGTCATCGGAAAGCCTCCCAGGGATCGATCGTCGGCACGACACGGCCGGCGACGACGAGCAACGTGCGGCGCGACGCGGCGGCGAAGCGCTGGTTCACCGCACCGAGCACGTCACGGTAGCGGCGGCCGAGCGCGGTCTCCGGATGGATGCCGCTGCCCACCTCGTTCGTGACGACGACGGTCGGCTCGGCGCGCCCGGCGGCCACCGCCGCCGCGGCCGACGCACGCTCGGCGATCGCGTCGTCGGGCACCTCGCTGGCCATCAGGTTCGCGACCCACAGCGTGAGGCAGTCGACGATCACCAGCGCCTCGGCCGGCGCGGCGCGGAGCGCGCCGGCGAGATCGACGGGCTCCTCGATCGTCGGCCAGTCCGGCCGCTCGGCGCGGTGCCGATCGATGCGCGCGGCCATGTCGGCGTCGAGCGCCGTCGCGGTGGCGACGAACACCACCGGGCCGTCGTAGCGCGCGCCGATCTCGGAAGCCAGCACGCTCTTGCCGCTGCGCACGCCGCCGGTCAGCACCGTGAGGCCGTCGACGTTCAGTAGTCGATCCCCTTCTTCGCGGCGAGGCCGGCCCGGTACGCGTGCTTGATCTCGCGCATCTCGGTGACCGTGTCGGCGATCTCGACGATGGCAGGCGGGGCGTCGCGTCCCGTGATCACGATGTTGACGTGCGCCGGCCGGCCGGTGATCGCGGCGACCACCGCGCCGGTGTCGATCCATCCCCACGTGCACAGGTAGGTGAGCTCGTCGAGGATGACGAGCTCGTGGGAACCGGCGGCGATGACCTGCGCGGCGAGCTCCCACGCGCGCTGCGCCGTGGCCTTGTCGTGTTCGAGGTTCGCCGAGTCCCACGTGAACCCTTCACCGAGCGTGTGCCACTCGACGCCGAGCTGGCGGCCGATGGTCTCCTCGCCGACCTTCCACTCGCCGCTCTTCACGAACTGGAGCACGGCGACCTTCCAGCCGCGGGCGACGCCGCGGATCATCACGCCGAACGCGGCCGAGCTCTTGCCCTTGCCGTCGCCGGTGTTGACCACCACCAACGACCGCGGCGGCCGCAGGCCGTCGGGCCGGGGATCGTCAGTGGGAGGGACGTCGCCGTCGTCGGGGATCGGCTGTCCGGATCGGGGGCTGTCGCTCATCTGGTGCGGAGTGTAGGCAGTGGAGTACCGTCAGCCTGCCCGGTGCGCCGGGTTACGCAGATGTCCAGCGAAGTCCGGTGAGAATCCGGCACTGTGCCGCAACGGTGAAGCCACGCACCCCCCGGTGACGTGGACGAGTCCGGTCGCCTGGCTCTGCGTGCGACAAACGACCCTCGAGGCAAGGGCGGATCGCACGGGCCAGGTGGCCCGAACGGCCGACTTGTCCTCCAGAGCATGTGGAGGATGACCAATGTCCCGTCGCTGGACTGCCGGCCTGCTGGCCGGCGCCCTGACGATCTTCGCCGCAGCGTGCGGCGACGACACCGAGGTGAGCTCGGAGCCGTCAGCACCCGTGACCGACTCGACGGCCGTCGCCGCGCCGCCGTCGACCGGCGCAGCGCCCGATTCCACGGTCGAGATGGCAAGCGAGACCGGGCCGGCCGGGGGCACGTACGCCGCCGACGGGGCGACCGGGCGCGTCGAGCTCGATGCGCGTCCCGAGCGGATCGTGGTGCTCGCGCCGACGCACACCGAGACGCTGTTCGCGATCGGCGCTGGCGACCAGGTGATCGCCGTCGACGACCAGTCGAACTACCCGGAGGAAGCGCTCGCGGTGCAGACCGACCTCTCCGGTTTCGAGCCCAACGTCGAGGCGATCGCGTCCTACGATCCCGACCTCGTCGTCATCGGGACCGACACGGTTGGACTGGCCGAGCAGCTCGGTGCTCTCGACGTGCCGGTGTGGAGCGGTCCCGGTGAAATCGGCATCGACGAGGCCTACGAGCAGATCGAGCAGCTCGGCGCGCTGACCGGCAACGCGGACGCCGCCGAGGAGCTGGTGTCGGAGATGCGCATGGCGATCGAGCAGCTCCAGGCGGCCGCTCCGGAGTTCGAAGCGCCGGTGCGCTTCTTCCACGAGGTCGACGCCACGCTCTACTCGGCCACGTCGGACACGTTCATCGGCCAGATCTACTCGCTCCTCGGTCTGGAGAACATCGCCGACGCGGCCGCCGACACGAGCCCCTACCCGCAGCTCAGCGCGGAGTTCGTCATCGACGAGGACCCCGAGCTGATCTTCCTCGCCGACGCCGACTACGGCGAGTCCCCCGACACGGTCGCCGCCCGCCCGGGATGGAACGAGATCTCGGCGGTGCGGAAGGGGTTGGTGATCCCGGTGGACGCTGACATCTCCAGCCGTTGGGGCCCGCGCATCGTCGACTACGTGCGCGCCGTCGGCGAGGCGTTGCACGCACTCGCCGAGGCCCAGCCGGTGGGCTGATGGACGCGGCCGCGCCGTCACGCCGCTCGGCGTCCGCGATGTGGGTCGCCGGCGCGCTCGTCGCGCTGGCGATCGCGATCATCGCCGGGGTGATGATCGGCCCCGCGGGGCCAGCGTGGTGGCGGGTGCCGCTGGCATTGCTCGACCACGTGCCGGGCATCGACATCGACAGCGGTGTCAGCGAGCTGGAATGGAAGATCATCTGGCAGGTGCGCATGCCACGCGTCGTGCTCGCCGGGCTGGTGGGGGCGATGCTGTCGCTCGCCGGCGCCAGCTATCAGGGCGTGTTCCGCAACCCGCTCGTCGACCCGTACCAGCTCGGCGTCGCCGCGGGCGCGGGTCTCGGCGCCACCCTGGCGTTGACGATCGGGCGCGCCACCACCGAGGGCTGGGCGATCAACCCCGTTCCCGTCGCGGCGTTCTGCGGCGGTGTCGTCGCCGTCGTGCTGACGTACTCGCTGGGCTCTGCGTTCGGGGTCTCGCGGTCGCCGGCCGCGCTGGTGCTGGCGGGCGTGGCGGTGGTGTCGTTCTTCACCGCGGTGCAGGCGTTCGTGATGCAGCGCAACGTCGAGGTGATCCGCGAGGTCTACACCTGGATCCTCGGGCGCTTGAGCACCGCCGACTGGGGCGACGTGCGTCTGGTGACGCCGTACGTCGTCGTCAGCGCGGCGGTGCTGCTGGCGCATCGCCGCCTGCTCGACGTGCTGCGGGTGGGCGACGACGAGGCCGATGCGCTCGGCGCGCGCGTGCGCCGGATCCGCGTCGTCGTGGTGATCGCGGCGACGCTCGGCACCGCCGCGGCCGTCTCGGTGAGCGGGCTGATCGGCTTCGTCGGCATCATCGTGCCCCACACCGTCCGGCTGATGGCGGGCGCCAGCTACCGGCGCGTGATGCCGCTGGCGATGATCGGCGGCGCGGCGTTCCTGATCGCCGCCGACATCCCTGGGCGCGTGCTCCAGAAGCCTGCGGAGACGCCGATCGGCGTCGTCACGGCGTTCTTCGGCGCGCCGTTCTTCATCTACCTGCTGCGCACGCGCAAGCTGGCGACGACATGAGCCGGCTGACGTTCGACTCCGTGCACGTCCGCTTCGGTGACATGGTCGCCGTGGAGTCGTTCGATGCTGAGCTCCACGCGGGCGAGTGGCTCGGGCTGATCGGTCCGAACGGCGCCGGGAAGTCGTCGCTGTTGCGCTCGGCGGTCGGCTTGGTCGAGCACCGGGGCGCGGTGCTGGTCGACGGGCAACCGTTGCGCCAGCACGGCCCGCGCCGGCGTGCACAACTCGTCGCGTACGTGCCGCAGGAGCCGACGTTGCCGACCGACATGACGGCGTCCGAGTACGTCCTGCTCGGACGGAACCCGTACGTCGGGTACTTCGGCCGGGAGACGCGCCGTGACCGCGAGGTGGTCGCCGAGGTTCTCGAACGCCTCGACCTCGAGGCCTTCAGCGACCGGCGCCTGTCTGACATGAGTGGTGGTGAGCGGCAGCGCTTGGTGATCGCCCGCGCGCTGGCGCAGCAGGCGCCGGTGCTGTTGCTCGACGAGCCGACGAGCGCGCTCGACATCGGCCACCAGCAGCAGGCGCTGGAGCTCGTCGACCAGCTGCGTCGGGAGCACGGGCTGACGGTCGTGTCGGCGATGCACGACCTGACGCTGGCCGGCCTCTACAGCGATCGGCTCGCGCTGATGCACCACGGCGTGCTGGTGGCGCACGGGCCGGCGCGCGAGGTGTTGCGCGCCGAGACCCTCGCCGAGTTCTACGGCGCGTCGGTGCGCGTGCACCACGAGTCCGACGGCACCGTCGTGGTCGTGCCCATCCGCACGGCCGCCGCGGTGGCGTCGCCGGCGCCGAACGCCCCGGCGCCGACCGCGCCGGCGTCGACCGGTTCCCGATAGCGACCGTCAGCTGGCGCTCGGGGCCAGCCAGTGGTCGCCGCAGAGGATCTGCTCCGCCTGTGCCGGGCCCCAGGATCCGCGGAAGTACGGGTGCACCGGGCCCTGCTCGTCGAGCGCCGGTTGGATCACGCGCCAGCTGTGCTCGACCACGTCCTGGCGGGCGAAGCGCCGCGGGAGGCCGAGCAGCGCATCCTCGAGCAGCCGTTCGTAGGCCTCCTGCCGATCGCCGAGCGCGGCGGCGAAGTCGACCGCGACCTCGACCTCCTGGCTGTCGAGGTGGGGGCCGGGCGTCTTGGCCTGCAACGAGAACGTGACGCCGTCCGACTTGCCGAGGCGGAAGCGCACGAGGTTGCGCCCCGGCGGCGGGCCCCCGGCCTCGTCGAACAGCAGGCTCGGCGGATCGCGGAACTCGACGACCGCCTCGGTCGCGCTGGCCGCCAGCGCCTTGCCCGCGCGCACGTACCACGGCACGCCGGCCCATCGCCAGGAGTCGATCTCGAAGCGCGCCGCGGCGAACGTCTCGACCTGTGAGCTCGGGTCGACGCCGGGCTCGTCGCGGTAGCCGACGTACTGGCCGCGCACGAGGTCGTGGGGATCGAGCGGCTTCATCGCCGCCAGTACCTTGGCCTTCTCGTCCTGGAGGTAGCTGGCCTCCGGGCCGACCGGCGGTTCCATCGCCAGCAGCGCCAGGACCTGCATCACGTGGTTCTGCACGACGTCGCGGATCGCGCCGACGCCTTCGTAGAAGCTGCCGCGGCCTTCGACACCGATCGTCTCGGCGAGCGTGACCTGCACCGAACGCACGTAGTTCCGGTTCCACACCGGCTCGAGCAGGGTGTTCGAGAACCGGAACACCAGGAGGTCCTCGACGCTCTCCTTGCCGAGGTAGTGGTCGATGCGGAAGATGCGGTCCTCGGGGAACACGGTGTGGAGGGTGGCGTTCAACTCGCGCGCCGATTCGAGGTCGCGGCCGAACGGCTTCTCGACGACGATGCGGCCGCGCTCGTTGAGACCCACGGATGCCAGCGAATGGGCGACGGTGGGGAACATGGTCGGTGGGATCGCCATGTAGAAGACGGCGTTCTTGCTGCCGTGCGACGCGAGCGTGTCGGCGAGGCTCTGCCAGGTGGCGTGGTCGGAGTAGTCGCCTTGGACGAGATCGAGGCGTGAGCACAGCGCGTCGAGGACGTTGCGGTCGGCGTCGGGGAGAGCGGCGACGACCGCCTCGTTGGCGTGCTGGCGGAAGATCTCGTCGGTCCACTCGCTGCGCGCCACGCCGACCACCGGCACGCCCAGCCGTCCGCGCCGCTCGAGGTGGTACAGGGCAGGGAACAGCTTTCGCTTGGCGAGATCGCCGGTGGCGCCGAACAGCACCAGGGCGTCCGCCTCGGGTTGGACGTCGGGTGAGGCGCCCCCGATCGCGCTCATGACGTCGCGCTCCCTTCGGCGCTGCCCTCGGCGGGCGCTCGCTCCGTCGCCGCCTCGGCGAGGCGGACCTCGGCGTGCCCGCCGAACTGCGACCGCATCGCGGACAGCACCTTGTCGGCGACGTCCGAGCGATCCCGCGACGAGAACCGTTGGTACAGCGCTGCGCTCAGGACCGGCACGGGCACCGCTTCGTCGATCGCCGCCTGGACGGTCCAGCGGCCTTCCCCACTGTCGCTCACGCGTCCCTCGTACCCGTCGAGGCGGGGATCTTCCACCAGCGCGGCCGCGGTGAGGTCGAGCAGCCAGCTCGACACCACGCTGCCGCGCCGCCACACCTCGGTGATCGCAGCCAGGTCGAAGTCGTAGCGGTAGTACTGCGGGTGCGTCAGCGGAGCGGTCTCCGCATCCCTGGCGTGCTCCTCGGCTCCGATGTTCGCCTTCGCCAGCACGTTCATGCCCTCGGCGTAGGCGGCCATGAGCCCGTACTCGATGCCGTTGTGCACCATCTTGACGAAGTGACCGGCGCCGCTCGGGCCGCAGTGGAGCCACCCTCGCTCCTCGGGCGACGGCTCGCCGCTGCGCCCCGGCGTGCGCACGGCCATCTCGACGCCCGGCGACAGCGCGTCGAAGATCGGCGCGAGGCGAGCGACCGCGTCGGCCTCTCCGCCGATCATCAGGCAGTAGCCGCGCTCGAAGCCGTGGACGCCGCCGCTCGTGCCGACGTCGAGGTAGTGCACGCCGCTGTCGGCGATCGCCGCGGCGCGGTCGACGTCGTCGCGGTACCAGGAGTTGCCCCCGTCGATCAGCGTGTCGCCCGCCGCAAGGCGGGGCGCGATCTTCGCGATCGTGTCGCCGACGAACGCCGCCGGCACCATCAACCAGATCGCCCGTGGCGGCGCCAGCGCATCGACGAGCTCGTCGATGCTGCGTACGCCACGGATGCCCTCGGCCTCGATCGCCTCGACGGCGGCGCCGTCGACGTCGAACCCGACGCACTCGTGCCCGTGGGCCGCGAGCCGGCGAGCCATGTTGGCCCCCATCCGGCCGAGGCCGACCATTCCGATCTGCATCGCCGTCGTCGGCTGGGTCGCGGTCATCGCGCCAGGTTGCCACGCCCGCGCAGGGCGCCTCGCGCGGCCGCTACGGTTCGGCCGTGGATCGCCCCTCGCTCGACGCCGACATCGCCGGCTGCGCCGCCGCGCATCAGCGCCTGCTGAACACGCTGGAGGTGCTCGACGAGCACGCGCCGCGCCGCCCGTCGCTCCTGCCGGGATGGACCGTCGCCCACGTCCTCACGCACCTGGCCCGCAATGCCGACAGCTTCACGCACGTCATCCAGAACGCGGGCGGCGAGCCGGTGATGCAGTATCCGGGCGGGCTCGCGCAGCGCAACGGCGATATCGAAGCCGGCGCCGGTCGTTCGGCGGCGGAGCTGGTGGCCGACGTGCGCGGCTCCATCTGGCGGCTCGAGCAGGCGTGGGCGGTCACCGACGCAACGGTGTGGGGCGCCACCGCTGCGGGGTCACGCGGCGAGTTCCCCGTGGCCGAGCTGCCGATGCGCCGCTGGCGCGAGGTCGAGGTCCACCACGCCGACCTGGGCCTCGCGTTCACGTGGCGCGACTGGTCGGAGGCGTACGTGCGCCGAGACCTGCCCGTGCAGGAGGCCGTGTGGGCCGAGCGCCGGCCGCACGGTTCGCCCGAGCTGCCGCCCGCGGCGCGCGCGATGTCGCCGCACGAACGCCTCGCCTGGCTCACCGGCCGGGTCGAGATCCCCGGCGTCGCACCCGCCGGCATCCTCTGAGCCGGCGTCGGCATCTTGACGTCTCAGCGATTGCGGTGCGGGTCGTACGTCGAGATCACATCGCGGTACAGGCCGGCATCGCCCTGCACGTCGCCAGGTAGCCGCGCACGCCACTGCTCGAGGTGGTGGCGATAGTCGAGCGTCGACTCACCGGCGACCGGCGCGGGCGGAGGCGGCGTGCCCGGCGCGACGCGTCCGCTCTTCACGAGCTCGTCGAACACCGTCGCCGCCACCGCGGCGACGAGCAGCGTGTGGCTCCACGACAGCGCCGCGGCGACGGCGGCTTCGCTCTCGGCCTCCGTGGGAGGGATCCAGTCCCAGCCGCGATCGCGAGCGAAGCGTTCGAGCAGCGGCACGCCGACCCGTCCGGTGATCTTCTTGGCGACCTTTCCCCCCATGGGCGAGACCAGCGCGCCGAGACGGCCGGCGACGAACGTCAGGCCCGCCCCCGCGATCTCGACCTTCAGATCCCACACCGCGCGGGCATGTTCGGCATCGGCGAGGAAGCGGTCGGCGGTCACGCGGTCGAGCAATCCGCTGACGGCGCCGAGGTCGTCGACGGCGCCGTCGGGATCCCTGGCCAGCGCGGCGCCGAACGCCTCCAGCGCCGACGGGCGCGCGTCGCCGAATCGGGCGAAGGCGTCGTCGTCGGCCAGGATGCGACCGAGCAGGGCTTCGCCCTCGCCCTCGGCGAACCCCCAATCGTGGCGATGCCAGTCTGTGAACTGGAGCAGCCACGGCGCGGCCAGCTCGCCGAGCATCGCCCGGTATGCGGGAAACGCCTCGTCGATGCCGTACGGAACGTCGAGGAAGTCGGCGGCGTCGCCGCCGTCGAGCAGGTAGCGGCTCCACGCCACGACGGCGGCGCCGATCTCGGCGTCGGGGGCGGCGCCGGGCCGGGTCATCGCCAGCGCGAGCGCCTCGGCGCGCCCCGGATCGGCCGCGGGGAGGAACAGCAACGCCGGCTCGGCGGTGGCATGCGAGAGGTACGCGGCCCTCGCCGCGCGGTCGGCGAGGAGGCCGTCGATCAGCACGTCGCCGGCGTTGAGCCCGTCGAACTCGACGTCGGGCCACTGCGGGTCGCGCTCGTCGAGCCACCGGCGCAGCAGGCGCGCGGTGACGTCGGCCAGCTCCTCGCCGGCGAGCCCGGTGTGCCGCAGCACGAGCGCCGCGCTGTACGGCGCCATCGTGTCCAAGACGGCGCGGTCGGTGGCCGCGACGACGCTGCCGAGCGACACGAGCACGCGGTCGACGGAGGCGGAGTAGGCGCGGTCCTCCGCGGTGAGAACGGACGCGAACACGGGGTCGCGCCGCCACAACTGCTCGCGCGCGAGGGCGTCGCACAGCCCCCGCCACGCGCCCGGCGTCATCTCGGCGGCGAACGCCGCGGTGAGGTCGGGGTCCGCGGCCACCGCCTCGATCGCCCGAGCCAACCACGCCACCTCGTCCCCGCTGAGCAGCGCGCCGATGTCGTCGGTGTTCGACAAGCGCCACCCGATCGCCCGTGCCGTGTGCTCGCCGAACCACGGGTTCCACGCCAGGGTGGGCATCGGCAGGGGATCGGTCTGGATGCGCCAGCCGTGTCGCTCGTGCAGCATCGAGAACATCGACGTGGTGAGGTCGTCGGCGGCGAACACCCGGCCCGTGTACTCGTCGAGCGGGCGGCACATCGCCAGGTCGTCGAGGAGCCGGAGCCAGCGCTCGCCGATGGTGGAGATCGCCGCCGCGATCACCGCCCGGGCGTCGGCCGCCGCACGATCGTCGCAGCGGATCGCGCCCAGGGAGTCGACCGTGCGCCGCATCGCCTGGCGCAGCACGTCGATGCCGCCGGGGTCATAGCCGAGGAAGCTGCTCATCGCGACGCCTGCTCGGGGGCGCTCTCCACCGTGGAGGCGCGGGCGTCGAGGGAGCGCGCCACGTCGCGCAGGTGGGCCGCAGCCTGCGCCAGGCGCAGCGCGTGGACAGCGAGGTCTTCCACGCACGCCATCGCGGTCGGCCCGATCCACACGTCGTCGCCGGCGCGCGTGCACAGCGATGGGACGTCGCAGTCGTCGATCGCCTGCGCCGCGCGGCGCAGCGCAGCAGATCGGGTGCGGAGATGGTGGGCAGCGGGCGACGCCACGGCGCACAATGTGTGCCCGGCGCGCGCTCGGCCGGAAGCGCCGAATCTCAGCTCACCTGCATGCCGCGCGGCGCAGCGGGCGTGTCGGTTCCGTCGTCGCGAATGCTGGTGATCGGTACGACCCGATCGGCGATCCGGGTCGCCTCCTCCCGATCGTGCGTCACCAGGATCGTGGTCGTCGCGGTCGCCCGCAGGATGCGCGCCAGTTCGCCGGCGAGGTCGTCGTGCAGGTCGCGGTCGAGACCGGTGAGCGGCTCGTCGAGCAGCAGCACCCGCGGTTCGGTGGCCAACGACCGTGCGAGCGCGATGCGCTTGGCCTCGCCGCCCGACAGCGAGGTCACCGTGCGGCGCTCGAATCCCTCCAGCCCGACGAGGCGCAGCATCTCCGACACGCGCTCGCGGGTCGCCCGGCGATCCCAGCCGTGCATGCGCGGGCCGAAGGCGATGTTGGCGGCGACGTCGAGGTGCGGGAAGAGCTGCTCGTCCTGGAACACCATGCCCACGCCGCGGCGGTGCGTCGGCGTCGTCGTCACGTCCCGGCCGTCGATCAGCACGGCCCCGGCGTCGGGATGCAGCAGCCCGGCGACGACGCGCAGCAGCGTGCTCTTGCCGCTGCCGCTCGCGCCGACGAGGGCGACGACCTCGCCGCTCGACACGGCGAGCGACACTCCGTCGAGCACCGTCCGACCGCCGAAGCGCACGACGATCGCGCGGGCTTCGAGCGCGCTCACCGCGTCGCTCCCGTCTCGCGCGCCTGGAACCGCTCGGCCACGACCACCACTCCCACGGTGACCACCGCGAGGATGGTCGCCAGGGCGTACGCCTGTGCGTTGAGCAGCGGGCCGGGTCGTCCGAGGAGCCGCGTGATCGCGATCGGCACCGTCTCTCGACCGCTGCGGGTGAGGAACGTCGTGGCGCCGAACTCGCCCAGGCTGATCGCCATCGCGAAGCCGGCGCCGACGGCGATCGCCCGTGCGGCCAGGCGCAGATCGATCGCCGCCCACGCCCGCAGCGGCGAGGCCCCGAGTGTCGCCGCGGCGTCTCGCCAGCGCGGCTCGACCGCGCGGAGGACGGGGAGGACCGTGCGCACGACGAACGGCGTGGCGACGAGCGCATGCCCGAGCGGCGTCATCGCCCGCGCCCCGCGCCAGTCGACGGGCGCGGTGTCGAACGTGATCAGCAGCCCGAAGCCGACCGTGACCGCCGACGTCGCCAGCGGCAGCATGACGCCGGCGTCGAGGATGCGCCCGGCGCGCCCCGACGTCGCGATCGCGACCGATGCCAGGGCTCCGATCGTGACCGCGATGGCCGTCGCCGCGAGCGCGGTCTCGATCGACGTCACGAGCGACGCCGCGGGGTCGAGACCGACGCTGACCCCGCGGCGCACCTCGGCTCTGCCGAGCGCGCGCCACGCGGCGAGCGAGTGGCCGTCGCCGGTGCGCAGGGATCGTTCGACGAGCGCCGCCAAGGGCGCGAGCGTCGCCGCCATCACCCCGACGACGGTCGCGGCGACCAGCACGCGCTGGCGCCGCGTGCGCGGCGCCAGGCGCGCGCCGGAGGGCCGCAGCGCCAGGGCGCGGGCGTGGCGGGCCTGGCTGCGCGCGCTCCAGGCGACGAGCGCGGCGAGGGCGACGAGTTGCACGAGCGACAGCGTGGCCGCGCCGCTGATGTCTCCGAGCTGCGTCGCCCGCCGGGCGATCTCGACCTCGATGGTCGGCCGTCGCGCGCCTCCGAGCAGCTGCACGATGCCGAACGACGTGAACGTGAACAGGAAGACGATCGCCCCGGCGGCGACGAGCGCCGGGCGCAGCAACGGCAGCGTGATCGTGGCGAACGAACGCATCGGCGACGCGCCGAGCGTGCGCGCCGCGGCGTCGAGGTCGGCCGGCAGGCGTTCCCACATCGCGCCCACGGTGCGCACCACCACGGCGAGGTTGACCACCATGTGGGCGAGCACGACGGCGGTCACGCTGGTGTCGAACCGTTCCGGCAGCAGCGCCAGGAAGGCCGCGCCGACGACGACGGTCGGCAGCACGAACAGCGCGGTGACGACGCCGGTGACGACGGCGCGGCCGGGGAAGCGGTACCGCGCCAGGACGTAGGCCGGCAACGCTCCCACGACCAGCGTCAACGCGGTGCTGGCAGCCGCCTGCCAGAACGTGTACCAGGCGACCGACCGCACGGTGGGGTCGGACAGCACGTCGCCGACCGCATCGGCGCCGAGCGCCCGTGCCATCAGCGTGGTGAGCGGCCAGGCGTAGAAGCCGCCGATGAAGACGAGCGGCGCCGCTGCGCACACCCACGGGAACCACCGGGGCAGGCGCGGCGACGCCGAGGGTCTCATCAGCGCAGCACGGTCGACGTCCATGTGTCGACCCAGTCGGCGCGGTTGGCCGCGATCTCCTCGGGCGGGAGGGTGTAGGGCGACTCGGGCTCGGCGGCGTACGCCGTGAACTCCTCGGGCAGCTCGACGCCGTCGCGTGCCGGATAGACGAACAGGTTCAGCGGCAGCAGCTCCTGGAACTCCGGCGACAGCAGGTAGTCGACCAGCAGCCCGGCTTCGTCCGGATGATCGGTTCCGCGCAGCACGCCGGCGAACTCGATCTGGCGGAAGCAGGTGCCCGTCGACACCGCGGTGGGCGCGTCCGTGCGCGGCGGGTCGGCGAAGATGACCTCGGCCGGTGGGCTCGAGGCGTAGCTCACGACGAGCGGTCGGGGCCCGTCGCCGGACGATCCCGAGAACTCGGTGTAGTAGGCCTGCTCCCACCCGTCGACGACCTGGACGTCGTTGTCGCGCAGCGACGTCCAGTACCCGGTCCATCCGTCGCCGTACTCGGCGATCGTCGCCATCATGAACGCCAACCCGGGCGACGACGTGGCGGGGTTCTCGACCACGAGCAAGCCCGCGTACGCCGGATCGACGAGGTCGTCGAGCGTCTGGGGCGGCTCGAGCCCCTCGTCGGCGAACCACGCGATGTCGTAGTTGACGCACACGTCGCCGTAGTCGACGGGCGTCGCTTCACCGTCGGGGACGAGCGCGGTCAGGTCACCGGGCACCGTCGCGATGTCGGCGGCGGTGTGCGGTTCGAGGACGTCCTCGTCGAGCGCCCGCGACAGCAACGTGTTGTCGATGCCGAAGATGACGTCGCCCTCCGGGTTGCCTGCCGTCAGCGCGGCCTTGGACACCATCTCCCCGGCGTCGCCGGCGAGCGCCACCTCGACGGTGATGCCGGTGGCCTCGGTGAACGGCGCGAACGCATCCTCCGGCAGCACGAAGGAGTCGTAGGCGATCAGCCGCAGCGTGTCCGTGCCGACGTCCGCGGCGTCGTCGCTGTCACCTCCGCATGCCGCGGCGGTGACCGCCAGCAGGCCGGCCGCGGCGATCGCCGTGCGTCGGGTGCGGGTCCGTTGGTTCATCCTTCGTGTTCCTCCAGGGGGTCGGTGAGGTCGAGCGCCGAGCCGTCGGGGACGACGACGGTGAGCACGCCCTCGCCGACGAACACGGATGCGGCGCGCTCGCCCTCGGCGACGATGTTGCTGACAGCGTGCGATCGTCCCGGTTCCAGGCCGGCGCCGCGCAGGGGCCACCGGGCGCCGCGCACGTCGATGCCGCGGCACGGTCCGTGCAGGGCGAGCAGGCTGAAGACCGTTCCGGGCGGGCAGCGCAGCTCGATCCCGGTCGGTCCGTGCAGTGGGCGGACGAACGTGTTCGCCCACCACCCGCAGACCTCGGCGCCCGACAGCGAACGGTGGCCGAGCGCGGTGATGGCCCCGAGCGTGTGGTCGATCCGATCGCCGTCACCGGCCAGGACGATGATCCGCTCGGCGATCACCGCGGCGTAGGCGAGCGCCAGCTCGGTGTCGGTGCGGTCCTTGTCAGGTGAATGCTCGACCATCTCCATGCCCACCGAACGGGCCCACGCCAGTCCGTCCGCGCTGATGCTGTCCATGTCGCCGACGACGACGGACGGGACGAGACCCGCAGCGCGCGCGTGGTCGAGCCCGGAATCGGCGGCGACGATCGGGCAGCAGGCCGCGTCGATCCCCGCGACGACGCGCGGATCGAGCGGACCGCCTCCGATCACCACGATTGCGAGCGCGTGCCTCGACAGAGGGCTTCTCCCTTCGCTGGCATTACCCAGAGCAGGTTCTCGGGTCGGTGGCGCGGCCACCCTCTCAGCCCGCCGTGTGCGAGCTCCCCGGTTCGGTCGTGAAGGCTACCCGAGCGCGCGGTGCGTGGCGACTCTGCTCACGCCGGCGCGCCGCGGTACACGTCGGGCTCGATGTACACGAGCCGGGCGATCGGCACGGCAGCCCGCAACGCCGTCTCGGCGCCGTCGATCGCCTCGGCCAGCGCGGGGACGCTGAGGCCGGGGTCGAACTCGAGCTTCGCCGCGACGAGGAGCTCGTCGGGGCCGAGGTGCTGCGTGCGCAGGTGGATGACGCGCCGCACGCGGTCGGCCGATGTGAGCGCGTCGACGACCTTCTGCTCGTCGTCGGCGGACGCGCTCTCGCCGATCAGCAGGCCCTTCATCTCGATGGCCAGCAGGATGGCGATGACGACGAGCAGCACGCCGATCGAGATCGAGCCCGCCGCGTCCCAGCGTGGCTCGCCGGTGACGTGCGCAGTCACCACGCCCGCGAGCGCGAGGACCAGGCCGGTCTCGGCGCCGACGTCCTCCAGCAGCACCACGGGGAGCTCGGGCGACTTCGCGGTGCGCAGCCACTTCCACCAGGACGCGGACGGCGGCTTGATGTGACTCGCTTCCTTCACCGCGGTGCGCAGCGAGAAGCTCTCCAGCGCGATGGCGAGCGCGAGGATGCCGATCGCCACCCAGAGGTTCTCCGTTTCGTGCGGGTGGCGAAGCTTCTCGATGCCTTCGTAGAGGGCGAACAGGCCGCCCATGCTGAACAGCACGAGGGCTACGACGAAGGCCCAGAAGTACCGCTCCCGTCCATATCCGAAGGGGTGCTCGCGGTCGGCGGCGCGCCGTGCCCGCTTGGAGCCGAGCATCAGCAGCGCCTGGTTGCCGGTGTCGGCGAGCGAGTGTCCGGCCTCGGCGAGCAGGCCCGCCGATCGGGTGATCAGGAAGCCGACGAACTTCGCGATGGCGATGCCGAGGTTGGCGAAGAACGCGGCGATGATGGCCTTGCGGCTTCCTTCCTGCACGGCGACAGGTTGCCACACGGCGATGTCTCGTCGACGGTGCCGGCGATAGCGTGAAGGTCGTGAGCCCGCTCGCTGCAGCAGCCACCACCACGCCGAACGACCTGATCATCGAGGTCACGTCGAGCGCTCTGGCCCAGCTCCTCGCGTTGCGCAACGACGAGGACGATCCCGAGCGTCTCGGCCTGCGTCTCGAGATCGTGTCGCCACCGGGTGAGGAGTTCCGCTACGACCTCGCGTTCGATGTGGTCACGAAGGCCGCGTTCACCGACGAGGTGCGCACCCACGACGGGCTGAAGGTGATCATCCCCGCCAAGGACGTCGAGTTGCTCCGTGGCGCGGTGCTCGACCACAACGAGTCGGCTGGCCTGGTGATCCGCAACCCGAACCGTCCGGCGGCGCCGGTGGTCGAGGGGCTCACACGTGACGACGAGCTGTCCGCGGCGATCGAGACCGTGGTCGCCGAGCAGGTCAACCCCGCCCTGGCCTCCCACGGCGGCTTCGTCACCTACGTCGGCCACGACGGTGAGGGCACGGCGTTCCTGACCATGGGCGGCGGCTGCCATGGGTGCGCGATGAGCCGCATGACGATGCTCGAAGGCGTGCAGACGATGATCGTGGAGACCGTGCCTGGCGTGCAGCGGGTGAAGGACCTCACCGATCACGCCACGGGCGAGAACCCCTTCTACCGCTGAGCAGGGCTCGGCGACCTCCACCGCCCGCCCTGAAAAAGGCGGTGCGGCCGACGGCATGGCGTGGTTGAATCGTCGGTACCAGAGAAAGGAGGTGGTCCAGCTGAATTCTGAGAACTTTGGGACCCTGGAGGTGGCTGGCCGCTAGTCGGCCCGCTGGACCGCTGGGCGAATCCCCGCCAACCACCGCCGTCGTGCGGCCCGACCTGGTCCCTCGGGCACACCAAACGCACGCCGGATCTTTTCCAGCATCGACACGACGAGACGGGTGCGCCAGCGGCGCACCCGTCTCTCGCGAGCGGGCCTACCCTGGTCGCATGTGCCGCAACATCACCACCTTGCGCGGGCTCGAGCCGAGCGCCACCCCCGACGAGATCGAGGCCGCGGCGCTCCAGTTCGTGCGCAAGATCAGCGGCGTGCAGACGGTGTCGGCGCTGACTGCGCCGGCCGTGGAGCGCGCGGTCCGCGCGATCACCGAGGCGAGCACGCAGCTGCTCGCCGATCTGCCCCCACGCAAGCAGCCGCCGCCGACGCTGCCGCCGCTGCGGCGGCGCGCCGCGGCGGCCCGTTGACCCCACGACCATGGATGAGCCGGGCGCGGGGTACCGGTTCTACGGCGAGCTCGCCGACTGGTGGCCGCTGATCTCGCCGCCGGCCGATTACGCCGAGGAGGCGGCGTTCTGCGCGTCGGTGCTACGCACGGCCGCGATCGGGGTGGAGGAGGTGCTCGAGCTGGGCAGCGGCGGCGGGCACAACGCCGTGCACATGGCGCCGCCGTTCGCGATGACGCTGGTCGACATCTCTGCCGAGATGCTCGCGGTGTCACGCCGGTTGAACCCCGGCTGCCGCCACGTGCAGGGAGACATGCGCGACGTGCGCCTCGGACGCACGTTCGACGCCGTCTTCGTGCACGACGCGATCGACTACATGACGACCGAGGCCGATCTTCGCCGTGCGATCGAGACGGCGTTCGTGCACTGCCGCCCCGGAGGCGTCGCCGTGTTCGTCCCGGACGAGACCCGCGAGCGGTTCGAACCGTCGTCGTCGGTCGATGGCGCCGACGGCGCCGACGGCCGGGCGGTGCGCTTCTTGGCCTGGACCCACGACCCCGACCCCACCGACACGTGGATCGAAACCGAGTACGCGTTCCTTCTGCGCGGCGCCGACGGCAGCGTGCGCTCGGTGCACGAGACGCATCGAACCGGCTTGTACGGCCGCGACGACTGGCTGCGCCTCCTGGTCGAGGCGGGCTTCCGTGCCACCGCCGTGCCCGAGGTGACGTCCGAGGATCGCACCCCGCGCGAGCTGTTCGTCGGCCATCGCGACCGCTGAGACACGCTGACGCACGGCCACCGATGAATCGCGGCGCGATGGTGCGTCTGCCTCACCACGCTTCGGCTTCCCAGCCGGCTCTCCTCGGCCGGCTTCCTCCAGGAGGTGCCTCATGCCCGTCATCGACATCGAGCCGGCCACGCGGACGCTGGCCGAGCTGGTCCGGGGTGTTCCGGACGAGCTGCTCGGCGCTCCGACCCCCTGTCCTGCGTACAGCGTGGGGGATCTCGTCGAGCACATCGGCGGGTTGACGCTCGCGTTCACCGCCGCGGCGGAGAAGTCGTTCGACGCTCCAGGCGTGACCGGCGCCCCGTCCGGCGACGCCAGCCGCTTGCCGGCGGACTGGCGCGAGCGCATCCCCCGCGATCTCCAGCGCCTCGCGGATGCGTGGCGCGATCCCGACGCATGGACTGGCATGACCCAGGCGGGCGGCATCGACCTTCCGGGCGATGTGTGTGGCCTCGTCGCGCTCGACGAGGTCGTCATCCACGGGTGGGATCTCGCCCGCGCGACCGGCCGTCAGTACACGGTGACGCCCGAGGTGCTCGACACGGTCGAGCGATTCGTCGCCCCGTTCTCGGTCCCTGGCGCCGAGGACCAGCGTGCGGGCATGTTCGGCCCGGTCGTGCCCGTGCCGGGCGACGCCCCGCTGCTCGATCGCGTCGTCGGCATGGCGGGCCGCGACCCCGAGTGGGCGCCGAGCTGAAAAAAGAAAACCGGGAAAGTTTCGCCGACGATGTCGATCGCGGTGGGGCCCGATCGTTGTCAGGGTGTCGGGACGGCACGGCGCCGGTCCCCAACGGAAGGAGTCAGAGATGGCCCAGTACATGTTGTCGGTGCACGGTGTCGACGATGAGCCGATGCCCCCCGCCGACGTGATGCAGCGGATGTACGCCGACGTCGACGCGGTGAACAAGGAGATGCAGGCCGCAGGCGCATGGGTGTTCGGGGGCGGGCTCAACCCGCCGAGCACGGCCACGGTCGTGCACGCCACCGGCGGCTCGGTGGTCACCACCGACGGGCCGTTCGTGGAGAGCAAGGAGCACCTCGGCGGGTTCTGGATCATCAACGCCCCCGACCTCGACGCCGCGCTCGGCTGGGCAGCGAAGGCCTCGGCCGCGTGCCAGGGCCCGGTCGAGGTGCGTCCGTTCCAGGACGAGGCCTGACGACGGTCGTGGCCCAGCTGGAGCCGGCCGAACTGGCGCGCATCTTCCGCGCCGAATCCGGCCGTGTGGTCGCCACCCTGATCCGCCTCTTCGGCAGCGTCGACGTCGCCGAAGAGGCGGTCCAGGACGCGTTCGTCACCGCCACCGAGAAGTGGCCGATGACGGGCGTGCCGCCGAACCCGGGAGCGTGGATCACGACCACGGCCCGCAACAGGGCGATCGACCGGCTCCGTCGCGAGGCATCCCGCCATGACCGTCATGCCCACGCGGCGCTCTTGCACGAGCGCGACGCGTCCCCCGCGGCGGTGGGTCCGGTGACCGACGATCGCCTGCGGCTGATCTTCACCTGCTGCCACCCCGCGTTGGCGACCAACGCCCACGTCGCGCTCACGCTGCGCCTGCTCGGAGGGCTCCAGACCCA
Organism: uncultured Ilumatobacteraceae bacterium; assembly: GCA_964529005.1. Lineage (GTDB taxonomy): Bacteria > Actinomycetota > Acidimicrobiia > Acidimicrobiales > Ilumatobacteraceae > CAZGUH01. The sequence continues at coordinate 13,517 of CAZGUH010000019.1, read as the reverse complement.
GGAGATCGCCCGCGCGTTCCTCGTGCCGGAGGCCACGATGGCGCAGCGGCTCGTGCGGGCCAAGGGCAAGATCCGCGACGCGCGCATCCCGTACCGGGTGCCGAGTGAGGCCGAACTGCCCGATCGCGTGCGATCCGTGCTGGCGGTCGTCTACCTGATCTTCAACGAGGGATATGCGGCGACGTCCGGCGACGACCTCGTGCGCGCGGAGCTGTGCGCCGAGGCGATCCGCCTCGCCCGCGTCCTCGTCGAGCTGATGCCCGACGAGCCCGAAGCGGTCGGGCTGCTCGCGCTCGTGCTGCTGACCGAGGCTCGGCGAGCCGCGCGCACCGACGCCGCCGGGGACGTCGTGCTGCTGCGCGACCAAGACCGCGCGCTGTGGGACCGGACGCTGATCGCCGAAGGCCATGCGCTGGTGCGTGCCTGCCTGCGGCGCAATCAGCCGGGCCCGTACCAGATCCAGGCGGCGATCAACGCGGTGCACGCCGACGCTCCGACGGCCTCCGCCACCGATTGGCGGCAGATCGTGCAGCTCTACGACCAGCTGATGGCGATGGCGCCGACGCCGATCGTGGCGCTCAACCGTGCGGTCGCGATCGGCGAGATCGACGGGCCGGACCGCGCGCTCGCGCTGCTCGCCGATCTACCGCTCGACGAGTACCACCTCTTCCATGCCAGCCGCGCCGATCTGCTCGCTCGGCTCGGCCGTTGCGACGACGCCGCGGCCGCCTACGCGCGCGCCGCGTCGTTGGCGGCCAACATGGCCGAGCGTCGCTTCCTGGAGCGCCGGCGCGACGCGATGTCGACGTAGGCGCGCTCACCGCGGGCGCAGGTTCTCCGCCATCCACGCCACCGCGAACTCGACGAGGTCGGCCGCGTCGATCAGCTCGCTCGCCGCGCCGCCGACGCGGCCGACCGCCGCGCGTCCGGTGGCGAGATAGGCGCGCAAGATGGTGACGAAGTAGTCCTCCTCGCCGGGTCGATCGACGATGCCCGCGCAATCGTCGAGCGAGTGCACGACGCGGATCTGCGGGCCGTGCGGGCCGAGGACGCGCCGGCGCCGGTGGGCCGTGCGCTTGTTCGGGACTGGGGCCAGGTACTCGGCGTAGTGGATCACGGTCGTGGTGTCGGGATCGGCGCCGAGCCGCAGCACGCGCCCACGCTCGTGGACGAACCGCTCCACGGGTGAACCGGGTCCATAGTAGTGGTCCCACGGGGCTTCGTCGATCAGGCGCCGCGCCAGGCGTCCACAGGCGCCCATACGACCCTCCGGGTTGTCGTTGACGAGTGTGCCCAGGCGGGTGCGAAACACCTCGGCCAGCACGCCGACGTCCGGGTCGGCGGGCGTGAGCCGAACGTCGAACGGCTCGGCGTCCGCGAGGAGCGCCGCGCGCTCGGACTCCGGCCGATCGTTGACCCATCCCCAGTCGTCGCGGGCGCCGATCGTCATGAACAGCGTGCCGCTCGGCCCGACGGCGGCGTCGAGCGCCTCCAGTACGCCCGCCGCGCCGCCGGCGACCGGTCCGACGGCTCGCAACGAGGCGTGTACCCACAGCAGGTCTCCGGCGGCGACGCCGAGGCGGCGAAGGTCGTCGACGAGCGCCTCGACCGATCGCTCAGGCCGGGGCGACGGCATCTCAGCGCGACCGCTCCAGCTCGAAGAACGGGATGCCCGCCGAGCGGCTCGCCCAGAGTCCGGTGCCGACCTGGACGAAGTGCGGATCGAGGTGCGTCCGGTACCAGCGGCCGCTGCGCCAGAACACGTCAAGGTCGGTGGCGTCGGGGTCGATCACGTTCTCGCGATCCGCGCTGGTCGGCGCCTCCAGCATCATCAGCCCCTCACAGGCGTCGCCGAGCACGCGGATCGCCCGGCGCGCCGCGGTGTCGTCGAGATACTGGATCACGCTCTGGCACACGACCAGGTCGTACCGGCGCCGGGGCCTCCACGTCGCCAGGTCGGCGTGCTCGTGGCCGTATCGGCGGCACGCGTACGCGCTGACGTCGATGCCGTGGTAGCGCACCTTCGGCCGGTGTTCGGTGAGCCAATCGCGCCAGTACCCCTTGCCGGCGCCGACGTCGAGGACCGAGCGGATCGGGATCCCCCACCATGCGGCGAGCGACGTGACGCCGCTGGCCAGCATCGCGATGCGGCGGCGATCGTGGACCGGGCGCCGCCCGTAGAAGCGTGCGTAGTACGCGGCGTCGAAGCGTTCGCGTGGGGCCACCGGACAAACGGTAGGCGACGAGCCTGACAAGATCGCGAGATGGCCTGGGTCCCGGATCCCGATGCGTTGCGCGGGCGCGTGGCGGTCGTCGCTGGGGCGACGCGCGGCGCGGGCCGAGGCATCGCCGCCGCGCTCGGCGAGGCCGGCGCGACCGTCATCTGCACCGGCCGCAGCACCGGCGCCCGGGCGCACGAGTACGACCGGCCGGAGACGATCTACGAGACCGCGGCACTGGTCACCGAGCTCGGCGGTGTGGGCATCGCCGCCGTGGTCGATCATCTCGATCCGGCGCAGGTCGCCGCGCTCGCCGGTCAGATCCGGCGCGACCACGCCCGCCTCGACGTGCTGGTCAACGACATCTGGGGCGGCGAGCTGCTCAAGCAGTGGTACGTCCCGGTGTGGGAGCACGATCTCGACAACGGCCTGCGGATGCTGCGCCTGGCGATCGAGACGCACCTCGTCACGTCGCATCACCTGCTGCCGTTGATGGTCGAGCGCCCCGGCGGGTTGGTCGTCGAGGTCACCGACGGCACCACCGACTACAACGCGACGCGCTACCGGCTCTGCGCCTTCTACGACCTGGCGAAGGTGGCCGTGAACCGGCTGGCGTTCTCGCAGGGCCACGAGTTGGCGCCGCGCGGCGCCACGGCGATGGCGATCTCGCCCGGCTGGCTGCGCTCCGAGATGATGCTCGACAACTACCAGGTCACCGAGGAGACGTGGCGCGACGCGCTCGATCCGGCGCGTGCGGAAGCGGGCAAGCCCGTCGCCCTGGCGAGCTTCGCCCTCTCGGAGACGCCGCGCTACGTCGGCCGCGCGGTGGTCGCCGTAGCCTCCGACCCGGATCGGGCCCGGTGGAACCAGTCGTCGGTCAGCTCGGGGCAGCTGGCGCGGGAGTACGGCTTCACCGACGTGGACGGCGATCAGCCCGACGTCTGGCGCTACACCGAGGACGAGGAGGCAGGACGCGCCGGCGACCTCGCCGCGTATCGCTGATCGTCCGGAGGTCACGCGCAGGCGATCCGGGCGCCTACACTGCTGCGAACCGGTAGGGAGTATCCCTCGCAGCCGCAACGTCAGCACGGTCGCCCCGGCGGCCCGGGGCGGTTGGTCCTCCATGGAGGGCGGAGAGACTTCCGGCAACTGATCGACCCATTCGACGCGCCGGAGACCCCACGATGCCTGCTGCCCTCTCGATGTTCGCCGCCGAATCAGGCGGCAACTTCGTCGATCTCGAGATCCACGTGTGGCAGTGGGGTGCGCTCGTCGCGTTCATCGCCGCGTTGCTGATCGTCGACCTGCTGCTCGTGCACCGCAAGCCGCACGAGATCAGGTTCAAGGAAGCGGCGATCGAGTCGTCGGTGTGGATCAGCATCGGTCTCGCGTTCACAGGCGTGATCTACGCGATCGGCGGGTCGGAGCACGGCGGCAAGGCGGCAGGGGAGTACATCTCCGGCTTCCTGCTGGAAAAGAGCCTGTCGGTCGACAACGTGTTCGTGTGGGCGGTGATCTTCACGTACTTCGCCGTGCCGAAGGCGTACCAGTTCCGGGTGCTGTTCTGGGGCATCTTCGGCGCCCTGGTGCTGCGCGCCGTGTTCATCTTCGCCGGCTCGGCGTTGATCGAGAACTTCACCGTCACCCTCGCGTTCTTCGGCGTCATCCTCCTGTACACGGCGTACAAGCTGGCGTTCTCGGAGGAGACCGAGGTCGACCCGGACAAGAGCATCGTGTTGCGGGCCGTCCGCAAGGTGGTCCCGTCGACGAACAAGCTCGACGGTCAGAAGCTGTTCACCCGCGAGAACGGTCGCCGGCTCGCCACGCCGCTGTTCGCCGTGCTGGTGATGGTCGAGACGACCGACGTGGTGTTCGCCGTCGACTCGGTGCCGGCGATCTTCGGCGTGTCGCGCGATCCGTTCATCGTGTTCAGCTCGAACGCGTTCGCGATCTTGGGCCTGCGGGCGTTGTACTTCTTGCTCGGCGGCATGCAGGACAAGCTTCGGTACCTGCACTACGGCCTCGGTGCGATCCTCGCGTTCGTCGGCGTGAAGATGATGCTGACGTTCACGGCCGAGCAGTTCGAGTGGCCGTCCGCGGACTTCCACTTCCCGACGTTCCTCTCGCTCGGCATCATCGCCGCGATCCTCGCGGTGACGGTCGCGGCGTCGCTGATCGCCGACAAGCGCGACCCGCGACCGCCGTCGACGGTCGACGAGCACATGCCCGGGCCGGCCGGGGAGGGTCGTGAGCACTGCGCGGGCGATCACGACGCCTCCCCGACCGCATAGGTCGCGGCGAGGCCGTCAGCTGGCGGAGACGATCGCGGCCCGGTGGGACCGCGCCGCCTCGTCGGCAGCGGCCGCGGCGGTGGTCTCACCGAGGCCGCGCAGCGCCCGGGCACGCTGAGTCCACGAATACACGCTCGTGTCGCGGACGCCCAAGCGCTCGGCGGTGAGCGCCCGAGCGAGCTCGAACCGTCCGCTGCGCAGCGCGGCTTCCAGGATCGTGCGCTGGACGGCGTCACGCTGGGCATGCGATCCGCCGAAGCGCTGGACGATGCCGCGGATCGGCATCAGCGTGTCGATGACCTCGTCGTAGGCGCCCACGCCGAACGCGATCAGCGACCGCGCGACCGGGAGGCCGACCTCCCCGCTGACCGCGGCGTTCCACGAGGAGTCGCCCGCGGCGGCCTGAGCTCGCGCCGTCACCAGCGCGCGTGCCTCCGCGATCCTGCCGGCGCCGACGAGCGCCATCACCGCGTGCACGTCGTTGAACACGTACCACGGATCGGCGTCGGTCTTCGCCGCCCATGCGTCGGCGAGCGCCGCCCACCGGTCGCCGGTGTCGGCGCCATCGAGCAGCAGCCGCCAGAGCAGCGCGCTGGCGTCGAGCATCTCCATCGCCACGCACGCCGACTCGGCGTTGTGCACCTCGCGGTCGTAGATCTCCAGCACCCCATCGAGGCGGCCAGCCTCCAGTTCGTAGAGCGCGAGATGCCACCAGTTGTGCACCGTGAACAGGTTCCCGGTCTCCCAGCGCGTGCGGTCGGAGCGCATGAAGTCGATGCCGGCCGCGATCTGGCCCTGCATCTCGTAGGCGTGCACGACCGCGTGGATCGCCCACACGTCGTCGGCGTTGGCGTCGACCGCGGCCATGCCGGCCTCGATCGCGTGCTGGTAGTGCCCCGCCTCCTCGAGGCCGAACGCCGAGAGCCCGCGGACGAACCCCGCGTGGGGGTGCATCGGATCGAACTCGCGCACGGCTCGCACCGTCCGGTCGCGCAGGCGCTGCGCGTCGCCGACGAAGAAGTCGAGCTGGTGCCCGAACATCAGCGCCAGCATGTCGGTCGGCCAGCGCTGACCGAGCTCGTCCAGCGTGCGCGCGGCGCCGATCCAATCGCCTTGGCGCCACCGGCCGATCGCGGCCGCGTGGGCGCGTTCGCGCTCGTTGCCCGCCGACGCCTCGAGCTCGGCCAGCGCGTCGCGCGCCGCGGCCAGGTCGCCGGCCTCGGTGCTCATCAGGTGGAGGTAGGCGATCAGCGCCCACCCCATCGGGGCTGCCACGTCTGGCTCGCCGAACTTCCCGGCGATGTCGAGGATCTCGGGATGGAACCGTACGAACCGATCGATCGCCTGGTCGTACAGCGCGATCGAAGCGGGATCGCCGGTCATCCGGTTGCCGTGGGCGTCGAGGTCGGATCCGCGTGATGTCTGAAGTGTGTTGGGCATGGTCTGGCTCCTCACCGGCCGCGTCGCCGGTCGTCTGTCGTCATCACCCAGGAGGCGTGAGAGGCCGCCTCACAGCGCGAGGCGGCGCCTCACGGATGGTGGACGCCGGTGACGGTCCATTCGACGGGGCGATCGGGGCGGTACGAGCACCAGGCGCCGGTGCGCACGGCGACGTCGAGGTGCTGGCCGAGGGCGGGATGCGTCGTGGTGATCTTGCGGATCGCGGAGCGGATCCGGAACGTGACGGCCGAGCGTGCCCGCTCGCTGCTCGACGTCGTCGAGCGCGCTCGGCCGCCGAGCCCGAACGCCGCGCTCAGCTGGTCGACCAGCGCGTCGAGCTCGATCTCGGCGAGCGCGGCGCGCGCGGGGTCGCAATCGGCCTGGGCCTGGTCGATCGTCCGCTGGAGCTCGACGATGCGCTGCTGGTACTCCCGCCGAGCCGTCGCGTCGACGCCGGCGCCGGGCGCGTGTCCCACGTCGGCGCCTCCCATCAGCTCCAAGGCGTGGATCTCGGCGCCGGGCCGGGCGAGGAGCACCGCGAGGTCGGCGATGCCCTTGCTGTGACGCACACGAGCGGCGGCGCCGTCGAACACGACGTGCCAGTCCTCGCCGTCGCGTCGCAGCTCGCCGCGTTCGGGCGGGCGCTGGACGACCGCCGGGACTGCGGGGGCGGCGCGGCGCCGGCCGGCCAGCGCGGTGCGCGCGGCGTCGAGCGCGGCCTCGACGGAGCGGGTCCGGCCCGTCGCCACCGCTCGGCGGAACGCGCTCTCTCCGAGCGCATCGCAGGCCGACGTGGCCCCGGCCTCGAGACGTTCGCGCTCGGCGCCATAGCTGGGCGAAGACGGATGGTCGACCACCGCGCCGTAGAGCTCGGCGGCCGCCGCGGGCTCGCCCATCCGGTCGAGCAGCGTCACGAGGTTGCGCAGCGTCGTGACGAGGTGGCCGAGGTCGCCGCCGAGGGCGAACTCATCGAGGAGCGCCTGGAAGCGGTCTGCGGCCTCACCGATCTCGCCCGCTCGGGCGCGCAGCGTCGTCGCCGACAGCATCGCCACCTCCACGAGGTAGCGCGCTCCCGTGCGCGCCGCGCCGTCCACGGCGCGGTCGAGGGCGGCGAGCGCGCCGGTTACGTCGGTGTCCATCGACGCCTCGCCGCGGACGTAGTCGAACCACAGCTCACCGAACGCGGTGAGGGCGGGCTGCGCTTCATCGAGCAACGCCATCGCTGCGGCCGCGTCGCCGTCGTAGGCGCTGGCGAGCGCACGTCCGACGATGGCGAAATCGCGATACAGCGGATCGCCGCGCTCGGCGCCGAGCGCCTCGCCCAGGCCGGCGGCCTCGGCGCTGTCGGCGAGGCGGCCCTCGTACAGGAACGCGTCGGCCAGCGCTTCGACCGCGAGCAGGGCGCCAGGCCCGTGCGGGTCGCGTTCGAGGGCTGCCGTGGCCATCGCGCGGGCCTCGGCCAGCCGGCCGCGGGTCGACAGCCCGACCGCTGCCGCGGCGAGCGCGGTCGGCGCGGCAGGATGGCGGGGCGGCACGCGGGCGGCGACCTCCTCGGCCCACATCGCCGTTTCGAGGCGGAGGCTCATCCGCCCGACGAGGCTGGCGTGGCGGACGATGTCGACGGCCAGCGCCAGATCGTGATCCCGAGCCCACCGCAGCGCAGCGCGCAGCTCGTCGAAGATCTCACCGAACCGGGTGAACGCTCCGGCCGGATCGTGTCCCCGCAGGGCGCTGTCGACCTCCGCGACGGCGTCGCAGAACCAGCGGGCGTGACGCTCGCGCACGGCGCGCTCGGCGGCGGGATCGGCGGCCAGGCGCTCACGGCCGAAGCTGCGCACGGTCTCGAGCGCGACGAAGCGCACGCCGCCGCCGTCGCCGCCGATCGTCAGGATCAACGATCGGTCGACGAGGCGGGCGACGGTGTCGGCGGGGCGCGCTGACCCGACGACGGCGCCGAGGTCGCGGGCGCGCACCGCGCCGACGAACACGCTGAACGCGAGCAACGCCGATCGCAGCTCGTCGTCGAGCAGGCGCTCGGACCACGCGAGCAGGTCGCGCACGGTGCGGTGCCGCTGGTCGACGTCACGGCGCGGCGAGCTCAGCACGTCGAGGTCACCGACGATCGCGCCGGCCAGTTCGCCGAGGCTCATCGTCCGCAGCCGGGCGGCCGCCATCTCGAGGGCCAGCGGCAACCCGTCGACACGCTGCACCACCTCGACCACGAGCGCGTCGTCCCGGGCGTCGGCCGCCGGAGCGCCCGCTGCCGCGGCACGCGCCCGGAACAGCTCGGCGGCCGCGGCGTTCGGACCGTCGACGGGCAGGGGAGCGACGGTGACGATGTGCTCGGCCTCGATGGCCAGCGGCTCGCGGCTGGTGGCCAGGACGCGCAGGCGGTCGCCGCCGTCGAAGAGCGTCGGGACCACCTCGGCGACGGCGTCGATCACGTGCTCGCAGTTGTCGAGCACGACCAGCGCGTCGAGCGCTCCTGCGCCCTCGAACGAGACCGTCCCGTTCGGGGACGGTCGCACGCCGATGGCGTCGGCGATCGCCGCGGCGACGTCGCTGCCGTCGGCGACGCGGCTCAACGGCACGAAGATCGCGCCACGGCTGTGCGTCTCGCCGCCGGTGCGGGCGACCTCGATCGCCAACCGCGTCTTGCCGACGCCTCCGGGCCCGACCAGCGTGACGATCCGCCGATCGGCGAGCGCGTCGAGCACGGCGGCCAGATCGGCGTCACGACCGATCATCGGCGTCAGCAGCGTCGGGAGCCGATGGGCGGCACGACCGTCGACGGCGGGGCGGGGGGTGGCGTCCTGCCCGCTCGTGCGCGCCGGCGCCGGCGTGTCGATCCCGAGCGCCTCGGCCTCTGCGTCGCGCAACGCCCGTCCCGGCGACAGCCCGATCTCGGCGAGGGCCTTCGTCGCCTCGGCTGCGGCGCGGACCGCCTCGGGACCGCGGCCGCCGCGCGCGAGCGCGAGCACCAGAGCTGTCCACGCCGGTTCGCGCAACGCGTCGGCGGTCACCGCGTCACGGGCGAAGCGCGCGGCGCGCTGCCACTGCCCGGCGCCGAGCGCGTCGCCGGCGAGCACCTCCAGCGCCTCCGACCGCGACCGCTCCAGGCGTTCGGCGCTCGGGCGGATCGCTGTGAGCGATGCGCACTCGCCGAACGCCTCGCCGCGCCAGGAGCCCAGCGCCGCTTCGAGGGCCGCGATCGTCGCTGGACCGGGCGCCGCGAGCGCGTCGGCGAGCGCTGCGACGAAGGCGCCGGCGTCGGTCGCGTCGTCGCCGCGCAGCACGAGGGCGTAGCCGCCGTGGCGGCCGACGAGCCGGTCACCCACGATCCGGCGCAGGCGCGAGACCAGCGAGCGCAGCGTCGTGCCGGCGCTCGGCGGAGGCTCGCCGTCCCACACGACGTCGCACAGGGACGGCGCGGAGATGGTGTGGCCGGCCTCGGCGAGCAGCGCGCACAGGATGCGGCGCTGCGCGCCGCTCGTGATGTCGATGGTGCGGCCGTCGGCGATCACCTGAAGCGGTCCCAGCACCAGGAACTCCATCGCGCACACGTTACGGCTCTTCGATCGCGCGCAACCGCGCTACAACGGCCGTGCAACGCCGCCGTGCCAGCATCGCTGCATGGTCATTGCCCCTGAGACGCGCGCCCGCTCCGACGAGCTCGTGCCCGCGACCGCGATCGAGCCCGGATCGATCGCCGGCCTCGGCACGGTGCTCAGCGTGTGGGCCCACCCCGACGACGAGACCTACCTCGCCGGCGGCCTGATGGCCGCCGCACGCGACGCCGGCCAGCGGGTCGTGTGCGTCTCCGCCACGGCGGGCGAGCTCGGAACCGAGGACCCGGAGCGGTGGCCGCCCGCGCGGCTCGGGCAGCTGCGGTCGTGGGAGGCGAGCGCGGCGATGGCCGTGCTCGGTGTCGCCGAGCATCGGCTGCTCGGCTTACCCGATGGCGGGTTGCAGCAGCTGCCGATGGAGCATGGCGTCGCCCGGATGGCAGAGCTGATCGCCGCCACCCACGCCGACACGATCCTCACCTTCGGGCCCGACGGCATGACGTTCCATCCGGACCACATGGCGGTGTCGACGTGGGTGACCGAGGCATGGCGGCGCGCCGGCCGGCCCGGCCGCCTGTTCCACGCGGCGATGAGCGTCGCCCACGTCGAGCGGTTCGGCCATCTCTACAACGAATGGAACGTGATGATGACCGACGACGAGATCGTCGGTCGGGCCGACAGCGAGATCGCGCTGCGGGTCACCGTCGGCGGTCACGCCCTCGACCGGAAGGTGGCCGCTCTCGCCGCGATGGCATCGCAGACCCGGACCGTGATCGATCTGCTCGGCCCGGAGCTGTACGCCGACAACGTCGCCGAGGAGTGCTTCGTCGCGGTCGTGTGACGCGCCGTGAAGAGCGCGCCGTGATGTCAGGAGGCGAAGATCTCGAACAGGCCGGCTGCTCCCATGCCGCCGCCGACGCACATCGTCACCACGCCGTAGCGGGCGCCGCGCCGCCGTCCCTCGAGCAGGACGTGGCCGGTGGTGCGCGCGCCGGTCATGCCGTACGGATGGCCGATGGATATCGCCCCGCCCGACACGTTGAGGCGATCGTCGGGGATCCCGAGGCGGTCGCGGCACGGCAGCACCTGCGCGGCGAACGCTTCGTTGAGCTCCCAGATGTCGATGTCGTCGACGGTGAGGCCGTGGCGCTTGAGCAGCTTCGGCACGGCGAAGACCGGTCCGATGCCCATCTCGTCCGGGTCGCATCCCGCGACCGCGATGCCGCGCAGAGCGCCGAGCGGCGTCAGCCCGCGCCGAGACGCCTCGGAAGCTTCCATCATCACGACCGCGGCCGCCCCGTCGGAGAGCTGCGACGCGTTGCCGGCGGTGACGTGCCGCCCTTCGCTGACGCGCTGGCCGTTGACCAGGACGGGCTTCAGCCGGGCCAGGTCCTCGGCGGTCGTCGACGGGCGGTTGCCCTCGTCCTTCGACAACGTCACCTCGCGCGTGCTCGTCTCGCCGGTCGACGAATCCTTCACCAGCTGGAGCGCGGTGAGCGGGACGATCTCGGCGTCGTAGCGACCCTCGAGCTGAGCCCGCGCGGTGCGTTGCTGCGACTGGAGCGCGTACGCGTCCTGCGCCTCGCGGCTGACGCCGTAGCGCTCTGCGACGACTTCCGCGGTCTCGATCATCGACATGTAGATCTGCGGGATCCGCTCGACCAGCCACGCGTCCTGGGCGCGATAGCCGTTCATGTGATCGTTCTGGACGAGCGAGATCGACTCGACGCCGCCGGCGACGACCGTCTCCATCCCTTCGAGGACGATCTGGTGCGCGGCGGCGGCGACCGCCATCAGGCCGGACGAGCACTGGCGGTCGATCGTCGTGCCCGGCACGGTCACCGGCAGCTCTGCACGCAACGCGGCCTGCCGAGCCACGTTGCCGCCGGTGCTGCCCTGCTGGAGCGCGCAGCCGAGGATCACGTCTTCGACCTCGCCGGGCTCGACGCCGGCACGGGAGACGGCCGCGGAGATCGCGTGCGCGGCGAGCTGCTGCCCGGACGTGTCGTTGAACGCGCCCCGGTATGCCTTGCCGATGGGGGTGCGGGCGACGGAGACGATCACCGCTTCTCGCATGGTGCTCCCTTTGATCTGTGGAGTGGGGTATTGATCTGTGGAGGACGGTCAGAGCAGGTGTCGCCGCCGTCGATCGCAACAGTGTGACCGGTGTGGAGGGTGTCGGACACATTGGAGCATCCGAGAACGCTGCGCGATCGACATGCCGAACGAGCGCCTCGTCGAACGCCTGTGCTCACGCCTCGACGAGAACGTAGGGTGGCGGGTGGTGAGCACGGGGCCGCTGACGGATGCGGAGCGCTACGCGTTCGACCTGCGGGGATACCTCGTACGCCGTCACGCGCTCGATCACCACACGGTGCGGCGGCTGCGGGCCGCGGTGGACGAACTGCGCCTCCCTTCGCCGGGGCCGACGATCCAGAGCCAGCGATTCCGGGACCACTTGCGTCACGACGCGGCATTCCGCGACCTGATCGACCACCCTGCGATCGCCGACGTCGTGATCGAGCTGTGCGGGCCGACCGTGCGACTCGACCACACCTACGGGATCGTGATGGGGCGAGGGACATCCGGGCTCGGCCTGCACGGCGGCGGAACGCCGCACGATCCCGCGCAGTACTACCGCGTCGAGGGCGGCAGGATCTTCAGCGGATTGGTCGCCGTGCAATGGTCGCTCGTCGACCACCGCGTGGGCGACGGCGGCTTCGGCTGCATCCCGGGAAGCCACAAGGCGAACTTCGGCCTGCCGGCCGATCTCGACCGGCGGATGGTGGTCGAGACGCCGATGGCGGCGGGTGATGTGATCGTGTTCACCGAGGCCCTGACCCACTGCACGATTCCGTGGCGTGGGCGCGGCGACCGGCTGACGCTGCTCTACAAATACGGGCCGGGACACCTCGCCTGGAGCCCGGGAGATCCCGGCCTGGTGGGCCTCGAGCCGTTGCTCACCGACCGGCAGCGGCGTTTTCTCCAGAAGCCGGCGGTGCACGGGCACCTGCCGATCGTCGACCCCGGGAGCCGAAGCACGTGAACATCGCCGGGTTCCTCCTCGACAGCGCCCGCGCGTTCGGTGATCATCCGGCGATCACATGGCGCGGCGCCGTGACGTCGTACGCGCAGCTGAACGATCGCTGCGCCGCGCTCGCCGCCGCGTGGCGAGGGCGTGGGATCGGCCGCGGCGACCGCATCGCGCTGTTGATGGACAACCGGCCCGAGTTGCTCGAAGCGATGTTCTCAGCGTTTCGCATCGGGGCGGTGGTCGTGCCGTGCAACGCCCGCTCGACCGCCAGCGAAGTGGCGTTCGTGGCCGACGACTGCGCGGCGTCGCTGGTCGTCACCGATGCAGCCCACGCAGAGGTGGCGCGCGCCGCAAGCGTCGACGTGCTGATCGCTGGCGACGAGTACGAATCCGCACGGGCGAGCGGTGTGGCCGATGCGGACCCGTGGGCCGTCGCCGAGGTCGATCCGGGCGACACGGCGTGGATCTTCTACACGTCGGGCACGACGGGCCGGCCGAAGGGCGCGATGCTGTCCCACGGCGCGCTGACGTTCGTCACGGTGGGGTGGCTCGCCGATCTGACCCCGCTGTCCGAGCACGACGTCACCTTGCATGCTGCGCCGCTCAGCCATGGCGCCGGGTTCCACGCGCTCGCGGCCACGGCGCGCGGCGCGTCGCAGGTCATCGCGGAGTCGGCGAGCTTCGATCCGGTCGCGATCCTGCGGGTGATCCACGACGAGCACGTCACCAACACCTGGCTCGTTCCGACGCAGATCATCCGGCTCACCGACGCCGCGGCGGGCTCGACCGACGTCCCCAGTCTGGCCTACGTCGTGTACGGCGGCGCGCCGATGGCGCCGGCCGCGATGCAGCGCGCGCTCGACACCTTCGGTCCGGTGTTCGTGCAGCTGTACGGCCAGGGTGAGACACCGATGACCGCCACGGTCCTGCGCCGCGAGGATCACCGTCCCGAGCTGTTGGGGTCGGC
>CAZGUH010000018.1:23865-74731 GCA_964529005.1 uncultured Ilumatobacteraceae bacterium | reverse complement strand
CCCCCAAACCCCTTGACTTCGCCGCCTTACGATGGTCAGGCGAGCCCGAGCGCATCGCCGATGCGCCGTCGATGCCAGGCGGCGCTGCCCCACGAGGCCTGCAACGCCCAGGCGCGCTTCATGAACAGGTGCAGGTCGTGCTCGACCGTGTACCCGATGGCCCCGTGGCACTGGAGCGCCTTGCGCCCCGCGACGGCGGCGGCCTCGGTGGCGAGCGCCTTGGCCGCGGACACGTCCGACCCCGCGGTCGGCGCGCCCGTGGCCAGGGACCACGCCGCGCGCCGCACCAGCGGTCGGGCGAACTGGAGCCGCAGCGCAGCATCGGCGAGGTGATGCTTGACGGCCTGGAACGATCCCACGGCGACGCCGAACTGCTGGCGCGACGTCACGTACTCGACGGTCATCGCCAGCATGCGCTCGGCGAGCCCGACGAGAACAGCGGCGACGCCGAGCGCGCCGCGGTCGAACGCGGCCTCGGCCCCGTCCGGCCCGCAGACCGCCTCGCCGCGGCCTGCCCCGTCGACGGTCCCGGCGCGCAGGCCGCCGTCGACGGTCGTGACGGGCGTGACCTTCACGTCGGAGCGATCGACGACGACGAGGCCGCCGTCGTCGGCGCGCAGCAGGAACGCATCTGCGTCGGACGCATACGGGACGTACGGCCCACCGAGATCTGTGGCCAGCACCTGGCCGCCGACGACCCGTTCCGGCACGAGCGGCGCGGCGACTGCGGCGGTCTCCACGAACGGATACGGCAACGCGCAGCGCCCCGCCTCTTCCAGCAGCAGCACGAGCCACGTGGCGTCGAGGCCGAGCCCGCCGGTCGCCTCCGGCGCCAGCACCGACGTCGCGCCCATCTCGGCGAGCGCCGCCCACGTGGAGCGGTCCAGCTCTCCCGGCGCGTCGCCCCATGCGGCGCGCACCGCGGCCGGCGTGCAGCGCTCGTCGAGCAGAGCGCGCGTCGTGTCGCGGAACGCTTCCTGGTCGGTGTCGAAGCCGAACCTCATGTCATCACCTCGGCAGGCCCAGCACGCGCTCGGCGGCGATGTTGCGCTGGATCTCGTTGGTCCCGGCATAGATCGGGCCGGACAGCGAGAACTGCCATGCCTTCGTCCATTCCCCGTCGATGACCGCCGCTTGGTCGAGCAGCTCCATCGCGATCGCGTTGATGTCGATGTCGAGCTCCGACCACCAGATCTTCACCAGGCTGGTCTCCGCGCCGGCAGGGCGCCCCTCGATCTGGCGGGTCACCACCTCGAGCGTCTGCACCCGGTACGCCTCGGCGCGCACCCACACGTCGACCACCCGGTCGCGCAGGTGCGGCGGCGATCCGCACTGCTTGTAGAGCTCGATCAACCGCTCGGCCGACGCGCAGAACCGGCCGGGCGAACGCAACGTGAGCCCGCGCTCCGACGACGTCGTCGCCATCGCCACCGACCACCCGCGCTCGGCCTCGCCCAGCACCGGGCCGCCCGGGATCGCGTCGTCGGGCAGGAACGCCTCGTCGAAGAAGACCTCGGCGAAACCCTCGTCGCCGTCGAGGCGGCCGAAGCCGCGCACCGTGATGCCGGGAAGGCTCAGCGGCACGAGCAGGTAGGTCAGCCCGCGATGGCGCTCGCTCTGCGGATCAGTCCGGAAGAGCCCGAACAGGTGGGTGCAGAACGCGCCGCGCGTCGTCCACGTCTTCTGCCCGTCGAGCACCCAGCCGCCGTCGACGCGGCGCGCCCGGCACTGCAAGCTGGCGAGATCGGACCCGGCGTTGGGCTCGGACCACCCCTGGCACCACAGGTCGTGCGCCGCGGCCATCCGCGGCAGGATGTGAGCCTTCTGCTCGTCGTTCCCGAACTCGAACACCGACGGCGCGAGCAGGAAGATCCCGTTCTGCGTGACGCGCTGCGGCGCTCCGGCGGCGTAGTACTCCTCCTCGAAGATCAGCCACTCGAACAGCGAGGCCTCGCGGCCGCCGTGCTCCTCGGGCCACGAGACCACGGCCCAGCGCGCGTCGTACAGCATGCGCTCCCAGACGAGGTGCTGCTCGAACCCCTCGGCGGTGTCGCCGGAGGCCAGGCGTCCGGAGAACTGCCCGCGCCACGCCGCCAGGTTCTCGTGCAACCACGCGCGCGCCTCGGCGCGAAACGCGTCCTCCGCTTCGGTCCAGGTGAGATCCATGCCTACTTCGACAAGATGACGGAGGATCCGTGGCCGAAGAGACCCTGGTTGGCCGTGATGCCGACGCGCGCGCCCTCGACCTGGCGACCCTCGGCGCGTCCTTGCAACTGCCACGTGATCTCGCAGACCTGTGCGATCGCTTGCGCGGGCACGGCCTCGCCGAAGCACGCCAACCCGCCCGAGGGGTTGACCGGCACGCGGCCCCCGATGGTCGTGACGCCGTCGTTGAGCAGACGCTCGGCCTCTCCGGGAGCGCACAGGCCGATGTGCTCGTACCAGTCGAGCTCGAGCGCCGTCGACAGGTCGTACACCTCGGCCACGTTCACGTCGTCGGGCCCGAGGCCGGCTTCCTCGTAGGCCGCGCGGGCGATCGAGTCCTTGAACGCCGGCGCGGGCGGCGCCGCGGCGGCCGAGTCGGTGGCGAAGTTCGGCATCTCGATGATGCCGTTGGGGAACTGCGGCGTGACACACGCGACCGCGCGCACACGCACCATGTCGCGCGGGTTCATGCGCGTGCGGGCGAACTCCTCCGACGCCAGCACGACCGCCGCGCCGCCGTCGGACGTGGCGCAGATGTCGAGCAGGTGCAAGGGGTCGGCGACGACCGCTGAGGACATCACCTCGTCCTCGGTCACCGGCTTGCGGTAGCGGGCGTACGGATTGTCGATCCCGTGGCGCGCGTTCTTCACCTTCACCCGGGCGAAGTCGCCCGGCGTCGCCCCGTAGAGGTCGATCCGCCGGCGGGCGTAGAGCGCGAAGTACGTCGGGTTGGTCGCGCCGAGCAGACGGAAGCGCAACCAGTCCGGATCGTCCCAGCGGTCGCCGCCGACCGGCGCGAGGAAGCCCTTCGGGGTCGTGTCGGCGCCGACGACGAGCGCGACGTCGCACAGGCCGGCGAGGATGCGCGTGCGCGCCGCGTCGATCGCGGCGCTGCCGGATGCGCACGCGGCATAGCACGACGCGATGCGGGCCCCCGTCCATCCGAGCGCCTGGGCGAACGTCGACGCGGCGACGAATCCGGGATAGCCGTTGCGCACGGTCTCGCCGGCGGCGAGGAATTGCACGTCGGTCCATTCGACGCCGGCATCCTCCATCGCCCGCTGGGCGGCCTCGACGCCGTAGTCGGCGAAGTTGCGGCCCCACTTCCCCCACGGGTGCATCCCCGCGCCGAGAACGACGACGCTCATCTCTCGCTCCCCCTCGCGGTCGTCGGCCGCCATCGCCAGATCAGATGGTCGACCCCGTCGATCTGATACAGCGGCTCGACGACGAGCTCGACCGGATCGCCGACGCGCAGGTCGTCGACGCCGAAGCCGCTCGCCACCTGCCCGAGCACCACCAGCTTCTCGTCGGCCAGCTCGACCGCGGCGACGGCGAACGGCTCGAACGGCTCCGACGCGGCGATGTACGGCGGCGGCGGTTTGTACTGGGCGTCGGTGTAGCTCCAGATCGTCCCGGTGGACGACAGCGCCGTGTCGGCGAGCGCGCCCGAGCATCGCGGGTTCGGGCAGCGGCCGGCCGAGCGCGGGAACACGACGGTCGGGCACCGTTCGCACCGGCTGCCGACGAGGTGCGGGCGGCCGCCGTCGCCGATCTCGAACCATCCGTCGATCGCGGGGACCGTGGGGGTGCTCACCGGTGCTCCTCCAATCGCGCCAGCGTCGCGATCGCCTGCTCCTCGAGCGAGGCGAGCAGCTCCGCGACCGAGGGCGCCGATCGCAACGTTCCGACGACTTGCCCCGTCGGCAGCACACCTGCGCCGGGGTCGCCGTCCACGAGCCCGGACTTGATCATCATCGGCGCCTGCGCGGCGAGCAGCACCTGCGACCACGGCAGGTCCTGGTGGCGCCGCATGGCCAGCCCCTCGCGCAGCATCGCCGGGATCGACATGCCCGCGTGCCGACGGAACCGCATCGCCGCGCCGAGCGCGCGCGGCAAACGCAGCAGCCGCGGCGAGCGGGCGAGGCGTGTCACCAGATCGGTGCTGATGACGCGCTGCGGCGCGCCGTCGAGCGCGGTGGTGACGATCGTGTCGGTGAGACCCGCGGCGAAGTAGCGCTCCTTCACGTGCTCGGGCACTCGGCTCTCCTGGGTCAGCAGGAATCGTGTCCCCATCGCGACGCCGTCGGCGCCCCACGCGAGGGCGGCCACCAACCCGCGGCCGTCGTAGATGCCGCCGGCCGCGAGCACCGGGATGCGGTCGCCCACCGCATCGACCACCTCGGGCGTCAGCAACGACGTCGGGATCGTCCCGGTGTGGCCGCCACCTTCACCGCCTTGCGCGATGACGACGTCGACGCCCATGTCGAGCACCTTCTCGGCGTGCCGCCGTGCGCCGACCGTCGCCATCAGCAACACGCCCGCCTCGTGGCAGCGGCCGATCGCGTCCTTGTGCGGCAGGCCGGCGAAGCTCACCAACCGGACGCCCTGGTCGACCGCGAACGCGACGCGGTCGAGCAGGTCGCCTTGATCGGCACGGAAGTTCACGCCGAACGGCGCGTCGGTGCGACCGCGCACGGACGCCACCGCCTCGCGCAGCTGCTCGAAGCTCATCGTGACGCCGGCGAGGATGCCGAACCCGCCGGCCGCGCTCGTCGCTGCGGTGAGCCGCGCCCCCGACACCCATCCCATGCCCGTCTGCACCACGGGCAGCCGGCACCCGACGAGGCGCGTGAAGCGGGTCGCCAGCGCGCGATCGCTCATGGCGTCGGCACTTCCTTCTCGCGCAAGCCCTTGGGGTCGATGACCTCGCGGATCAAGCGCAGTTCGTCGTCGGTCGGCAGCCGGCTCGTCGGCACGTCGTCGTCGACGACGAGCTCGAACCCGGTCGCCGCGATCACGTCGTCGACCGTCACGCCGGGATGCACCGACCGCAGGCGCATGCGATGGTCGGGCGTCTCGAAGTCGAGCACGCACAGGTTCGTCACGACACGGCGGATCTCGTGGAAGCGACCTCCGACGCCGAGCGCCGCGGCGCGGTCGTAGCCGATGCCGCACACCGTGTCGACCTTTGCGCGCAGCGCGGAGGGGGTGTGGTTCGAGATCCAGTACGAGGTGACGTCGTTGATCGTGTTGCCGGGCGCGCCTCGGTATCCCAGCAGCTGCACCGTGGGCCGGCGGGCGTCGCCGATGGCCGCGAGGTTCTGGTTGCCGTAGCGGTCGATCTGGGGCGCGCCCATCATCACGTGCCGCCGGCCGTTCCAGACCCAGTTGAACATCAGCCGGTACGGGTTGTAATGCTCCACCACGCCCTCACCCGGGCCGGGGAACGCCACGTCGGTCAACATCAGCGTGGCCTCGCCGTCCGTCATGACGAGATCGGGCTCGAACGTCGCGCGCGCCAGGCGCCCGCCGATCATCGGGATGGTGCCGATCGGATTGGCGAGCTTCTCGCCGTCGCCGCGGAAGCACTCGGCGACCGCGACGACGCAGATCTCTGCCCGCGACACCGTCCGGGTCGTGACGTCGGTGGTGGTGTCGGCGGTCATCGGCCGTTCCTCCCTGCCTCGAGCCGTGCTTGGTACTCCTTCTCGTCGACGTCGATCCACTGCGCCTTCCACGCGGCCCACGCCTCCGGCGACTTGGCAGACGCGGCGTACGCGCGCTGGAAGCTCTCGTCGCGCTCGTGGTCGGGCACGCACGACGTGAAGTGCGCGCCGTTCGGCGTCTCCGCCACGCCGTCGACGAGCAAGCGGCTGACGAGCAGCGACTGCGGGGGCCCACCGGCGCTGAGCTCCTCCGTCGGCACGACCTTCTCGACGGTGACGAACCGCTTGGCCGCGGCGCCGAGGAAGAGATCGTCGAAGTACGGGTCCGGCCCCAGGTACTGCGCGTTGCCACCGACGTCGGCGCGGTTCAAGTGCACGATCGCGGCGTCCATCGTGATCGCGGGGGCGGCGATCAACGTCTCACCGTCGTCGTACGGCGAGACCACCGTGCGCAGATCCGGGTTGTCGCGGAACACATCGGAGCCCAACCCGGCGCGCGTCGGCAGGAACGGCACCCGCCATGCAGCAGCTTGCAGTCCGAGCAGGAACATGCCTTCGTCGAACGACGTCTGCTCGACGGCGCCCGATTGGCGCGCGGCACGGTAGTGAGGCTCGAGCGGGATCGAGTCGAGGGAGACGAACGCGGCGACGATCCGCGACACCTTCCCGGTGGCGCACAGGATCCCGACGTCAGGACCGCCCCACGACACGACGGTGAGGTCGCGCAGCGACGAGCGCGCGATCGCGCGCACGACGGCCATCGGCTTGCGCCGCGATCCCCACCCCCCGAAGCCGATCGTCATGCCCGAGCGCAGCTCGGAGACGATGTCGTCGACGCTGAGGCGCTTGTCCCTCATCGCGACGCGTCCGTGTTGCGGTGGGCGACGAACGCCTCGCGGTGCTCGTCGGAGACACCGCTGAGGTTCAGCTCGAACGTGAAGCCTTGCTCGAAGCGGTAGCTGCGCTTGACGTCCCAGAGGTCGATGCCGTTGAGCGACTGCTTCGCCGCGCGCATGACTGCGGGCGACTTCGACGCGATCGAGCCGGCGAGATCCATCGCCGCGCCGCGCAGCGCGTCGCGCGGCACCACGGACCACACCGAGCCGAACGCGTGCAGCTCGCTCGCGGTCGCGGTCGCCGTCGTGTAGAGCATCGCCCGGGCACGATGGTGTGGCACCAGGCGCGACAGGTGCGTGGCTGCGCCGAGCGCGCCGCGGTCGACCTCGGGCAGGCCGAACGTCGCGTCCTCACTGGCGATGATGATGTCCGCGTTGCCGACCAATCCGATTCCGCCGCCGAGGCAGTAGCCGTGCACCGCAGCGATCACCGGCGCCTCGCACTCGTACACCGCGGCGAACGCAGCGGCACAGCCGCGGTTGGCGCCGATCAAGGCGTCGTATCCCTGCGACGCCTGGATCTCCTTGATGTCGACGCCGGCGTTGAACCCCCGGCCCTCGGCGCGCAGCACGACCGCGCGCACTGCGGTGTCGCGACCCAGCGCACGCATGATCTCGGCGAGCTCGAACCACCCCGCGACCGTCAGCGCGTTCACCGGAGGCGAATCCATGATCACCTCGGCGACACCGTTTGGGTGCATCTCCTGGATGATTCCCATGGTCGATACTCTTCCTCCTCGAATCGACTTTAGCAAATGCTTGCTCTGGACGGCCTGGCCCGTCACGGGCTGTCCGGCAGGACGGTCCAGCCCTTGCCGCTCGCACGCCCGTACCAGCCCGATGCGGCCAGCGTGCCCCCGTCGACGGGGATCACCTGACCGGTGACGAAGCGCGCCGCAGGGCTGGCGAGGAACAGGGCGACGTCGCCGTAGTCGGCGGGCGCGCCGAACCGGCCCAACGGGATCCAGCACCCGACGAGGTCGGGGTCACGCCCGCCGAGCATCACCTCGGCGGGGGTCTGCGCGGTGTCGGCCATGTCCGGCGCGAGCGCGTTGACCCGGATGCCATGCCGGCCGACCTCGACCGCGAGGCTGCGCGTGAACCCGACGACGCCCGACTTGAACGCCGCGTACACCGCGTGGCCCGGGATGCCGCGGAACGCCTCGACCGTGGCGACGTTGACGATGCTGCCCGAACGCTGTTCGATCATCGCCGGCAGGACGGCATGGGCGCACCGGAACACGTGCAGCAGGTTGATCGCGTAGAGCTGCTGCCACTGCTCTTCGTCGCTGGCCACGAACGTGCGCTTGGCGGGGCGAAAATCGCCGACGTTGTTGACCAGCACGTCGATGCGCCCACCACCCGCATCGCGCGCGGCGTCCACGACGGCGTCGACGATGACCCGATCGCAGATGTCGCCCGCGACGGCGGACGCCACGCCGCCGGCGTCGGCGATCGCCTGCACGGTCTGCGCCGCCAACCGCTCGTCGATGTCGTTGACCACCACGTGCGCGCCCGCGGACGCGAGCGAGCGGCTGATCCCACCGCCGATCCCTCCCCCGCCCCCGGTCACGACCGCGACCTGGCCCTGCATTCCACTGCCCGTCGACGTGACGGTCGATGCGCTGCTGATGGTCACGACAGCCTCCTCGCGTGGTGTGGATCGATCGACGGCCGGCACGGGCACGGCGACAGCAATCGATGCCCGGTCAAAACGATCGCGGCAGGCCGAGGAACGACTGTCCGAGGCGGTTGCGCACCATCTCGTTGTTGAGTGGCGAGAAGCTCCACAACCGCGCGTCCCGGAAGAGCCGCTGCATCGTGTTCGCCCGCGTGTATCCGATGCCGCCCATCAGCTGCATCCCCTTCAGCGCCGTGTCCTGCGCGGCCTCCGACGCGACGAGCTTGGCCATGTCGGCCAGATGGCGCGCGTCGCCGCCGCCGAGCGACACCGAAGCGGCACGCGCCAGCAGACCGCGCGCCGACTCGATCGCGACCGCGGCGTCCACCAGCCAATGCTGTGGCGCCTGGAACGCGCCGATCGGCTTGCCGAAGACCACGCGCGACGAGGCGTGCTCGACGGCGAGCGCCAGGGCGGCGCGGGCGACGCCGACGCACGCCGCCGCGGCGTGCATGCCCTCGCCGTCGAGCGCCGAGAAGATCTGCCGCATGCCGGCGTGCACGTCGCCGACGACGTGGTCCGGCCCGACGTGCACGCCGTCGAAGTACACCTCACACGTCGACAGGCCGCGCATGCCGAACGTGTCGATGGCGCGGATCTCGACGCCCGGCGCTCGCGCCGGGACGAGGAACGCGGTGATGCCGTCGACCGCGCGGCGCTCGATCGGCGCGGTCCGAGCGAGCACCACGATCCAGTCGGCCGTCGCCGCTCCGGAGGTCCACATCTTCTGGCCTGCGATCACGAACGAGCCGTCCGGGTTCGCGGTGGCGCGGGTGCGCATCAGGGTCGCCACGTCGGTCCCGCCGTCGGGCTCCGACACCGCCAGCGACACGCGCTGCTCGCCGGCGAGCGCGCGCTGAAGGACGTCGCGCGCCACGGCCGACCTACCCCACGCCGACAGGATCGCGATCGTCGCGTACGAAGCGATGAAGTATCCGGCCATCGATGTCGGACCGGCGGCGAGCTCTTCGATGACCGCGATCTGGTGACGGACGTCGCCCGATCCACCGACCTCCTCCGGCGCGCCGATCGCGAGCACGCCGAGCGGCGCGAGCGCGCACAGCAGCTCGTCGTCGAACTCCTCTGCCTCGTCGAGGCGCTGCACACGATCGGGTGGAGACACCGACTCGATCACCCGCCGAATCGTCGCCCGCAGCTCTGCGATCTCGGCCGGATCCGCACACGGGTCGGCAGCGTGCGCCGGCGGCCCGGCGACGGCGTGACTCGGCGCGGCCACCGTCACGCCGCCGCGAGAAACGTCGTCATCCGGTCGAGCGTGGACAACACGCTGTCGCGGTCGTACGGCGGCGGCACGCGCAAGACGACCTCGGTCACCCCGATCGACGCGTAGTACGCCAGCTTGCTCTCGTCGGGGATCGATCCGAAGGGGACGATGTGCAGCGTGTCGGGATCACGCCCACGCGACTCCATCGCCGCCCGGAGGTCGGGCAGCGCCTTGGCGATGCCGCCGCCGCCGACGGGGATCCAGCCGTCGGCGAACTCGGCGATCGCGCCGAACAGCTTGGGCCCGGCGGCGCCGCCGATCAGCGTCCGCACAGCGGGCGTCTGGACGGGCTTCGGCCACGAATAGCTCGGCTGGAGATCGACGAACTCACCGTGGAACTCCGCCTCGTCCTGTGTCCACAGGGCACGCATGCACAGCATCTTCTCCCGCAGGATGTCGCGCCGGCGGGCGAAGTCGACCCCGTGGTCGGCCATTTCGTCGCGGTTCCAGCCGTAGCCGAGGCCGAGGACGAAGCGCCCTCGGCAGAGGAAGTCGAGCGTCGCGATCGCCTTGGCCAGCACGATCGGATCGTGCTGGGCGACGAGCGCGACGCCGGTTCCGAGCCTGATCCGCTGTGTGACCGCGCCGGCCGCGGCGAGCGCGACGAACGGGTCGAACGAGCGTTGGTAGTCGGTGACCTGCACGCCTTCCACGAGGGCCGGCGGCTCGCTGGCGCGCACCGGCAGGTGCGTGTGCTCGGGCAGGTACAGCGAGGCAAAACCGCGCTCTTCCACCGCGCGAGCCAGGTCGAGCAGGTCGATCGCCTGATCGTTGAGCATCAACGTGATCCCGATCTCCATGGCTCTCCCCGGTGTCGACCCCTCGTGTCCCCTGGCGCCCGCGACCACGGACGGCATGCCGTCTCAAGCAAGCGCTCGATAGATACGCTACGCTGCTCGGCGCGTCATCGTCAATGCGCGCCGGAGCCGTCCAGCTGCCGGCGTGGGATCGAGGTCACCCATGGACATGCGCCGGCTCCAAGCAGCGGCCGACGAGGCCGACATCCGTCGCGTCGTGTACCGGTATTGCCGGGGCATCGACCGCATGGACCGCGAGCTCGTGCGGTCGTGCTACCACGCCGGCGCGCGGGACTCGCACGGCACGTGGCACGGCCCGGTCGAGGAGTTCATCGAGTGGAGCTTCACCATGCTGGGCCGGTACGACCTGACGATGCACTTCGTCGGAAACGTGCTCGTCGAGTTCGAGGACGAGGACACGGCGCAGGTCGAGTCGTACGCGATCGCGTTCCATCGCAGCAGCAGTCCGAAGCCGTCCGACAACCTGACGATCGGCTGCCGGTACCTCGACAGGTTCGAGCGCCGGCACGAGGGCCCGCACGCCGGAGAGTGGCGCATCGCCGACCGCGTCGCGGTCGCGGAATGGCTCGAGGTCAGCGACCGCGCCAACTGGGTCCCGATCGCCGAGAACGTCCTGCGTGGTCGCCGCGACCGCAGCGACGAGGTGTACCGGCGCGCCAGCGGCACGCCGGGCAGCGTTCAGGCCGGCATGCCGGAGGGCGCCGGCTGATCGCCGCCTTCCGCCATGCGGCCGGCTCCATGCAGGAAGATGGTGACGAAGTCGCGCGACAGCTCGGCGGCGGACGTGTCGTGCCGTGGCCAGCGAACGGTGAACCACAGGGCGTCGCGGACGAACCGGTAGAGGCTGAGCGGGTTGATGTCGGCGCGGAACTCACCCGAACCCATGCCGGCGTCGATGACATCGGTCCAGTAGCGCTGGAGGCGCCGCGACTTGGCGCGCAGCACCGCCGCCTGCGGCAACGTCTCGAGCAGGCGGATCTCGTTCTGGTACATGGCGCACGCGTTCGGGTACTGGTCGATGGCCTCGAACGACACCTCGACCAGCCGGGTGAAACGAGCGCTCGGGCTCGCCGCCGGGTTGTCTACGGCCTCGTAGCGGGCGACCAGCCAGTCGAGGAAGTCGAGCATGATCTCCTCGACCATCGCCTCCTTCGAGGCGAAGTGGTGGTACAGGCTGCCCGACAGGATCCCTGCCGCGTCGCCGATGTCGCGAACCGTGGTCGCGGCCACTCCTCGCTGAGCGAAGAGCGCCGCGGCGAGGTCGAGGATCAGCCGCCGGCGGTCCGGACCGTCCATCGCCACGCCCTTGCCGGATGTGGCACGCGAACCACCGCCGTTCGAACGCTTGCGGGCGCTTGCGGTGGTCTGTCGCGTCATCTCACCTCCAGAGCGGGACAGCCATCGAGTGTAGCAAGCGGTTGGTCGGAGTTCAGGATCTCGTCGAGCCCAGCCACGCTGCCACGCGGACGCCCGGGACCCTGCTGAGCCGGTGGCGGCGTCAGGCGGCGTCCGGAACGAAGACGGCGTGGATCGGTGGGATCTCGTCGCGTTCCCCGGCCATCAGCAGCAAGAGCTCGCCGATGTCGTCGAAGCCGGCGGTGCGCCGGGTGACCGAGTTGGCATCGAACGCCCCGGAGGCGACGAGGTCGATCGCGCGGCGCTGCGCCGAGGTCGAGACGCTGCTCGCCCCGAGGAGGCGCAACGCGCGAGCGGCGATGAGGTCGGGCTCGAACTCGATCGTCACCCGCCCGCCGCGGGCGCCGGCGACGACGACCCGCCCGCCACGACCGGCCAGCTCGATCGCCTGCGCGAACGCCTGCGGCGCCCGCGCCGTCACGTCGACGACGACGTCGGCCAAGCCACCCGTCGCCTCGCGCAGAGCCGTGACCGGATCCTGCTCGGACACGTCGACGGCGAGGTCGACGCCCAGGCGGCGGGCGGCCTCGAGCCGCGACGCGTCACGAGCGCCGAGGCCGGTGACCATCACGAACGAGGCGCCCGCGCTCTTCGCCGCCACGGCGCAGGCGAGGCCCCTGATGCCCGGGCCCAACACACACACCACGTCGCCAGGCTGCGTCTCGGGCAGTTCGATCGCCCACGCGATCCCGGCGCCCAAGGGATTGAACAGCGTCGCTTCCACCGGCCCGAGGTTGGCGGGAACCGGGTGCAGCACGCTGCCGGGGGCGAGGTAGTGATGCGTCGCGTACCCGCCCCACAGCGACGGCGCGACGTCCGCTGTGACCATCCCGTACGACCCCGACGCCGTGCCGTAGGTGCGGCACGCGGCGAGCATGCCGGCGCGGCAGCGGTCGCACGTGCGGCACGCCCTGCGGTTGGCGACGACGACGCGATCGCCGACCGCGACGTTCCACTGCTCGGCCGCCGCGGGTCCGAGCGCCTCGACGACGCCGACGGTCTCGTGGCCGGGCACGAATCCGTACGGCCACGTCGCGGCGAAGTCGCCGGTGTAGAACTCGTGGTCGGTGCCGCACAGGCCGCACGCCTCGACGCGCAGGATTCCGTCGTCGTCACCGATCTCCGGCAACGGGAACGTCCTCCGCTCGAGCGTGCGTTCGCCTGTGAGCACGAGAGCTTCTGCGGTGCGTGCTGACACAGGGCGGCATTGTCGCCACGCGTTCGCGCACGGTCAAGAGCAGATGGACGCGTTTGACAGCAAGCGCTCGTTCGGGCATCCTCGACGGCGCGTCTCGACGGCGGCCCGCACCCCTTGCTCAGCGGAGCCGTTCGTTGCGGCCGCAGCACTCCACGCGGGAGTTCCACAGGGGGAAGCCCATGAGTCCCACCACGGCGGCGTCCGATCGGCTCGGCGAGCTGATCGACGTTCACGACATCGAGCAGCTCCTGCACCGGTACGCGGTCGCGATCGACACGATCGACCTCGACCTGTTCGACGAGATCTTCCACGCCGGCGCGCACATCGAGGTCGCCGGCCGGCGCCACGACGGGCGCGACGCGTACCGAGCGGTGTGCGCCGACGTGCTGCCCAAGCTCGACGCGACCCAGCACTGCATGCTCAACACGACGGTCCGCGTCGACGGCGACATGGCGGCGGCGCGGACGTACTACGTCGCGCAGCACGTGCGCAACGAACTCGCCCCGGACAGCTTCTTCCTCAGCGCAGGTTGGAACGACGACGAGCTCCGCAAGGAGCACGGGCGCTGGCTGATCGTGCGCCGCCACGCCACGCGCCTGTGGTGGTCGGGCAATCCGCGCGTGATCTGGCAGGACGTCGCGCCCCACGGCGGCCGACGCCCGGCCGCGGACGGGTGGTGGCGCAGGGCAGTGTTGGGAACGACGACGACAGCGGAGGTGCGCTCATGACCGACATCGCACAGGCAGCGCCGGCACGCATCGTGCTGGAGGACGCGACGCTCGTCGCCGACGGCCTCGTCTTCCCCGAGGGGCCGATCTGGATGCCCGACGGCAGCGTGCTGCTCGTCGAGATGCTGCGCAAGACGCTCACCCGCGTCGACATCGACGGCTCGGTCGAGGTCGTCGCGCACTGCGGCGGCGGCCCGAACGGCGCCGCGATCGGACCCGATGGCGCTGTCTACATCTGCAACAACGGCGGCCGCTGGCCCGACTTCGACGGCGCGCGGATCGAGCGCGTCGACCTCGACACCGGCCGGGTCGAGGTGCTCTACGACAGCTGCGACGGCCGGCCGCTGTCCGCGCCCAACGATCTCGTCTTCGACAGCACCGGAGGCTTCTGGTTCACCGACCTGGGCAAGATGCGCGACCACGATCGGGATCACGGGCGAATCTTCTACGCGGCCGCCGACGGCAGCCGGATCGTCGAGGTCTTCGAGCGCGTCGACGCGCCCAACGGCATCGGCCTGTCGCCGGACGAGCGCACGCTCTATTACGCGGAGACGCTCACCGGACGGCTCTACCGTCGCGCCGTGACGTCGCCCGGCGTTGTCGAGCACACGCGCCAGCACGACCCGGACTCGCTCGTGTGCGGCCTGCCGGGCGTGCAGATGTTCGACTCGCTCGCCGTCGACGGCGCAGGGAACGTCTGCGTCGGCACGCTGATCTCGGGGTGCGTGACCGTGGCCGCGCCGGACGGCTCGAGCTACGAGCAATACGTGCTGCCGGGCGACCTGGCCGACCCGATGGTCACGAACCTCTGCTTCGGCGGCGAGGACCTCACGACGGCGTACCTGACGCTGTCGGAGAGCGGCCGGCTCGTGCGCTGCACGTGGCCGCGCCCCGGTCTCGCCCTGGCCTATCCGTGACCGCTCATCCGTGACGTCCGGCAGCCGCGCCGGCGCGGCTCCCGCCGCGTCACCAGTGCTTCAGCACACCGCCTGCGACCTGGCCGATGACGCCCTGCGCCTCCAGCTCGTCGACCTCCGCGTCGCTCAGGCCGAGCACCGTCGTGAGGACGTCCCGGTTGTCCTGCCCGAGCATCGGCGGGTGACGGCGGTTGACGCGCGGGCTGCGGCTGAGCTTGGCCGGGAACGTCATGTGCACGTTCCGACCGGTGATCGGATGGTCCAGCTCCTCGAAGCAGCCACGGTCGTGGAGGTGGTCGAGGCGGTACGGCTCGTTGGGCAGCAGCACCTCCGCGGCGGGCACGCCCGCAGCCGTCAACGGCTCGACGATCTCGGCGACCGTGCGCGTCGCGCACCACTCGGCGAGGTGACGGTCGATCTCGTCGTGATGCTCCCGCCGCCCGGCGTGCGTCGCGAAGCGCGCGTCGCTTGCCCACGCCGGGTCGCCGAGGGCGCGCCCGAGCGCGCGCCACTGCTCGTCGGTCTCCACCGAGATGAACGCCCAGCGGTCGACCTCGCCGGTCGTCGGCAGGATCTCCGAGGTCAGGTAGGCCCCCTGCGGCGCTGCGTCGGGGCTGCGGTTCCCTTCGCGCTGGAGCAGCACGCCGTGCGCGGAGTACTCGATCACCTGCTCCGCGGCCACGTTGAGCGCCCCGCCGATCATCGGTGACTCGAGCAGCATCCCTTCTCCGGTGCGGCGGCGGTGCTCCATCGCGAGCAGCAGCGCGGCGGTGGTGTGGCACCCGGCGATCGGATCCATCGGACCGTTGGGGATCTCCGGCGGCGCCTCCGGGACGCCGGTCATGAACGCCAAGCCGGACGCCATCTCCATGGTCTGGGCGTAGCCGGTGCGGTCGCGCCACGGCCCCGAGATGCCGAACGCCGGAGCGCGCACGAAGATCACCGTCGGGTTGAGCGCCCGCACCGCGTCCCAGTCGAGGCCCCAGTTCTCGAAGACGCGCGGGCTGTTGTTCTCGATCACGATGTCGCTGGCGGCGATCAGCCGGCGGGCGAGCTCCTGGCCCTTCTCCGTCGTCATCTCGAGCGTCAGGTCGCGCTTGTTCGCGTTGGGCCCGTGGAACAGCGGCGACCAGTCCCACCAGTGGTCGGAGCCCATCGGCTTGATCGGGTTGAAGCGCATGTTGTCGGGGCGTTGCACCGACTCGACGTGGATCACGTCAGCGCCGTACAGGGCGAGGATGTGCCCGACGATGGGCCCTGCCCAGTTGGCGGTGAAGTCGGCGACGCGCAAGCCGGCGAACGGCAACGGCACCGGCGTGGCGTCGTCGGGCTCGGCGTCGGCGGGCGCTGCGGCGCCGTGCGAACGGACCTCCGCGAGCACGGCCTCGGTGTGCTCACCGAGGCGCGGCGCCGGCAGGGGGAAGCGGCGCTCGGCACTGCCCACCATCGTGTAGGAGACGTCGGGTTGCACGAACCCGCTGCGCGGGTTGCGGATGTAGAAGTTGCGCTCGCGGAAGTGATCCGCGAGCGGCGCGGTCGCCCCGCTTTCGACACGGGCGACGGGGATGCGCCACAGGTTCGCCAGCTCGATCACCTCGTCGATGGTCTTCTCCGCGGTCCACCGGTCGATGTGGCCGATCAGCTCGGCACGGCGGGCGTTGCGCACGTCGAACAGGATCAGGCTCTCGTCCTCCAGCCAGTCCGGCCGTTCGACCATCACGCAGAAGTCGAGCCACTGCTGGCCCGTCACGACCATGAACCCGACGTAGCCGTCCTTGGCGAGGTGGATGGCGGGAAGGTTGAACGTGCGATTGAGACGGAACGGTCTTCCCGCGATCGAGGCGTAGGTGACCGAGTACATCGTCATCGACAAGATGACCGACTCCAGCTCGGACACGTCGACGAGTTCGCCGAGGCCGGTCTGGAGCGTCCGCCAGCGCGAGATCAGGTGGCCGATCGCGCCGACGTTGCCGGCCACCCAGTCGCCGACGCGTCCGCCCATGATCATCGGCGCCAGCGAAGGGTCGCCGCGATGCATCGGGCCGCCGCTCATCGCCTGCAACGTCGCTTCGGTCGCAGGCCGGTTCACCCACCTGCCGTCGAGCCCCCACTTCGTGATCGCGGTGACGGTCGCCCGCGGCGCTCTACGGCGCAGCTGCGCGGGAGCCATCGCCGGCAGGTCGGCCACAGGCGAGCCGGGAGACCAGACGATGCCCTCGGCCGTGGCGACGAGATGGTCGAGGAGTTCGACGTCGCCGGCCGATGTGGGATCGATCACCACGCTGCGCTTCGAGCCGGCGAGGAACTGGAACAGCGCGCCGTCCTCGTCCGCCGCCAGCTCGTACCCCTCGGGCGCCCGCCGCCGCAAGGGGTCGCCGCCGGGAGCTTCCACCTTGACGACGTCGGCGCCGGCATCGGCGAGGAACTTCGTGCAGTAGCCGCCGGGGATGCCCGACGACAGATCGAGGACGCGATACCCGGTGAGAGGATGTGACTTCCCCGTCATGACGCCGCCGTCTCCGCCGTCCGCGCTGCGACGAGCACTGCTCGGATCACGGGATACCTCCGTCTGCTCTTCTGTGGGAGCGCTCGACCGCAGCGAGAACGCCGTTGGCGACGAAACACCTCGCTTGGCGACTCACCCGTGCTGGCGAACTGTGCTGCGGCTCGCGACGTCGTCAGCGTATCATGACCGATCGCTTGCTCAAATGGGGGCGAGATGGGTACGGTCCACGGCAAGGCACGCAGCGAGGGGGCGATGGTGACAGACCTACGTGGAAAGTCGGTAGTGGTTGCGGGCATCGGGCCCGGACTCGGACGCTCGATCGCGGTGCGCGCCGCCGAGGCGGGGGCGAAGGTCGCCCTGGTCGCGCGTTCCGAGGCGAGCACGGCTCCGGTCGAGGAGGAGTTGCGCGGGCTCGGCGCCACCTCGGTGACGATCCACGGCGACCTCACCAAGCCGGCCGACTGCGAGGCGATCGCTCGGACGACGGTGGAGAAGCTGGGCACGCTCGACGTCGTCGTCTACAACGCCTACATGGGCGGCGTCGAGGCACGGTTCGACGAGGCCGACCTCGACGAGTGGCGGCGCATGATGGACGTCAACGCGTTCGGCGCGCTGAACCTGGTGCGCGCCTGCCTGCCACCGCTGCGCGAGCGCCGCGGCTCCGTCGTCCTGATCAACTCCCGCCAGATCCGCCGCCTCGGTCAGCCTCGCGGCGGCTACGCGATGTCGAAGGCCGCGTTGCACATCGCCGGCAAGTTCATGGCCCAGGAGCTCGGCGAGTACGGCGTCCGCGTCAATACGGTGGTGTCGGGGTGGATGCTCGGGCCTGCCGTGCTCGACTACTTCGAGCAGAAGCAGCAAGCGACCGGCACGCCGGTCGAGGAGCAGATCGCGGCGGTGGCGAGCGGCTTCCCGTTGCGGCGCATCCCGACGCCCGACGACGTCGCCGACGCCGTGGTGTTCCTCGCCAGCGACCGCGCCCAGTCGATCACCGGGCAGTCCCTCGACGTGAACGCCGGCGAGTCGTTCGACTGAGGACGGCGGCCCGCCGGGCGCGCTACCGACCTTCGATGTTCGCGTTCGGGCGCGCGGCCGCGAGCAGCTCGTGCGCCAGCTCGTCGACGACCCACGGGTCGAGCGACGGCGCGCACGACGGGCCGCGATGCCAGCCGTCGGCCACCGCGAACGTGTGCCCGGAGGCTTCGAACACGCGGCCCGTCACCCCACGAGACCGCGGCGAGGCGAGCCACGCGCAGACGGACGCGACCCAGCGGGGGTCGATCGCCCGCCGCCCCTCCTCGGTGTCCTGGCCCATCGGGATCGACTCCGTCAGACGCGTGAGCGCCGTGGGCGCGATCGCGTTGACCGTGACGCCGTAGCGGGCGAGCTCCATCGCCGCGATCACCGTGAAGCCGGCGATGCCCATCTTCGCCGCGCCGTAGTTGCTCTGGCCGGGGTTGCCGTAGATGCCCGACACCGACGTCGTGTTGATGATGCGTGCGTCGACCTCGGCGCCTTCCTTGACGCGATCACGCCAGTATGCCGCGGCCCACCGCGCCGGGGCGAACGTGCCCTTCAGGTGCACGCGCATGATGTCGTCCCACTCACGCTCGTCCATGTTGACCAGCATGCGGTCGCGCAGGATGCCGGCGTTGTTGACGAGCACGTCGAGGCCGCCGAACGTCTCCACCGCCTGCGCGATCAGCTCCTGCGCGTATCCCCAGTCGCTGACGTCGCCCACCGAGGCGACGGCCTGCCCGCCGTTGCCGGTGATCTCGCGGACCAGTTCGTCGGCCGCGCTGGAGCGGCCGTCGCCGTCTGCCACGTCGTTGACGACGACCCGCGCGCCCTGCTCCACCAGCATCGTGACGTGCTGCCGCCCGATCCCGCGGGCGCCTCCGGTGACGATGCAGACCCGGTCGGCACAGATCCCGCCGTGCCCGTCCTCGTTTCGCGTGTCGGCCATGGCGCCGCAATCTACTTCGACGCCGGCCGAGTCGGCCAAGCGCTCGCTCAGATGAGCGTCTCGCCCCCGTTGACGTCGATCGACTGCCCGGTCATCGCGACTGCGAGGTCCGAGGCCAGGAACAGCACCGCGCCGGCGCACTCCGCGTCCGTCGGGATCTCGGGCAGAGCGAGCGGATCGAGCCGTGACCGCCGCACGTCGTCGACCGGGATGCCCCGCTCGCTCGCCGCGCGCTCGAAGAACGCGCGCAAGGGGGCGCCGTCCATCGCGCCGGGGACGACGCTGTTGACCCGGATCCGGTCGCCGCCGAGCTCGCGCGCCAGCACCTGGCCGACCGACAGCAGCGCCGCCTTCGACGCCGCGTACGCGCCGCGCCCGGCCCGCACCCGGCGCACGATCTGGCTGTTGACGAGCACGATCGAGCCGCCTCCCGCGGCGCGCATCGCCGGCGTCACGGCGCGCACCATGTGGAGCGCGCCGAACACGTTGACCTCGAACGCCTGACGCCACACGCTCATG
Organism: uncultured Ilumatobacteraceae bacterium; assembly: GCA_964529005.1. Taxonomy (GTDB): domain Bacteria; phylum Actinomycetota; class Acidimicrobiia; order Acidimicrobiales; family Ilumatobacteraceae; genus CAZGUH01. The sequence continues at coordinate 55,147 of CAZGUH010000018.1, read as the reverse complement.
TCGGCACGCTCGATCGGCTCGTCCATCGGCCCGGCGGCGAAGGCGTTGTAGACCAGGCAGTCCACGTGGCCGAACGCCGCGAGCGTGGCGTTCACCAGCGCGGCGCACTCCGACTCGTCGGTCACGTCCGCGCGCCGGCTCGCGACGCGCCCGCCCGAGGCGGTGATCTCTCCGGTCAGCTCGTCGAGCGCGGGCTGCGATCGCGCCGCGAGCATCACCGATGCGCCGGCCGCCGAGGCCCGGATCGCGACCTGCCGCCCGAGCCCCGGGCCGGCGCCGGCCACGATCACCACCTTGCCGGCGAGCATCCCGGCTGGCGTCTGCGGGCTCAGCGTCTCGTCCGCGAGCGGAGCGCCGACCATCTCCTGCATCCAAGCAAGCATACGCGCGGGTGTGACACTGTGAGCCCATGCCCGACGCACCCTCATCACCTCGCCTCGCCGGCGTCGACGTCGACGAGCTGGAGCGCCGCCGCGACGACGTGCCGTCGCAGATCACCGTGTCCACCGCGATCGCCCGAACGATCCTCCGGCATCCCGACCTGGCGCGCGGCTACATGCCGTTCGGAGTCGCGCTGCGCGACGGCGCTCTCCCCGCTCGCGCCCGCGAGCTGGCCATCCTGCGCACCGCGCGGCTGTGCGATTGCCCGTATCAGTGGGCCCGCCATGTCGACACCGCCCGCGAGGCTGGCGTGACGGACGCGGACATGGAGGCGATCGGCACGCTCGAGATGGCGCCGTCGTGGAACGAGTTCGACCGCGCGTTCGTCGCCGCGGCCGACGAGCTGCACGCCACCTCGACGCTGTCGGACGAGACGTGGGCGGTGCTGCGGCGCCATCTCGCCGACCACGAGCTGATCGAGCTGCTGATGCTGATCGGCAACTACACCATGCTCGCGTTCGTGATGAACGGCGTCGCGCTGGCCCCGGAGGCCGGCGACGAATGGCCTCCGGCGTCGTGGGCGTGACGACCGCGACGACTTGATCGAGCGCTTGCCAGGTTGGGCGGCCTTTGCTAACTTTTTGGTTGATACTGGTCGGCGCCGAGACGACGAACGTCGCTCCCATTCACGTGCGCCGCGGATCTGGGGGGTCACCATGAAGCACGACCGCACGTCGGTCAGCACGTGGCGGCGGGCGGTTGCTCCGCTCATCGTCGGTCTCGCGGTGCTGGCGAGTTGTGGGGACGACGACGACGGCGGCAGCAGCTCACCGACCACGGTGGCATCCACCGCCGCGCCGAGCACGACGGAGGCGCCCTCGAGCGCTCCGACGACGGAAGGGTCGAGCGCCACGACCGGTCAGCCGGCCACGACGGCCGGCGCCGACCCGTACGCGCCCCAACCACTCGCCACCCAGCAGACGATCACGTTCGCGTGGTCGGGCCCCTTCGAGCCCTTCTCGCCGGTGGTCGTCGCCCTCGCCAAGGGCGAGTTCGAGAAGGAGAACCTCAACGTCGAGGTCGTGACCGCGCGCGGCGCCGATCTGCTCCTGCTGCTCGACAAGGCCGAAGCCGACATCGGCCTGTCGGGCGTCACCGCCGGCTTGTTCAACGCCATCGCCGCCGGATCGACCACGCGCTGGGTGGCGCCCGGGCTGTACATCCTTCCCGGCGCCGACGGCTTCTACATCCGCAGCGAGTTCTTCGACAGCGCCGGCAACCTCGACGTGGAGAAGTTCCGCGGCGGCACCGTCGCCACCGCAGGCGGCGGCAAGGGCGCGCCGACGGCGGTCTTCATCGAGGACAAGCTCAACTCCGAAGGCTTGTCGCTCAACGACTTCACGGTGACCGCCGGGATCAGCGTCGACAACATCACCGCCCTCGAGACCGGCGCGATCAAGGCCGGATGGCTCTCGTCGCCGCAGAACATCGAAGCCACCGAGTCGGGCCTGGCGAAGCTCTACGTCGAGATCCCGCCGAAGACAGCGCTCGCCGCGTATCAGGTCGGCGGCCACGTGTTCACCGAGAAGCGTGAAGCGGGCGAGGCGTTCTTCCGGGCGATCCAGCGCACGATCGACACGTACCTGCTCGGCGACTACCACGCCAACGAGGAAGTGGTGGAGATCCTCGCCGAGGCCAACGGCATCGATCCGTCGGTGATCACCGGCCAGCCGCCGGCCTACGAATGGGAGGCCGACTTGGACTTCGACACCAGCATCATCACGAAGCTCCAGGAGGGCTGGATCGACTTCGGTGAGATCCTCACCTACGACACGCCGTTGCCGATCGACCAGGTCGTCGACCAGTCGCTCGTCCCCGGTCTGGGTTGAGGGTGCTGCCGACCGACGCGCGCATGGACCGTCCGGCGGACCGCCCCGCCGGCGACCCGACAGAGCGCCCGCCGGCCGTGCCCAAGGTCCTGTGCGCTGGTGTCGAGCGGACGTTCGACACCAGCAAGCGCACCGTGCGGGCGCTCGGCCCGATGGACCTCGAGATCGCCGAGCACGAGTTCGTCTGCGTGGTGGGGCCGTCGGGCTGCGGCAAGTCGACGCTGCTGCGCCTCATCGCCGGACTGATCGCACCCTCGCGCGGGCGCATCGAACTGGTCCACAGCGACCCCGCGCAGTCGCTGCTCGCCGTCGTGTTCCAGGAACGCAGCCTGTTCCCGTGGCGCACGGTCGAGCAGAACGTCCGCTACGGCCTCGACATCCAGCGCCGCGTGCCACGCAAGGAGCGCGCCGCCCGCGTCCACGAGTGGCTGCGGCGGATGAACATCCACGACTTCGCCGGGGCCTATCCCCCGACGCTGTCGGGGGGCATGCAGCAGCGCGCCTCGATCGCCCGCGCGTTCGTGCTCGAGCCGGAGATCCTTCTCCTCGACGAGCCGTTCGCGTCGCTCGACGCGCAGATGCGCACGATCCTGCAGGACGAGCTGTGCCAGCTCTGGGACTCGCAGCCGCGCACCGCGATCTTCATCACGCACAGCATCGACGAGGCGATCTTCCTCGGTGATCGGGTCGTGGTGATGAGCGCCTCCCCCGGCACGATCCGCGCCGAGTACAAGGTGCCGTTCGAGCGGCCCCGCGACCATGCGATCCGCGCCACCGCCGAGTTCGGCCAGCTCCAGGAAGAGATCTGGCAGGCAGTGCGCGCGGAGGTCGAGGCGCACCTCGCCCGCGGCGGCGCGACGGAGGCCTGATGGCCGCGCCGACGCTCGCCCGGCAGGGCAACGCCCGCAACGTCGTGCGCGAGCCGGTCGCGCGCACGCTCGACCCCGGCCGTTTCCGCCGCCGGCGCCGGCGCGCCGAGATCGCGCTCGCGGTGACGACACCGGCGCTGCTGCTGGCGCTGTGGGAGATCTGCGGCCGCGCGGGATGGCTCGACCCCCAGTTCTTCCCCCCGCCGAGCGAGATCTGGGACATCGGCGTCGACCTCGTCCGCGACGGCAAGCTTCAGCACCACGTCTACGTCAGCTCCCGCCGCGTCGTGCTCGGCTTCCTCCTCGGCTCGGGCGTGGGCGTGGGCTTCGGTGTCGTGTTCGGCGTCTCCCGCGTCGCCTGGGCCGCTCTGGAGCCGATCATCTACGCGCTCTGGACGGTTCCGAAGGTCGCCTTGCTACCGCTGATGCTGCTGGTGCTCGGCCTCGGGGAGAAGCCGATCATCGTGCTGATCGCGATCTCGTGCGGGTTCCTCACGCTGATCCCGACCGTCGGCGCAGTGCGCGGCGTCGACCCCGCCTACGCCGAGGTCGCCCGGTCGATGGAGGCGTCGTGGTGGCAGCGGCTCCGCACCATCGTTGTGCCCGCTGCGTTGCCGCAGATCTTCGTCGCATTGCGCCTTGCCGCCGGTGCGGGCGCGCTCACGGTCGTCGCCGCCGAGTTCGTCCAGGGCGACGACGGGCTCGGCTTCCTGATCTGGAACTCGTGGTCGCTCTACCGACCGCAACCGATGTACGTCGGCATCGTCGCGATCTCGGTGCTCGGCACGGTCCTGACGCTGATCGTGGGCCGCATCGGGCGACGGCTGTCCCCGTGGTTCGAGGAGCGGCGCTGAGATGACCGCCACCACCGCCACGCCGACGGGCGAGCGCGCGACCGGGTCGCGCGTCGTCGTGCGGGCGCCGACCGCGCGCACGCTGAACCCCCGCCGCTACCGCGTCCGCCAGCGTGCGCTGGAGATCACGCTGGCGTGGCTGACGCCGATCGCGCTCGTGCTGCTGTGGGAGCTCAGCTCACGGCGCGGGTGGATCGACCCGCGCTTCTTCCCCGCGCCGTCGTCGATCTGGGACACCGGCGTCGACCTGGTCCGCAACGGCGAGCTCCAGGACGACATCGTGGTGACGTTCCGGCGGGTGTTGATCGGCTTCGCCCTCGGCTCCGGGCTCGGCATCGTGTTCGGCGCGCTGCTCGGCGCCATTCCGCTGCTGCGCGCCGCGTTCGAGCCGCTGATGTACGCGCTGTGGACGGTGCCGAAGCTGGCCCTGCTGCCGTTGCTGCTGTTGATCTTCGGCCTCGGGGAACGACCGATGATCGTGCTCATCATCCTCAACTGCGTGTTCATCGCGATGATCCCGACGATGGGCGCGATCGACGCCGTCGACCCCGGCCACTCCGAGGTCGCCCGATCCGTCCACGCCACGAACCTCCAGCGCTTCCGCACCGTGTTGTGGCCCGCCGCGCTGCCACAGATCTTCATCGGCCTGCGGCTCGCCGCGACGGCGTCGGTGCTGACCGTCATCGCCGCGGAGTTCGTGCAGGGCCGCGACGGGCTCGGCTTCCTGATCTGGAACTCGTGGACGTTGTACCTGGCCGAGCCGATGTACGTCGGCATCGTGTGCGTCTCGGTGCTCGGCACCGCGTTCGCGCTGCTCGTCGGCGCGATCGGCCGCCGCATCTCACCGTGGTTCGAGCATGAGTGAAGGCCTCGATGGTTGAGGCGATGACGGCGACGGGCGTCCGCGTCGAGCGCAGCGGCGCCGTGCTCGAGCTGAAGCTCGATCGCCCGGCGCGCGGCAACGCGCTGACGCCGGCGACGATCGAACGGCTGACCGCTGCGCTGACCGGCGCCGAGGTCGACGGCGCCCGCACGGTGGTCGTGTCGAGTTCTCACCGGGGAAAGTTCTGCACGGGCTTCGATCTCGGCGGGGACGGCGCCGACGCCGTGGGCGACGGCAGCGGCACGGAGGCCGGCGCCCACCTGGTCGCCGCGCTGCGGGCGCTGCCGATGCCCACGGTGGCCGTCATCGACGGCCCGGCGATCGGCGGTGGCCTGTCGCTGGCGCTCGAGTGCGACCTGCGGATCGCGTCCGACCGGGCGAGCTTCGGGCTCCCCGCGGCCGCGCTCGGCCTCGTCTACCCGCCCGACAACCTCGAGCGCCTCGTCGAGGTCGTCGGTGTGCCGGGCGCGATGTGGCTCGCGCTCTCCGGCGAGCGGGTCGACGCGCCCGCAGCGGCGGCGTGGGGGCTCGTGCAGCACGTCGCCGCGATCGCCGACCTCGACGCCACCGTGGAGCGGATCACCGAGCGGCTCGCCGCCAGCGCGCCGCTGGTGGCGCGCTACACGAAGACCGCCGTGCGCGCCCACGCGCCGCGCCGCCCGCGCGACGACGTCGACGCTGCGCTCCAGGCCGTGTTGTCCAGCGCCGACTACCAGGAGGCGGTCGCCGCGGTGCGCGAGCGCCGCCGGCCGAGCTTCGGAGGAGTGTGACGTGGCGCCGGGCGCGACACCGTTCCTCGCGGGCATCCGCGTGCTCGACATGACGCATGCCTTGGCCGGGCCCTTCTGCGCCACGATCCTGTCCGACCTCGGCGCCGACGTGATCAAGGTCGAGCGGCCCGAAGGCGACCCCAACCGCCGGCGCGGCGGCGCGGGCGAGGCCTCGATCCCGTTCGAGGTGATCCACCGGAACAAGCGCTGCATCGCGATCGACGTCAAGCGGCCCGGCGGGTCCGACCTCGTGCGGCGGCTCGCGGCAGGCTGCGACGTGTTCTTGGAGAACTTCACCCCGGGCACGTTGCGCCGCCACGGGCTCGATCACGAGTCGCTGCACGCGGATCACCCTGGGCTGGTCTACTGCTCCATCTCCGGCTTCGGCCAGGACGGGCCGCTGTCGGGCGCGAAGGGATCCGACCTGATCGCGCAGGGCTATTCCGGGATGATGTCGGTCACCGGCACGGCCGCCGGGGAGCTGGTGAAAGCCGGATATCCGGCCGCCGACGTCGGCGCCGGCATGTACGCCGCGATCGGTGTGCTCGCCGCGCTGCGCCGGCGAGCACAGACGGGCGCTGGCGCGTACGTCGACGTGTCGCTCGTCGACACCCTGGTCTCATGGAGCCTGTGGGAGTTCGCCCAGTTCGCGACGACCGGCCACGTGCCCGGCCCGCTCGGAACATGCAGCCCCGGGCTCGCCCCCTATCAGGCGCTGCGTGCCGGCGACGGCAGGTGGCTGACGGTGGCCGCGGCCGAGGACGGCGCCTGGCGAGCGCTGTGCCGCGTGGTCGGCCGCGACGACCTCGCCGGTGACGAGCGCTACGCGACCGAGCGCGGGCGGTTCGACAACATCGGCGAGCTCGCCATGCAGCTCGAACGGGCCCTCGGAAGCCGGCCGCGCGACGAGTGGATCGACGAGCTGCGCGCCGCCGGGTTGGCGTGTGGTCCGGTGCACGACGTCGGCGAGCTCACCGGCGACGCGCAGCTGCGCGCCCGCCACATGTTCGTCGAGGTGGGCGACGCGCCGGCCAGCGTGCAGGTCGTCAACACGGCGATCAAGAGCGACGGCGCGCCCGGCGCGATCGCGCGGGCGCCCGGCCTCGGCGAGCACAGCGCGGCGATCCTCGACGAGTTCGGCTACGACGGCGACGCGATCGCGAGCTTGGTCACAGCCGGCACGGTGCTCCTCGGGAGCGCGCCGCGATGAGCCCGTCGCCCGCCCCCGCCCGTCCGGCCGCCGACCCGTTCCTCGCCGGCGTGCGTGTGCTCGACCTGACGCACGCGATGGCTGGCCCCCTGTGCACGGCGATCCTGTCCGACCTCGGGGCCGAGGTGATCAAGGTGGAGCGCACCGACGGCGACGCCAACCGACGGCGCCGGGCGAGCGACACCGGCGTCGCACTGCCGTTCGAGATGGTCAACCGCGACAAGCGCTGCCTCGCTGTCGACTTCCGCCGTGCCGAGGGCGCCGACGCGGTGCGCCGCCTGGCCGCCTCCTGCGACGTCGCGGTGGAGAACTTCACGCCCGGGGTGCTCGCCAAGTACGGGCTCGACGCCGCGTCGCTGCGCGCCGTGCATCCGCACCTCGTGTACTGCTCGATCTCCGGGTTCGGTCAGACCGGGCCGCTGCGCGACGCCAAGGCGACCGACCTGATCGTGCAGGGCTTCAGCGGGCTGATGAGCGTGACGGGGCAGCCGGGAGGCGAGCCGGCCAAGGCCGGCTATCCGGTGGGCGACATCGGGTCCGCGATGTATGCGGTGATCGGCATCCTCGCCGCCCTCGCCCGACGGCAACGCACCGGCCATGGCGCGCACGTCGACGTCAGCCTCGCCGACACCGTCGCCGCCTGGTCGATGTGGGAGGTCGCCGAGTACCAGATGACCGGCGAGATCCCCGGGCCGCTCGGCACGGCGCACCGGCTCGTCGCCCCGTACCAGGCGTTCGTCTGCGGAGATGGGCGCTGGATCACCGTCGCCGCCGGCGAGCGGCTGTGGGACACGTTCTGCGACGTGGTCGGCGTCGGCGCGTTGCGCGACGACCCCCGCTTTGCCGACGAGTACACCCGCTTCCGCAACCGCGAGCCGCTCGCTGCCGCGCTCGGCGACGCGTTCGGCCGCGCGGGGCGCGACGAGTGGATCTGCCGGCTGCGCGCCGCGGGGATTCCCTGCGGCCCGGTGCACGACACCGCCGAGATGCTGCGCGACGACCAACTCGCCGAGCGGGGCGTGTTCTCGGACGTCGACTACGGCGACGCCACCCTGACCTTGGTCAACACGCCGATCAGGTCCGACGGCGTCGCCGGAATCCGCGGGCGAGCGCCCGCCCTGGGCAGCGACACCCGCCTGCTGCTGCGCGAATGCGGGTACTCCGACATCGAGATCGACCGGCTCACCACGGACGGCATCGTGCTGTCCGACGAACCACCTCATCCACCCCAGAAGGAGAACATCACATGACCAACGCGCTTCCTGTCGGCCAGCGCTACGACGTCAACCCGATCCCGCCGATCGCCGAGAACACGACGTACTACGACGCCGGACCGGTGTCGATCGGGCTCGAGTACCGGCATCTGACCGACCAGATCCTCGACACCACCTACAACGCGGACGACCGCACGGCCGACATCATCGGCGCGGCGCGCCCGGAGTCCATCGACGACGAAGGCGTGTCGTTCCACGTGTGCGCCAGCGACCGGACCGAGTACATCCGCTTCGACGTCTTCGCCGACGACCCGCACTACCACTACATCGCCCCCGGCGAGTACAACATCGTGGTCCCGTACGACCGCAACGCGTCGGGCGACATGCTCGAGTGGGTGTTCCGCTGCTTCGCCGGGCGCCTCCCCGACATGCTGCGCTTCATCGGCGCCACTGACCTTGCCGAGCAGGTGGACCAGTCGGCGATCGACGCCATCGTGCCGACGCTCCGGCAGGCGGCGAACGAGCGCATCCGCCTCCAGCCGGCGTGAGCGCGGGAGCCCCGATGATCGACGTCGCCGAACTGCTGTCGGCCCAGGGGCATGCGCACGGCATGCCCGAGCTGGGCCGCATTCCGTACCACCTCGGGATCGCCACCAGCGACGCGCCCCGCGCCCGCGATGCGCTGGGCGAGTTGTTCGGCTGCGAGTGGACCGACATCGTCGATCAGAACGACGTCCATCTCTTCGACGGCGAGCGCACCGTCGTCCACTCCTGCGCGGTGGCCCATTCGCAGCTCGAGCCGTTCTCGATCGAGCTGCTCCAGGGCTCACCGGGGTCGATCTGGGAGACCCGAAGGATCATGGAGGTGCACCACCTCGGCTTCTGGTCGACCGATGTCGAGGGCGACATCCGGGCGATGCAAGCGCGTGGATGGGAGATCGACCTGACGTTCGTCGACGAACGCGGGTCGTACGAGAACTTCGCGTACATGTCCAAACCGGGCGCGATCCGGATCGAGTTCGCCGACATGGGCTGGCGTTACCAGGCCCACCTGGACAAGCTCCACGTGAACACGTCGCAGATCGGGGTCTGACGGGGCGTGACCCCCTCCTCAGCCCCCACCGGCGGGCCCGCGCTGCGCGTCGCGGTCCTCGACGACTACCAGCGCGTCGCCGCCCGGATGGCCGACTGGTCCGCGCTCGGCCCCGACGTGGCCATCACCTACTTCCACGATCACGTGCCGAGCGCGGACCAGCTCGTGCAGCGGCTCGCGGGCTACGACGTCGTCGTCGCGATGCGTGAGCGCACGCCGTTCCCCCGCGCGCTGCTCGAGCGTCTCGACGACGTGAAGGTGATCGTCACCAAGGGGATGGTCAACGCGGCGATCGACGTCGAGGCCGCGCACGACTGCGGGATCACGGTGTGCGGGACCGACGGGTGGTCGGGCGTACCGGCGACCGTCGAGCTCACATGGGCGCTGATCCTCGCCTGCGCCCGCGACCTGCCCGCCGAGGAGGCGGGCGTGAGGGCCGGAGCATGGCAGCGCAGCGTGGGCGTCGACCTCGCCGGGGCGGTGCTCGGCATCGTCGGCCTCGGCAACATCGGCCCGCTGATGGCGCCGGTGGCGCGCGCGTTCGGGATGCGCGTCGTGGCGTGGAGCCGGAACCTCACCGACGAGCGCGCGGCCGAGGTCGGCATCGAGCGGCTCGACCACGACACGTTCTTCTCCACCGCCGACGTGGTCACGGTGCACCTCAAGCTCAGCGACCGCTCCCGTGGGTACATCTCCGCCGACGAGCTCCGCTTGATGAAACCGACTGCGCTGCTGATCAACACGTCACGGGGGCCGATCGTCGACCAGGCGGCGCTGGTCGACGCGCTGACCACCGGCTCGATCGGCGGGGCGGGCCTCGACGTGTTCGACGAGGAGCCGTTGCCGCGCGATCACCCGCTGCTGCGGACGCCGCACACGGTGCTGACGCCGCACATCGGCTACGTCACGGCGCGGTCGTACCGCGATCACTTCACCCAGGTGGTCGAGGTGCTGGCAGCGTTGCGCCGGGGAGAGATCATCCGGCGGATCTCGCCGGCCCCAGCCGGCTGAGGGCGCTCAGGACTTCTTGCGCGCCGCCGCTCGCTTGCGGCTCGCCGCCGCGGGGCCGCTCAGGATGCCACCGAGCAGCATGTCGATGTAGCGATCGGCGACCTCGTCGATGCTGTACTTGCCGTCGGGCCGCCACCAGCGGATGGTGACCCACAGCGCGTCACGGATGAAGATGTGGATCAACCGCGGATCGATCGTCTCGCGGAACACCTTCCTCTTGATGCCGTCACGCAGGACGGCGAGCCAGATGCGCTCGAGTTCTTCGTTGAGCTTGACGATGTGCGGGAACCGCCCGCTCGCCATGAGGTGGTCGCCGCTGTTGGCGATCAGCGCCACGGCGTTGGGCTGCTCCGCGATGCCGCGGTAGGCCTCGCGGATGATGCCCGCCAGCGCGTCGGCGGGGTCCTTGCTCGTCGCCACCACGGCATGGAACTTCTCGTCCATCCCGGTGTAGTACCCGGTCAGGATGTGGTCGGCGATCGCCTCTTTGGACTCGAAGTGGTGATACAAGCTTCCCGAGAGAATTCCCGCCCGCTCCCCGATCTCGCGGACCGTCGTGCTGACGTATCCGCGCGCGGCGAACAGCTCGCCGGCGATCCTCACGATCTCTTCCTTGCGGCTGGCCATCGGCGGCAGCGTAGCAACCAGCCGGTCGCTCATGCCGTGTTCGGCGCCCCCTGGGCTTCGAGCAATGTCAACAGGGTCGAGTTGCACGGCGTCGGCACGCCCGCGTCGCGCCCGGCGCGCACGATCGCCCCGTTGATCGCCCCGCACTCGGTGCGCCGGCCGGCGAGACGGTCGTAGAGGGTCGAGTTGCCCATCGCCGGGTCGGCGCTGCGCAGGATGTCGACGATCTCCTGCGCGCTCATCGCGGGCTCGACCCCGCACGCCCGCGCCACCGCCAGCCCCTCTTCGGCGACGGCGAGGGCCAGGGCGGCGACGTCCGGATCACGGAACACCTCCAGCCGCCGCCCGGTCAACCCGGCGATCGGGTTGGCGACCGAGTTCAGCACCAGCTTGGCCCACACCGCGGCGTCGAAGTCCGCTTCGGCGGTGATCTCGACGCGCGATCCACGGAACAGCGGCTCGACGAGGGACGCCTCGGCGGCTGGCACGAGCAGGCGCGACGACTCGTGGTGCACGACCCGGCCGGGCGCCGGGGACTCCGCGCCACAGAGCACGATCGTCGGCACCACCCTCGTCGGCGCCGCCAGCGGCGCGAGCGCGCCGGCAGGGTCGAGCCCGTTCTGCAGCGTCACCACGGCGACGGTGCCGGGCCCGCGCAGCCTGTCGAGCCATGCCGCCGCGGCGGCGGTGTCGTGGGCCTTGGTGGCGACGACGATCCAGTCCACCTGCCCGACCTCCGACCCTACCTCGGCAGGCTCGAGGGCGGGGGGCTGGTCGACGACGATCGTCCCGCTGGCGGTCTCGACCACGAGCCGGTCGAACGGGCGCCGGCTGCACAGCACGAGCCGGTGGCCGGCCTCGGAGAGCGCGCCGGCGACGTAGCCGCCGATGGCGCCGACGCCCACGACCGCGACGGTCGCCGGGCCGGCTGTCTCAGCCGGCGGCGGCACCGGCCGTCGCCGCCTCGGCCTCGACGCCGTAGTCCTCGCGGGCGTCGTCGGGGCTGAGGCGCCCCGATCGCACGTCGGCGCGCACGGCGTCGGGATCGCGCTCGCGCGGGTCGCCGAGACCGCCACCGCCCGACGTCCGCACGATCAGCGCCTCGCCGGGAGCGAAGCGGATCCCGCCGGACTTGTTCGGCAGCTGGGTGACCTGCCCGTCGACGGCGCGCTTGAAGTAACCGCCGGGCCGGCCCGGCTTGCCGCCGTTGCGTCCCGGCGGCGGGTTCACCATGCGATCGCCACGCATCGTGAGCACGGCCGGCTCGAGCAGGCGGATGACCGTCTCGCTGCCGAGTCCGCCGCGCCAGCGGCCGGCGCCGCCCGAGCCGGGGATGAACCGCTTGGCCTCGATGACGAACGGGACCTTGGCCTCCAACGGCTCCACCTGCGGGACGGTGTTGCGCGACAACCCGAAGTGGATCCCGGTGGCGTCGGGGCCGTCGCTGCCCTGGCGCCCGCCGAGGCCGCCGAACTCGTACGACATGTGGATCCACGAGTTCTGCGAGGCGCTGGCCGGGGCCAGGCACAGCGACTGGAGCAGCCCGGACGCGGCGATCGCGTGCTCGGGAACTGCGGCCGACAGCGCGTGGATGATCGCGTCGATCGTCGCGCACATCACGAAGTTCCGCCCGCCGGCGGGATGCGGCGGCGACGGGTTGACCATGCTCCCGTAGGGCAGCACGAACTCGATCGGGCGGAAGCACCCCTCGTTCATCGGGATCGTGCCCTCGAGGAAGCAGCGCACGGCGAACATCGCCGCGGACATCGTCTGCGAGTAGCCGCAGTTGATCGCCGACGACACCTGCGGGTCGGTGCCGGTGAAGTCGACGGTGAGGCCGTCGCCGGCCACGGTCACCGCGACACGGATCATGTGCGAACCGGGGTTGAGGCCGTCGTCATCGATGACGTACTCGCCGTGGTAGCGCCCGTCGGGCAGCTGGTCGATGCCGGCCCGGACGCGGGTCTCGGTGTAGTCCAGGAAGTTCGCCACCTTGCGGGCGAACTCCGCCGCGCCGTGCTGGGCGACGAGCGCCTCCAGCCGCCGGGCGGCCACGTTGCACCCGGCGATCAGGGCGCGCACGTCTCCGAGCGTGTTGTCCGGTGTGCGGCTGTTGAGCGCGAGGATGCGGGCGATCTCGTCGACGATGCCGTCCGCGGTGGCGATGCGCACCGGGGGCAGCTGCAAGCCCTCGCTGTAGACCTCCCGTGCGCCGGCGTTGACACCCCCGGCCGAGTCGCCGCCCAGGTCGCCGACGTGGATCACGCTGCCGGTGAAGTACTGCACCACCCCGTCGACGAAGATCGGCCGCACGACCACGATGTCGTTGGCGTGGATGCCGCCCTTGTAGACGTCGTTCATCGCGTACAGCTCGCCGGGGCGCATCACGTCGACGGGGAACTGCTCGAGGATCGAGCGCAGCGACATCCGCAGGCTCGCGCCGTGGGACAGCGACGTGGCGAGCGACTGGGCAAGCAGCTGGCCGCGCGCGTCCAGGATCGCCGCGGCGGCATCGGCGCCCTCCACGATGAACGTCGAATAGGCCGACTTGACGATGACGATGCTCGCCTCTTCCGCTGCGACTGCGAGGGCGTTGCGCAGGATCTCCTGTGCCGCTGCCTCCGACCTGGACTGCACCTTCATTCGATCGTCGTCCCCTCTTCGAGCGCTGGCGCTCCCGATCGTAGGTGGGCTTCCGCTAAACTGCAACGAGCGCTCGCTTGGTTGACGCGGCGAGCACCACCGCCTCGGTGTGCGGAGTGCTCGAGCACGTGCACGCGGGCGAAGACGACACGTTTCGACGACCATGTGGGGTGACGAGATGAACGACAGCACCGGCCTGGCGGGCGCCTGCGCGCTCGCCGTGGACATCGGCGGCACGTTCACGGACGTCGTGCTCGCCACGCCCGGCGGCCTCGTGCGGGCCAAGACGTTGACGACCCCCGGCGACCCGGTCGACGGGTTCATGAACGGTGTGCAGGCGGTGCTCGACGAGTCCGGCGTGGCGCCCTCGGCGATCGGGCGCGTGATCCACGGCACGACGCTGGCGACGAACGTCGTGTTGGAACGTCGCGGCGCCCCGATGGCGTACATCACGACCGGGGGCTTCCGCACGATGCTGACTCTCGGCCATTACGCCCGCGTCGAGGAGGAGCGTTACGACCTGTTCTTCGAGGCCCCCGAGCCGCCCGTGCCGCTGTCGCACTGCTTCGAGGTGCCCGAGCGCGTGTCCGCCTCCGGCGAGGTGCTCGAACCGCTGGACGAGGACGCGGCTTCGCGTGTCATCGACGACATCGCAGCGCTCGGTGTCGCCAGCGTCGCGATCTGCCTGCTGCACTCGTACGCCAACGCGGCCCACGAGGAACGGCTGGCGCAGATGTGCCGCGAGCGGCTCGGCGACGCGGTGCTGATCGTCACCTCGTCGTCGACGTGGCCGGAGCTGCGCGAGCACGAGCGCGCCTGCACCACGGTCGTGTCGGCGTACGTGGGCCCGGTCATGGCGACGTACCTGGCGCGGCTCCAGCAGCGTCTCGGATCGCTGGGCATCACGGCGCCGGTGCAGATCATGGAATCGAGCGGCGGCGTGATGTCGGCGGAGAAGGCCGCCGCGCGCGCCGTGTACACGATCGAGTCCGGCCCGGCGGCAGGGGTCGTCGCCGCGATGCACGTGGGGTCGACGTCGGGTCGGTCGGAGCTGATCTCGTTCGACATGGGCGGGACGACGGCGAAGGCCGGCGTGATCCGCGACGGGCGCCCGCAGATCACGCACGACTTCCACGTCGGCGGCAAGGGCAGCTTCGGCGGTCGCCGCAGCGGCACCGGCATCCCGGTGAAGGTGCCGGCGATCGACCTCGCCGAGGTCGGCGCCGGCGGCGGTTCGATCGCGTGGGTCGACGACGGCGGCGCTCTGAGGGTCGGACCACGATCTGCGAGCGCCGATCCCGGCCCGGCGTGCTACGGCCTCGGCGGTGACGAGCCGACGGTCACCGACGCCAACGTCGTGCTCGGATACCTCGATCCCGCGGTGTTCGCGCGTGGCACGATGACGCTGCACCCGGACCTCGCCCACGACGCGCTGCGCAAGCGCGTCGCCGAGCCGCTCGGCCTGGAACCCGCGGAGGCGGCGTACGCCATCTACGAGATCGTCAACTCGAACATGGCTGCGGCGATCGACGTCGTCACGATCCAGCGCGGCATCGATCCTGCCGGCTTCACCCTCGTCGCCTCCGGCGGCGCCGGACCGGCGCACATCGCCAGCATCGCCGAGCTGTTCGAGATCGACACGGTGCTCGTCCCCGTCGCCTCGGGCGTCGCCTCGGCGGTCGGCATGCTCGCCACCGACCTGACGCTGGAGCACTCGCGCACCTTCCTCACCGCCGCCGACGCGGTCGACCTCGCCGAGCTGGAGCTGCGCTTCGCCGAGCTCGCCGCGGCGGCCGCCGCCGACCTCGGGCTCGCGCCGGACGATCCCTCGCTGGTCGTCGAGCGCTTCGTCGACATGCGCTTCCGCGGCCAGGCCCACGAGCACACGATCCCCGCGCCGGCTGTCATCGCGCAGCGCGCCGACATCGAGCAGATCGACGCCGCGTTCGCGGTGGAGTACGAGCGGGCCTACGGCATCCGGCTCGCCGCGCCGACGGAGTTCGTCAGCCTGCGCGTGCGCGCCACCCAGCGCGTGCCGCGGTTGGAGACGCCGGCGCCGCGCGCCGCGGAGCGCCGCGAGGTGCGCAAGGGCGCCCGCGCCGCCTACTTCCCCGCGGCCGGCGGGTTCACCGACGTCGCCGTGTACCTCCGCGAGCTGGCCGTGCCGGACCAGACGTTCGAGGGGCCGTGCTTGATCGAGGAGCCGGAGACGACCGTCGTCGTCCCGCCGAGCTGGACCGCAGCGATCGAGACGGGGGGCAACCTCGTTCTGCGGCGCCGGCGCTGACGCGCCCGATCAGGCGCGAGCTCAGCGCCGGGCGGCGCGGCGCGGACCACCGCGGCGTTCCGCCCGCGCTGGCGTCGGCTCCGTCGCCGGGGCGCCCATCAAGCCGACGATCATGTCGACGATCAAGACCGTGGACGCGAAGCCGATGGTCTGCTCGTGCTCGTGCAGCCACCCGTGGACTCCGGCCGCTCGCCCGAACGCGCGGTTGATCAGGTCCTTGGCCACGGCGAAGCGCAGCAGGCGCACGTCCTCGGGCAGCTCCGGGGTGACCCGGGCCAGCATCGCGAGATAGCGCGCGGTGTAGCGCTCGTAGGCGTGCACCGCGGCGGGGAGCGCGTCCTCGTCGCCGGCAAGGTCGGCGAGGAACGCGATGTAGTGGCGGCCGCCTTCGTCGGCGCCGTTGGCCAGCTCGGCGGTCGGCAGGACCATCGCTTCGACGACCGAGCGCAGGTCGACCGATCCGGCCGATTCGATCGCGTCGAGCAGCTCCTCACGGCGGTGGCCGAGCCATTCGGCACGCCGCTCGAAGATCGCCGCCACGAGCTCGCGCTTGGATCCGAAGTGGTAGTGGATCGACGCAGTGTTGGCGCCCGACTCGTCGGTGATGTCGCGCACCGACACGTTCGCCAGGCCGCGCTGGGCGAAGAGACGCTCTGCCGTGTCGAGCAGCCGCTGGCGGGTCTGCTGCCCGGCGCCGTTCTTGCGTGCCCGCGGGCGTGCCGCGGCGCCGCCGGTCTGCGCGGCCTCGGCGGCGGTCATCGAGCCGGCGCCATTCCCCGCAGCGCAGCGTCGACGTCGTAGCCGAACGGCAGCAGCGCGACGATCGGTGTCGTCACCCCGGCGTCGACGTACGCGTCGACCATCTCGCGGCACCGTTCCGGTGGGCCGTGGAGCACCAGGTCGTCGACGAGACGGTCCGAGATCGCCTCCAGGGCGGCTTTGCGATCGCCGTCTCCCCATGCCTTCACGACGGGCGCCAGCTCCTCTCCCCGTCCCATCCACTCCTGCGCCGCCGCGTAGCCCGGCGTCGTCAGGTAACCGGCGATCAGCCTCCGGCTTATCGCGCGAACCCGCTCGGGGTCGTCGATCGGGGCGACGAGGATCCGCGCCGCCACCTCCATCGGCGGGGACGCGCGCAGCTCGGGCGCGACGGAGCAGGCGACGTCGCGCGCCGACAGCCAGTTGAGGATCACTCCGTCGGCCTCGCGCCCAGCGAGGCGCATCATCGCCGGGCGCAGCGCGGCGATGAGCACCGGCGGCGGATCGGCCGGCGGGCGCGCCAAGCGGGCGCCGTCCACGCGGAACGTCTCGTACGCCTCCGACACCTTCTCGCCGCGGAACGCCTGCCGCAGGAAGCGGGCGACGTCGCGGACGCGGGCGTACGGACTGTCGTAGACGACGCCGTTCCAGCGCTCGACGATCGCGGCGGACGACGCGCCGATGCCCACCGCCACGCCACCCGTGGTCGCCTCGGCGAGCGCGGCGATCGTCTGCGCGATGACCAGCGGGCCACGGGTCTGCGCGGGCACGACCGATGTGCCGATGCGCAGCTGCGGCGCCCACGCCGCGGCGAGCGCCAGCGGCGTGATGGCGTCGATGCTGTCCGCTTCGGTCGACCAGACGTCGGTGTAGCCGAGATCGGCGAGCGATTCGTACCGGCGGCGCTGCTCGCGCAGCGGGCGGTCCTCGAACGCGACGGTGATGCCGTACCGCACCGTCACACCGCTCGGGTGCGGGCGAACCGCTTCGCCGCTGCGACGGCGACCATCGCCTCGTCGAAGTCGGTGAAGAACGGCAGCCCGAGGCGGAACATGACGCCGACCACCGTATCGCGGTCACCGCCGGGGGCGACGTGAAGGTTGCGCAGGATCACCGCCAGCCGCGTCGTGCGCGCCCGGCTGCCGAGGTGTTCGAGCACCGCGACGAGCGGGATCGCGCCCTTGTCGCCGTAGCTGTAGAACGCGTGCACGTTGATGTGCACGATCACGTCGGGGAACGTCTGGCGCGGCAGGATCGTGTCCAGGATCGGGTCGAACGTGTCGACCGGGGCCCCTGGGCCGACCGGGATCTCGATCGGGTTGGCGATGCTGGTTCCTGCTCCGTAGCCGCGCTGGCGCAGCTCCTTCTGCACCTCGTCGAGCACCGGCGCCAGCAGCAGCCCGTGGCGGTCCGCGGCATCCGCCGACAGGATCGACGCGCCGCCTCCGGGGCCGACCACCATCGTCTCCGGGGAGCCGCTGACCGGCAGTTCGGCCTGGCTCTGGAGCAACGACAGCGCGCTGAGCAGCTGCTCGAGCGTGCGGACCACCGTCGCGCCGGTCGCCGCGCTGATCGCGTCCCACACCTTGGCGTCACCGGTCATCGAGCCGGTGTGCGATGCCGCTGCGCGGGCGCCCTGGCGGCTGAGGCCCCCGACGAGCACCACGACCGGCGTGTGGCCGCGCGCCGCACGCAGCGCCGACACGAGCTGACGGCCGTCCTCCATGCCCTCGACGTACACCCCGATCACCTTCGTGTCGGGATCGTCGACGTAGTAGCGGACGAGCTCGCCCGGCGTGACGTCGATCGAGTTGCCGATCGTCGCCACCTTGGAGAAGCGCAGGCCGCGCGCCGCTCCCCCCTTGATGATGTCCCCGGCGAGCCCACCGCTCTGCGACGCGATGCTGACGTGACCCGGCTCGGTGGGATCGTTGAGCTGGAACGTCTGCCGCCCGCGCGGGCTGTAGATGCCCATGCAGTTGGGGCCGACGATGCGCACCCCGCTCTCGCGCCCGGCACGCAGCAGCTCGGCCTCGAGCGAGGCGCCTTCGGCGCTCGCCTCGCGGAAGCCGCCGCTCATCACCTGCGCGAACCTCACCTTCCCGGCGCCGCTGCGGATGACGTCGGCGCAGCGCGCCGCGGGCACCGCGACCATCATGTAGTCGACGTCGCCGTCGATCTCGGCGACGGACGACACCGCAGGCACGCCGTCGATCGCGCTCGCCTCGGGATGGATGGCGTAGAGGCCGTCGTCCCACCCGAGCGCGCGGTACGACCCGAGGAAGCGGTTGCCGAACGCGACGCGCGTCGTCGAGGCTCCCGCGACGGCGATCGAGCGGGGTAGGAAGAGCCGGTCGAAGTCCGCCTGCGCCGGCGGCGGCAGGTCCTCGCCGCCGCCTGGCGCAGGGTCGAGCACGAGCCGGGCGTCGGCGGCCACTGCGCCGTGCGCGGACACGATCACCGGGTTGCACTCGAACTCGGACAGCCGATCCCCGCAGCGCTCCACGAATCCGCCCGGTCCGGCGATGCTCAGCAGCAGACGCACGAGGGCGTCACGGTCGACGGGCTCTGCGCCGCGGTGGCCGTCGAGAAGCGCCGCGCCCGAGAACGACGACAGCATCTCGCGGGCCCCCGCCTCGTCCAGCGGGCACAGGCGCACGACGTTGTCGTCGAGGATCTCGGTCAGCGTGCCGCCCGCGCCGAGCAGCACGACGGGGCCGACGTCGCGGCGGTTGACGACGCCGACGATCAGCTCGACCCCGCTGTGTTGCTCCTCGACGAGAAAGCCGGCGGGTTGGAAGCCGGCGCTGCGCAGCGACGACGAGATCTGACCGATCGCATCGGCGACGTCCTCACGCCGCACGCCGAGGCGCACGCCGCCGACGTCGCTCTTGTGCACGAGGCCGTCGGCGAACGCCTTCACGACGACCGGCTCGGTGAGCGCAGGGATGTCGCCGGCGGCGTCGGCGCTCGTCACCGTGCCGCCGCTCGGCGTCGTCACTCCGCATGCTGCGAGTGCGCGCTTCACGACGGGCTCGGGCACGAGCGTCCGGCCGTCGGCCAGGGGGAATCCCTGCGCTGCGAGGGAATCGACGTCGATCCCGGTGAGCCCCGTCATGCGCTCAGATCCGGTAGACGCGAGCGGCGTTGCCGGACAGCACCTTCTGCGCGTCCTCGTCGGTGAGGTCGGCGGTCAACCGGGCGATGTACTCGCGCGAGTTCGGCCACAGCGTCACGCTGTGCGGGTAGTCGCTGGAGTACATGCTCATGTCGGCGAGGTGCGGCTCACCGCGGGCGATGAGGCGGAAGCCGACCTCGTCGTCGAGGATCGTCACGAACACGTTCTTGCCGAGGTACTCGCTCGGCGTGTTGGCGAGTTCGAGGTTCTGCATCGCCTGCTGGTTGATGACCTGCTGGTCCATGGTCTGGGCCCAGAACGGGATCCAGCCGCAGTTCACCTCGGCGGCGACCACCTTCAGGTCCGGGTGACGGTCGAACATGCCGCTGAAGATCATGTAGGTCAACGGCCGCACGCCGCTGAAGAACCGGTAGACGGTGCCGGCAGCGGAGAAGTTCTGGCTCGACAGCTCCGCGCCCCAGTCGACCTCGGTCGGCTTGCCGCCGAACGTGCGGTGGAACGTCACCGGCAGGCCGGCTGCGGCGACGTCCTTCCACAACGGCTCGTAGTACGGGTCGTGGTACGGGCGCTGCGGGTAGCCGGGGATGAACAACCCCTTCGCGCCCTTGGCGGCGACGCGCTCGAGCTCGGCGAGGCAGACGTCCATCCCGTCGTCGACCGGCAGCATCGGCAGGCCGACCAAGCGGGTCGGGTCGGCGGACTGGAAGTCCTCGAGCATCCAGTCGTTGTACGCCTCCATGCACGCGTGGGCGAGCGCCTTGTCCTCCTCGACGTAGATGAACTGCACGAGGTTGGGGTAGACGATGCTGACGTCGACGCCGTCGCGCTCCATGTCGGCGACGTGGGCGGCGCCGTCGTAGTTGCCCGGCAGGATGTCCTCGAAACGCAGACCGGACTTCTGGTACTCGCCCTTCGAGCGGCCCGCCATCGCCTCCACACCGAAGGTGCGCTTGGGCGTGTTGCCGTCGAAGCTCCAGCCGTCGCCACCGTCCGCGCCGCGCATCATCCGCGGCACCCGGTCCTTGAACTCCGCGGGCACGCGGTCGAACACCCACGGCGGTTCGTTGATGTGGCAGTCCGCTGAGATCACCCTGGTCGCCATCGCCACTCCTTCCGGCTGTCCTTGACGCGATGCCGGGGCCCCTGCGATCCGACGCACGTGCACACGCACCCCCGGCGACTGGTGTGCCCCGAGGGGAATGTAGAGCCCCCACGCCCGAAAGTCAAGCAAGTGTTTGGTTCAAGCGGGCGGCTGATCGAACTCCTGAACGAGGCCCGCGAGCGCGCCGGCCGCTCACCCGCCGCCGCTGCGCAGCCATGCCTCCAGCGGTTCGCGCTGCAGCGTCGACAGGTACTCCAGGCGCACGCCGAACAGGTCCTTGGGGTCGGTGAACACGGTCAACACCTCGCCGCCCTCGCCGATGACGCGTGCCGCAGGGCTCGCGCCCGCGTCGCGCAGGAACGTGCAGCGGTGCTCGTTGTCGTCCTCCCAGATCCCGATGTGATGCAGGCCTTCGCCCTGGGCGAGCGAGAACAGGCCGTCTCCATGGCCCTCCAGCAGCTCGATGTGCGGCGGTCCCTCGATCGAGTACGTGCAGCGCACGAACGACTCGTGGGGCTCGGGGTCTTCCAGGCGACCGAAGGGCGCGACCATCGGTTCGAGGAAGCGCACGCCCATCACCTGACCGAAGCGTGCGATCGCCGCGTCGAGGTCGGCGACGAGGAACGAGACATGGAAGTACGGGCTCGGAGCCATCGGTGGCGCTCCTGTCTTCTCGGTGGATCAGTGACGGAAGTACTCGCCGGCGTTGACGAACAGCGCCTGCCCGGTGATCATCGACGCCCAGTCCGAGGTGAAGAACACCACAGCCTGGGCGACGTCGCGATCGGTCGGCATCTTGCCCAGCGGCATGTCGCGCACGATCTCGCCGTACACCGTGCCGGGGGCGACGCCGCGCTCGGCCGCCGCGCTCTCGACGTATCCCTGCACCGCCGGCCCCCACATCCACGTCGGCAGCACCATGTTGACGCGGATCCCGCGCGGACCGAGCTCCTTGGCGAGATCGATGTTCAACGAGACGAGCGCGCCTTTCGAGGCGTCGTACGACGCCTGCGGCAGGTACGGCCAGAACGCGGACTGCGTGCCGATGAAGACGATCGCCCCGCCGTGCTCGCTCAGCGCCGGCAGCGCGGCGCGGGTCATCTGCACCGTCCCCATCACGTTCGTGGTGAGGATATCGTTCCACTCACCGAGGTCGCTGTCGGCGAACCCTGCGGTCGTGGCGTAGCGAGCAGCACAGTTGACGAGCGCGTCGATCGCGCCGAACCGTTCGACGGCGAGCTGCGCGATCGCCGCGCAGTCGTCGACCGAGGTGATGTCCGTCGCCCGCCATGCGACACGTTCCTGCCCGGCGTCGAGCTCGTCGGCGATGCCCTTCAGCCGGGCGCCGTCGCGGCCGCCGAGCACGACGCGGGCGCCCTGCTCCAGCGCCACCTCGGCGATCTGGCGGCCGAGCCCCGGGCCGACACCCGAGACGAGGACGGTCTTGCCGTCCAGCATTCCGCTGATCACGTTCCTCCCGTTCTCTCGATGTCTCCCCTGGCGGCGCCGGCCGTCGCCGCGGCGACGCGGCCGCGCACCCCGAACCAGCGCCGGGCCACCCCGCGGCCGCTGCCCACGATCCCCACGATGCCGTCGGGCAACAGGATGATCGTGACCAGCAACAGCGATCCGTAGACGACCTGACGCCACGACGTGAACGACGTCAGCACCTCGGGCACCCAGACGTAGAACGCGGCGCCGACGAGCGCGCCCCACGGCGAACCCGATCCGCCGAGGATGACCATCAGGAACAACCCGATCGCGAGGTTCACGCCGAAGGAGTCGGCGGCGATGATGCCGCCCCAATGGCCGATGAGCGCCCCGGACAGGCCGCCCATCGCCGAGCCCAGGGCGAACATCGTGATCTGCGCCCGCACGGCGGGAACCCCCGACGTCTCCGCCACCGCGCGCAGGTCGCGGGCCGCGATCGCGTCACGCCGCAGCGGCGAGCGCTCGATGAGCACCGATGCTGCCAGCACCAGGCCGACGATCGGCACGAGGAAGCGGAAGACCTCCGCGTCGGCGAGGAACTCGCGCCCGAAGATCGACAGCGGCTCGATGCCGACCGTCGTCCCGTCCTGGCCGCTGAAGCCTTCCCAGCGGCGGAACACCACGGCGCCGACCTGCGTCACCGCCAACGTGGCGATCGCGAAGTAGAGGTCGGACGCGCGGTGCACGGCGAGACCGATGGCCACCGCGACGGCGGCGGTGACCGCGACGCCGCACAGCAGCCCGAGCACCACGGGCAGGCGCCCGTCGCCGCGGGTCACCCACGCCGAGGTGTACCCGCCGAGCAGCATCATGAACGTCTGGCAGAACGCGAAGCGGCCGGCCAGGCCGAACATCCAGAAGAACCCGATCGCCGCGATGCCGTACACGAGCCACAGGTTGACGAGGTTCTTGGCGACCGGCGTGGTCGCCAACCGCGGCACGACGAGCGCCAAGAACAGGACGAACGCCACGACGGCGGCGAACTGGTGTCGCTGGTAGACGGCCGGCCGATCCGGCCGCCGGCGGGTCAGGCGGTCGCGCATCGCGGTGACGATCACAGCCTGCTCCGCCCGGCGCCACCGAGCAGGCCTTCCGGCCGCGCGGCGATGATCAGGAACATCATCACGTACGGCAGCGTGTCGGCGTAGTCGACGAACACGTAGCCGCCGAGGAGCTGCTGCACGAGGCCGACGGCGAGGCCGCCGACGACGACGCCGGTCAGGTTGCCGAAGCCGCCCACGGTCGCGGCGGCGAAGGCGGGCAGCATCAGCGCGAACCCGAGCGTCAGGTTCACCGACGTCAACGGCGCGATCAGGATCCCGGCGAGTGCGGCGAGCATGGCGGAGAGTCCGAACGCGGTCACCGAGACGACGCGCGTGCGCACGCCGTAGAGCTGCGCGGCTTCGGGGTCCGAGGCCAGCGCGCGCAGCTGCCGGCCGAAGGACGTGCGGTGGAAGACGAGCAGCAGCGCGGCGATCACGACCGCCGAGACGATGATGATCACGACGCGCTGGAGCGCGATCGCGGCGCCGGCGACGTGCACCGTCGACGACGTGAACGGCGAGGCGAGCAGGCGCGGCGTGTTGCCCTGCCACAGCGAGCACAGCGCCTCGATCACGATCGCGGCGGCGAGCGTCGCCACCACGACGACCAGCTGTGGCCGCCGGCGCAACGGCGCGTACGCCACCACCTCGATGCAGACGCCGACGAGGAACAGCACGACGAGCGACACCGCGTACCCCGCGAACGTGGGCAGCCCGAGGTCGACGATGGCCCACACACCGACGTACGCGCCGAGGGTCACCAACCCGCCATGCGCGAAGTTGACGACGCCGGTGGCGCTGTACAGCACGATCACGCCCACGCCGACGAGCGCGAGGATCGCGCCCAGCGCCAACCCGCTCGCCGCCAGGGCGACGAACTGGCTCACCCGCTCGCCTCCTGCTGTTGCAGCGCCCGCGCCGACGCCTTCGCCTCGCGCTGCACGGACGCCGCGGCGTCGTGCTGGCCGAGGAACGATGCGAGCAGCTCGGAACGGTCGGACAGCTGGGCCGCCGAGCCCGACAGCACGACGCGGCCTCCGGCGAGCACGTACGCGCGTCCGCAGACCGCCAGCGCGTGGGACGTGTTCTGCTCGATGACGAGCATCGGCGTGCTGTGCGCGACCTCGCGGAGCACGCCGAACACGGTCGTCGCCACGATCGGCGCGAGGCCGAGCGACGGCTCGTCGACGAGCAGCATCCGCGGGGAGGCGACGAGGGCCCTGCCGATCGCGACCATCTGCTGCTCGCCGCCCGACAGCGCGTACCCGAGCCGCGTCCGGATCGAGCGCAGCGCGGGGAACAGGTCGTACACGTCGGCGATCGTGTAGCTGCGCGCCCGCCGGTCGCGGGCCAGGTCGCCCATCATCAGGTTCTCGTCGACCGTCAGCGTCGGGAACACGTGGCGGCCCTCCGGCACGTGGATCAGCCCCGAGCGGGCGACGGCGCCGGGGTTGAGACCGTCGATCACGGCGCCGTCGAAGGACACGACGCCCGAGTGGGCGACGAGTTGGCTGACGGCCCGCAGCGTCGACGTCTTGCCGGCGCCGTTGGGTCCGAGCAGCGCGACCGCCTCCCCCGCGCCGACCTCGATGTCGATGCCGCGGACGGCCTCGACAGGGCCGTACGCGACCCGCAGTCCGCGGACCTCAAGCATCGTGCACGACTCCGAGGTAGGCGTCGACGACACGCGGGTTCGTCCAGATCACCGCGGGCGGGGCGACGGCGACGAGCTGGCCGAGCTCGAACACCGCGACGCGGTCGCACAGCGCGTCGATGAAGTCGATCTTGTGGTCGACGATCACGAGCGAGCGGCCTTGGTCACGCAAGCCCCGCAACAGCTCCTTCAGCCGCTCGGTCTCCGCGTCGTTGAGGCCGGCGCTGGGCTCGTCGAGCAGGATCACCGGAGCGCCCGACACCACGGCGCGGGCCAGCTCGAGCAGGCGCTGCTGCCCGTACGTCACGTCTCCCGCGCTGGCCTGCGCCAACGCGCCGAGCCCGACGCCGTCGAGCGCGGCCTGCGCGCGCTCCCAGCGCGCCCGCTCGTGGCGGGCCATCAACGGCCGCAACACCAACGCCCCGACCCCGCCGGTGAGCCTCCGATCGGCATCGCCGACGGCGACGTTCTCCAGGCAGGACAGCGCGCTGAACACCTGCGGCTGCTGGAACACCCGGGCGATCCCCGCCCGGCGGGCGGCAGCGGGGCGACCGAGGCGCGCCGGCGCCCCCGACACCACCAGGGATCCGCGCGCCCGCACCACGCCGGTGATCGCGTTGAGGAACGTCGACTTGCCGCTGCCGTTCGGCCCGACGATCCCGAGGATCTCGTCGCGCGCCAGGGTGAGCGAGACGTCGCGCACGGCCCGGACTCCGCCGAACGACACGGAGATGTCGCGGGCGTCGAGCACGGTCGATGCGCCGGCCGGACGGGCCTGCTCCTCGGGCTCGGTGACCGTCGGCAGCCGGAGGTCGCCGGTCGGCGTCACGGCACGATGACGTCGTCGTAGGGCAGGTCGTCGGGACGGCACAGCGAGATGTCGAGGATCGTGGCACAGCTCGGGCACAGGTAGCTGCGCATGATCAACCGCTCCCCGGTCTCGCGCTCGGGTGGCGTGAAGTACGGCCCGATGTCGGTCAGCTCGCTCTCCAGCTCCGCGCAGCCCAACCGGTAGGTGTGGTCGGTGAGACCGAGCAGCTGCCCACACTCGACGCACACGAAGACAGACCCCTCGGCGCGTTGGACGACCGCGACCCCTTCGATCGGGCGGATCGCCCCCTCGGGCGCCTGCGCCGTTCCCGACAGCGGCTTGCGCGGGGCGCGGGCCTGCTCCAGCCGCTGCCGCCGGACCGCGTCGTGCTGCGCGCGGGTCTCGTCCGCGAGCAGCTCTCCGTCGTCGTCGACGACGACCCCGTACAGCGCTCGCGCATCGTCGATGCTGACTCGGCCGCGGCGAATGTCGTCCACCACCAGCTCGGGGTCGCGCGTCAGCGGATCACCCCAACCGGCGCCCGGGTTCGGCAGGTTGTCGAAGACGTCCGCGACACCGAGCCGGTTGTCGAAGCTCTTGATGCTGGACAGGTCGCCGTGCGGGGCGAGCTCGCGCAGCTCGGCGGGGCTGCCCGGGATGCGCCCGCTGGCGAACCACTCCTGGATCGCGGTGTCGCGCGCGTACCAGTTGTATCCGCCCGTCGCCGGGAACCCGCCGCACACCCCCATGCCCTGGGTGACGCTCTTCAGCAATCCTCCGGAGGCGATGAACGAGCTGTCGGTCTTGTGGCCGACCCAGCTCGCCACGAACGTGACCCCACCCCGCCAGCGACCGTGGCCGCCGGAGTCCGGCAGCTCTTTGCGGTAGACGTAGAGGAACGGGATCTGCTGCTCGTACTTCTCGACGTCGGAGATGCGTCCGGCGACGGCGAAGATCGGACCGCCGTGGTCGATGCCGTCGCGGAAGTTGAACGCCCCCACGCCGCCTGCGACGGTGTCGAGCGGCAGGTCGGCATAGGGGTTGCCGTACTGGTCGACACCGAACAGCCCGTTGTACGACGTGGTGTGAGCCGACGGTGCGGCGAACGCGTGACGGGACAGGGCGGGGTCGCCGCTCACCATCTTCGATCCGAGGTTGTGCGCCTGCGTGAGGCTGACGAGCGTGCCGAGCGAGCTGCTGACCGCGGAGGGATGCGTCGCCGAGGTGATCGACCCGTGCGCGTACTCGAAGTCGAGCTGGCGCAGGATGCCCGCAGCACACAGGTACTGGTCGTAGCCGAACGTCGGCTGCAACCCGTTGAGGACCGTGGCGCGGAACACGCCTGGCGTGATGTTGAACGAGCCGGCGGCCGGATCGGTGCCGGCGTTCGACACCTTCAGCCGGTCGCCGCGCTTCTCGAACGTCATGCACACCTTGTGCAGCCGTGTCTCGTCCTTCTCGGCGCCGGCGAGGTAACGCTCGTCCCGCCAGATGCCGTCGGGCAGCTGGCGCAGCCGCGCCGCGACCGCGCTCGCCGTGGCGTCGATCATCTTGTTCATCACGCCCTTGATCACCGCCGCGCCGTAGCGCTCGATCATCTCGGCGAAGCGCTGCTGGGCGAAGCGCAGCCCGGCGACCTGCGAGTTGAGCTCCAGCACCATCAGGTCGGGCAGGCGTGAGCGCCGCACCCACATGTCGACGAGGTCTTCGCGCACGACGCCGTTCTCGCCGAGGCGGATCGGCGGCATGAACGTCGGCTCGAGGTAGACGTCGTTGGTGTTGGAGATGAAGCCGCCCGGCTGCGAGCCGCCGATCTCGCGCTGGTGCACGCAGTTGTAGAGCCAGGCGAAGAGCTTCCCGTCGTGGAACACGGGCGCGTAGACCGCGACGTCCATCTGGTGGTTGGTGCCGACCCACGGGTCGTCGTGCAGCCAGATGTCGCCTTCGCGGATGCCGACGTTCATCGAGCGGTGCTCGAGCGTCCACTTGATGACTTCGTCGGCGCACCCGGCGAAGAACATCGAGTAGGCCCCGAACGCCACCGCGTGGCCGACCTCGGTGGTGACGGAGCAGTTGAAGTCGTAGCCCTCCACCACGAGGTTCGAGCCCGAGACCCGGCGGATGGTGTCGCCGTGGTCGATGTTCAGGTTCCACAGCTTGGAGCGGATGACTTCGTAGGTGACGATGTCGACGTCGTCGACGGCGTCGGTGAAGAACTCGAGCGAGGGGTCGACGACGATCGTGTCCGGCGGGATGTACCCGTGCCGCAGGCTGTCGCGGCGGCGCTCGAGCTCGTTGGCGAGGCTCGGCGGAGTGGTGATGCTCACGACTCCTCCTTCAGGCTCAGGATCACGTTGCCGACCTTGTCGATGCGCATCGCCTGCCCCGGCCGCACGGCGATCGTCGTGTTGGGGTACTCGGCGATCGCCGGCCCCGCGATGTGGTGGCCCGGCTGGAGGCTCGGGCCCCAGTACACCGGCGTCTCGGGACGGGCCCGCGCCTCGCTCCAGTACACCGGGCGGACGCCCTCGGGCTCCGGGGCGCCGGCGGTGTCCCCCTTCAGCGCCGGCACGGTCAGCTCCTGCGTCGCCGACGTGACGGTGACCCGCAGCGCGGTGAGCACGGCGCCGGCGGCCGCGTACCCCGCCCCGGCGCCGAAGCGGGCGTCGTAGGTGGCATGGAAGTTCTCCATCAGCTGCTCGGCCCACGCCGTGTCGACACGGCCGGCGGGCACGTCGACTTCGACCTCGAACACCTGGAGCGAGTACTTCATGTCGGCGCGGCGCTCGACGAGCACGTCGGTGAGGCCATGGGCCGCGGTGTACGCCAGCGCTTGGCGCTCGAGCCGATCGAGCACGTCCGCGATCGCGCCGAGGTCGAACGGCGTGCGGAACAGCACGCTGGCGAGGAACGTGCGCGACGGCGCGAGCTGCGCCAGGCCATAGGCGGACCAGACCGACGAGAGATCGTTGAGCGGGAACACGACCTCGCGCACGCCCACGTCGCGGCCGAACAGGCCCGCGTGCGCGCCACTCGCCCCGCCGTAGGCCCACATGGTGAAGCGTCGCGGGTCCTGGCCGCGCTGGATCGTCACGCGCCGGATGAGATCCTCCATCCGGCTGTCGACGATCTCGACGATGCCGGCGGCGCACTCGTCGCGGGAGATGCCGAGGCGCTGCGCGAGCCGGTCGACACCCCGGGCGGCTGCGTCGAGGTCGAGACGCAGCCCGCCGGCGAGCGGCCGGTCCGGGTTGAGCACACCGAGGACGAGGTCCGCGTCGGTGACGGTGACCTCCTGGCCGCCACGGCCGTAGCAGATCGGACCCGGCACGGCGCCGGCGCTGCGCGGCCCGACTCGCAGGGTGCCGCTGTCCTCGTGGATCCACGCCACCGATCCGCCGCCGGCGCCGATCGAATCGACGTCGACCTTGCGCAGGTAGACGCGCTGGCGCTCGAGCTCGTTGTCCTCGCTGAACGACACGGCGCCGTCGGCGACGGTCGCGACGTCGAGCGTCGTGCCGCCCATGTCGGTGACGATCACGTTCGGGTAGCCCATCACGGCCCCGGCGCGCGCCGAGCCGACGACACCGGCGACCGGCCCGGACTGCACGGTGTTCAGCGGGTGGCGCCGCGCTTCGTCGGCGGAGACGAGCCCGCCCTCGCACAGCGCGAACAGCACCTCGCCCGGGAGCCCTCGGTCGCGCGCGCCGTTGACGATCCGGTCGATGTAGGTGAGCATCAGGGGGCCGATCGCGGCGTTCATCACGGTCGACACGGTGCGCCCGTACTCGCCGATGCGCGGCGCGACGTCGTGGCTGCACGACACGAACATGCCGGGGAATCGTTCGACGACGATCTCGCGGGCGCGCTCCTCGTGCTGGGGGTTCTGGAAGCTCCACAGGAACGAGATCGCCACGGCGCCGACCCCGAGGCGCTCGAACCGGTCGAGCGCGGCGTGCACCTCGGCCTCCTGCAACGCGACGACGACGTCACCGGCGAAGTCGACGCGCTCGGTCACCTCCGCCACCCGTTCGGCGGGCACGACGGGCTCGGGGCGGTCGCTGATGCTGTAGTCGAGGATCTCCTCGATCGACGCCCCGAGCACGCGGCCCTGGCCGGCCATCGCCCGGATGGCGTCGCCGTGCCCCTTCGTCGCCAGCAGCCCGACCTCGGCCCCCGAACCGGTGACGATCGCGTTGATGCCCGCCGTGGTGCCGTGGGCGAGCTTCGTCGTGCTCGCCATCAGGCCGCGTTCGTCGAGGCCGAGCTGGGCCGCAGCGGCCGCGATCGAGCCGAAGAACCCCCGGGAGAAGTCGTCCGGGGTCGTCGACACCTTTCCCACGGCCGTGGCGCCGTCCGGAGTGACGACCACACAGTCGGTGAAGGTGCCGCCGATGTCGACACCGATCACGTAACCCTGCTGACCCATCTCGGCCTCTCTCGTGTCAGGAGCCGACCTTCGGAAGATCCTCGTTCGTGTACGACTTCACCTCGTCCCAGGTGCCGCCCTGGTTGAAGTGGATGATCGTGTTCGTGTGCACCAGCACGTGCGCGCCGTCGGCGTGATAGTCCGGCATGCAGATGCCGTCGGTGTACGTGATGTTGGCGATGGCGTCGTTCACCGCCTGCGGCTCCACCGACTTCGCCTGGCGGATCGCCTCGGCGGCGAGCTGGACCATGTCGTAGGTGATCGCCGCGAGGTACGTCGGCGGGGCCCCGAAGCGCTCCTCGTACGTCTCGGCGAAGCGCTGCATTCCCGGGTCGTCCGACAGCGGGTTGCAGTCGGTCCAGGCGTACACCGTGTCGAGGATCGGACCCGAAACCAGCCCGCTGCCCTCACCGACCACCTGCATCACGCCGCCTTGCAGCATTGTGGGCATCTCGTAGCCGTTCTGGGCGAACTGGTTCAGCTGGAGGGCGTTGTCGTTGTTGTACGACGCGTTGAACACGGCGTCGACGTCCTTCATCGCCAGCACGGCCTGGGTGAGGTCCTGGCCGAGCACGGGGATCTCGCGGTCGACGGTGACCTCTGCGCCGAGCTCCGGCGCCACCTCGGCGACCGTCTCACGCCCGATCGACCCGAACGGGATCGCGTAGCCCATCGTGCCGAGCTCGGTCGCCCCCAGCTCCTCGACGACGTACCGCGTCGCGTTCGACCATGACTGGCGTTGATCGCTGGAGATCAGCCACAGCCACTCGCTGCCCCCCGGCGCGCCGAACTCGACGTTGGCGTTGACGTCCGGCGAGATGAGCGGGATGCCGCCGCGGGCGATCTGGGCGCTCAGCGCTTCCGTCGAGCCCCCGGCGCCGACGATGATCGCCGGCTTCTCGGCGATCGCCTTGACGTACTGCGTCACCGCTGCCTGGGGATCGGTGACCGGCCCCGGGACGCGGACGAACTCGACGGGCTTTCCGCCGACGCCGCCGGCGGCGTTGATGTCTTCGATCGCGATCTCGGTCGCGTTCTGGAAGTCGTCGACCGCGGGGGCCGATTCGCCCTTCACCTCCCAGAAGCCGATGATCTTGACCGGCTCGTCGACGACGAAGTCGCC
>CAZGUH010000018.1:17037-23765 GCA_964529005.1 uncultured Ilumatobacteraceae bacterium | reverse complement strand
CCTTCACCTCCCAGAAGCCGATGATCTTGACCGGCTCGTCGACGACGAAGTCGCCGCTCGATCCGGTGCTGGCGCCGGTCGTGGTCTCGACCGACCCGCCGCCCCCTTCGGTGGAACTCGAATCGGAGTCGTCATCGTCGCCACAGCCTGCGGCGATCAACGCCACGGCCACCGTGGCGCCCAGGAACATCCGGCGCATCTTGGTCCCCCTTCAGATGTCAATCGCGCATGCGCGCGGAGCCGACTCTACCCACTTCGATCCGTTCAAGCTAGCGTTTGGTCGCGCCATTCGCCGGCAGGTGGAACGCTCCCCCGGCGGGCCGACGATGCCCGGCAACGAGCCGATCGCGGGGTCGCGTTCCGAGCGCCTCCGCCGTGGGGACGTCGAAGCAGAGAGCCACGCCACCACACCGGACGGCAAGCTCTACGCCTGAGCCGTGGCGGCCAGCGGCCTAGCGCTCACCCAGCCAGTCGGCGAGCACCGCGGCGCCGTGGGCGCCGACCTCGGGGGCCGGCTGGGGATGCCACCCCGGGCGATGGCCCGGGTGATCGATCCAGCGGATCGGCCCGGCCATGTTCGGGATCCGGCGACCGTCCACCTGCTCCAGCAGCGCCCGCTCACGGAAGTGCTCGGACTGCATCACCTCTTCGAGGGTCATCAGCTGGCTGCCGGGGAGCCCCCAGTGGATGAAGGTGTCCTGCCACTCCTCCGCCGTGCGCGAGCCGATGATCTCTTCCATCTCCCCGATGAGGCTGGGGTCGCCGTAGTCGACGCCTCCCTTGCCGTTCCACCGATCGAGGAGGTCCGGGCGGTCGACGGCCTCGCAGAACTGCTTCCAGAACTTCTCCTCGATCACCGCGATGAAGATCGACTTGCCGTCCTTCGTCTTGTAGATGCGATGCAACGAGCCCCACATGTGCTTCTGGCTCTCCTGCACCGTCTCACCGGTCGCGGCGAGGTACGCGATCGCCGTGCGGTTCATGTCGACCAGACCGTCCCAGCACGAGATGTCGATCCACGCGCCACTGCCGCCGCCACGGACGTTGACGAGGGCGGCGCAGATCGCCAGGGCGCCGTTCAGCGAGCCCTGCTCCTGGCTGAGCCCGGTGTAGGCGACCTGTTCGAAGCGCGCTTCGTCGCCGTCGTAGCCGATGATGATCGTGCTCGCCAGGCTGTCCATGTTCATGCCGTGCGCAGCCATCATCGACCATGGGCCCGTCTGCCCGAAGCCGGTGATCGAACACACGATCAGCTCGGGGCGCTCGCGCCGGAACTGGGCGATGTCGATGCCCATGCGCTCGAGGCTCCCCGGGCGGGACACGTCGACCACCACGTCGGCGACGCCGACCAGCCGGCGGAGCGTCTCCCGGTCGGTCTCGCTGCCAACGATGTCGAGCGCGATGCTGCGCTTGTTCCTGTTCAGCAGGTGGTGCCACACGCCTTCACCGTCGACGAACGGCGGGATCGCACGCAGATAGTCGCCCGAGCCGGGCTCTTCCACCTTGACCACGTCGGCGCCGAGATCGGCAAGCTGGCGCGTCGTCAGCCCGCCCACGATCAAACGGCTGAGATCGAGCACCCGCACACCGCTGAGCGGCCTGTAAGGCTCCTGCTCCGCAACGTCGGAAGCAGCCATCGTTCCTCCATCCGCTTGGTTCTTGACCAAGCGCTCGGGAAAATTTACCGAACCGGAGGCTCGGCCGTCAACAATCCACGGACACAACAATACCAAGCAACCGCTAGCTTCGGTCGGCGGTGGCGGAGGCGACGATGCGCTGCCGGTCGACCACGACGTGGACACCGCGTGCCCTGGCGGTCACCTGCCCGCCCGCCGACATCTCCGCCTCCACGGTGACCTTGCGTCCCTGCCGTTCGACCTCCCGCACGACGATCTCCACCTCCTCGCCGATCGGAGTGGGAGCGACGTAGCGGATCGTCAACTCCCCCTGTACGACCGGGTGGTCGTACATCGCGGTCAGGAAGCCCATGCAGTCGTCGAACGCGGCGGCGACGAGCCCTCCGTGCGCCCGACCGGGGACGCCTTCGAACGCGGGGCCGAAGACGGCGCGCACGACCACCGCGTCACCGCGGCGGACGGCCGACATGTCGATCGAGAACGGGTTGGAGCGGCCCGACACGGCGCACTCGTCGTAGTGGTCGACGGGCTCGCCGTCGCCGGGAGGCTCGACGTCGAGGTCGTCGAGATAGGCCGCGAGGCTGCGCCGCCGCGGGGGCGCGCCGCGCGCTGTGCCGACCCAGCGCCCAGCCGTGGCGGCGATCTCGGCGAGCAGTTCGTCGTCGACGTCGTGACCGACGAGGGCGTGGGCCAGCTCGCGCAGCGGCGTCGCCGCGGCGGCGCGCAGCTCGCTCGCATCGGTCGTCGCGATCGGCTCCACAGCGCTCCTCGTCTCGCTCGGCTCGACACCGCCCCACGGCGATCCTACCGCCCGGACTTAAGCATGCGCTTGTTCGCCTGGCGGCGGCGCCGTCGGTAGGATCCGCGCCATGGACCTCGCACAGTTCGCCGCCGCGTCGTTGCCGGAGATGGAGCGCATGCCGTACCACCTCGGCCTGGCGACCAACGACGTCGACCGAGCAGTGCAGGTCCTGACGGATGCATTCGGCTTCCGCTGGTCCGACCGCTCGCACGCCGAGCCGATGGATTTCTGGAGCCCCGACGGCCCGGTCAGCCTGGAGAGCGTGGCGGTGCACACGATCGGAGGCCCGATGCACATCGAGCTGATCCAGGGCGCGCCCGGCGGGGTGTGGGCCACCGACGAGCTGATCGCGCTCCACCACCACGCCTACTGGTCCAACGACGTGCGCGGCGACGTCGAGCGGCTGCAACGGCGCGGATGGCGGATCCAGGTGTGCGCACTCGGCGACGACGGCAAGCCGGCGATGTTCGCCTACCTCACCAAGCCCGGCCAGTTCCGCGTCGAGCTCGTCGACATCGCCCGCTACCCGCGCTACTGCGAGCGCGTCGGGGCGCAGGTGCCGCTGACGCTCTGACGGCGCCGCGCGTCGTCAGAGCGTCAGAGCGGGCCGTCAGTGGAACGTCTCGCCGCCGTTGACGTCCACGCCCTGCCCGGTCATCGCGCTGGCGAGGTCCGACAGCAGGAACAGCGCCGGGCCGACGCAGTCGGCATCGGTGGGGATGTCGGGCAGCGACAGCAGGGCACGCACCGGCGCGAGGACCTCCTCGAGCGTCACGCCCTGATCGGCGGCGCGCTGCGCGTAGGCGTCTCGGAAGCTCGGACCCCACATGCGCCCGGGCACCACGCAGTTGACACGGATGCGCTCGGGTCCGAGCTCGCGGGCGAGCACCTGGGCGGCTGCCATCAGCGCCGCCTTCGACGCGGCATACGCCCCACGTCCGGGAAGCACCCGCCGGACGATCTGCGAGCTGACGAACACCAGCGAGCCGCCGCCGCGTGCGCGCATCGCGGGCACCGCCGCGCGGCTCAGCTGGAGCGATCCGAACAGGTTGACGTCCATGGCGGCCCGCCACTCGTCGAAGTCGGCGTCGAGGATCGGCGCGTTCAGCGGCCCCGGGCGGTACGCGTTCTGCACGACGCCGTCGAGGCCGCCGAAGTCCTCCACGGCGCGCGCCACGAGGCGCGCGCAGTCCTGCGGGTCGCTGATGTCGCACCGCTCCCAGGCGACCCGAAATCCGGCCTTGGTCATCCCGCCCGCCAGCGCGTCGAGGTAGCCCGCCGACCGGGCCCCGAGCACGACGGCAGCGCCGGCGCGAGCGGCGGCGACGGCGATGTGCGCGCCGAGGCCGGGACCGACCCCAGCGACCGCGATCACCTTGCCGGTGAGCAACCCCTCCGCGACCCCCCATCGCTCGGAGGTCGCCAACGCGTCGTCTGCCGCCGGTTCTGTCACAGCACTCCCATCGTCGGAACGGAATCGCCGCCGCGAGCGGCGGATCGGTCGGCCGCGCGCCGCCGGCGCCGCGCGGGATCGGCGATCGGGCTGGCGTCGAGCAGCTGACGTGTGTACTCGCTCGCCGGCCGCGCGAACAACTCGGCGGCGGGAGCGGCCTCCATCACGCGTCCCGCCTTCATCACGACGACGTCGTCGGCGAACGCCTCGACGATCGCCAGGTCGTGGGCGATGAACAGGTACGAGACGCCGCGGCTCTCCTGGATGTCGAGCAGGAGGTTGAGCACCTGCCCGCGGATCGACACGTCGAGGGCGGCGACAGCCTCGTCGCACAGGATCAGCTTCGGGTCGACGGTCAACGCGCGCGCGATCGAGACGCGCTGGAGCTGCCCGCCCGACAGCTGGTGCGGGCGGCGGTGGAGGTGATGGGCGCCGAGCCCGACGCTGACGAGCGCCTCGAGCGCCGCCTTCTCCCGGTCGGGGCGGTTCATGCCGAAGTGCGCCTTCAGCGGCTCGGCGACGGTGACCCCGATCTGGACCCGCGGGTCGAACGAGCCGTACGGATCCTGGAAGATCATCTGGATGTCGCGCCTGCGCTCGCGCATCTCCCGGCTGCTGAGGGCGAGCAGGTCGACGCCGTCGAAGCGGACCGAGCCGGAGTCCGGCTCGATCAAGCGCGTGACGAGGCGCGCGATCGTCGACTTGCCGGCGCCGGATTCGCCGACGATGGCCAGCGTGCGCCCACGCTCGATGCGGAAGCTGACGTCGTCGACGGCGCGGTGCTCGATCGGCGGTCGGAACAGCCGCCGGCGGCGGAACACCTTGGTGAGACCGTCGACTTCGAGCAGGGTCATCGACCCACGCCCGCGAGCTCGATCTCATGCACCCGCACGCAGCGCGTCGCATGGACGTCGTCGAGCCGGGCCAGCTCGAGCGCCTCCGCCGTGCACCGGCCCTCGACGGCGAACGCGCATCGGGGATGGAACCGGCACCCCTGCGGCATCTGCATCGGCGCGGGGACCTGTCCCTCGATGGTCTGCATGCGCTTGCCGGCGCCGCGCCGCGGGATCGCGCGCAGCAGCCCAGCGGTGTAAGGGTGCGCCGGGTGGCGGAACAGCCGCTCGACCGGCGCCACCTCGACGGTCTCACCGGCGTACATCACCGCGACGCGATCGCACAGCTCCGCCACCACGCCGAGGTCATGGGTGATGTACAGGATGCCGATGCCGGTGTCGTCCTGGATCTCGCGCAGCAAGTCCAGGATGCGCGCCTGGACGGTGACGTCGAGCGCGGTGGTGGGCTCGTCGGCGATGAGCAGCTCGGGCTCGGAGATCAACGCGATCGCGATCATCACCCGCTGGCACATGCCGCCGCTGAACTTGTGCGGGTACTCGTCGACGCGCCGCGCCGCATCGGCGATGCCGACCCGGTCGAGCATCTCGATCGCGCGAGCGCGCGCCTCCTTGCGCGACACGTCGAAGTGGAGGCGCACGCACTCTGCGATCTGCTCGCCGACCGTGAACGCCGGGTTCAGGCTGCGGGTCGGCTGCTGGAAGATCATCGAGATGCGCCGGCCGCGCAGGCGGCTCCACTCCTTGGCCGGCCGCGCGGTCAGCTCGGCGCCGTCGAACACGACCCGCCCGCCAGTGATGACGCCGCCGACTTCGGGCAGCAGTCCCATCGCCGCCAGCGACGTCACCGTCTTGCCCGACCCCGACTCGCCGACGAGGCCGACGATCTCGCCGCGCCCGACCGTGAACGACGCCGACCGCACCACGGTGACGAGGCCACGGCCGTACGGGAATCCGACCGACAGCCCATCCACCGCGAGCAGGTCGGGCGGCGCGCCGTCGCGCAGAGCATTGTCGTCCACGGCGCTGTCGTCCACGGCACGGTCATCCACGATCGGTCGACCTCCGCGCGGCGAGCGCGTCACGTAGCGCATCGCCGACGAACGTGAACGCGCAGATCGTGAGGAACAGGGCGACGCCGGGTGCGACGGCCAGATACGTGAGGTCGAGGCGTTGCAGCGCGGTCTCGAGCATGCCGCCCCACGTCGCCGTCGGCGGTCGTGCGCCGAGCCCCAGGAAGCTGAGGCCGGCTTCGGCGAGCACCGCGTTGCCGAACGACACCGAGACGACGACGAGGAGCGGCGACATCACGTTGGGCAGGATGTGGCGCACGAGGATGCGGCCGCGTGTCAGCCCGACCGACTCCAAGCCTTCGACGAACGTGTTGTGGCGCACTTCGAGCGCCGCGGCGCGCACGACGCGGAAGACACGCGGCGTGAAGACGATGCCGATGGCGAGCATCGCGTTGCCCAGGCCGGGGCCGAGCACCGCCACCATGGCGAGCGCGAGGATGAGGTTCGGCACGCTCATCAGCGCGTCGTTGACGCGGCTGAACAGCGTGTCGAGCTTGCCGCCGCGGTATCCGGCGACGACGCCGAACGGCACGCCGAGCAGCAGGCTGATGCCGACCGCTTCGACCGACGCCACCAGCGACGTGCGCGCGCCGTAGATCAGGCGGCTCAACTGATCGCGCCCGAGGTTGTCCGTGCCGAGCAGCCCGCCGTCACCGGGACCCTTGTAGACCTTCGTCAGATCGAGCGCGGCGGGATCGCGCGGCACCACAAGCGGCGCCAGGATCGCCACGACGACAAGGAGGACGAGGTAGATCGCGGCGGCCATCGCCAGCTTGTTGCTGCGGAACGTCTGCGCCACGGCGTTGGGGTCGCGCGTCGCCGCCGGCGTTGCGCCGGCGTACGCGTCGGAGGTCGGTGCGACGGTGCTCACGACGTCCTCAGCTTGGGATTGAAGTACCCGTAGGAGGCGTC
>CAZGUH010000018.1:0-16937 GCA_964529005.1 uncultured Ilumatobacteraceae bacterium | reverse complement strand
GCGACGGTGCTCACGACGTCCTCAGCTTGGGATTGAAGTACCCGTAGGAGGCGTCGACGAGCAGGCTCAGCAGCAGGACGATGGTCGTCGCGACGACCACCACGCCGAGGACCACGGGCACGTCGCGCGCCAGCACCGCGGTCACGGTGAGGCGGCCCATGCCGTCGATGACGAAGATCTGCTCGACGATCACGGTGCCGCCGAGGAGCTGGCCGATGCGCAGGCCCAGCACGGTCACCAGCGGGATCGCAGCGTTCTTGAGGGCATGCTTGCGCACGACGCGACCGCGCCGCACACCGCGTGCCTGCGCGGCGAGGACGTAGTCCTTGTCCATCTCGTCGCGCATCGATCCGCGCAGCTGCCGGGCGAGCTCGCCGGCGGTGGACGCGGCGAGGGCGAACGCCGGCAGCAGCAGGTGCCGCAGCCACTCCCACGGGTTGTCGAGCAGTCCCGTGTAGCCGACGGCAGGCAGCCAGGTGCGGTCCAGCGCGAACAACGTCAGCAGGATCATCGCGATCCACATCGACGGCATCGAGACGCTCACCGCTGTCAGCGACGTGCAGACGCGGTCGACCGAGCGATGCGGCCACCGCGCCGGCGCCAGGCCGAGCGCCAACGCGCCGACGAGCGAGATCGCCATCGCGACTCCGACCAGCGACATCGTCGCCGGAATCGAATCGAACACCATCCGGGCGACCGACTGGCGGCCGACGAGCGAGACGCCGAGGTCGCCGGTGGCCGCGTCCCCGATCCAGCGGCCGTAGCGGATCAGCAGCGGATCACCGAGCTTCAAGCTGTCGCGGATTCCCTGCACCGTCTCTTCGCTCGCCTCGGGCCCGGCGATGCTGCGAGCAGCATCGCCGGGCGCCAGGTCGAGCAGGGCGAAGACGAGGAACGTGACGATGAACAGCGAGGGGATGCCCCACAGCAGTCGCCGTACGACCATCTTCGCCATGACGAGGTGCGCTCCCCGTCAGTCCTCGAGGACTGCCCAGTAGCGGGTGTCGTGGGTGGTGCCGCCCCAGGTCTCGGCCATCGTGTCCAAGCCGACGATGTTCGGCTTGGCGGCCCACGTCGACTTGCTGAAGCAGATCGGCACCGACCACGCCTGCTCGAGCGTGTAGCGGTTGACCTCCTCGAGCTTCTCGGCGCGCTCCGGCGAACCGAGCGGGAACTCGTTGGCCGCGTTCATCATCTCCTCGACCTTCGGCGCGTCGGCGTCGGCGGTCTTGATGAACGAGGTGTAGAGGTTGGTCAGCACGATCGTCGGGTCGGGATAGCCGGCGATGCCGCCGAGGTACGCGTCGCGGTTGCCGGCGATGAAGTCGGCCTGCTGCTCGTTGATCGTCATCGGCGTGATCGTGACGTCGATGTCGTAGTCGGCGAGCGATTGCTGCAGGAACTGCGCCGCGGCTTCCTCGAGCGCGCCGCCCTGTGGCGTGACGACCTCGAAGCTGAAGCCGCCTGTCGCCTCGAGCACCGGGCGCGCCGCGTCGGGGTCGTAGGCCAGCGGGGCGTAGTCCTCGATGTACCCGGGCGAGCCCACGGGGAAGAACTGCGTGATCGGCGTGCAGTCGATGCCGGTCGCGCCGCTCTCGACCAACGACTTCCAGTCGAGCGCCTGCGCGACCGCCCGGCGGACTTCCGGATCGCTGAAGAACGGAGACACGCGGCTCGCACGGAAGCTCAGGTTGCGGCCGTTCTCGGACTGCTGCGAGTAGACGATCAGATCGGTGCCCTGGAGCTCCGACGTGGTCTGCGCCTCGTTTCGGCGCAGCCATCCGACGTCGATCGCCCCGGTGCGGACGGCGTTGATCTGCGCCACGGGGTCGGAGATGTTGGTCAGCTCGAAGCGCTTCACCGACCAGGCCGCCGGGTCCCAGTACTCCGGTGCGTTCGGGTCGCGCTCGACGAAGAACGACTTGCCCGACTCGAACTGCACGAGCTTGTAGGGAGTGCTGCCGGCGCCGACGTCGGCTGCGTCGAGGTTGGCGTTCGACGCGATCGCCTCCGACGCGAGCACGCTGCCAGCCGACGACGCGAGGTTGTACACCAGCGTCGGGTCAGGCGTCGCGAGGTGGAGCTCGACGGTCATCGGGTCGATCACCTCGACGGTGTCGATCGTGCGCAGGAACGGCGCGACGGTCGAGCCCTCCAACGTCTTGCCGCGCTCGAGGCTCGCCTTGACGTCCTCGGCGTCGAGGTCCGAGCCGTCGCGGAACTTCACCCCGGGCCGAAGCTCGAGGGTCATCGTCAGCCGGTCCTCGGACGTCTCCCACGACAACGCCAGCCCCGGGTGGAGGTTCTTGTCGCCGTCGAGCACGAGCAGGCGGTCGTACAGCCAGTCGTTGCCCGCCGCCGACGGATGCGCCTTGTGTGGGTCGGCGGAGGCTGGAAGGAACGTGTAGTTGTACTTCAGCGTGGCCTCGCGGTCGACGTTCGGCGGCAGCGTCGGCCCCGTCTCGTCGCCTGCCCCGGTCGTGCCGGGACCGCCGTCGCCCGACGTCGAGCCGGGAGCGTCGGTCGCCGGCGCCCCCGTCTGGCCGGGACCCGCAGTGCCGGGCGTCGAGACCTGGCCGCCGTCGTCGTCGTCCGAACCACAGGCCGTCACCGCGATCAGCGCGGTCACGGCGGCGAGCATGGCGCGGCTCCGTCGAAGTCGCATGATCCCCCCTTTGGTCCGCCTGGTGTGTCACCGGGCACATTTCAGCGTATGAGCTAGCAAGTGATTGGTCAAGGCACGGCAAGCAAGTGTTTGTGTAAACACACCTTGCCGGCGCGGCCTCGTAGAGGAACACTTGACCCGGTGGCGAGCCGGAGCGGACGCAGGTGAGGAGCATCGATGCGAGGACTGGACGGGAAGATCGCGATCGTCACGGGCGCCGGCTCCGGACTCGGACGCGCCATCGCGCTGCGCATGGCGTCGGAAGGCGGTCTCGTCGCGGCCGCCGATCTGAACGCCTCGACCGCCGCCGCAGTCGCGCAGGAGATCTCCGACGCAGGTGGCCGGTGCCAAGCGATCCATGTCGACGTCGGCGACGAGGAGGCGGTGCGCGCGATGGTCAGCGAGACCGTCGTCGCGTTCGGCGGTGTCGACGTCGTGGTCAACAACGCGGCCGCGCTGGGACCGGACGTCGTCAGCGGCGACCGCGATCTGCTCGGGCTGGCGGCGGAGGTGTGGGACCGGACGCTCGACGTCAACCTGCGCGGCATGATGTTCACCTGCAAGCACGCGATCCCGACGATGCTCGCCCGCGGCGGCGGCGCGATCGTCAACATCGCCTCCACCGCGGCGTACCAAGGCTCCACCGTGCGAGCTGCGTACGCGGCCTCGAAGGCTGGCGTCATCGGTCTCACCCGCTCGCTCGCGGCGATGTACGGCGGCAGCAACATCCGCTGCAACGCGGTGGCCCCGGCATACATGTCGAACCCCGCGACGCGCGACCGCGAGCCCCCGACGATGGTCCGCGTCGCACGGTTCGAGCGCCTGCTCCCCGACGCCGCGACCCCCGACGACGTCGCGTCCGTGGTGGTGTTCCTGGCGTCCGACGAGGCGCGGGCGGTGACCGCCCAATGCGTGGTCGCCGACACCGGCCGCATCGTCAAGAAGGGCTCGGACGCGATCCGCGCCGCGTTCGACGAGGTCGGTGTGGACCTCGACTCACTCCTCGCGGGTGGTGAGCCCTCCGAGCAACTCGATGGTGCGTGAGCGCTCCGCGGGCGATCCGACCAGCCGTGCGGCGACGTCGGTGGCTCCGGCGTCAACGAGCCGCCGCAATCCTCGTTCGACCGTGGCCTCGTCGCCGACGATCGCCAGGTCGGCGGCGCCGGTCACGCCCTCCAGCGCGAACATCGTCCGGTAGGTCGGCTGGCTGGCGGCGGTGACGTACTCGGCAGCGACCGCAGCCCGGGTCGCATCCGGGTCGCCGGTCACGCACACCGCCACGCAGGGCACGACGCGCGGGCGCGGCCTGCCAGCCGCGGCGGCCGCCGACGACAACGCCGGCACGATGTGCGTCGCGAGCGTGCGCGGCCCGACCTGCGCCGTCACCGTCCCGTCGGCGCACCGGCCGGCGAGCGCGAGCATCTTCGGGTTCATCGCTCCGAGGAGGATCGGCGGCGCCTGCGCGCCGCGCACCGAGACCGAGGGCGCGTGCGCCGACAGCGTTGCGCCGTCGACGTCGACGGCGCCGCTGGTGAACACGCTGTGCAGCACCTGGAGGTACTCGTCGACGTGCTCGACCGGCCGGCTCGGATCGACACCGAACATCTCGCGCACGACCGCGGCGTGCGACGGGCCGATGCCGAGCACCAGCCGCCCGGACAGGGCCACCTGCGTGGTCAGCGCCTGGAGCGCGAGCGCGATCGGGTGCCGGGTGCGCGTGACGACGACGGCGGTGCCGAGCTCGATGCCGTCGACGGCAGCGCCCACCGCGGCCAGCGCGGTCAGCGCGTCGTAGTCGAACGCCTGGGTGACCCACATCGTCGCCACGCCGGCGTCGCGGGCCGCGCGAGCGAGATTGGTCAGATCCTCGACGACCGTGGCGCCGGTGACCGGCGGCGTCCGCACCTGGATCCCGAGCCGCATCCCGCCGATTGAAGCAGCCGCATGCGTCTCAAGCAAGCGGTTGGTGAGACAGCCCTCCGCGCACGGGAGCCCCCATCGCGCCGGTGAGGAAGTCGACGAGCTCGACGTCGAGCGGGCGCTGCGGGCCGTGCTGGTGCTGTTGCATCCACAACCGCACCGGTCCCGCGTCGATCATCAGGGCGTGGTGCACGAACTGGCGGGCGAACGCATAACGGCGCACGCGCACGGCGGCCGGCAGCGACGGCGTCGCTCGCTCCAGCACCGCGAGCATGCGGCTGGTGTGCTCGTCGGTGGCGCGCAGCAAGACCTGGCTGAACACGGGATGCGCGGCGACGGCCCCGAGGAACTGCACGTACTGGCGCCCGCCGGACGTCTCCCACAGCATCGTCGTCGGCAACACCATCGCCTCGACCACCGCACGAAGGCTCGGGCGGGCTCGGCGTTCCAGGTCGGTGAGCATCGCCGCCCGGCGTCCCGCCCACGAGGCGATGCCACGCTGCACGATCGCCTCGACGAGCCCCTCCTTCGAGCGGAAGTGATAGTGGATCGCCGCCGTGTTGACGCCGGCGAGCTGCACGATCTCGTTGAGGGACACGGCGTCGATGCCGTGCGCGCCGAACTCGCGCTCGGCGGTGTCGAGCAGCACGGCGCGCGTGGCGTTGCCCTGTCGCTCGCCGTTCGACGCGCGGCGGCTGGCGGTCGGCGTCGAGCGTCGTGGCATCCCGGCGACGATACTGCGCGCACTTCCAGAGATCGCTTCAAATGATCTCTCGATGCCCTTCGCGATCGCCGTGTTACTCTCGGCCCGTGGCGCGCGCAGACGTGGTCGGCTCGAAAGGCCCCCGCTTCCAGGTTCCGATCGAGCGAGGGAAGATCCGCGAGTTCGCACGGGCGACGATGTCCGACGACGCTGCGTATCTCGACGCGGCCGCCGCGCCGATCCCTCCGACGTTCCTCGTCACGATGGCGTTCTGGCAGCCGCCGGACGCGGATCGGTTGTTCGAGAAGCTGGAGATCGACCCGGCGCGCCTGCTGCACGGCGGGCAGGAGTACGAGTTCTTCGGGCCGCCTCCCCATGCCGGTGACGAGCTGACCGCGCAGACGTCGATCGAGTCCGTGGTGGAGAAGGAGGGCCGCAGGGGTGGCACGATGACCTTCGCCGTGCTGACGACCGACTTCACCGATCGCGACGGCAACCTCGTCGCCCGAGCGCGCACGACGGCGATCGAGACCGCGCACGCGCCGGAGGCGTCGTGAACGCGCCGCCGCGCAATGCCGGCGACGTGCTGCCGGAGCGCACGTACGGGCCGCTGACGCGCACCGACTTCGTGCGCTACCAGGGCGCGAGCGGCGACTTCAACCCGATCCACCACGACGACGAGTACGCCCGCAGCGCGGGCTTCCCGTCGGTGTTCAGCGTCGGGATGCTCCAGGCCGGCATCCTCGCCACGTACGTCACGTCCGCCTTCGGCGCCGAGAACATCCGGCGCTTCTCGGTCCAGTTCCGCGAGCAGGTGTGGCCGGGTGACGTGCTGGTCTGCCGCGGATCGATCACCGACATCACCGAGACCGGCGGCGAGCGCCGGGCGACGATCGCGATCGAGCTCAGCCGCGCCGGCGGCGGCGTCGCCGTGCGCGGCGAGGCTGCCGCGGTGATCGCCTGACCGCCGCGGCGCCGCCGCGCCGTCAGCTCTGCCGGGGCCGGAACAGCGGAATCGCCCCGCCGCCGTCGAGGTCCTCGAACGTCACTTCGACGGGCATGTCGATGCGCACCTCGTCGGGGCTGCAGCCGACGATGTTGGTGTGGAAGAAGGGCCCCTCCTCGAGCTTCACGACCCCGACCACGTACGGCACCTGATCGGCGAGCGCCTGCGAGTACACCTGGTGGTACACGGTGTAGGTGTGCACCACCCCGCGGCCGGACGCCGGCGTCCACGACATCGCCGCCAGGCCATGGGTGGTGCAGGCGGTCGCCGGCCAGAACGACGCGCCGCAGATGCCGCACCGCTGCACGAGGAACTCGTGCCGGGCGCAGGCCTCCCAGAAGGGATCGTCGAGGTCGTCGACGGC
This sequence comes from uncultured Ilumatobacteraceae bacterium, assembly GCA_964529005.1. Lineage (GTDB taxonomy): Bacteria > Actinomycetota > Acidimicrobiia > Acidimicrobiales > Ilumatobacteraceae > CAZGUH01. The sequence goes on along the minus strand of CAZGUH010000018.1, from coordinate 10,279 downwards.
GAGCTGATCGGGACGCGGGCGGGCTGAGCTCATCGATCGACTCCGAAGATCAAGGTGGCGTGGGTCGAGGTGTTCTGGATGCCGGCGTGGCCGCCGTGGCCGCTCGCCAGCGCGATCTCCGCGCCGCTGACCTGCGTCGCGCCGGCCTCGCCGCGCAGCTGCCACAGCGCCTCGCTGATCGCCGTGAAGCCGGTGGCATAGAAGCCGGAGAGCTGCCCGCCGCCGGTGTTCGTCGGGATCTTGCCGTCGAGCCGGGTGCCGCCGTCCTCGACGAACGCTCCGCCTTCACCGGGGGCGCAGAAGCCGTACGCCTCGAGCTGCATGATCACCGAGATCGTGAACGGGTCGTAGAGCGCCGCGACGTCGATGTCGTCGACCGAGATGCCCGCTTGCCCGAACGCTCGATCGCGCGACGGCTGCACGTCGTCGTGGAGGTCGAACACCTCGCCCGTCCACCAGTTGCGGATCTGGTGGCCCGTCCCCGCGCCCAGGATGCGCACGTGCTTTCCCGGCAGGTCGCGGGCGCGCTCGGTCGTGGTGACGAGGACGGCGACGCCGCCGTCGCAGTCACGGGTGCAGTCCAGCAGGCGGAAGGGATCCACGACCATGCGCGAGTTCTGGTGGTCCTCGATCGTCAGCGGCTGGCCGTACCCGAGCGTGCCCGGCCGCACCGACGCGTATGCCCGCTGCTGCACGGCGACGGCGCCCATCTGGCGCGAGGTCGTTCCGTAGCGATGCATGTGCCGGCGAGCGTGGAGCGCATGCGCTCCCGGCGCTCCGATGAACCCGTACAGCGGGCCGTAGCCGTAGCCGAAGTTGCCGTAGCCGCCGAGCGTGCCGTCGGCTCGACGCATCCCTCCCGACGTCGGCGCCGACGCGAACACGCAGGCGACGACGTCGGCTTGCCCGGTGGCGAGGAACCCCATCGCGTTGATGATCGACAGCGCTGGCGTCGTGCCGCCGGTCTGCATGTTGTACTGGAACGTCGGCGCCAGCCCGAGGTGGCGGACGTCGTCGAACAGCTCCGTCGACGCGCCGATGTATCCGCCGATCGCGCTCCGCTCCAGGCCCGCGTCGGCGAGCGCGAGGTCGACGGCCTGGGCGCGCAACGTCCGTGGCGGCAACCCGAGATGCCGGCCCTGCTCGGTCACCCCGAGCCCGACGATGCTGAAGCTTCCGGAAAGCGGATGTGGCATGGTCCCCCTTCGACGACGGCGTTGCCGTCGTGGCCGTCGAATGCTGCGCCAGCGCCTGCAGGCTATACTTGGTCAAGCGCTTGCCTCAAGAACGACAGCAGAGAACCGCATGCCACTGACAGCCGACGTCGATTGGGGCGCGCTCGGCGCATCGCGGACGCGCTGGCCAGGGACGGTGGGCACCGCCACGGCCACCCCGCGCCGCCGACCCGGTTCGCTGCGCCGCACGACGAGCGTCGACATCGAACGTCGAGCAGGTCTGGATGGCCCCGTCACGTTGACGGGCCGAGCCCGCGACGCCGCCACCGACGCCGACGGCGCCCTGACCGTCCTCGGCGCGGCCTCGACGCGCACGGTCGTGGACTTCACCGGCGGGCGCACCGTCACCGATGCCGACTCGGCGCCGCACCATCCCGAGGTCGCCGGCCTCATCGGGCTCCCGGCGAGCTCGGGGTTCCGCGCCGCGGTCGCCGCGGCCGGCGCGTCGTGGGGCACGGCGTCGCTCGTGTGGCAGCTTCTCGACGAGGCGCCCGTCGCCCTGATCCTCTCCGGCGCGGCGTTCGCCCGTGCCGGGCAGGCGTTCCCCGAGCAGCTGCGCCGCCGCCTGCCCACCGTCGACGTCTGCGCCGGCTGGACCGAAGACGGCGCGATGATGTCCGCCCTGCGCGCCACGGGAGAGCCGGCGTTCAACGGTCTCGGGCCGCCGGCTGCGCCGCTCGCAGCGGACGACCCCGACGGTTGGCACGAGCTCGACGGGCTGGCGCCGCTGTCGTTCCGCCGCGTGCGCCGGCTGGACGTGTTCGCCCGCCCGGGCACGACCGTCGTCGAGATCGAGTCGATGTTTCGCGACAGCTGCTTCGAGCCAGACGGCGTCGAGACCGTCGTGCACGAGTACTCGCTGCGCACCGCGGTCAGCGCCGGGCTCGAGGTTCTCGCGAGCGAGGCGGTCGCGCGCGTGCTGCCCGGCCCCGACTGCCCGGCCGCCGCGCGCAGCGTCGGCCGCATCGTCGGGCGACCGCTCGAATCGCTCCGCGCCGTCGTGGCCTCCGACGTCACCGGGCCGTCGACGTGCACGCATCTCAACGACGCGTTCCGCGCCCTGTCCGGTGTCGCCGAGCTCGCCCGGCGCGCCAGGCCGGCGCGGGGCGCCGCATGGTAACAATGGCCGCGGGGCATCCGTCGGGCGGCCGGCCGGACGGCGACACACGTGAGGACGGTATGAGCGAGCCGCGGCATGTCGCATGGGCGTACTGGGAGCATCTCAATCGCAGGGAGATCGAGGAAGCGATCTCGCTGTTGAACGATGCCGGGACCTGGTGGCTGCTGCGGACGCTGACGACCACGCCGATGCGCGACATGAAGGACCACATCCGCCGCGTGATGCAGAACGTGTCGATGCACTTCACCCTGCTCGACACGATCGCGGAAGGCGACAGGGTCCTGCTCGAAGTCGAGTGCGTGGGGCCGACGCCATCGGGCGCGGAGTACCGCAACCGCTACTGCTTCATCGTCACCGTGTGGGACGGCACGATCCTGCACGTGCGCGAATACATGGACACCGCGCTGGCGAACGCGATGCTCGCCGCGCTGCCGGACGCCGGCTGATCCGCGCCAGCGGATCACACCAGCACACGGGCCGTCGCCGAGCTGACCGAGGGTTGACAGTGTGAGGCAACTTCTCTAACCTCATCGAGCAAGCGCATGATCAAGTGCGTTCTGCCATCGGTTTTTGGGGAGGTTCCGAATGAAGCGACACCGCAGGTGGAGGATCGCGCCCGTCGCGCTGTCCGCCGCCATGCTCCTCGTTGCCGCTGGGTGCGGTGACGACGACGACGAGCCCAGTTCCACTGCCGCGCCTGCCACGACGCAGCCCGGCTCGACCACGGCGACGAGCGATGCGCCGGCCACGAGCACCGGCGCGACGTCGGGCAGCTCGGCGCCAGGCAGCTCGACGCCGGCGACCGATGCTCCGGCAACCGATGGACCCAACACGCCGGCGCCGCAGCCGCTCGCCCAGCCGGCGACGATCCGCGTCGGCTTCGGCAACCCGGGCGAGTTCTTGTTCCCGCTCGGTCTCGCCATCGAGATGGGCGAGTTCGCCAAGGAGAACCTGACGGTCGAAGCGGTCCAGACGCAGCCGCCGACGCTCGTCCCCTCGCTCGCCCAGGGCGACCTCGACATCATCGGCCTCAGCGTCTCGGCGCTGGCGCTCAACGCCATCAACGAGGGCGTGCCGGCGGTGTACCTGATGAACACCCATCACGGCGGCACCGCGGCCGACACCGGCGGCATCTTCGTCCGCAAGGAGAACCTCACGGCTGACGGCAAGCTCGACCCGGCCAAGGTCGACGGCATGCGCGTCACGATCGGTCCGAGCGGGTTGGCCAACATCGCCACGGCCATCGCCTTGCGCGACCTGCTGGCGAGCGTGGACAAGTCGATCGCCGACATCGAGCTCGTCAACATGGCGCCCAACACCGACACGCTGATCGCGCTGACGCAAGGCGCGCTCGGCGCCGCGCAGCTGCTGCCCCCGTTCTCCGACGACCCGTCGGTCGCGGAGTGCTGCGTGTTCCTCGGGGACAGGCTCTCCGCTGCCGGCCGCTACATCACGACGGCCGAAGCGATCTCCGACCGCAGCGACGTGCTGGAGGCGTTCAGCCGGGCCATGCTGCGCACCATCCGCACGTACCTCCAGGGCGACTACCACGCCGACCCCGAGGTGGCCGCGGCGCTGTCGAAGTGGACCGGCGCACCGGTCGACACCGTCACCGCGGGCGAGGCGCCGTACGACTTCGGCACGGAGCTGATCAACGAGGTCGAGCTCGTCGTCGAGGCGCAGGAGTTCTGGATCGACGCCGAGGCGGAGGGGTGGACCACGCCGATCCTCAACTACAAGGAGCCGATCCCGACGGAGCAGGTCGTCGACACGTCGATCATCGACGCGGTCAACGCCAGCTGAACCCCCTCCCACCCCCATGACGACGAGGCCCTCGGGATCACCCGAGGGCCTCGTCGCATCACGAGCCTCCGCGGAGCACGGAATGTACGACATCCTGCACGGCGTCAAGGTCGTGGAAGTCAGCCAGTACGCGCTCGTCCCGGCTGCGGGCGCGGTCCTCGCCGAGTGGGGCGCCGAGGTCGTCAAGGTCGTGCACCCGCGGATCGCCGACCCGATGCGGACCGCGGGCGCGGGCGGGCTCGCTCCGACCGACGACGGCACGGCGTACGTGTGGGAGATCGTCAATCGCGGCAAGCGCAGCATCGGCATCGACCTCGCCACCGAGCCGGGTCGGGCGCTGCTCGACGAGCTCGTGCGGGACGCCGACGTGTTCCTCACGAACCTGCTGCCCGCGGCGCGCCGGCGGCTGCGCATCGACGTCGACGACATCGTCCCGGCGCACCCTCGCATCGTCTACGGCCGCGGGTCGGCGCACGGTTCGCGCGGCCCGCAGAGCGAGGCCGGCGGCTTCGACTCGGCGACGTTCTGGGCGCGGTCCGGCTGGGCCCATCCGGCCTCGCAGGCGGCCGGGCAGTTCGTCGCCCAACCCGGTCCCGCCGTCGGAGATCTGACCGCGGGCTTCGCGCTGGCCAGCGGCGTCGTCGGCGCCCTCTACCGCCGCGAGCGCACCGGGGCAGGCGGGGTGGTCGACGTGTCGCTGATGTCCGCCGGCATGTGGGGCATGGGCGCCAGCATCACCGCCAGCGAGCTCTACGACGTCGACGCGCCGCCCGGGCGCGATCGCAACCGCCCCGGCAACGCTCTGTTCGCGGGCTACGAGACCAAGGATCGCCGCTACCTGTTCCTCGCCGCGATGCGCCACGACGCGGGGTTCGAGGAGCTCGTGCACGCCCTCGGCCGCGACGACCTCGCGGCCGACTCGCGGTTCGCCACGCCCGAGGCACGCCTGCACCATCACGGTGAGCTGGTCGACGCGCTGGCCGAGACCTTCGCCGCGAAGACGCTCGACGAATGCCGCGCCGCCCTCAACGCGATCTCCATGCCGTGGGGCGTCGCCCAGACGCCGCGCGAGCTGCATTCCGACCCGCAGGTCGTGGCGAACGGCTACATCCAGGACGTCGACCGGCCGGGGCGGCGCACGCTGCGGTTGACGGCCGGGCCGGTGCAGTTCGACGAGCGCGCGCCGTCACTCTCACCGGCGCCCGAGCTCGGCCAGCACACCGAGGAGATCCTGCTCGAGCTCGGCAAGGACTGGGACGACATCGTCCGCCTCAAGGATCAGGGCGCGATCACCTGAGCGATCAGCGGTGCGATCACACGGTGAGCAGCATGCAGCCGGCGAAGTGGTTGGCGCCGGTGGAGACCACCGCGACCTCCGGACTCGAAGCGACCTGCCGCGCGCCGGCCGCGCCACGCAGCTGCTGGCACGCCTCGTAGACCTGGATGTAGCCGTGCAGGCGCCCGGCGGAGAGCTGGCCGCCGCCGGTGTTGACCGGCAGCTCGCCGGTGCGGGCGATGCGCTCCCCGCCCTCGACGAAGGCGGCCGCCTCGCCGGGCGGGCACAAGCCCAACGCCTCCATCCACAACAGCGTGAGGATGCTCCAGCCGTCGTACAGCTCTGCGATGTCGACGTCGCCGGGCGTGAGGTCGGTCATCGACCACAGCATCGCGGCCGACTCGCTGAGGCCCGGTGACGATCCGACGGCGGCGACCCCGACGGCGCGTGCGCCGCTGCTGCCGGCCGCCGACGGCCGCGACACGACGAACGCGATCGAGCCGTCGACCGGCACGTCGCAGTCGTAGAGGCACAGCGGATCGGAGATCATCCGCACGCTCATGTAGTCGTCGAGCGTCATCGGATCGCGATACACCGCAGCAGGGTTGAGCGCCGCGTTGGCGCGCGCGGTGAGGGCGACCTGCGCCAGCTGTTCGCGCCGTGCCCCATAGTCGTGGAAGTAGCGCGTCGCCAGCAGCGCGCCGTGGCAGGCGTTGCCGACGCCGTACGGGACCGTGAACTCGCGGTCGCCCTCCGGCGCCGCGCCCGGTCCGCGCAGCGCGGCGGCGCGGCCGATCTGCCGTTGCGCAGTCGCCTCCCACACCGTCCGCACGCACAGCACGTGGTCGACGATGCCGGAGCTGACGGCGATCACGGCGTTGACGATCGAGCCGATCTGGCCGGCGATCTCCGCTCCGCCGTTGAGCCATCGGACGTCAAGGCCGAGCATCGATCGCAGGTCCCAGGCGCCGATCCCGGTGAACCCGGGGACCGGAAAGCTGGCGCCCGGATACGTCGAGATGCCGTCGATGTCCGAGCGCTGCAAGCCGGCGTCGGCGATCGCCGCACCGCAGGCTTGAGCGGTCAGCTGCCACGGATCGGCGCCGAGCCCGCGCCCGACGTCGGAGATGCCCGCCCCCGAGATCACCGCGTCGACGCCCACGCCGCTCATCGCGCCTGCGGCCGGGCGGCGACCGGGCGGAACAGCGGCACGAACACGTCGCCGTGCTCGGCGAACGTCGCTTCCACCTCCATGCCGACGGTGACGTCGTCAGGATCGACGTCGACGATGTTGGACATGACGCGCAGGCCCTCCTGCTCGACGAGATCGACGAGCGCGATCACGTACGGCGGCGGCAGATCGGGCTGCCAGGCGTAGCGGTTGACGGTGAAGGAGTAGACGACGCCGCGGCCGCTGACCCCGACAGGGCGGATCGACTGCGAACCGCACCAGCGGCACATCACCGTCGGCGGATGCAGGTACCGCGAGCAGCTGTCGCACGCCTGCACGTGCAAGCGTCCCGACGCGCCCCCGCGCCAGAAGTGCTGGTTGCGCTCGGTGACCTCGGGGAGCACGCGGCGGACCGACTCCTTCCAGGTGTGTCCGGTCATGCCGCGGCGACCGTGGCGCCGCCCGCCGTCAGCGATCGCGTGACCAAGGCGTGACGCGCCGCCCGATGTAGGCGATCAGCATCGTGAACAGCGCGCCTGCCACGGCCACGATCACGATCCCGACGTACATCCGATCGGCCAGGAACAGCGACCACGAGTTCCAGATCACGAACCCCATGCCTTCGCGGGTCTGCACGAACTCGACGGCGACGAGCACCAGGATCGACGCGCCCGCGGTGAGACGCAGGGCGACGAACACGGCCGGCAGCGCGGCAGGGAACGTGACATGACGCAGCACCTGCCAGCGATTGGCCTTGAACGAGGCAGCCGCCTCCCGGTACGCGAACGGCACGGCGACCATCGCGGCGAGGGTGGGGATGAAGACCAGGAAGAAGCAGTTGATCGTGATCAGGATGATGATCGGCTTCTCACCGATGCCGAAGATCAGCAGCAGCATCGGCAGCAACGCCAGCTTCGGGACGGTCCACAAGGCGTAGATCAGCGGCTCGACGGTCGCCCGGGCGAGGCGTGACATCGACAGCGGGATCGCGGCTGCCAGGCCGGTGATGCAGCCGAGCAGGAATCCCATGATCATGCGCCCGAAGCTCGCCCACAGGTGCGTCTGCAACTCGCCGGAGCGGGCCATCTCGACGCCCGCCGACCAGATGTCGGTCGGGGACGGGAAGAACCGTTGATCGATCCAGCCCTGCGTGCTGGCGAGCTGCCACAGCAGGATGAGGCCGACCGGCAGCGCGGTGGCGCAGATCACCTCGGTGCGGCGGCGGCGCCGGCGGAACGCGATCGGGTTGGTGTCTTCCCGGCTGGGCCGGCGGAAGACGGTCTGCCGATAGGCCTCCACCGCTGCTCGCCGAGCGCGCTCGGAGTGGATGTCGGCGGTCGGCTCGGTGCTGGTGACGACCTCTGCGCTGGACACGGCTGGCTACCTCAGGTGTGGACGGGAGTGCGGTGGAGATGGCGGTCGACCTCGTCGCGGAGGACTTCCCAGATCTGCTGGTGCAGCGACGCGAACTCTGGGGTCCCGCGGACGTCGTGGCTGCGAGGCCGACCGAACGGCACGGCGAACTCGGCGCAGATGTGGCCCGGGCGAGCGGACATGATCGCGACGCGGTCGCCGAGGAAGATCGCCTCCTCGATGCTGTGGGTGATGAACACGACGGTGCGCCGATCGGTCTCCCACAGGTCGACGAGCTCGTCCTGGAGGATCGTGCGCAGCTGGGCGTCGAGCGCTGCGAACGGCTCGTCCATCAGCAGCATCTCGGGCTCGACGGCGAGGGCGCGGGCGATCGACACGCGCTGGCGCATGCCGCCCGACAGGGTGTCCGGGTACGCGTTGGCGAACTCCTGCAAGCCGAGCTTGCCCAGATAGCGCTGGACGATCTCGTTGCGCTCGCGCTTGGGCAGCTTCTTGTCAAGATCTAGTCCGAGGCGCACGTTCTGCGAGACGGTCTTCCATGGATAGATGCTGTGGTCCTGGAAGACCATCGCCATGAGCGAGCGCTCGGGGTCGCTGTGACCGATCTCGACCTCGCCGCGCGACGGCGTGGTCAGGCCGGCGAGGATGCGCAGGAGCGTGGACTTCCCACATCCGGACGGCCCGACGATGCACAGGAACTCCCCGTCGGGGATGTCCATGTCGAGCGGTCCGAGCGCGTGGACCATGCTCTTGCCGGCGTCGAAGTGCTTCTCGACGGCCCGCAACTTCACCCTGCTCACGGTGGTGTCACCCATGGATTTCCCCCTCAGACCTCGCTCGCGAGGCCGGCACGTACGAGCGCTGGCGCTGGGGCGGCGGCGCTCCCGGACACAATATCTATCGGATTGAACCCGATCTGGGCAGCGGATTCGGTGCGGGTGGGCCGGCGACCGACCCGCCGTCGGCGACGACGTCGGCGCCGGTGATGGCAGAGGCGTCGTCGGACGCCAGGAACGCGACCACTTGGGCCATCTGTCGCGGCGACGCGACGAACGTGCTCTTCGAACTCGCCGAGCTGGACGCCGTGACCGGCCGCATCGCGGTGTCGACCGCGCCCGGCAGGACGCAGTTGACCCGGATGCCGAACTGTGCCAGCTCGAGCGCGGCGATCTTCGTCGCGCCGCGCAGGCCCCACTTCGCGCTGCCGTACGCGGTGTGCATCGGGAGGCCTTGCCATCCCGCGATCGAGGACACGTTGACGATCGCGCCACCGCCGGTCTCGGCCATCGGACCGGCGACGGCGCGCATGCCCACGATCGGTCCGGCGAGGTTGACGCCGAACATCCGGGCGAGCGACTCGGCGGTCTCGTCGAGCAACGACCGCTGCCAGTAGGTCGCGGCGTTGTTGACGAGCACGTCGATGCGGCCGAAGCTGGCGAGCGCGTGATCGACGACGTCCTTCCAGCCGCCCTCGTCGGACACGTCGTGCTCGACGAACGTCGCCCGCGCGCCCAGCTCGGCCGCCAGGCCCCGGCCCTCCGCGGCCTTCACATCGGTGAGCACCACGGACGCGCCGTCGCGGTGGAACAGGCGGGATTCAGCCGCTCCCTGGCCCTGGGAGGCTCCGGTGATGATCGCCACCTTGCCGTCGAACCGGCCCGCGCTCACTGCGCCGCTCCCCTGCCGACCGCGCTCGATCAGCCCGTCAGACCCGGGCCGCGGCGTGGCGGCGGACGGCGTCGTCGACGGCCTTTTCGACCTGGCTGAACAGACCCTCAAGCTCGCCGGCATCGACCTTGCCGGCCAGCTCGCGCGCGCCGGCCTCGGCGAGCATCTGCGGCAGGCGGTTCCGCAGCCGAGAGAACGTCCACTCGCGGAAGTCGCCGTGGGCGACGTCGTCGAACGGAATCACGATGTTGTACTCCCGCGGCACGATGTAGTGGTAGTGCGGATCGCCGGCGAAGCCGTCGAAGCGCACCCACTCGTCGCCGGTCGCGGCGTCGCACACGTGGATCGACCAGCCCTGCTCGTCGAGGCCCTCCTTGGGCCGCGAGTCGTCGATGCCGGATTCGGCGCGCGTCGACTCGTCGAACACCGCGTTGACGACCTCGTCGGTCAGCAGGCGGTACTCCACGCCGATGCGCAGGGGGCCCGATTCGTAGTACGTCGTCGCCTCGGGCTCGGGTTGGATGGGGATGACGTCGAAGCGGTGCCCGACGGGAAGGCTTCTACCCACGGTCATGTCCTTTCGCGTGTTGCTGTTCCCATTGCTCGATCTTGCGAACGTCGAGCCCGTAGAG
>CAZGUH010000017.1:0-75093 GCA_964529005.1 uncultured Ilumatobacteraceae bacterium | reverse complement strand
CTAGCCCGAACCCCTGCGCGCATCGCAGCACCGTCCATTCGCGGGGGGTTCGCTCGTGACGCCCGGACGTTAGTCTCCGGCGACCACAGAGCGCAGCGGCAGTGCCCCATTCTTGACGTTGTCGAGACACTTTTGGGCCGGACGACTCCCGGGTCCGACGTGCCGCCTTCCGGCTTCCGGCACGCGCTCGCGTCCGCACTCATTGCTCGGCATGCCGGATGCTGCGCTCACCTCGCCGTCGCTCTCGATGCTCGCCACGATCGTGGTCCTTCCCTGGCACGACCCGATCGTCGAGCCGCTGGGCTTCGACGCCCATTCGGACTACGTCGAGCTGTTCTGGCTGCCCATCCTCGGCCCGACCGCGTCATGGGCGCTGCGACGCCTCGCCGCCGGCTTCGAGGCGTATCCGGAGGGCTACGAACTCGACCTCGAAGAGACCGCCGCCGCGCTCGGGCTCAGCCTTGCCCAGGGCCCGCAGAGCCAGTTCCACAAGGCGCTCCAGCGATGCGTGCTGTTCGGCCTGATGCGCAACCTCCAGGCGGGCATCGCCGTCCGGCGGATCGTCCCACCGCTGACGGTGCGCCAGACTCGCCGGCTCCCGCTGCACCTCCAGCACGCCCACTCCGAGCGCGTGGGGCGCTGACCCGGCGGCTCAAAGCCGCCACTCGCCGCCCAGGTGGCGGCGGAGACGTCCGAAGCCGTCGGCCAGCGGCGCACGGCACGGCGCGGCGATCGCCCACATCGTCGGCATGACGGCGGCGGCCATCACGGCGACGAGGTAGAGGTCTCGGAGCCCGATCGGATCGGCTGCCCAGATCGGGTTCCACAACCCGGAGTACTCGGGCGTGTACAGGCACAGGGCGAAGTTCTGGAACGTGCCGCCGGCCACGCACCGGTCGAATGCCGCCGACGTCACGCCGAAGACCGCACCGCCGACCGCGACCCACGCCGACAGCGTCACGGCGACCGCGGCGACCGCTGACCGTGCGAGCGATCGACTCTCGTCGCACACCACCGCCGCCCCGGCCAACGCGCCCGGCGCCGCCAGGAGCATGAAGAACCGGGGCCCGAAGCTGAGACCGCCGAACCACGCCCACCACGTCGCGTAGATCGGGATCAGCACCACGCCCGCGACCCACAGCGCGCGCTCGGCGCGGCCCACTGCGTCCGTCGACCGGGTCGGGCCGTTCCACACCGTCGGGATGTAGAAGACGAGCCCGCGCCCGAACGAGAACAGCACCGCGAGCACGCCCGACCACAGCGGCCACCCGAACCCGCTGACGTCACCCCACGGCAAGAGCGGCAGCTCGCCGTGTTCGACCTCGCGCGTGTAGCGAGTCCACGAGAGCTCACCCGTCACGATCGTCGACTCGGCCACCACCAGCGCGAGCACACCAGCGGGCAGGAGCATGTAGCGGACCTGCCGGCGCGTCACCACCAGCCACAACGCCACCGCAGCGCTGGCAGCCAGCATCACCGGCGTGTTCGCTGCCGCGACGACGAAGACGCACCAGGCCAGCGCACGCGCCGCGGGCGATCCTCCCAACAGCCCGACGATCAGGCCGCCGCTCATGCCGAGCGCCGTGAACACGTCGGACCCGAAGCCGACGAGGTATGCGCCGACGAGGGAGGCCAGCGTCAGCACGATCGCGTGGTGCGCGAACGCGGGCGAGCGATGGCGGGCGAGGCAGCGCCACACGGCCCAGCACCACAGCGCGATCCAGGCGAGCGGCTGGAGCGTCATCGCGTAGATGCCGAAGTGCAGCGTGTCGAGCAGCCAGTAGAGGGGTGTGGAGAGCGCCGGCTGGATGAACGAGTACTTGCTGTCGGGTTTGATCCCGTCCGCCATCTGCCGCAGCATCACCGCTCGCACGGTGTCGTCCCCGCGCACCGTCTGCGGCACGACCACGAACCCGCTGAGCGCGATCGCGACGCAAGCCGCGGTCAGCCGCCCGCCGGGCCGCCCGATCTCCCGCCTGAGGTCCCGCCAGGGCATCGAGATGCGCTACCGGACTGGCCGGTAGTTGACCAGCAGGTCGATCAGGAGCCGTGCCCCGAACCCGGTGGCGCCCTTGCTCAGCCACCCGTCGTCGCTGTCGGACTTCATCGGTCCGGCGATGTCGAGGTGTGCCCAGGGCGCGTCGCCGACGAACTCGCTAAGGAACACCGATGCGGTGATCGCCCCGGCGTACGGGCCGCCGATGTTGCGCATGTCGGCGACGTTGGAGTCGAGCATCTTGCGATACTGCGTGGCCAGCGGGAGCTGCCACACCTGCTCGTCGGCCCGGGCCCCGGCCTCCCGCACCTGGTCGATCCACCCCTGATGGTTTCCGACGACCCCCGCCATCTTCTCGCCGAGCGCCACCACGCAGGCGCCGGTCAGCGTGGCGATGTCGACGATCGCGTCGGGCTTCAGCTCCGTGGCCAGCGACAACCCGTCGGCCAGCAGGAGGCGTCCCTCGGCGTCGGTGTTGTGGATCTCGACGGTCTTGCCGTTGCGGATCGTGAGCACGTCGCCGAGCTTCATCGCGCTGCCCGAGGGCATGTTGTCCGTGCACATCAGGTAGGCCGTGACGGCCGCCTTGCACTTCAACGCCTTCAGCGCGCTCATCGCCGCCAGCACGGAGGCGGCGCCGGTCATGTCGAGCTTCATCACCACGTGCATGCCGTCGCTCGGCTTCAAGCTGATGCCGCCCGAGTCGTACATGACGCCCTTGCCGACGAGCGCGACGTGGCCCTGCGGGTTGCGCGGCCGGTATTCGAGGCGCACCACGCGCGGCGGCTCGGTGCTGCCCTTGTTCACCCCGAGGATGCCCCCGCATCGCATCTGCTGGAGCTGATCCTTGTTGAAGACCTCGATCCCGAGACCAGCAGCCTGGGCGATCTCCACGGCCCGGTCGGCGAGCATGCGCGCGGTCAGATGCGCGGGAGGGGTGTTGGCCAGGTCTCGAGCCAGGGTTGTTGCGCCACCGGTGACCAGCCCGATGTCGGCGCCTGCTCGCACACCACGTCCGCGCGCGTCGCCGGCGACGAGCCGCAGGCTGCGCGGCTGGCCGTTCCTCGCCGCAGGATCGGTCTTCAGCTCGGTGTAGCGGTAGGCGGCCAGCGCGGCCCCCTCGACGACCGCCTGCCCCGCCGCCTTCGGATCGACGCCCGGCAGGTCGGCGAGCGTGGTGACCAGCGCGGGGCGCTTGCCGGCGGCGCGCACGAACGCCGCCGCGGCGTTGCGCAGCCGGTTGGCGTCGAGGTCGGGCGTGGACCCGATGCCGACCGCGATGAGGGTCGGGCCGTCCGCACCCGGCAGCACGAGCGTCTGGCCGGGCTTGCCCTCGAACCCGTGACCGGCGAGGGCACTGCGGGACAGCCCCAGCTGGCGCGGGACAGGACCCTCGGCAGCGACGGGCAAGCCGACGGCCACACCGGCGTCGGCATTGCGGGGCAGGGACCGGACGACCTCGACGTCGAGCACGCTCATGGACCGGCAATCTATTGGCCTCCCAGGTCAGAACACCCGACGGGTAGCGTTGCCGCAATGGCACGGCAGTCCTACCTCGACGCGGTGAACGAACGCATCATCGTGTTCGACGGCGCGTTCGGCACCTTCGTCCAAGATCTCGATCTCGGACCGGACGATTTCGGAGGCCTTCATCTCGAGGGCTGCAACGAGATGTTGTGTCTCACCCGGCCCGACGTCATCTCGTCGATGCACGACGCGTTCCTCGCCGTCGGCGTCGACGCGCTCGAGACGGCCAGCTTCGGCAGCTTCAGCGTGGTGCTCAACGAGTACGGCATCGCCGACAAGGCCTACGAGCTGAACGTCGCGGCCGCCCAGCTGGCACGGCAGGCCGCCGATCGGTACGAGGCCGCCGACGGGCGGCCACGCTACGTCGCCGGCTCGATCGGGCCGGGAACGAAGCTCCCCAGCCTGGGCCACATCCGTTTCGACGAGCTGCGGGCGGCCTACGAAGAGCAGGCCCGCGCGCTGATCGACGGCGGCGTCGACCTGTTGCTCATCGAGACCTGCATCGACCTGCTCCAGGTGAAGGCAGCGATGGCCGGCTGCCGGGCGGGCATGCGCGCCGCGGGGCGCGAGGCGCCGCTCCAGGTGCAGGTGTCGATGGAGACGACGGGCCGGATGCTCGTCGGCAGCGAGATCGGCGCGGCGCTCACGTCGCTGGTCGCGATGCGCCCGGACGTGCTCGGCATCAACTGCGCCACCGGCCCGCTCGAGATGCAGGAGCACCTGCGTCACCTCAGCCGTCACTGCCCGATCCCGATCAGCGTGCTGCCGAACGCGGGGTTGCCGAGCGTCGTCGACGGCAGAACCCACTACGACCTCTCTCCCGAAGAGCTGGCCCAGTTCCACCGGCACCACGTCGTCGACCTGGGCATCAACATCGTCGGCGGCTGCTGCGGCACCACGCCCGCCCACCTGAAGGCCGTCGTCGAGGCGGTGCGCCCGCTGGAGATGCCGCGCCGCGACCCGGTGTTCGAACCCGCGGTGTCGTCGATCTACAGCCCCGTGTCGATGCACCAGGACAACAGCGTGCTGATCATCGGCGAGCGCACCAACGCCAACGGCTCCAAGGCCTTCCGCGAGGCGATGCTGGCGGGCGACTGGGACACGTGCACGAAGATCGCCACCGAGCAGATCCGCGAGGGCGCGCACGTGCTCGACGTGTGTGTCGACTACGTGGGCCGAGACGGCACGCTCGACATGGAGCAGATCGCGCAGCGCTTCGCCACCCAGGCCAGCGCGCCGCTGGTGCTCGACAGCACGGAGCCGCCGGTGATGGAGGCGGGCCTGCGCCACGTCGGCGGCCGGGCGATCCTCAACTCGGCCAACCTCGAAGACGGGGAGCTGCCGGGCAGCCGGCTGGATCGGGTGTTCAGCCTGGCGCGCGACTACGGCGCCGCGGTCATCTGCCTGCTGATCGACGAGCGCGGCCAGGCGCGCGACGTCGAGTGGAAGATGCAGATCGCGCACCGCATCCACCAGATCGCCACGGAGCGCTACGGGCTGAGCGCCAGCGACCTGATCTTCGACGCGCTCACGTTCCCGCTCAGCACGGGTGACGAGGACCTGCGCCGCGACGCGATGCACACGATCGAGGCGATCCGGCGCATCAAGTCCGAGATCCCCGGCGCGTACACCACGCTCGGGATCAGCAACGTCAGCTTCGGGTTGAAGCCGGCCGCCCGCCAGGTGCTGAACAGCATGTTCCTGCACGAGTGCGCGCAGGCGGGCCTCGACTCGGCCATCGTCCACGCGGCGAAGATCCTGCCGCTGTCGCGCATCCCCGACGAGCAGAAGCAGGTCTGCCTCGACCTGATCTACGACCGCCGCACCGAGGGCTACGACCCGCTGGCCCGCCTGCTCGAGGTGTTCGCCGACGTGACGAGCCTGAAGGCGGAGAAGGTCGACCGCAGCGGCTGGCCGGTCGACGAGCGGCTGAAGCATCGCATCATCGAGGGCGATCGCGAGGGCCTCACCGACGACCTCGACGACGCGCTCGCCGGCGGCATGTCCGCGCTGACGATCGTCAACGACGTCCTCCTCGACGGCATGCGCGTCGTCGGTGAGCTGTTCGGCAGCGGGCAGATGCAGCTGCCGTTCGTGCTCCAGAGCGCCGAGACGATGAAGGCCGCCGTCGCATACCTCGAGCCACACATGGAGCGCGTCGGCGGCTCGTCCACGAAGGGCCGGCTCGTGCTCGCCACCGTGAAGGGCGACGTCCACGACATCGGCAAGAACCTCGTCGACATCATCTGCACCAACAACGGCTACGAGGTGCACAACCTCGGCATCAAGGTGCCGATCGCCGACATGGTGACGAAGGTGAAGGAGGTTGAGGCCGATGCGCTCGGCATGAGCGGGCTGCTCGTCAAGAGCACCCTGATCATGCGCGAGAACCTGGAAGAGCTGAACGCGCTCGGACTGGCCGACATCCCCGTGCTGCTCGGCGGCGCGGCGCTGACCCGCAGCTACGTCGAGCGCGACCTCCGTGAGGTGTACGACGGCCGGCTGTTCTACGGCCGCGACGCGTTCGAGGGGCTGCACACGCTCGACAAGCTGATGGAGCTGAAGCGCAGCGGCGCCGGCGACCCCGAGTTCGGCCGCGTTCCCACAGGGCGTGTGCTCCCCAAGCGCGAGCGCAGCACGACCCCGGCGTCCGAACTGCCGGCGCGCTCGCCGTCGGTCGCCACCGACAACCCGGTGTTCACGCCGCCGTTCCTCGGCTCCCGCGTGGTCAAGGGCCTCGCGCTCGACGACATCGCGGCCTACGTCAACGAGACCGCGCTGTTCCGCAACCAATGGCAGTACCGGCCGCTGTCGGGAGAGAGCGACGACGATTTCAAGGCCCGCATCCGGCCCGAGTTCCGCGCCCACCTCGCCGCCGCCAAGGCCAGCGGCGTGCTCGTGCCTCAGGTCGTCTACGGCTACTTCGCGGTCAACTCCGACGGCGACGACCTCGTCGTGTGGTCCGACGAGTCACGCGCCACCGAGCAGGCGCGCCTCACGTTCCCCCGCCAGCAGGCGGATCCGTATCTCTGCATCGCCGACTTCTTCCGCCCTGTCGCCAGCGGCGAGATCGACTACGCCGCGTTCCACATCGTGACGATGGGGCCTGCTGTCAGCGAGGAGACCGCCCGGCTGTTCGCCGCCAACGAGTACCAGAAGTACCTGCTCCTCCACGGCATCGGCGTCGAGATGGCCGAGGCGCTCGCCGAGTACTGGCACCTGCGCATCCGCCAGGAGTGGGGCTTCGCCGGCGAGGACGGGCCCACCGTCGGCGGCTTGTTCCGCCAGCAGTACCGCGGCGGACGCTACTCGTGGGGCTACCCGGCGTGCCCGAACCTGGAGGACAACGCCACCGTCGCCGCGCTGCTCGGCGCCAGCCGCCTCGGCATCGAGGTCAGCGAGGAGACCGGGTGGCAGTACCAGCCCGAACAGACGACCTCCGCGATCATCTGCCACCACCCGCAGGCCAAGTACTTCGTCGCTCGGTGACGGATCAGGCGCTGTTCGCGTCACGGCGATCCACGCCGCGACCGATGCCCGCCGCCCACGCCGCGGCGAGGGCGGCATAGCGCTCACCGTGGGCGATCAGCTCGGCGTGCGAGCCGAGCTCGACCAGCCGCCCGCGATCGACGACGGCGATGCGGTCTGCTCGCTGCACCGTGGTCAGGCGGTGGGCGACCACGACGACGGTGCGGCCGTGCATCAACGTCTCCAGCGCGTGCTCGACCACGGCCTCGGTGCCGGGGTCGAGGTTCGACGTCGCCTCGTCGAGCACCAGCACGGCAGGGTCGACGAGCGCGGCTCGGGCGAGCGCGACCAGCTGGCGCTCGCCCGCCGACAGCCGCGATCCACGCTCGCGGACCTCGGTCGCCAACCCCTCGGGCAGATCGTCGAAGCGATCGAGCGCGCCGATCGTCCGCAGCGCGGCGCGGACCTCGTCGTCGGTTGCGCCCTCGCGTGCGATGCGGACGTTGTCGAGGATCGAGCCTGCGAAGAGGAATCCCTCCTGCGGGACGACGACGACGCGGCGCCGCAGCTCCGCCACCGACGCGCGGCGCATGTCGATCCCGGCGAACGTGACGACGCCGGCCGTCGGGTCGTAGAGCCGGGCCATCAGTTTGGCGACGGTGGACTTGCCCGCGCCCGTCGGGCCGACCAGCGCGAGACGCTCGCCGTCGGCGACCGTCATCGTCACGTCGCGCACCACCCTGCGGCCGCCCGGGAGATAGGAGAACGACACGCCCTCGAGCGCCAGCGCGCCGCGCGGGGGCAGCGGCACGGGCTGAGCGGGGTCGGCGACGTCCGGTTGGGCGTCGATCACGCCGAACAGCTTGTGCAGCGCCGCCGCGGCGCTCTGCACCGAGTTGTACAGCTGCGACAGCTGCTGGACCGGCTCGAACAGGTTGGCGAGCAGCAGCACGAAGGCGGCGACCGTGCCGATGCTGACGTCGCCGCGGTGGACGAGCCAGCCGCCGACCCCGACGGTGGCGGCGATCGCGGTCACACCCGACGCCTCGACCACGCCGAAGTACCACGTGCTGACTCGGACGCTGTGGATGTGCGCGTCGTAGAGGGATCGATTGCCGAGCGCGAACCGGCGTGATTGCTCGTCCTGGCGGTGGTACGCCTGGATCACGCGCACGCCCGTGATCCCCTCCTGGAGCGCGGAGAGGTTCTGGCCGACCTTCTCACGCACGTCGAGGTAGGCAGCGTTCGAGGCACGCTGGAAGCGCACGGAGGCGACGATCAGCAGCGGCAGGATCGTCAGCGCCACGATCGTCAGCTGCCAGCTCAGAGCGAGGATCAACAGGATCGACAGCAGCAGCAACAGCACCGCGCTGACGAACTGGAGCAGCCCCCACTGGATCAGCTCTCCCATGCTCTCGACGTCCGCCGTCATGCGCGACACGAGGACGCCGGCCTTCTCGCGGTCGTAGAACGCCATCGACTGGGCTTGCATGCGGTCGAACACCCGCACCCGCAGATCGCGCAGGAACCCCTCGCCCGCGCGGTTGATGGCGAGGTACTGCTGTCGCCCGACCACGTAGTTGACGACCGTGACGCCGACGTAGAGCACGACGGCGAGGTTCAACGCCCCGGCGTCACCCTTGCTGATCCCGTGGTCGATCGCAAAGCGCACCAGCACCGGGCCCGCGAGGGTGCCCAGCGTCGACACGCCGACGAACGCGAGCGCGGCGATGATCGTGCGGCGGTGCGGCTTGGCCATGCCGAGCGCGCGCCGCATCACGTGCGCGGTCTGCGACCGATCGAGGCGATCCTCCTCGCTGACAGCGCTGCCCATCCCCCACATCAGACGTCGACCTCCTCGAGGTCGTCGTCCACGTCGGTCTCCTCGTAGGTGGCGAGCACGTGCCGGTAGCGCTCGCTCGACGCCAGCAGACCGGAGTGCGTCCCCTCGGCGACGACACGGCCCTGGTGGAGCAGCACGACACGGTCGGCGAGAGCGATCGTCGCAGGGCGGTGGGCGATCACCACCGTGGAGCGACCCGCCATCACCGTCGCCAGCGCAGCGCGGATCTCGTGCTCCTTGGTGGGATCGACCGCCGACGTCGCGTCGTCGAGTACGAGGATCCGGGGGTCGGCGAGGATCGCCCGGGCGATCGCCACGCGCTGGCGCTGGCCGCCCGACAGGGAGTACCCGCGCTCGCCGAGCATCGTGTCGTATCCCATCGGCAGGTCGACGATGAAGTCGTGCGCGCCGGCGAGCCGGGCCGCGGATTCGATCTCCGCCATGCGCGCGTCCGGGCGGGCGAAGGCGATGTTGGCGGCGACGGTGTCGTGGAACAGGAACGTGTCCTCGAAGACGATCGCCACGGCGCGCCGGAGATCGCCGAGCCGCAGGTCGCGCACGTCGATCCCGTCGATCTCGATCGCCCCGCGCTCGACGTCGTAGAAGCGCGCCAGCAGGCGGGCGATCGTGCTCTTGCCGCTCCCGGTGGCGCCCACCACGGCGACGCTCTCGCCCGGGGCGATGTCGAGGTCGAAGCCGTCGAGCACCGGCTGACCGCCGTAGCCGAACGTGACCGACCGGAAGCGCACCGCGCCGGTCGGTTGTGCCGCCGCGTCGCGCGCCGGCAGATCGCGCGGCTGCGAGGGGGCGGCGACCCGCGGCGTCGCGTCGAGCACCTGGTTGACCCGCTCCATCGCCACCGCCGCCCGCTGACCGAAGGCGACGGTCAGACCGATCGTCCGCAAGGGCCAGACGAGCATCGCCACGTAGGCGTTGAACTCGACCAGCTGCCCGACCGTCATCCGCCCGTCGAGCACGCGATGGCCGCCGATCGCCAGCACGGCGATGAGGCCGAGCGCCGGCAGGACGTCGATGCCGGGAACGAAGCGGGCCCGGACGCGAGCCGCGACCAACGATTCACGCCGGATGTCGTCGGCTTCGCGGCGCACCTTTGCCGCCTGCACGCCCTCGGCGCCGAACCCCTTGATGACCCGCACCCCGCTGACGCTCTCCTCCACGACCGTCGCCAGCTGGGCCTGCTCCGACTGCACGGCCATCAGGGCTGGATGGAGCGAACGGCTGAAGCGCAGTGCGAGGAGGTTGATCAGCGGCAGCGGGGCCAGCGCGACGAGCGCCAGCGTCGGCTGCGACACGAGCAGCACCACCGTGACCGCGCACGTCATCACGATGTTCGAGATCGTGAGCGGAACCATCGTGATGAAGCCCTGGATCTGGAGCAGGTCGCTCGACGCGCGGCTCATCAGCTGCCCGGCCTGCGTCGTGTCGTGGTAGCCCGCGTCGAGGCGCACGATGTGGTCGAACAGCTGCTCGCGCAGGTCTCGTTCCACCCGGCGGGCCTCACGGAAGGCGAGGTAACGCCGCAGGGCCGTGAACGTGCCGGAGACCAGCCCCGCTCCCCCGATCAACATGCTCCACAGCCACAAGGCATCGCCCTGCTCGATGCCGCGGTCGATGCCGAGGCGCGTGAGGGCGGGCACCGAGACCTTGGCCGCGGTCCACACGAAGCCGGCGAGCACCGCGAGGAGCAGCCCGCGCCACCGGCCCCCGAGCGTCTGGCGGAGGAGAGCGCGCGTCGCCCTCACGCCGGCACGGTCATGACGCCGTCCGGAAGGCGTCGCGCACCCGGTCCTTGGGCCGGCCGATGAAGACGCGGCCGCCGGTGTCGATCAGCGGTCGCTGCATCAGCGCGGGATGCGCCAGGAGAACGCCCACCACCTGGTCGACGGTGGCGACGTCCTCGTCGCGCAGGCCGAGCTTGTCCCACAGGTTGTCGCGCCGGACGAGGTCGGTGACGGGGTCCTCCAGGCGAGCGATCAACTGGCGCAGCGTCGCCTCGTCGGGCGGCGTCTTCAGGTACGGCACGATCGAGACGTCGACGCCGAGCTCATCCGCCACGGCGAGGGCGTGGTTGGACGTGCTGCACTTCGGGTTGTGGTAGATGGTCGCCGATACAGCCATGCCTCGACTGTACGGCGCGCGACTCCGTCATACCCCGGCCGTATCGTGAGATCACGGCTTCCCCCGAACACCGACGCCCGATCCCGGGAGAAGCCCATGTCCTATCACCGGCCCGCATTCCCGCACGTCCCGCGGGCGCACGTCGATCCCCTCACCAGCATCGCCGACGTCTTGGCCATCACCGAGCTCGCCATCACCCGGCCGCTGTGCCCGGAGACGGTCGTGCTCTTCCTCGACAGCGAGCGAAGGGGGTGCGGGCTGTCGGTCGTGTCCGGCACCGCTTCGCCCGACGCCGTTCTCGACGTGGCCGAGTGCCTCGCCGGCGCCGCGCAGGACATCGACTCGGTCGACGGCATCGTCCTCGTCAGCGTGCGCCCGGGCGACACGCTCGCGCCGGGCGACGTGGAACGCTGGCACGAGCTCCGCCTCGTGGTCGCGGACCATGGGCTGGAGCTGATCGACTGGATCGTGCTCGGCCGTCAGGGGCCCGAGCTGCCCCGGGCGGTGGTCGATCCCGCCGACCCGTGGGATCCATGAGCGGCGCGGCGTTGCGCCGCGGTCCACCGCAGGCCGGCGGCGCGCAGGCGACGCAGCAGCTCGCGGCTGCTCACCAGCTCGGCCCCCAGCTGCCGCACGGCGGCGTGCAGCTCTTCCGGCACGTCGTAGTGATCGCCCTGGAACGCCCGGCGCGAGATGCCCGCGGCGCCGGCGAGATCGTGCAACTCCTCGAGGTCGCTGTCGCTCACCATGTGGCACCACCGTCGCCCCCGCCACCACCACCTCGGTTCGTCCACGAGCACGGTCACCCGTGCAGGTTGGCACGCCGGCGCCCGTAAGGTTGGGGCATGGCCGCCGGCGAGCTCCGCCTCCGCGCGGCGTGGCGCTGGGCGATGGCAGCGGTGGGGCAGGGCGGGCATCCCGCCGCGGCCGAAGCCGTGCTCGACGACGTGCTGGCCCGCTACCGGGAACCGCACCGGCATTACCACGGCATCGCGCACGTCGTGGCGATCGTCGACCACGTCGAGCATCTCTGCAACGGCCTGCCGCAGCTCCAAGAGCCCGACGTCGCGTCGATCATCGCCGCTGCGGTGTTCCACGACGCCGTGTACGACCCGCGCTCGTCAGGGAACGAAGCGGCGAGCGCAGACCTTGCACGGCGCGAGCTGGATGGTCTCGGATGGCCCTCGACGCTGACCGAGCGCGCGGCGCAGCTGGTGCTGGCCACCGAGCACGCCGGCCGACGCGACGACGGGGCCGACCTGACCCGCGACGTGCTTCTCGACGCCGACCTCGCCGTGCTGGGCGGTGATCCTGCGGCATACGACGCGTACGTGCGCGGGGTCCGCGCCGAGTATGCGTTCGTCGAGGCGGCGGACTGGCGAACCGGGCGTCGGAGCGTGCTGTCGATGTTCCTCGGCCAGCCGTACATCTACCGCACGCAGGCGATGCGTTCGGCGCGCGAGCACCGGGCGCGGGCGAACATCACCGCGGAGCTGGCGTCGCTCGATCGCTGACGACAGCGCTCGTGCGGTCAGAGGTCGTCGTATGGGTCGCGCCGCACAGGTGCACGGCGGACCCGCAGCGGAACGAGCGCAGGGATGCGCTGCCCGGCTGCGATCGTGGTCGCCGCGACGACGGCGATGACGACGAGGAGCACGAGCTCGAGCACGGCCGGAATCCTATGCCGGTTCGAGCGCGCGCGGAAGGTGATTGCGTGACAAAACGCGGGTTACCCAGCGATGGCCGTCGACGACGGAACGGGCGTCGGGTGGTTCGCTGCCCGGACCGCCACGCTCAGTGGCAAGCGCAGGCTGCGCCGCACCCACCGCCAGAGGGCATCGGGGCGGGCGCGCTGGCCGCCGACTCGCCGCTGCCAACGCTGGCGAAGACCGACAGGAGGCGGACGGAGTCGACATGGCCGGTCGGGCACGGCGCCGGGTCGTTGGCCTCGGCCATCGACCGACGCAGTTCGAACGTGTCGTCGCAGGTGCGGCAGCGGTACTCGTAGCGAGGCATCGCCGACGAGTGTACGGCGTCGATCCGCCGTGATTGACTTGTCCGCGTGGCCACCGTCAGCGCGACCCCGATCGTCGAGCCCACGACCGAGCACATCCCCCAGACCGGCGAGCCGACGGCCGCCCACATCGTCAAGACCGAGCCGGGCGAATCCGCTGCCGCCAAGGTGCTGGAGGCGCGCATCTACGGCACACCGCTCGAAGCGCTGTGCGGCCACGTATGGGTGCCATCGCGCGACCCCAAGCAACTTCCGCTGTGCGAGAAGTGCAAGGAGATCTACGAGATGTACCGCTCGTTCAACGATGGATTGAACGAACGACCCAGCGAATGACGAGCAGCGAGCTGCGCATCCGCCAAGCGGTGCGGGCGCTCCTCGTCGACCCGGCTCTCCGCGTCTTGCTCGTGCGCTTCGAGTTCCCCACCGCCACAGTCTGGGCGCTGCCCGGAGGTGGCCTCGAGGCCGGGGAGGACCATCTCGACGCGTTGCGCCGCGAGCTGCGCGAAGAGGTCGGCCTCGACGAGCCCGCCATCGGCGCGCACGTGTGGACGCGGACCCACATCGTCCCGTTCATTGACGGCAGCCACGACGGCCAGCGCGAGCAGGTGTACCTCGTGTCCTGCTCGGCCTTCGAGCCATGCGGATCGCTGACCGCCGAGCAGCTGCGCGCCGAGTTCGTCCACGAGCTGCGCTGGTGGACCCTGGACGAGCTCGACGTCGCGGCAGCCGCGAACGCGCTGTTCGCTCCGCGTGCATTGCCGAGCCTGGTCCGTACGGTGCTCGACGCGGTCCCCGAGCACCCGTTCGAGGTCGGCGCCTGAACCCGCTGGCGGGGCGATGTCTGAGCGGCGACGGGACGTGACACATTGGTCACGTGTGGCGTCACGCGAACGCAACGTTCCTGTCCGGCATCCTCGTCGCCTCGGCGGTGACGGTCGGCCTGGGAGCCGACGACCACCCGGCGGCCGCTGCTCCGTGCGCACCGCCGCCCACCGTCAGCGCCCCGGGCGTCGACGTCGCGGACGCCGGCTTCGCGCCGATCGCGCCGGCGCGCATCGCTGACACCCGCAACGGCATCGGCGCCCCCGCGGCGCCGCTCGACGCCGGGTGCGTGCTGGCGGTGTCGCTGGCGCCCGCCGGCGTGCCGAGCGACGCGATCGCGGTGGCGATGACCGTGACCTCCGATCGCGCGGCCGACGTCGGGTACGTGACCGCGTACCCCTGCGGGTCGCCGCGCCCGACGACGTCGAACCTGAACCCTCAGTCGCTCGCCCCCTCACCGAACCTGGTCGTCGTCCCCGTGGATGCGACCGCATCGGTCTGCTTGTTCACCGAGCGCTTGACCGACCTGATCGTCGACGTCACCGGCTGGTTCGTCCCCGACGGGGCGTTCTTCCACGAGATCACCCCGGTGCGCGCCATCGACACGCGCAACGGCGCGCAGCCGGCCGCTGGCTCGACGCTGCGCGTCCCGATCGCAGGCGCCCAGGCGCCGGCGCAGGCACAGGCGGTCGCGGTGACGGTCACCGTGACACAGGCTGCCGCCTCGGGCTACGTCACCGCCTATCCGTGTGGCCAGCCTCGCCCGCCGACGTCGACCAACAACGTGCTCGCCGGCCAGGACCGAGCTGCCTCCGCGTTGCTCGGGCTCGGCGACGGCGACCTGTGCGTGTACACCGACATCCCAGCCCACATCCTCGTCGACGTGACCGGATGGTTCGGCGAGGACCTGTCCGGCGCGGCGGGCATCCCGTTCGACCGCACGGCTGCGATCCGTGTCGCCGACACCCGCATCGGGCCGGGCGCCGTCGGCCGCTTCGCCAGCGGCGAAGTGCGCCGCTACGGGATCCTCGACCACGTGCCGCTCGGGACGACCGCGGCACAGCTGGAGATCACAACGACGAGCCCGACCGAAGCCGGCTACCTCACCGTCTTCCCGTGCAGCGACACGATGCCGACGGCGTCCTCGGTCAACTACACCCCCGGACCGCTCAGCGAGACGTCGCTCGTGACGGTCGGACTCGGCGCCGATGGGGACGTCTGCGTGTACGCCTCCGCGCCGACCGACGTCGTCATCGATCTGTTCGGCTCGTTCGGCACGCCTGGCCTCGTGCGCTCGTTCACCGCCAGCCCGGCGCTCGAGCAGACGCCGCAGCTGGGCCAGATCGACCACACGATCCGGTGCGCGGTGGGCGGCGGCGCGGTCGTCGTCGACGTCGCGGCGGTGCCCGGCGCGCGGGTGTCGGTCGACGGCGGCGCGGCGGCGCCGCGGGTCCACTGGAGCGGCACACGCGCCGAGGACGGGCTGGTGTCCGTCTTCGTCACCGGACCTGGCGGCGCGCAGGAGCAGCACTGGATCCGATGCCTGCCCCATGACTTCCCACAGCTGATCGTGAAGGGCAGATCGCCGACGCCCGGCTGGTACGCGGCGTCGTTCCTGCCGGGCAGCTTCCCCCAGACGGTCGGGAACTTCGCCTTCATCCTGGACGAGTACGGCATTCCTGTCTGGTACAAACGGCTCGCCAGTCCGTCGGTCGGCGTGTGGACCAACGGTGGCGGCGAGATCGCGTGGCGGCCGTGGACCGGTGGGGGCTTCCCGACCGAAGGCCCGCCGTACGGCGGCATCGAGCTGCACGCGCTCGATGGCAGCCTGATCGACACGATCGACATCCCGGGCGGGAACGTCGGCTGGCACGAGCTGCTGACGTTGCCGGACGGCCGGCACGTGGTCACCCGCTATCGCGAGGAGGATCTCCCCGGCTCGGACACCGAGGACTGCATCCGCGCCACCGACAACCAACCCGAGGAGGCGCCGTCGGTGGTGCACAGCGACATCGTCGAGCTGGATGCCGCCGGAACGGTGGTGTGGACGTGGAGCAGCGAAGATCACATCGACGAAAATGAGACGCGACATCGCTTCTGCTTCGATCTCGATCCGGGCCCGGGCGTCCGGTGGGGTCTCGACCTGGCGCACATCAACGCCATCGACGTCTTCCCCGACGGCGACTACCTGGTGACGATGCGCCACACCGATTCGGTGTACCGCATCGACCATGGTCCGGGCGCTGCGGTCGACGGCGCGATCGTGTGGAAGCTAGGCGGGACACCCACGAGCGAGTCGCTGGAGCTGAGCGACCCTCTGGGCGGGCCGAATGCGGCGCACGACGGACGTGTGTTGCCCAACGGGCACATCACGCTGCACGACAACCGACCCTTCGCAATCACGAACTCGCGGCCGCGAGCGGTGGAGTACGCCGTGGACGAGGGCGCCGGAACCGCCACCCTGGTGTGGAGCCACACCAGCGCGAACACGACCGCAGGCACTCTCGGCAGCGTGCGACGTCAGCCGGACGGCTCGACGGTGATCGGCTGGGGGGCGGCGTGGAGCCCATGGATGGAAGAGCTGGATGCGTCGGGCAACCAGGTGATGAGCATCACCGTTCCCGCGCCCTCGCACACGTTCTATCGGGTGGTCAAGCTGCCGGCCGCGACGTACGACCGCGATCAGTTGCGGGCGCTCGGCGGCGGGTCGGCCGAGGCGCCCTGAGCGTCAGCCACCGAGGCAAGCGATACCGGCAGCGAGCCCCATGCCGACCGTCATGATGCTGGCGATCCAGACGGTCTGCGCCCGGAAGCGGCCATACATCTCGGCGCGCAGTTCTGCGACCGCGGTGCCGACGCGGCCGAACTCGGCGTGCATCTCGGCACGCAGTTCGGCGACCTCCGTGCGGACTTCGGCGATCTCGGCGCGGACGTCGGCGACCTCGGCGCGGACGAACTGCTTCGTCACCGGCTCGTCGAACTCGTGCGAAGGGAACTGAGAGAGCAAGGCCTCTGCCTCTTCCTCACCGAGGATCGGGGTCAGGTTCTGAGAGATCGAGCTGCGGTGCTTCTGACTGAGCGCCATCATGCGCTTCCCTTGGACGCGGATCGGTTGTCATCGGGGAAGCCGGAGCACAGGATACATGTTCGGCGGGGTGATGCAAATCGCGTTTGTGAACGGATGATGCGAACGTCATCGGAAGTCACGGCTGCGCGAGCTGACGGGAACCGGCAACGGCCGGAAGTGCTCGGCGACGACGTTGATGACGCCCTCGCTGCGTTCGAGCCGGCCGCGCACGACGACCGCTGGAGCGTCGCGAGCGATGCGGCGATAGCGCGCCCAGCATCCCTTCGACACCACGACGTTGATCAGACCGGTCTCGTCCTCGAGGTTCATGAACAACGTGCCGCCCGCGGTCATCGGCTTCTGGCGGTGGGTGACGAGACCCGCCACCATCACGGTGCGCCGCGCCTCGGCGGTCCGCAAGCCGGCGGCGGTGACGACGCCCATGCGCTCGAGCTCGGCCCGCACGAACTCCGTGGGATGGGCGCCGGGTGAGACGCCGGTGGCCCACATGTCGGCCACCGTCTCGTCGACCGCATCCATGCCGGGCAGCGCCAGCGCGCCCGTGTCGGCCCCGGTGACGACACCTTGCA
Organism: uncultured Ilumatobacteraceae bacterium; assembly: GCA_964529005.1. Lineage (GTDB taxonomy): Bacteria > Actinomycetota > Acidimicrobiia > Acidimicrobiales > Ilumatobacteraceae > CAZGUH01. Next base: position 57,627 of record CAZGUH010000017.1, on the reverse strand, counting down.
GCCGATCGGGCCGCGCCTCGGCGATCGCGCCCATGGCCCACAGCGCCTGACGCCGTTCGAGCCCGAAGCATTCGCCGAACACCCCGGCCGTCGCCAACGCTTCGAGCTGCGCCAACGTCAACGACGGCACGCGGCGCACGAGCTCTTCCGGGCTGCCGTACGGACGGCCGGCGGCGATCTCCTTCGCCAGCTCTGCGCCGATGCCGCGCACCGATTCGATGCCGATGCGCACCGCGACGCCACCCGCGCTGTCCGAGCATGGTTCGAGCGTTGCCCCGGCCTCTGATGCCAGGAGATCCGGCCCGCGCACCACCACACCGTGGCGGCGAGCGTCGCGCACGAGCGAATGCGGCGACCAGAAACCCATCGGCTGGGCGTTGAGCAGCGCAGCGCAGAACGCGGCCGGATAGTGGTGCTTGAGCCACGCCGACGCGTAGACGAGGTAGGCGAAGCTGACGCTGTGGCTCTCGGGGAAGCCGTAGTTGGCGAACGCGGCCATCTTCACGTAGATGTCCTCGGCGACCCCGCCGGTGACGCCGCGCTCTGCCATGCCGGCGAACAGACGCGACTTGAGCCTCTCCATCCGCGCCCGCGAGCGCTTCGCGCCCATCGCCTGGCGCAGCTCGTCGGCCTCGGCCGGGGTGAAGCCGGCGATGTCGATGGCCATGTGCATCAACTGCTCTTGGAACAGCGGCACACCCAACGTCTTCTCGAGGCTCCGCTCCAACAAGGGATGCGGGTAGGTGACGGGCTCCTGCTTGTTGCGGCGGCGGATGTACGGGTGCACGGAACCGCCTTGGATCGGGCCCGGCCGGATCAACGCCACCTCGATGACGAGGTCGTAGAACGTGCGCGGCTTGAGCCGCGGCAACGTGGCCATCTGGGCGCGCGACTCGATCTGGAACACGCCGACCGTGTCGGCGGCGCACAACATGTCGTAGACCGCGTCCTCCTGGGGGATCGTGGCGAGGTCGACATCCACGCCGCAGTGCTCGCGCACGAGATCGACCGCGCCGTGCAGGGCCGACAGCATGCCGAGGCCGAGGAGGTCGAACTTCACCAGCTTCACCGCAGCACAGTCGTCCTTGTCCCACTGGAGCACGCTGCGGTTGTCCATGCGCGCCCACTCGACCGGGCACACCTCGACGACCGGGCGGTCGCAGATGACCATGCCGCCGGAGTGGATGCCCAGGTGGCGCGGCGCGTCCTCGACCTGGGCGGCGAGCTCGATGACGGCGGCCGGGATGTCGTGGTCGACGGCGCCATCGGGCCCCACCTGACGGTCGGTGGCCTCGACCCGGCCCCATGAGTCGACCTGCTTGCTCCATGCGTCCTGCTGACCGGGCGCATACCCGAGCGCACGCGCCATGTCGCGCACCGCGGACCGTGCCCGGTACGTGATGACGTTGGCGACCTGCGCGGTGTGGTGGCGGCCGTACCGCTCGTAGACGTGCTGGATGACCTCTTCTCGACGGTCGCTCTCGATGTCGATGTCGATGTCGGGTGGCCCGTCGCGCTCGGGTGACAGGAAGCGCTCGAACAGCAGGTTCAGCTCGACCGGATCGGCCTTGGTGATGCCGAGCGCGTAACAGACCGCGCTGTTGGCCGCGCTGCCCCGCCCCTGGCAATAGATGTTCTGCTTCCGGCAGAACTCGACGATCTCCCACACGACGAGGAAGTAGCCCGGGTAGCCGAGCTCGTCGATGATCGCCAGCTCTCGGTCGATGACCTGCCAGGCGCGCCGCCGGCGGGCTTCCTTCTTCGGATCGGCGAACGACGCGTCGCGCCCGCCGTAGAGCGCGCGCCCGCCGCGTTTGACGAGCTGGCGCAGATACTCCATCTCCGAGAGGCCGCCGGTGTCGGCGAACGGCGGCAGCTCCGGGCCGACCAGCTCGAGGTCGAACTCGGCCATGCGGCCGAGCTCGGCGGCGATCTCCACCGCGCCGGGGTAGCGGACGAAGCGGCGCGCTTGCTCGGCCCCCGACCGCAGGTGGGCCGCGGCCGCAGCCGGCAGCCACGGATCGAGCTCGTCGAGGCTGCGGCGAGCGCGGACCGCCGCCAGCGCGGTGGCCAGGCGGCGATCGGCCGGCGTGGCGTAGTGCACGTTGTTGGTGGCGACACAGAGCACGTCGTTGCGCGCTGCGATCTCGGCCAAGGCGTCGTTGCGCGCCGAATCGAGCGGATCGCCGTGGTCCCACAGCTCGACGAAGACGCGATCACGGCCGAAGGCGTCGATCAGGCGACGCAGCTCGCGCGTGGCCGCGGCAGGGCCGTCGGCGATGAGCGCCGCGGGCACGCTGCCCTTGCGACAGCCGGTCAGCACCCACCACTTCCCCCGCCCCTGGGCGGCAAGGTCACCGAGGGTGAAGCGCGGCGCCCCCTTCTGGCCGGCGAGGTGGCCCGCGCTGAGCGCTCGCGAGAGCGCGGTGTACCCGTGGTGCTTCTCGGCGAGCAGCACCAGGTGCTCACCGTGAGGGTCGGGCTGCCCGACGGGCATGTCCCACCGGCGATCGGGCCGTGCCTGGCCGGTGGTGTCGTCTTCGATCAGCGCCGCCTGCTCGGCGTGCGCGGCGCCGCGACGCAAGGTGACCTCGGCGCCGAACACGGTCTTGAGACCGACCGCCTGCGCCGCTTCGGCAAAGCGGACGACGCCGTAGAGCCCGTCGTGGTCGGTGAGGGCGAGCGCCTCGAGGCCCAAACGGGCCGCTTCCTCGGCGAGCTGCTCGGGGTGCGACGCTCCGTCGAGGAACGAGAAGTTCGAATGGCAGTGCAGCTCGGCGTAGGGGACACCGCCGGGGCGGCGCGTCGTGCCGGGCTGGGCCTCGAACGGCTGGCGCTTGCGTGACCACGCCGGCCCGTCACCGCCAGCGTTCCAGCTGGGACTCCCCACGCGCCGACCGTCTGCTCCCCGCCCCGACAACGCCGCCTCGAGCTCGCTCCACGGCATCGCGGGGTTGTTGAAACCCATCGCGGCATTGTATCGAACAGGTGTTCGCCATCAACCAGGCGCATGCCGGTTCGTGCTATGAGCCCGGACGCAGTGCCCGCAGGATGCCGGAGAGGCCGGGGTCGGCCACGGCGATCGCCTCGTCCCAGGGGAACCAGCGCACGTCCGGGCTTTCTCCGGCGGGCGGCTTCGGCGGCACGACCGGGCTGCGCACCACATAGCGGACGTCGAGATGGGTGTGGCCCCGCGGGCCCGGGTGCACGTCGACGTGGACGACCGGTTCGTCGCCGACCGGCTCGCCGACCGGCAAGCCGGTCTCCTCGCGCGCCTCGCGCCACGCGGCGGCCAGCGGGGTCTCGCCAGCGTCGATGTGGCCTCCCGGCTGCAGCCACAGCCCGAGGCGCTTGTGCAGGTGCAGCACGACGCCGTGATCGTCCGGGCCGCCGGGGCCGACGACGATCGCCGACGCGGTGACGTGCACCGGATCGGCGTGCTCGTCGAACGGCGCAGGGAGCTGGTCGTACGCCGTGAGAAAGGCAGCGATGCTCACCCGTTCGCGCTCGTCCACCGGCTGGCGGCGTGCCACCTCGTCACGAAGCGAACGCCGTCCGGCGACATCCTTCACGCCGCCCGACGGTATGCGACCCGGACGCCGCGCACCGCGTCTGGTGGAGCGAGGACCCGACCTCCTACCCTCGAATGGCGTCATGACGGCGCATCAAGAACATCTCTATAGGTGGGCCCCCCGCCTGCCGATACCCCATCGACCAACGAGAGCCGCTGTCGGCGGGAGGTAGGAGATGATGGAACCGGATGCGCAGTTGGCACCGCGAGTGCTGCTCGCAGTCGGTGACGCCCTGTTGCGTCGGCAGGCGGGCTCGACGCTGCGGGATCGCGGCTTTTCCGTGAGCGCGACGATGGACCAGACGGCGGCACTGACCCTGGCGCGATCGTTCTCCCCCGACGTGATGGTCATCGACCACGACATGCGGACACCATCGGGACGGCGGCTGGGCGAGGTGCTGCGCGAAGACCACGATGCGTACTTGCTGATCATCACGGCCGCCGACGACGAGGAGGGGCGCATCTCGGTGCTGCGCACCGGCGCCGACGACGTGATGTCGGTGCCGATCAACACCAACGAGCTCGCCGCCCGCTGCCAGGCGATGCTGCGCCGCCCGCGCAGCCTGAAGGCACGCTGGGATCCGATGGCGGCGTCGCTGATCCGCCTCGGGCCTCTCACCGTCGACCTCGGCCGCAAGGAGCTGCGCGTCCGCAACCACGACGTGCCGGTGACCCGCATCGAGTTCGCGCTGTTCGAACAGCTGTGCCGCAAGCCTGCCGAGGTGTGCCCGCGCGTCGAGTTGATCGAGCAGGTGTGGGGCCCGCACTGGGTGGGCGACACGCATGTCGTCGACGTCCACCTGTCGAACCTGCGCCGGAAGCTCCAGCGCCATGCGCCGGAGCTGCGCTTCATCCACACCGTCCGCGGTGTCGGGTTCCGCCTGAGCAACGACCTGCTGCGCGCCGAGCGTGAACGCCGCGGCACGGATTCGATGAGCGCCACCGCCTGAGCGCCCCTCTCAGGCGGCGGCGATCTCATCTGGGCTCTTCTGCTTCCTGTTCGCTCGGCCGGCACGCATCACGCGTACCGGCCGATGACCCACCAGCCCTGCCGCTCGGCCGCCACCAGGTAGGCCTGGTCGTCGGCGGTGAGCAGCTGGAAACGGGCCATCCGGCGGTGATCGGGCCGCCACCACTTCTCGTCCATCGGCCAAGGGCCGGCCCACGCGACGACACGGCGTGGCGCCCGCTCACCCACCGCCACCGATGCCGGGGCGGCGCTGACGATCCCCCGGCCCGAGACGCGCACTCGCGCCCCGTCGGCGTCACGCACATCCGCCGGGAGTGGATCGGGGTAGACGATCGACGGTGATGGCGCCGGCACCTGCCCCGGCCACGGCCCTGGGGCCGGCGCCAACCGATCGGCAGGCTCGGCGAGATCGGAGATCGCCGCAGGCGTCCACGCGTACGCGTCCTGGGGCAAGCGCCCGCCGCGACGGGCCGGCACGAGCACGTTGCGGTCACCCGCCAGCGCCGAGACGCGGGCGACGGCGCGGGCCGCCCACTCGTCGGCGTGGGTGCGCCCGCCCCAGAAGCCGAGCTGGGCGCCCTGGTCGGCACGCACCTCGTCGGCGACGAAGCGCAACAGCACCACCCCGCCGGTGGGAGCGTCGTCACGAGCGTCGACCGCCGACACCCAACCGTCGAGCTGCCAGCGCACACGCTCGACGACGGCCGCCGCGGTGAGCCCTGTGGGGCGGTGCCACACACGCTCGCTGCGCTCGCCGTGCTCGGTCTCGGCGCGCACGACCAGGCGGACGCAGACCTTTCCCTCGGCCGCCAGCGCTTCGGTGAGCTGCGCCGCCATCTGCTTGGCGACGAAGGCGACGATGTCGAGGTGCTGCACCGGCTCGTCGAACGCGTGCTGGAGCGACCATTCCGGCGGCGGCACGGCGGACCGGGGAGGGCGGTCGTCTCCCCCACCTGCGATGCGATGGGCGAAGGCGCCCTGGTCACCGAAGCGGGCGAGCACATCCGCTGCCGGCAGCGACGCCAGCGCCCCGAGCGTCGGCAGCCCGAGGCGCATGACGATGTCGACGAACTCGGCCGGCAGCCCACCCACCTCGTGCAGCAGCGCGACCGGCCGAGGAGCGAGGAACGCGGCCGAGGAGCCCGGCGGGACGACGCGCGTGCCGGCGCGCTCGGGTGGGGTCACCCGGCTGGCGCGCCGTGCAGCCACCGCTGCGGCGAAGCGCCCGTCGGCCACGCCGACGCCGATCGGGATGATCTCGGAGAACGCGGCGAGACCCTCGAGGACCGCAGCAGCCACGCGCTCGGCCATCGCCGCGTCCCCCCCGAAGTAGCGCGAGGGGCCACGCGCGGCGAATGCGAGGACGCCGGGCTCGGTGATCTCGAGCCGGGGGGTCAGCTCGCCGACGGCGCGCGCCACCGCTTCGAAGGCGCGCGCGTCGGCCGCCGGGTCGTGGGGCGCCAGGCGCAGCGCCGGGCAGCGGGCTTGGGCCGCACGGCGGCGCATGCCGATGACGACCCCCTCGTGCGACGCCGCGGGCGAGCAGGCCACGATCCGGTTGTCATGAGCGACCGCCACGGGCTCGCCGGGCCGGAACCCTGCGACCATCACGGGCCACTGCGGGCACCACACGACGCCCATGCGCACACTGGCGCGCAGCGCCGGAACGCGAGCAGGAGCGCCCGATCTCATCGCTACACCGCTTCCTCCAGCGCTGGACGGCCGTGCACGGGCCGCTCGACGACCGGCTCGGCGAGCTCGACGTCGCCGCACGGGCCGGGCAGCCATACCGAGCACGACCGGGCGCCCGGCACACGACGGCCGCCGGCGCGGAGGGTGACCCGCCGGCGGGTCAACCGCCCGAAGCCCTGGCCGAGCCCCTCCCATTCGATGTCCTCGCCGTGCACGTCGACGTCGACATGGAAACCGCCCGGCGCGCCGACTACGACGGTGACGACCCCGCGGGCCTGTGCGCGCGCCTGGAGCCGGCGAGCGCCACGGACCCGATCGGCCCCACCCAGCACCAGCACGTCGAAACCATCGGCCAGCGCTGCGAGGACTGCAGGATCGTGGGCCGCGGCGCCCGTGACGAGCACCAGCCGCTCGAGCGCGACACCGACCTCGTCCGCCGCGCGGAGGCCGAGGCCGTCGATGCCCGCCACGGCCGCCCAATGCCCCTGGCGCGTGGACCGAGCGACCACAGCGAGGGCGGCCGAGATGGCAGCCGGGCCACCGCAGCCGATGCAGTGCCCACGGGTGATGCCGCCGTCGGGGAAGAGCGGCTCCAGGGCCGGCAGCACGGGAAGCACGCGTTCGCGAGCCATCGCCAACGGAGCCACGTCGAGGTGGGCGGACACGCGCGGGGACACGGCGTCCAGCGTACCGAACGGATGTTCGGAGCGGAAGGGCGGGGAGCGCCAGCGACGCGCCGGTCGAGCCGACCGGGGCGAACGGCGACCGGCTGTCTACCCGGCCTGCTTCGCCTTCCAGCGCTCCCGCGCCAGGCGGCTGCGCTCGAGCAGGTGGGCAGGCACCCGCTTGGCCGCCTCCGACAGCGCTGCGTCGCCACCGTCACCGCCGCTCGGGGCGGCGCCCGCGGCGGGGGCCGCCTCCTCCGGCGCGACGAGATCCTCGAACGCCGGAGGCGTCATGCCCGGCCGCCAGTACTGGTACAGGTCACGCACCGTTTCGCTCAACCCGTCGGGGGCGTACCCCTTGGCGACGTCGACCGAGATCACGTTGCCGTACACGTGCACGGCGTCGACCTTGCCCGTGGCGAACAGCCGCCGGGCGAGCTCGGCGGCCGGGCGCGGGCCGATCGCGTCGCCCGCGCTGCGGAACGTCTCGTGTCCCATGCCGGTGAGGTTGCGGTTGGCCTCGAAGCGGACGACACCTGGGATGCGGCTCGGCTTTTCGACCACGGCGACAGGCTGACCCATACCGGCGACGTTACCCGGACGCAGCTCGGCGGACCGCCTCAGACCGTGGGGATCGGCCGTCCTTCGAGCGCCGCGGCGAGGACGTCGGGGAAGCGGTCGGGCGTGCACGCGAGGCACGCGATGCCCATCGCCGCGAGCGCCGCGGCGTTGTCGTGGTCGTACATCGGAGCTCCCTCGTCGCTCAGCGCCAGCAGCACGACGACCGTCATGCCCGAGCGCGCCGCGGCGGCCATCTGCTCGCGCAGGACCTCGACGCTGGCGCCTTCGAAGAGGTCGGTCACCACCACGATCACCGTCTGCGCCGGACGGGTGACCAGCGACCGGCAGTAGCGCATCGCCTGACCGATGTCGGTGCCGCCGCCGAGCTGCACGCCGAACAGCACGTCGACGGGATCGTGCAGCAAGGGTGTGAGGTCGGCGACCGAGGTGTCGAAGGCGACGAGCGACGTGCGCAGCGCCGGCATCGACGCCAGCACGGCGGCGAACAACGCCGCGTACACGACGCTGTCGGCCATCGACCCGCTCTGGTCGACGGCGACGATGACGTCGCGCGCCAAGCTCTGGCGCCGGTGGCCGAAGCCGACCAGGCGCTCGGGCACCACGGTCTGGTGCTCGGGGATCCAGTGGCGCAGGTTGGCGCGGATCGTGTGCGGCCAGTCGATGTCGTTGGGGCGCGGGCGGTGGGTGCGGTCGCTGCGTGCGAGAGCGCCATGAACCGCTTGGCGCGTGCGCGCCCCGAGGCGCCGTTCGAGATCGGTCAGCACCTGCGCGACGACGTGACGTGCCGTCGCCCGCGTGGTGTCGGGCAGCAGCTTGTTGAGCTCGACGAGCAACGTGACGAGGCGCAGGTCGGGGGTGACCTCGCGCAGCATCTCCGGCTCGAGCAGCAAACGCCGCAGATCGAGGCGCTCGATCGCGTCGCGTTGCATCACCTGGACGACGCTCGTGGGGAAGTAGCGGCGGATGTCGCCGAGCCACCGGGCGACCGACGGCGACGACGAGGCGAGGCCGCCGCGCCGGCTGCTGCCGCCGCGGCGCGCCGGCCGGGTGTCGTAGACCGCGGCGAGCGCGGCATCGATGCGCACGTCGTCGCCGTGCAGGTCGACGCCGGTTCCCTCCCCGTGCTCCGGGTCGCCGCCGCCGAGCACCAGCCGCCACCGCCGCAGACGTTCGGTGTCGGAGCTCACCAGTTCACCCCTGCCCGGTCGATCCCCAGCATCAGCCGCACGGTGGACAGCCCGGCCAGCGTCCGTTCGGGGTCGAGATCGGAGCTCAGCTCGGCGGGCGGGGTGGCCCGCCCGCGCGCGACGTGCTCGCCGATGAGCCGTCGCTCGGCCGGCTCGAACGCCCCGAACGTGCGCCGCAGCAACGGCGTCACGGCGACGAATCCGTCCGCGGGCAAAGCCGACAACCATTCGTCGACCACCGCGAGCAACGCCGTGTCGTGGATCAGCACAGCGCCGCTGCCGGCGAGGAACCCCTCGACGAAGGCGGCCCCGACCGCCGGCGGGGTGCCGACCGACAGCGCCCGCGACAGCCGGGCCGCGACCCGCGCCGACGTCCACGCCCCCGCGTCGTGCACGAGCCGTGTCGCCCTTCCCTGCACGAGCCCGTGGATGCCGCGGCCATCGGCCAGCGCGCCGAGGACCCGCGGCCATTCGGTAGCGCGCGCCGGATGGTCGACGAGCGCCAGCGCTGCGTGGGTCGACGCCAGCCGCTCGGCCATCGCCGCGGCGGCTTCGTCGTTCAACGAGGCGCACGCCGGCGCCACCCCCGCGATCACCCGCACGACGATGCCGTCGAGCGCCGCGCAGAGCGAGGCCGCGTCTGTCGCCCGAACGTCGCCGTAGCGCGTCGCGGCGCCGAGCGGACCGAGCACGTCCATCAGGTGGCCGACGTCGGGATCGGTGGCGCAGCGCGTGGACAGCATGTGCACGCACGGTTCGACCGCCTCGGGCAGGTGGCACAGCAGCGCGTCGTCGAGCGCGGTGACGATGTCGGCGAGGGTGGTGGCGGCCGCCGCACGGGCGCCGATGCGCGCCGCGGCCGACGAGGCGAGGGTGCTGCCCAGGACCGACAGCTCGATGACGCGGATCTCGATCTCGGGCGACCACGCCACGCGCCACGACTCGCGGAACGTGCCCGACGAGCCGCGGCCTTCGGTGAGTTCGGCCCACCCGAGGCCGAGCGCCCGCGTGCGGTGCAGCAGCTGCGAACGGTTGCGCCCGAGCGGTGTGCGCAGATCGAGCTCGACGTCGGTGACGCCGCTGACGGGCCGCATGCGGCAGCGCCGTTGCTCGGCGGCGAGATCGCGGGCGAGGGGCACGAGCGGGGCCCCTTCAGGGACGCGGCCGATGCCCTCGCCGACGACGAGCGAGCGCCGCACGAGCGCCAGCGCCCCCTCACCACCTTCGCCCAGGACGGCGGACGCGGCATCGAGGACCTCTGCGAGGCCGGGCCGCGGGCGCCCGCGCAGCGCCGCCAACGTGTCCGCCATCCGAGCGCCGGCGATCAGGTGATCGGGCGACGTCGCCATGCCCCGGTCGCGCAGCAGCCGTGCGGCGTCGACGAACCAGCGGCTGACGCGATCGGGCCCCGGGTGCGCGTCCACGTGCGCGTACCACGCCGGGCTGAGCACGCCGGCGCCATAGCCGGACGTGCGCGTCAAGCGCTCGTCGGTCCATGGCACCCAGGTGACGGCTGCCTTGACGGAGGGCAGGCCGCGTACGGTCGCGGCGTCCGCCGCTGCCGACGGCGCATGCTCGAGGTCGAGCGCCGGTACGTGCCAGGCGCCGCACACGACCGCGATCCGCCGGAACCCGTCGCCGATCGCGGCGCGGATCCCGGCGCGCATGGTCGCCTCGCGGCGCACCTCGCCGATGCTCGGCGGCGGAGCTCCGGCGCGCACTGCGCTCATCGCGTCGGCGACGGCGGCGAACGCCGGCTCGCCGTCGCCGCGATGCTCGATCACGTCGTCCCACCAGCGCTCGGGGTCGGGATCGCCGGCGGCCGCGGCGAGCGCGCCGATGGGGTCGACGACCATCGCGGCATCGGCGGTGAGCGACTCGTCCGGCCCGGCGGCGAGCATGTGCTTCACCGCCAGGTCGATCGGCCGCAGAGGGACGCCGTGGCGGGCTGCGTACCGGGCCGCGCGCCACTCGGGGCTGAAGCCCGCGAGGGGCAGGAACACCGAGCGAGCGGGCTCGGCCACGGCGTAGCCGAGCAGCGCGACGGGCGGCACGAGGTCGTCGTCGGCGATCCACCGCAACGCCGGTTCGGTGTCGCGAGGCAGCTCGACGAGCACCACGTCGGGGGCGAGCGATGCGAGCGCGGCGTCGAGGGCGCGCGCCGAGCCGGGGCCGTGGTGGCGGATGCCGAACAGAGCCACGCTCATCGGCGGCTCAACCCAGCTCGCGGCAGGCGTCGTAGAAGTCGCCCCACCCGGGCCGCTCGCGCACGACGGCCTCGAGGTACTCGCGCCACGCGACCGCGTCGTGCACCGGGTCCTTCACGACCGCGCCGAGGATGCCGGCGGCGACATCGGCCGGGCCGACCGACCCGTCGCCGAAGTGCGCCGACAACGCCAGGCCGCTGGTGATCACGCTGATCGCCTCGGCGGTGCTGAGCGACCCGGACGGCGCCTTGAGCGCGGTGCGGCCGTCGGCCGTGACGCCGCTGCGCAGCTCGCGGAACACGGTGACGACACGGCGGATCTCGTCCGCCGGCGCGACCGCGGGCAGCCGCAGCGCGGCCCCGAGCTCGTTGACCCGCCGCGAGACGATCGCGACCTCCTCCTCGACGGTAGCGGGCAGCGGCAGCACGACGGTGTTGAACCGGCGGCGCAGCGCGCTCGACAGCTCGTTGACGCCGCGATCGCGATCGTTCGCAGTGGCGATCAGGTTGAAGCCCTGCACCGCTTGCACCTCGGAGGCGAACTCCGGGATCGGCAAGGTCTTCTCCGACAGGATGGTGACGAGCGCGTCCTGCACGTCGGACGCCAAGCGGGTGAGCTCTTCGACGCGCACGATCGCCCCGCGCTGCATCGCCCGCAGCACCGGGCTCGGCACCAGCGCCGCCTCCGACGGGCCGTCGGCGAGCAGCCGGGCGTAGTTCCAGCCGTAGCGCAACGCCTCCTCGGTGGTGCCTGCCGTGCCTTGCACGAGCAGCGTGCTGTCGCCGCTGATCGCGGCCGCCAAGTGCTCGCTGACCCACGTCTTGGCCGTGCCAGGCACGCCGAGCAGCAACAGCGCCCGGTCGGTCGCCAGCGTGGCGACGGCGATCTCGATCAGGCGGCGCTGGCCGACGTACTTCGGCGTGACGACGTGGCCGTCGGCCAGCGTGCCGCCCATCAGGTAGGTGACGACCGCCCACGGCGACATCGCCCACCCGGGCGGGCGCGGTCGTTCGTCGGCGGCCGCCAGGGCGGCGAGCTCGCCGGCGAACTCGGTCTCGGCATGCGGCCGCAGCACGGTGGGCTGGGTCACGGATCCTCCGCGGGGGTCGGGGGGGTGAGGTCGGCGATCATGGCCGCGCGCATGCGGGCCATGTCGCCCAGGGGATGCGATTCGAGCGCCTCGGCGATGGCGGGCAGCACGGAGCGAGGGACGCGGGCGACGACGTTGGCGAGGGCACGCAGATGGGCGGCCGGCACCCGGCCGTGCCGCACCGGTTCGCACAAGGCGGCGACCACCTCGTCGGCGCCGGGCGCATCGTCGTCACCGCGCGTGAGCGCGAGAAGGTCGGGCGGGATCGGCAGGTCGGGCAGCGTCGTCAGCGCTTCGGCCGGCACCCTCACGCGCGCGGCGGCCGACGGCGCGAGGTCGGGCATCTGCTCGACGAGCCAAGCGGCGAGCGGACCGCATGCGGCGCGCACGCGCGCGGCGCGGACCGGGTGCGTGCGGTGGCGACGCAGCAACGGCGGCGCCAACTCGGGAGACAACCGCCAGCCGAACGCCAGCACCGCCACCAGCCATTCGTCCTCCAGCACCGCGAACCGCGCCACCACGGCCCGCCAGCGGTGCGAGGCGATCGGCGGGGTCGCGGGGCGTTCGTCGATCTCCGGGCCCGCGCGCCCGTGGCGTGGCGCGGCGGCGGGCCGCATGCCGGCGCGGCGGGCGACGGCGACCGCAGCGATCTGCTGGGCCAACCGCTCGGCGGGAGCCGGCCGGGGGTCGTCGAGCGCGAGGTCGGCGAACGGACCGGGCGGAGCGTGCGGCGGTTCGCGGCGGTCGGCGCCGAGCATCGCGCAGGTGACCAGGTCGTCCCAGTAGGCGCGCGTGTCGAGCGCGCTCACGCCGCCGACTCCAGGTGGGCGGGACCGATGTCGACGGTGCGATCGGGCAGATGGATGGCCACGGGCAGGAACCCGAGCGGTGTCCACTCGACCGTCATCGCGCACGGCCCCGACGCCGTGCACGCCAGCGCGACGTCGATGCCGGGCGCGCCGGCGACCACCGGGACGCTGCCGGCGCCGTCGACCAGCGACCACCCGCCGCCGCGCTCCGAGGATGCGATCTCGGCCCGGAGGGTGACCGGATATCGCTCGATCCACGGTTCGGCGGCGATCGCCCGGCCCACGGCTGCGCAGCCGTCCGCGACGGAGTGCGCCACAGGGTGGCCGTGCGCGGCCGTGACGGGCTCGTGCAAGCGGCCGACGAGCGCACGCAACCGGACCGCCCCGGGATAGCGGTGCAGGTCGGCGTGCACCTCGTCGCCCGGCGTGAAGCGGTCGTCGAGCTGCTGACCGTACGCGGCGAACGACAACGTCATCGCCCAGCGGCCGGTGCTCGCCCCCCACAGCCACGTGCGCCGCACGACGATGCGGTCCTCGCGGGCATCGCTGCGGCCGGCGACGATCCAGCGGTCGGTTTCGGGCACCCCGGCCAGCACGTCGGCCTGGCGCACCTGCCACCCCACCGCGGCCGCGACGCCGTCGCCGAGATCGGGCGGCAGGTCGGGGATGCGCCGGCCCGCCTGGGCCAGCAGGTGCAACACCCCGAGCTCGGCCAGGAGGTCGACGTGCCAGTTGGGCCGCGCCCCGACCGTGCCACCGAGCCGGCGCACCCTGTTCGCCAGACCTTGCGCCTGCGCGTCGACGAGCCGCGCGGCGAGCGCATCCCACGTGCCGTAGCGGGCGAGGTCGGGATCGGAGAGACCGGTGCGCAGACGGTCGGCGATCCACCGGTCGAGCTCGGTGAGGCCGGCGTGCACCCGTTGGAGGCGGTCGTCGCGGCGCCGGTCGCGGGCCTGCTGAGGAGCGCCCCCGCCACCCGGCGCCGGCACGGCCTGCGGCGCCTGCCCGACCGATGCGTCGCTCGCTGCCGCCGCGGCGACACGGCTCGCGACCCAGCGGCGCACGGCAGCGGGGGTCGGCGCGGCCGGCGCCGCGCCGCGGACCCACAGCAACAGCAGAGCCAGCGCGTGCTTGCACGGCGCCACCCGAGCGGGACAGCTGCACCGGGCGGCGACCTCTCCACCGGGCTGCGGCGCGTGGTGGACGGCGACGTCGTACGGTTCGGCGCCGCTCCCACGGCAGCGGCCCCACACGGCGCTGTCGTCGCCACCGAGACCCGACCAGCGCGCCGCCACCGCCGTCGCTTCCGCGGCCGCGGCGTGCGCGGGCGTGCGCGCCAGGGCGAGCACGTGCTCCACCACCCATGTGGCGTCAGTCCCGGGCGCGGCGCCCCCGTCGGTCATGGCCACTCACGGTACCCAGGGGCTGTGACGACGTTCGCGCCGGGAAGCGCAGTTCCACCCTCGCGCCCCCAGAGGCGGACGTGCCGATCTCGATGCTCCCGCCGTGCACGCGCATCACCTCGGCAGCGACGGCGAGACCGAGCCCCGAGCCGCCCGCGTCACGGCTGCGGGCCTCGTCGAGGCGCACGAACCGCTCGAGCACGCGCGCTCGATCTGCGACGGGGATGCCCGGCCCATCGTCGTCGACGACGACTGACACGCCTCCGGCCCCGTCGTCGACGACGCGCGCCTCCACCGCGCTCGCGGCGTGGCGGGCCGCGTTCGCGACGACGTGGTCGACCGCGCGCTGCACGGCCGCGGCGTGCGCGTCGATCGTCATCGCGTCGGGCGCCACGTCCTCGAGGCCGACGGCGCGCACCGGGACGCGACGGCGGCGGCTCGCCGCATCGTGCACGACGCGATCGAGCGCGACGTCCTCGATCGAGCGCGGGCGCTCAGCCATCTGCGCCATCAGCAGCAGGTCGTCGACGAGCGATTGGAGACGGTCGACCTCGCCGAGCAGCCCGGTGCTCACCGCGTCCCAGTCGGCGTCCGGGTCGAGCCGTGCGACTTCGAGCTCGGCGCGCATCACGGCGATCGGCGTGCGCAGCTCGTGCGACGCGTCGGAGACCAGCTGCCGGTTGACCTTCGTCGAGGTCTCCAGGCGGTCGAGCATCGAGTTCATCGTCGTCGCCAACTCCCCCACCTCGTCGGCGACGACCGGCACGGGCACGCGTTCGTGCAACGACGTCGAGCTGATGGCCGCGACCCGCGACGTCACCGCGTGCACGGGGCGCAGCGCGCGGCCGACGACGAGCCACGCCAACGCGGCCACCAACAATACGAGCGCGGGCACCGCGACCCACAGTGCGGCTCGCGTGGTGTCGAGCGTGTGCTCGACCGCCGCCAGCGACGAGGCCGTGGCCAGCGACACACCTCCTTGCAGGTGCAACGTGCTGACGAGGAACGGCCCGCCCGGAGCGACGATCCCGAGCAGCTCGGCGGATTGGCGATCGATCGGGAGCGTGAACGGGCGGCCGATCTCGTCCTCGCCGACGACGGCATCGGTGTAGACCGCGTCGGTGTCGACCGCGTCGCTCGGAGGCCCCACGATCTCGCTCGTCCCGGCGGCGACCGGTCCGGGCAGCGTCACCACGATGACGCCCCCCGGTCGCTCCATGCGGTAGGCCACCTGGCCGCCTGCGCCGACGGGCACCGCGTCCGTCGATCCGGCCGCGTCTCCCAGGCCATCGCGGGCCACGCTCAGCGCGCGGGCGTGCAACGCCATCTCGTCGGCGCGCCGGATGTCGCCGACGAGCTCGGCCTCCAGGGCGCGCAGCAGCATGACCGACGCGATCACCAGCGTCACCGCGAACACGCCCGCCGCTACGAGGGCGACGCGCACGCGCACGGAGGCGAGCGCGCGCCGGACGGCGTTCCACGCCCGCCGCGACCGGGCGATCACGTCGCCCCCTCGTCGTCCACCAGGCGATACCCGAGGGTGCGGATGGTCTGCACGCTCGCCCGATCGAACGGCTTGTCGATCTTGTGCCGCAGGTAGCGCACGTACACCTCCACGATGTTGTCGTCGCCGTCGAAGTCGATGCCCCACACCTCCGACAGCAGCTCACGCTTGCTGACGGTGCCGCCGTCACGCCGGGCCAGCGCGGCGAGGAGCTCGAACTCCCGCGCCGTCAGGCGAATCTCGGCGTCGCCGCGGCGGCACTCGCGCCGGTGCACGTCGATGCGCAGATCCCCGATCGTCAAGGTCCCGTCGATCGAGCCGTTCGAGCGGCGCATCAACGCCCGCAGGCGCGCCAGCAGCACGACGAAGCTGAACGGCTTGCGCAGGAAGTCGTCGGCGCCGAGATCGAGCCCTTCGGCTTCGTCGTGCTCGCCGTGCTTCGCGGTCAGCATCAACACCGGCGTGCGCACGCCGCGTGCGCGCAGCTCGCGGCACACCGCGTATCCGTTCATCCCCGGCAGCAGCACGTCGAGGACGATCGCCGCATACGCGCCCTCCTGGGCACGCCAGAGGCCGTCGGGACCGGTGTGGGCCAGATCGACGACGAAGCCCTCGGCGCGCAGCCCGCGGGCGATCACCTCGGCGAGGCGAACCTCGTCGTCGACCACCAGCACGCGCATCGCATCAGTGTGCCTGCGCCGAGCGGGCGAGGCGATCCGGGCGACCGGTCCTCTCAGGTGCTTCTCAGCACGGCTCAGCGCCCGCTCAGGACGCTGCCCGCATCCTGGCCGTGCCCCGGCGGCGGCGAGGCGATCGGCGGGGAGCACGTGAACGACACAGAGGAGACGGACGATGATCAACCGATGCCCGAGGCGTCGACGGCTGGCAGCACCGCTGCGCTTGTCGGCGATCGCGATGTTCGCCGTGGGTGCGCTCGCCGCGTGTGGTGACGGCGGTGACGGCGGCGCAGCAGGCGCCGAGGTTGCGAGCATCGACGACGCCAGCGACACGACCGGCGACGGCGCGGCGGACGGTTCGGCGGAGAGCGACGACGGATCGAAGCCCGATCGCGCCGAGCAGGAGGAGGCCTTCCTCGACTACGCGCGATGCATGCGTGACCACGGCGTCGAGATGTCCGATCCCGTCGCCGCGAACGGCCCGGTGGCGGCGGGCGACGAGCGGGCGGGCGACGGGCCGTCGATGGTCATCGCCGGACCGGGCGGACGCATCAGCGCCGACGTCGACCCGGAGAGCCGGGAGTTCCAGGAGGCCGAGCAGGCGTGCTCACCGATCCTGGAGGACGTGATGGGCGAGATCGAGATCGATCCGGAGCAGGAGGCGGAGATGCGCGAGCAGATGCTCGCGATGTCGCAGTGCATGCGCGACCACGGCATCGACTTCCCCGACCCGGTCTTCGACGGCAACGGCAGGGTGCAGGTGATGATCGGCGACCCCGACAACCCCGGCGGCGTCGATCCGTCCGACCCGCAGTTCCAGGAAGCCCAGGACGCGTGCCGCGAGGAGATCTTCGGCAGCGAGGGCGGCCCGTTCGTCGCCGGTGGACAAGCTGGTCGAGAAGATGGCTGAGCAGCGACGCGCGAAGGCCCGCAGGGTCGGCGTGGGCGTGCTCGCGCTGGCCGCGATCGGCGGCGGCGCCGCCGGGCTCGTCGGCATCGTCGCCGACGACGGCAGCGCCGGCGCCGAGGACACGTCCGCGGGCGCCGCGTTCGAGCTCGCCACGGTCGAGCAGCGCGACCTCCTGCGGATCGCCGAGATCGACGGTGTCGTCGGCCGCGGCACGCCGACCCCCGTGCCGTTGGCGGCCCACGGCACGCTGACCGGACTGCCGAAGGTCGGCGACGTGATCGCGTCCGGCCAGCAGATCGCCGAGGTGGACGGCGTGCCGATCATCGTCCTGACCGGCGCACGCCCCGCATGGCGCGACCTGCGCCCGGGCATCTCCGCCGGCGAGGACATCCGCCAGCTCGAAGCCGCGCTGGTGGCGCTCGGCCACGCCGACCCGGAGAAGGTCACCGTCGACGACACGTGGACGAGCGCCACCACCGCCGCGGTGAAGGCGATGCAGGAGGCGCTCGGCATCCCCGAGGACGGCCGGCTCACGCTGGGTGAGATCGTGTTCGCTCCGGCCACGATGCGCGTCGCCGCGGTCTCCGGTGTCCTCGGTGATGCTCCGGCTGCCGCTGGCATCCAGGTCACCGGCGAAGCACAGGTCGTCAGCGCCGAGGTCGACCCGGAGGATGCGGACCTGCTCGCCGTCGGCGACGTCGTCGAGATCGAGCTGCCGACCGGTGACGACGTCGAGGGCACGGTCGTCGAGATCGGCGAGCCTGAGGCGGGCGCGGACGGCAGCGTCGGCATCCCGGTCCGCCTCACCGCAGACGGCCTCGACACGCTCGACGGTCTGAGCGTCGAGATCCGCGTCGCCGAGGTCGCCGCGCAGGGGGCGACCGCCGTGCCGGCCGACGCGCTGCTGGCGCTGGCCGAAGGCGGCTACGCAGTCGAGGCCCCCGACGAGACGTCGCCGCGCGGGACGCGGCTCGTGAAGGTCGACGTCGGGATGTTCGCCGACGGGTGGGTGCAGGTGACGGGCGACATCGCCCCCGGCGACCAGGTGGTGGTCCCATGACGGCTCGAGCCGGGCGGGCGCCCCGCAACGCTTCGTCACCTCGCAGTCGTGTGGCGAGCGCGGAGGCGCGCTCATGACCGTGCTCGAGCTGCGCGGCGTGACCAAGGAGTATCCGGGATCGCCACCCGTGCGCGCGCTGGCAGGGGTGGACCTGGTCGTCGAGCGGGGCGAGTTCGTGGTCGTCGTCGGGCCGTCGGGTTCGGGCAAGTCGACGCTGATGAACGTCATCGGCGCCCTGCAACGCCCGACCACCGGCGCCGTGCACATCGACGGTGTGGCGACGACCTCGCTGCGCGACGGGCAGCTCGCCGCCGTGCGCGGCGGTCGGATCGGCTTCGTGTTCCAGCAGTTCCACCTGCTCGAGGGCTTGACGGCGGAGGAGAACGTGGCCGACGGGCTGCTGTACTCGGGCGTCCCACGGCGTGTGCGGCGGCGGCGGGCCGCCGATGCGCTCGCGATGGTCGGTCTCGCCCATCGCCGCACGCACCGGCCGGGACAGCTCTCCGGCGGTGAGCGCCAGAGGGTCGCGATCGCCCGCGCGCTCGTCGGCGATCCCGCCATCGTCCTCGCCGACGAGCCGACGGGCAATCTCGACTCGGTCAACGGCGACGCGGTGATGCGGCTGCTGCACGAGCTGCACGTGGCCGGGCGCACGATCGTGCTCATCACCCACGACCGCGACATCGCCGCAGGCGCGCCACGACGGGTCACGATGCGCGACGGCGCCGTCGTCGACGACGTGCGGGAGGCCGCCGCGTGAGCGCCACCGTGACGACCTCGCTCACCGCCGGCCGCCTGCGCCCGGCCGACGTCCTGCGTGTCGGCGCCGTCGGCTTGCGCAGCCGGCCGCTGCGCACCAGCCTCACCGCGCTCGGGATCGCCATCGGCATCGCCGCGATGGTCGCCGTGGTCGGCATCTCGTCGTCGAGCCGCGCCGATCTCATCTCCGAGATCGATGCCCTGGGCACCGACATGCTGCGCGCCGCCCCTGGCCGCGACATGTTCGGCGACCAGGCCACGCTGCCCAGCACGGCGCGCGCGACCGCCGCGCGCGTCGGACCCGTGACGAGCGCGGCCGGCCTGACGTACGTCGATGCGACGGTGCGACGATCTCCCTACGTCGACGACGCGATCACCAGCGGCGTCGTCGTCGCCGCGGCGGACACGAACGTGCTCGACGCGGTCAGCGGCGAGCTGGCGCAGGGACACTTCGTCGACGACGCCGCGTCGGCGGCGCCGACCGTCGTGCTCGGATCGAACGCCGCTCGCCGGCTCGGCATCAGGTCGCTCGCAGGTCACCCCATGGTGTGGATCCAGAGTGGCGACACCGGGCAGTGGTTCGCGGTGGCCGGGATCCTCGAGCCCACGCCCCTCGCGCCCGAACTGAACGACAGCGCGCTCGTCGGGTACGGCGTCGTCGCCGACCTGTGGGGCATCGAGCGCTCGCCGAGCCTGCTGTTCGTCCGGACCACGCCCGACTCGGTCGACGCCGTTCGCGGCGTGCTCGCCCGCAGCATCGACCCCGAGCATCCCAACCAGGTGGACATCTCCCGGCCGTCCGATGCGCTGGAGGCGCGGGCGCGCACCGACACGGCGCTGCGCAACCTCTTGCTCGGGCTCGGCGCGGTGGCGCTCATCGTGGGCGGCGTCGGGATCACGAACGTGATGGTGATCTCCGTGCTGGAACGCCGCGGCGAAATCGGCGTGCGCCGTGCGCTCGGCGCGAAGCGGCGTCACATCGCGATCCAGTTCCTCACCGAAGCTGCGCTGCTGTCCGCGCTCGGCGGCCTGCTCGGCTCCGCGGCGGGCGCCGGGGTGACGGCGATCTACGCCCGCGCCCGCGGCTGGCGCCTCGACGTGCCGATCGACGCGCTCGCGGCCGGGACGATGGTCGCGCTCGCGGTCGGGCTCTTGGCCGGTGTCTCGCCGTCCGTGCGAGCCGCCCGCCTCGACCCCGCTGAAGCAATCCGTCCCGCGTGACGCGACGGCTGCGGGACGTTTGCGGGTGCGGGTGACGGGTACGGTCGTACCTCGTGGAGGGACGCGAGCACTCCGTGCGCGACAACCGGGACCGGCGTCGCTACGAGTTGGTGGTCGGCGACCGCGTGATCGGCGTGCTCGACTACCGCGACTTCGGCGAGCACGTCGTGATGCCGCACACGGAGATCGCTACGGATCGGCGCGGCGAGGGCTGGGGCGAGATCCTGGCTCGCGCCGCGCTCGACGACATGCGCGAGCGGGGCAAGCGGGTCATCCCGCAGTGCTGGTTCGTCGCCGACTTCATCGAGATGAACCCCGAGTTCGAATCGCTCGTGGTCTGACGCGTCACTCGTACTTCGGGTACGTGTCCGTCGTCAGGTGGACGTACGCCTGCGTCCGCATCGAATAGCGCAGGCCCTTCAGGGCGAAGTCGAACATGCCGCGCGGGTGGCGACCCGTGATGACGATCGCGAACCAGGCGACGATCGTGACGAACACCATCGCGATCGCGATCAACGCGCTCACCACGAGCGCGGGGATCGCCCAGATCAAGCGCAGCGCGTTGGTGAGGCGGTTGGCCGGCTCCTCACGCGGCACCTCGAGCCGCACCGGCGTCGCGCCCGCGTCGACGCCGAACGGCGGATACGCGTCGTACATCAGGGACAGGTAGCCGTGCACCCGTCCCATGTAGCCGAGGTACATCACGTGCATGTTCCAGATGCCGTCGTTGCGCTTGCCGGTGAAGAGCACGATGAACCACTGCACCACCGCCAGCACCTGGGCGAGGATGTTCCACAGGTAGAGCACCACCCAGTGCGGGATGGCAAGGATGATCCGGAACGCCGTCGTGAGGCGGTTGCGCGCCTCGGTGTACTCGATGTCGTATGTCACCGCAGCCATGCGCGCACGCTAGTGAGCTTGTGAATCGCTGCCGCGGATCCTCGTCTCGTGATCGAGCAGCCAGCTCTTGACCTCGACGCCACCGGCGAAGCCGGTGAGCGAGCCGTCGGCCCCGACGACGCGATGGCACGGCACGATGATGCTGATCGGGTTGCGTCCGTTGGCCGCGCCGACCGCGCGCGCCTTGCGCACGTCGCCGAGGCGGCGCGCCTGCTCGGCGTACGACACGGTCTCGCCGAACGGGATCGTGGCCAACGCGCTCCACGCCTCCTTCTGGAACGGGGTGCCTTCGGGGTCGAGCGGCACGTCGAAGCTCGTGCGGGCGCCGGCGAAGTACTCGGCGAGCTGCGCGGCGGCGCGCTCGATGATCGCGTTCGTCCCCGGGCGCGCGCTGGCGAGCCCCGGCATGCGGGTGTCGCCGGGCCACAGCACGGCCCGCAGGCCGTGCTCGCTGGCGACGAGCGTCAGCTCGCCGACGGGCGACGCGATCGTGCAGGCGACGAGGTTCGTCGTGTTCATGTCGTTCACTCCTTCGTTGCTCGTCGCGCCGCAGCGCCGTTCGCCAGCGAGGCCCACAGATGGTGCACCGCGTACGTCCGCCACGGCCGCCAGCGCTCGGCCGCCCCGGCGCCGCCCACGCCGAGATGTGCGAGCGCGTTGCGCACCCCGAGATCGGTGTCGAGGAACACGTCGGGATCGCCCAGCGCCCGCATCGCGATGTACGACGCCGTCCACGGTCCGATGCCGGGCAACCGTTGCAGCGACGCCACGAGCGCGGCGCGGTCGGCGCCCGGTTCGAGGTCGATCTCCCCGTCCGCGATCGCGCGGCACAGCATGGTGAGCGTGCGTTTGCGGCTCGCCGGCATCGGCAGCAGCGCCGGGTCCATCTCGGCGAACGCCGCCGCCGCCGGGAACGCGTGGGTCAGCCCGTCGTGCGGCGCGGCGAGCGGTGCGCCCGACGCGACGACGAGCCGGCCGGCGATCGTGCGCGCCCCGGCGACGCTCACCTGCTGGCCGAGCACGGCGCGCACGGCGATCTCGACGCCGCTCACCGCGCCCGGCGCACGCCGCCCGGGCGACGCCGCGACGAGTGGCGCGAGCGCGCCGTCCGCGCCGAGCACGGCGTCGACGGCGACCGGGTCGGCGTCGAGGTCGAGCAACCGGCGGCAGCGCTGCACCGCGGGCGCGATGTCGCGCCAGTCGCCGACGCGCAGCTCGGCGCGCACCGCGTCGTCGCCCTCCGGCCGCAGCACGACGATGCCCGGTTCGTGGGGCAGGTCGAGCACACGGCGGTAGCTCGTCGCATCGGCAGCCTCGATGCCCGGGATGGCGCGCACGCGGAGGAACTCGAACAACGACGCGGCGTCGAACGGCCGGCGCGTCGGCAGCCGCAGCGACAACCATCCCGGGGGCGGCGCCGGCGCTCCATGACCCCGTCGCGCGCGCAGCTCGGTCGGTGTCGCGGCGAACACGTCGCGGACCGTGTCGTTGAACTGGCGCACGCTGCCGAACCCGGCCGCGAACGCGACGTCGGTGAACGGCAGGTCGCTCGATTCGACGAGCACCCGAGCGGTCTGCGCGCGCTGGGCGCGCGCCACGGCGAGCGGCCCGGCGCCGAGCTCCGCCGTGATCAGCCGGTTGAGCTGGCGTTCGCTGTAGCCGAGGCGCCGGGCGAGCCCGCGCACGCCCTCTCGGTCGACGACGCCGTCGGCGATCAGCCGCATCGCCCGCGCGACGACGTCGGCACGCACGTTCCACTCGGGTGATCCGGGTGAGGCGTCCGGCCGGCACCGCTTGCACGCCCGAAAGCCGCTCTGCTGCGCGGCGGCGGCCGCCGGGAAGAAGCGGACGTTGCGCCGCTGGGGCGTGATCGCCGGGCACGACGGCCGGCAGTAGATGCCGGTGGTGACGACACCGACCACGAACCATCCGTCGAAGCGGCTGTCGCGGCTCTGGAGCGCCCGGTAGCAACGGTCGGGGTCGTCGATCACGCTGCCAGTGTGTCGGAGCCGATCCGCGATGGCGAGCGGAAATCGGACAGCGCGGCGCGCCGCTTGGCGTCGGGCGGTCAGAGCGTGTCACAGGTCGGCGCGGGCACGCCGATGCGCGGCGCTGACGCGTCGCTGCCAAGGACATGACCGCGCGTGTCGCGAGCGAGCGCGCGGACGAACACCAACCCCCCGATCGCCGCCACCGCGCCGCCGGCGAACGCGCCGCGCTCGTCCGTGAGCGCGGCAATGCCGCCGAGCGCCAACCCGCCGACGACGGTGCCGGTCTCGAAGAACGCTGTGAACGTCGCCAGCGCGGCGGTCCGCTCGCTGTCGGGAGACGCGCCGACGGTCGCCGCCATCAGCGTCGGGTACAGCAGTGACAGGCCGACCGCGATGCCCACGGCCGCGGCGTAGAGGCCGAACGGCGAGTCCAGCGCGGCGGCGATGCCGAGACCGCCGGCGAGCGTCACGAGCGACGTCGTCGTCGTCCGCGGCAGGCCCCACCGGGCAGGCAGGCGCGCCCCTGCGACGCGGATCACGGCGCACAGCACGCCGTACGTCGCGAAGACGGGACCGGCCCCGGCCATCCCGAGCTCGGACGCCTTCGTCGGCAGGAACGCCATGAACCCCGTCATCGCGGCGATGCCCGACGCGAGCACGAGACCCGGCCGGACAGCGGCCCGGTGGATCAACGACCTGCCGCGCGGCGCGACCTCGCCGCGGCCGATCGAGCGCGGCACCGTGGTGGCGATCGCCGCGGACGCCGCGCACGACACCGCGGCGAGGCAGAACGCGAGCGCGAAGCGATCGTCGCCGAGCGCCACCTCGCCGAGAAGCGGACCGACGGTGAGGCCGCCGAACACCGCCACGGAGAAGAAGCTCGCCGCCTCGGCCTGGCGGTCGGGCGGCGCCTGGCGGCTGATGATCGCCAGACCGCCGACGAACACCGTCGCTTCGGCGACGCCGTTCACCGCGCGCAACGGCAGCACCGCCCACACCGACGGCGCGAACCCCGTCAGCGCAAGCCCCACGGCGCCGATCGTCGATCCCCCGACCATCATCCGCGCGAGCCCGATGCGGCTGCCGACGCGGGCGATGAACGGCCGGGCGAGGATCGCCACCGCGGCGAAGCACGCGGTGGCGAGGCCGATGTGGAAACCGTTCCCGCCGAGTTCGTCCTCGATGAAGCGGCTGACGAGCGCCACCGACATGCCGACGGCGACGAAGTACGCGAACGCCGCTGTGGTCGCCAGCGCGAACGTGCGCGTCACCAAGCGGGGCCGGGCCATGGGCGCCATCCTGGCGGGTCGTGAGTCGTGGCGCTCGATCAGCGACGCACGTCACACCTCGGGCGCGCGTTGCACGTCGACCGACACCTCGAGCTGCTGCTCCGCAGGCGGCCCGACGACGACACCGCGGACCGGCGAGACGTCGCCGACGTCCCTCCCCCATGCGACCGTGACGTGGCGTCGCGGAGGGAACTGGGCGTTCGTCGGGTCGAAGTCGATCCAGCCGACGCCGGGGATCCAGGTCGCACACCACGCGTGCGACGCGTCCGCGCCGACCAGGCGCGGACGGCCCGGCGGCGGCTCCGTCTCGATGTATCCGCTCACGTATCGAGCGGGCAGCCCCGCGGTTCGCAAGCAGGCGACGGCGAGGTGGGCGAAGTCCTGGCACACGCCGCGCCGTGCGGACAGCACCGCGGCGAGCGGGGTCGACACGTCCGTGAAGCCGGGATCGAACGCCATCGTCGCGTGGATCGTGCGGCACAGCGTGTCGATGGCCTCGATCGCCGGCCGCCCGGGTGTGAACGCGCCGTCGGTGAATGCGCGCAGCTCGGGCGCCAGCGGCCGGTGGTCGACGAGCGGCGACGCTGGCACGAACGGCATGACGTCGAGCGCGAGGTCGGCCCTCGCCGCCGCTGCCGCGTCACGCACGGCCTCCCATGGCACGTCCACCGCCGGTACGGCGGGGGTCCGCACCTCCACCTCGCTGCGACCGTCGACGGTGAGCGCGTCGTGTGATCGGTGGATCGCGATCTGCTCGACGCGGTTGCCGAACGTGTCGATCCACGACGACCGGTCGTCGGGCTGTGGGTCCACGTCGACGTGCGCGGAGATCACGTCCTGGTGCTCCGTCGTGCGGGGCAACAGGTGGGTGACCGTGTCGCCGCGCACCATCGGCGCGCTGTAGCGGTACGTCGTGCGGTGCACGACGCGATAGCGCGTCACCGCTGGCGTCATCGGCGCCGTCCGAGCACGCGCAGGCCGAACGGGTCGGAGAACCAGCGCTCGACCACCTGCCGCGACAGATCGAGCAGCGGGCCGCGCACGGCGAGCACGAGGGCGTCGACGGCGACGCGACGGCCGGACACGGCGACGGAGACGTCGGGGCGTTCCATCGCCGCGACGCTGCACCGATCGATCAGATCGACGGCCTCGCTCCACGCCAGGACGGCGGCGTGCTCGCGCATGCGGTCGAGCTGGAACGCCAAGCTGCGCGGGTTCGTGTCGTCGTGGACGAGGATGTCGACGACCGCGTCGAGGTCGACGTCGCTGCGATGCCGGCGCCGGTAGGCGACGAGGCTCTCGTGCGCTCCCAGCAGCCCGTCGGCGAGCGGCTGCACGACGAACGGGTCGACCGCTGCGCCGACCGCTGCTTCGACCGCGCCGACCAAGGCCAGCGCGCGCTCGAGCCTGCGGCCCAGGTCGAGGAACCGCCACCCCGCGCCGCGGGTCGTGCTCTCGCCGATCAGGCCGGCGAGAGCGGCCAGGTCGACGAGGGCGGCGTCGATCTCCTCGCCGGCGCGCCCACCGTCGATCGAGGCGCGGCTCGCCGCCAGCCGCGACAGGACGCGGGCGGTCGTCGTCGAGAGGTGCTCGCGCACGGACAGCGCCTCGGCGAGCACGATCCCGAGCTGGGTGGCCGCGCACCGAGCCGTCGCGGCCACCTCCGCGCGGATCTGCTCACCGATCGGCGCTGCGTTCTCGACCTCGCCCTCGGCGGCGATGAACGGCTGGGCCCGCGCCGCGCGCAGCACCGCCAGCGTCGCCCGCGTCCAGCCACCGTCGTCGGCGCCGGCGAGCGCGGAGTCCTGGTGGAACTGCAGCGCGACGACGCGTGCGGTGCGCGCCGCGACCTCGGCTCGCTCGGCGGCCCGCCCGAGCCCGAACAGCGCGTCCGCGACGCGCGTCGGCAGCGACGCGGACAGGTCGACCTGAGGCATCAGCGGGCGGGTCACGGTGACGCGCGGCCGAGCGCCGTCGACGATCCACACGTCCTTGGCCCATCCGGACGTCGGATGCGCCGGGTCGTCACCGGCCGCGAGGACGCGCCCCGCCCCGCCTGCCATCACGCTCACACCGCCCGGGCCCCACACGGCATGCAGCCGCAGGACGGTGCTCGCAGCGCGCAGCCCGGCGCCATCGGACGCAGGCGCGGTCGCGAGGCGCTCGCCGGGCGCCAGCGGCGCGAGCATCGGCGGGCCTTCACCGACGGCGCGCGCGACGCCGTGAACCATCGCCGCGATCGCCTCGTCCTCGGCCAGGCCGCTGCCGAATCCGTTCGCCAGGCTGACGTTCGCAGCAGGCCTCACGGAGGCGGACACGAGGCCCGCGACCCCGCCGCACCCGGACGCCTCTGCCTCCAGGGGATCGAGCGCGCCGTCGTCGATGCGACGGAACACGACGTCGATCGGCTCGAGCCCGCCGAGCGACCGCAACCATACGCGGCCGTCGCGGACGAGGAGGTCGGCGCCGAACGCGAGGTGATAGCCGAGGTGGGCCGCGAGGTAGGAGTGCTCCACGTACGTCGGGTCGGCGAGGCTGCCCGACAGCAGAACGACCCGCGGGCTGCGCCGGGCCGTGCCGGCGCGAGCGGCCAGCGCGGCGCGCACGTCGGCGGCGAACTCCGTGATCGGCGCGACCCCCGCGCGACGCATCACGTCCGGCAGCAGGCGAGCCATGACCGTCCTGCCGATCATCGTCTCGCCCAGCCCGGACGGCGCATCGGTGAGATCGCGCACGACGCGCCACGACCCGTCGGCGATGCGCACGACGTCCACGGCGTATGCCACCAGGAAGCCTGGGCCCGCGCTCGAGCGGACCCCGCCCCGGCTCCTCGCGCCCGGTCGCCATGCCGGACTGGCGAACACACGAGCCGGGTCGACGATCCCCGCGCGCATCAACGCGCGGCTGCCGTACACGTCGCACAGAATCGTGTCGAGGAGCCGCATCCGTTGCTCGATCCCGGCCGCGAGCGCATCGAACTCGGCGGCGGCGACGACGTACGGAAGGGGGTCGAGGCGCCACGGGCGGCCGAGGGACGCCGCGGACCCCGGCCCGATCTCGTGCGCGATGTCGTGGACGAGGTGACCTGCGCTCTCCGCCTCCAGCATCCGGTCCGCGGCACGCTGGCGCTCGACGTCCACGGCATCGATCAACGAGCGGACGTTCCGCCACGGGCCACGCACCGAGCCGTCGGGGCCGATCGCCTCGTCGAAGCGATCGGCGGGCGGCGCGTCGCGCGCGGCCCGGTTCATCCGGCGAGCGCAGCGACGCCGGTGAACGCCGCCATCACCGCGTCGCTCAAGGCGGCGATCGCGACCTGGAGAGCGTCCGCGGCGGCGTCGAGCGCCCAGCCGTCGCCGGCCACCGGCCTCACGGTGCTCAGCGTGTCGGTCACGGCGCGCACGGCGGGCGCCGTGATCTCGCTGTGCGGCAGCGCCGCCAGCGCAGCGGCGCACTCCGTCGCGCAGAACGCGACGGACTGCGGGAACGTCTCGTCGAACAGCAGGAATCGCACGACGGCGCCGCCGTCGATCGGCCCGGCGCTCGCCCGCTGGTACATCTGGAGCGCGGCGCGCGATCGCAGCACGCTCATCCACTGCACCTCGTCGTGGTTCTCGTCGCCCGCCGCGGCGGTGAGCAGCTCGGCGGCGCGCACTCCGAGCACGCGCGTCGTCATGTCCGCCCGCTCGATCGCCCAGCCGAGGCGCAAGAAGCAGTAGGCGTCGTCGTGGGACATGCTGGACGACATCACTCCGTCGACGCGGCGGGCGTCGTCGATGATCCGGGTCAGGACGCGCGCCCGGCTGCGCCGGGCGACGCCGGCCTCGCGCTGGCCGCTGACGAACAGGTGCAGATCGTTGACGGTCGTCCACGCCTCGCTCGGGATCACGTCGCGGCACGCGCGCAGGTTCTCGCGGGCGTGCCCGACGGAGCTGGCGACGCTGTTCGGGTTCGACAGGTCGGCGACGAGGTACGACACGATCGACGTCTCGTCGGCGTCGCGATGGTCGCTGCGGAACGCGGACGTGGAGCCGGTGATCGCCAGCAGCGGCTCCCACGACGTCGACACCGACGTCGGCAGGTCGACCATCACCTCGGTGTAGGTGCGCGCCAGCCGTGCCGTGCCCTCGGCACGCTCCAGGTATCGAGATGACCAGTACAGGTTCTCGGCGACGCGCGACAGCAGGACCATCACACGACGCTCCCGGGTCGCGGCGTCATGTCTCGACGATCCACGTGTCCTTGCTGCCGCCGCCTTGCGACGAGTTGACGACGAGCGAGCCGCGCTCGAGGGCGACGCGCGTCAGCCCACCCGCGGTGACGTAGCTCGTCCGACCCGTCAGGACGAACGGACGGAGGTCGACGTGGCGCGGCTCGATCTCGCCGTCGCACAACGTCGGCGCGGTGCTGAGGCTGAGGATCGGCTGCGCCACCCAGTTGCGCGGATCGGCTTCGATCGCGGCGATCGCATCATCGAGCTCGCTGCGGCTCGCCCGGCTGCCGATCACCAGGCCGTGCCCTCCGCTCTCGTTGGCGGGCTTGATCACGAGGTCGCCGATGTGCTCGACGACGAAGCGCCGCTCGTCGGGGTCGATGCAGCGGTACGTCGGCACGTTGGGCAGCAGCGGCTCCTCGCCCGTGTAGTAGCGCACGAGGTCGGGGACCCATGCGTACACCACCTTGTCGTCGGCCACCTCGGCGCCCGGAGCGTTGGCGATCGACACGTTGCCCGCCCGCCACGCGCGCATCAGCCCTGGGACACCGAGCAGCGAATCCGGCCGGAACACCTCCGGATCGAGGAACATGTCGTCGACGCGGCGGTAGATGACGTCGACGCGCCGCAACCCTTCGATGGTCCGCATGTACACGCAGTCGTCGACGACCGTGAGGTCGCGGCCCTCCACCAACGCCGCCCCGATGCGCTGGGCGAGCAGCGAGTGCTCGAAGTAGGCGCTGTTGAAGATCCCGGGTGTCAGCACGGCGACGGCCGGCTCGTCGCCCCCCTCGGGCGCCAACGAGTGGAGCAGCTTGGCCAGCTCGTCGGTGTATGCGTCGACGGGCAGGATGCTCTGGCGAGCGAAGAGATCGGCGAACGCCCTCTTCGAGATCGCCCTGTTCTCGAGCACGTAGCTGACACCGCTCGGCACCCGCAGGTTGTCCTCGAGGACGTACATCGTGCCGTCGGTGTCGCGCACGAGGTCGCTGCCGGAGATGTGCGCCCACACGCCCCAGCGCGGGCGCACTCCGCGGCACTCGGGCCGGTAGTTCACCGAGTGGTCGAGCATTTCCGCCGGGAACACCCCATCGCGGATGACGGCCTGATCGTTGTAGAGGTCGTCGATGAACATGTTGAGCGTGCGCAGGCGTTGCACCAGGCCGCGCTCGATCCCGCGCCACTCGTCTGCGCCGATGATCCTCGGGATGACGTCGAACGGCCACGCCCGATCGATGCCGCGCCCGTCGGAGTAGACGGTGAACGTGATGCCCATCGTCAGGATGTCGAGATCGGCGAAGTTCTGCCGCTCTTGCAGCTCGGCAACGCCCAGCGAGGACAGTTGCTCGACCAGCGCGGCCGCCGGCGCTCTGGCCGTCCCGTCCGCGCCGAGCAACTCGTCCCAGGCGCCGGCCTGGACCCGCAGATCAGCGATCGTCATGCCGTGAGGGTGCCGGGGGCGGGTATCCCCCGGATCACAGGAATGTGACGAACGCGCGCGACCTCGTCAGCGCGCGCCGACGGCGGTCGCCGCCCCTCAGGCCGTCGCGCGCGGTTCCTTCGGCAGGCCGAGCACGCGCTCGCCGACGATGTTGCGTTGGATCTGGCTGGTGCCGCCCCAGATCGTCTCGCTGCGGCTGAAGAGGAACGCGGACATCATCGCGCTCACCGGGTAGCCAGGCCGCCGCTCCACCCGTGTCGTCGCAGGCCAACGCGCGCTGCCGGCGTCGATCAACATCGCCTCGGCGCCGTGGATGTCGACCGCGAGGTCCATCGCCGCCTGGTGCATCTCGCTCCAGAACATCTTGTTCGTCGCGCCGATCGCCGCCACTCCGGGATCCTTCGCGCCCGACAGCGTCGCCGTCAGCGACCGCAAGCCGTTGATGCGGATGATCTCGACCTTCGAGTAGTACGCGGCCAGCCGCTGGCGGATCACGGCATCGTCGGCCAAGCCCCGTGCCCGCGCCGCGCCGCGCATCATCGAGAACTCCTCGGCGAAGCGCCGGTATCCGGTCGTCGCGCTCATCCCGCGCTCGAAGGCGAGCGTGCTGTTGGCCACCTTCCAGCCGTTGTTGACGCCGCCGACGACGTTGTCGACAGGGCAGCGAGCGTCGGTGAAGAACACCTCGGAGAACTCGGCCGACCCGTCGGGCTGGGTGATGCCGCGGATCTCGATGCCCGGCTGGCGCATCGGGACCAGCATGTAGGAGATGCCCTTGTGCTTCGAGGCGGCGGGGTCGGTGCGCGCCAGCAGGAAGCAGTAGTCGGCGTGATGCGCCTGCGAGGTCCACACCTTCTGCCCGTTGATCACCCACTCGTCGCCGTCGAGGACGGCGGTGGTGGAGAGGCTGGCCAGGTCGCTGCCGCTGTTCGGCTCGCTGAAGCCTTGGCACCACCGCGTCTGCCCGCGCAGGATGCCGGGGAGGAACTCCTTCTTCTGTTCTTCGGTGCCCCACTGGAGCAGGGTCGGGCCGACGAGCGTGTCGCCGAGGAAGTCGCCGCGCATCGGCGCCCGCGCTGCGGAGAACTCCTCCGTCAGAACGACGCCCTGCATCACGGTCAGACCCTTGCCGCCGTACTCCTTCGGCCATGTGGCGCAGATCCAGCCGCCCTCGAACAGCTTCGCGGGCCACGTCGCGTTGAACTCGGCGCGCTCCTCGGCGGTCATCTCGAAACCCGGCTCGAACCACCCCTCGGGCAGGTTCGAGCGCAGCCAGGCTCGGATCTCGAGGCGGAACTCTTCAGCGTCGGGGGGATACGAGAGATCCATGGCCGCAAGTATTGACCCGCGGGTCAAGGGGCGGCGAATCGGAGCAGAGCCTTCGCGCCGGGCTCGCCGCGCGTACCTGTCATCGAGCGGACATCTGTCGCTCACGAGCCCGATACGCCCGCTTCGTACGGTGCCGTCACAGGCGCAGCCGGCAGCGCGGCCGTTCCATCGAGGCACACACCATGACCCCCGATCACACCACCGCCCCCACCCGCTTCACAGAGCGTTCACAGGTCGTGAACGAACCAGCAACGGCCGCTTCGTACCGTGCGCCCGTGGCATCGCCCGCTCCTGCGCCTCCCCAGCCAGGCGAGCTGTCCCCCCGTGTTCGCCTGGGCGCGCAGGAGCGGGCGGTGCTCGAGGTGCTCGCCGGCAACGCCGGCCGCGTCGTCAGCCGCGCCGAGCTGGCGCAGCGCGCCGGGTTGGCCAACCTCAGCGCGCGCCGCTGCGACTCGCTGCTCGTGGGCATCCGCCGGGCGATCGGCTCGGAGGCGATCGTCACCGTGCGTCGCCGCGGGTGGATGCTCCTGCCCCACGCGGCCGCCGGCTTGGACCTCGACGCCGACGGCTGAGCGCCTCAGACCGCCTCGGCGTCACGCTCGCCGGTGCGGATGCGGACGATCTCCTCCACGTCGGTGACCCACACCTTGCCGTCACCGATCTTGCCCGTCATGCCGCTGGCGACGATCGCCTCGACCACCTGATCGGCGAGCTCGTCCGGCACGACGATCTCGATGCGTGTCTTGGGCACGAACTCGATGCGGTACTCGGCGCCGCGGTACGTCTCGGTGTGGCCGCCCTGGCGCCCGAAGCCCCGCGCTTCGCTGACGGTCATCCCCTGGATCTGCATGCCGCGCAGCGCGTCCTTGATGTCATCGAGCTTGAACGGCTTGACGATCGCGGTCACGAGCTTCATCCGGTGCATCCTCCATGTCGCCGGCGCCCATGATGGCCCACCGGCGGGCCCGCCGCGTCAGCTCGACCCGAACGGGCGGGCCAGACAGGCTTGCAGCTCGGCGATCAGCTGCGGATGGTCACGCTCGGGCACCTGGCGCGCGGCGCCCGCGCGTCCGGAGCGCTGGACGTAGAACACGTCGACGACCTCGTGGCCGAGCGTCGCCACCTTCGCCGAGCGGATGTCGAGGTCGCGCGCCGACAACGCGGTGGCCAGCCGGTAGAGCAGCGCCATCTCGTCGGGCGCGCGCACGTCGATCACCGTGGTGACAGCGGATGCGTCGTTGCTCACCAGCACCTCGCGCCGTGGCGGCGCGGCGGCCGTGGCCCGCCGGTGCGAGCGGGAGTAGGTGCGCACGCGCTGCTCGATCCGCGCCGCGATGTCGACGCGCCCGTCGATCACCGCCCCCAGGTCGTGCTCGACCTTCTGCCAGTCGCGCGAGTCGACGTGCTCGATGCGCAGCTCGTCGGCGGCGATCCCGCGGCCGTCGTTCCACGCGTCGGCCGCCACGACGTCGATCCCGTGCAACGCCAACGCTCCGGCGATCTTGGCGAAGAGACCCTTCTGATCCGCGCAGGCGATGCGCACGACGTCGAAATCCCGGCCCGCTTCGTGCTCGAGGCACAGCCGCCGCTCCCGCCGCGCCCGCGCCACGAGCTGATCGAAGCGGCCGTCGTGACTCGGCGCGACACGCTGCGGAGGATGGCCGCGCAAGACGGCCGCGGTCGCCGCGACGAGCTCGTCGATCAACGACTTCTTCCACGGCGACCAGGCCGACGGGCCGGTCGCCTGGCTGTCGGCGACGGTCAGGGCGTGCAGGAGCTCCAAGCGCGTCGACGACCCGACGAGCGCGGCGACGTTCTCCGCGGTCCTCGGATCGCTCAGGTCGCGGCGCGTGGCGGTCTCGGGGAGCAACAGATGGTGCTCGACCAGAGCCGTGATCGTGGCGACGTCGTCGGGGGTGAATCCCATGCGCACGCCCATGCGGCCGACGAGATCCATGCCCACTTCGGTGTGGTCGCCCGGCAAGCCCTTGCCGATGTCGTGCAGCAGCGCGGCGACCAGCAGGAGGTCGGGCCGGCTGACCTCGCGCACGAGGGCGGTGGCGTTGGCGACGGTCTGCAACAGATGGCGATCCACGGTGTACACGTGGAACGCATTGCGCTGCGGCCTGCTGCGCACGTGGCGCCACTCGGGCACGAGGTGGCTGAACAGCCCGTAGTACTCGAGCGCTTCGACCGCTTCGACGAGGTCGTCCCCAGCGCCGAGCAGGCTGACGAAGGCCTGACGGGTGCGCTCGGTCCACGGCTCGCCTTCGGCCCCCAACGTGTTGGCGAGCTGGAGCAGGGCGCTGCGGCCGAGACGCACGCCGGCGTGCGCCGCCGCGGCCGCGACACGGAACACCGCGGCTTGATCGGCGAGGTCGATCTCGGGGGTGAGGTACACCTCGTCGTCGACGATGGCGGCGCCGGGGATCAGCGTCCGGCCCCGCGGCGCCTTCGGGGCCTTCGCGGCGCGTTTCATGTCGCGCTCGAGCCGTGCCCAGAAGCGCTCGCTGGTCCACTCGATCGAGCGGGCGGCGGCCGACACCGCCAGCATCAGCACGTCCGCGTCTGCGTAGCCCAGGGCCTCCGCGACCCCGTCTTGTTCTTGCAGATGCAACACGTTGCTCGCCCGACCCGACAGCCGCTGCATCTCACAGCGGACGGTCGTGAGCGTCCCCGCTGCGGCGCTGAGGTC
Source organism: uncultured Ilumatobacteraceae bacterium (assembly GCA_964529005.1). Taxonomy (GTDB): domain Bacteria; phylum Actinomycetota; class Acidimicrobiia; order Acidimicrobiales; family Ilumatobacteraceae; genus CAZGUH01. Next base: position 23,462 of record CAZGUH010000017.1, on the reverse strand, counting down.
TTCGACGGGCCCTTCCAGCGCACGCCGCACCTCGGGGCGGTCGAGCGCCAGCGCCCACCGCACGGCATCGTGATCGCGCAGGCCGCCACGCCCGTCCTTCAAGTCCGGCTCCAGCAACGACGCCACGTCGCCGAAGCGCGCCCAGCGCTGCTCGTTCGCCTCGAGCAGCTCGGCGAGCCAATCCGGCGCGCCCTTGCGCCACTGGTGGAGGGCCTTGGCGCGCACGGACTCGACCAGGTCGTGATCGCCGGCGAGGTGGCGCAGCCGCAGCAACGTGGTCGCGGTGACGAGGTCGCCCGCGGCGAGGCTCAGCACCGTCCTTTCGGAGTGGACCGCGGGGCTGAGCTTCAGGCCGGCGTCCCACATCGGGTACCACAGCGGCTGGGCCACCTCCGCCACGTGCGCATCGGACGCCTTCGGCGGATGCAGCAACATCACGTCGATGTCGCTGCCGGGGCTGAGCGTGCCGGCGCCGTAGCCGCCGGTGGCGACGAGCGCCCATCCGGGCGGCAGGGTCGCGCCGAGGAGCATGAACCAGCCGTCCATCTGATCGCACAGGCGGCGAGCCAGCGACCGGCCCGCGAGGTCGGACCGAGCGAGGATGTCGGCGCGCGACTGCTTGATCGCGACGGGATCGACGGCCGGGGACACGCGATGTCTCACTGGTCGGCCAGTGTGGCAGCGCGTGAACCTGGCACGTCGATCCCGTCCATTCAGCAGAGCATCAGCCGGCGGATCAGACCGCTTCCGACCCGCGTTCGCCGGTGCGGATGCGCACCAGGTCGTCGACGGCGGTGACCCACACCTTGCCGTCGCCGATCTTGCCGGTGGCCGCGGCGGCGGTGACCGCCTCGACCACCTTCGGCACGTCGACGTCGTCGACGACGACCTCGATCTTGGTCTTCGGCAGGAACTCCACCTGGTACTCGGTGCCGCGGTAGGTCTCGGAATGACCGCCCTGGCGGCCGAAGCCGCGCACGTCGGTCACCGTCATCCCCACCACGCCAGCCGCCTTGAGGGCGTCCTTCACGTCGTCGAGCTTGAACGGCTTGATGATTGCGGTGACGAGCTTCATCTGTCGTCGCGTCCTTTCTCAGCGCTCAGCTGGTGCGGCCCATGGTGACGTCGGAGTGGTACGCCGTCTCTGCGTGCTCGGCGGCGTCGAGGCCGATCGTCTCCTCCTCGTCGGACACCCGCACGCCGATCGTGACCTTCAGGACGTACATGATGATGCCCGTCACGATGAAGGAGTACGCGATCGTCACGACGTTCGCCAGAACCTGCTCGCCGAGCAGCTTGCCGCCGCCGCCGTAGAAGATGCCTTCGTGCCAGCCGCCGTCGAAGAAGTCGGGGTTGGCGAAGAAGCCGATGAGGACGGAGCCGACGAGCCCGCCCACGAAGTGCACGCCGACGACGTCGAGGGCGTCGTCGAAGCCGGCCTTGAACTTCAGCTTGACGGCATAGCAGCAGATCACACCAGCGATGGCGCCGATTGCGATCGGCGCGGCGCCCGACACGTATCCCGCGGCGGGTGTGATGGCGACCAGGCCGGCGACGATGCCGGAAGCGGCCCCGAGATTGGTGAAGTGGCCGTCGCGCACCCGCTCGACGAGGCACCAGGCGAGGCCCGCGGCCGCGGCGGCGAGGAACGTGTTCATGAACGCCTGCGCGGCCTGGCCGGTGGCGCCCAGCGCCGAGCCGGCGTTGAAGCCGAACCAGCCGAACCACAGGATGCCGGTGCCGATCATCACGAGTGGCATCGAGTGCGGCGGATGCCCCTCCCTCGGCCAACCCTTGCGCTTGCCCAGCACGAGCACGGCGGCCAGAGCGGCGATGCCGGCGTTGACGTGAATCGCGGTGCCGCCGGCGAAGTCGATCGAGCCGCGCTGGCCCAGCCAGCCGCCGTAGACCCACTTGAACACGGGGACGAACACCAGCAGCATCCAGACCGGGGCGAAGATCGCCCACGCCGAGAACTTCATCCGGTCGGCGACGGCCCCCGAGATCAGCGCCGGGGTGATCGCGGCGAACATCCCGAGGAATGCGATCGTGATGATCTGGCCCCCGTTGTCGTCCATGATCCCGATGTCCTTCAAGAAGAAGGCGTCGAAGTTGCCGATGATGTCGCCGTCACCGGGCACCTGGGCGAGCGAGTAGCCCACCGCGGCCCACAGCACCGGCAGGATCAACACGCACCAGAAATTCATCATCAGCATGTTGAGGACGTTCCGGCTGCGATCCATTCCTCCGTAGAAGAACGCCAGCCCGGGCGTCATGAACAGCACGAGTGCTGCTGAGACCAGCACCCATGCCAGGCTTCCGCTATCCACTCACAGCTCCGTTCGTCGGGGTCAGGGAACGGCGGAAGATTGACGTGTCTTTGTTACGTGGGTATTTCCGGTCGGACGCGAGCGGGTGAACAACATCGGGCGGTCGAGGCGGGCCCGGTGAGCCGGCGAAGCCTAGATTGCAGGTCATGACTGTGACGGAGGCTTCCAGCGCTGCTCCCCCGGCCCCGGCCGCCAAGGCCGAGCGGTGGACGGCTCAGTGGAAGGAGCTCTACGAGGAGGTCGTCACCACGGGGTTGTGCACAGGGTGTGCGGGGTGTGTGGTGACGTGCCCGCACGACGTCATCGGCTACGAGCACAGCGAGGGCAAGTACAAGCCGTTCCACCTGGAAGAGGAGCTCGGGCCGGCGAACTGTGTGCACGGTGAGAAGGGGTGCACGACGTGCACCCGGGCGTGCCCGCGGTTCCGTGCGTGGGAGCCGGCTGCGGATACCCATCTTTTCGGGCGGGTGCGGGAGCCGGACGAGATGTCGGGGATCTGGCGGCAGCTGCTGCTCACCCGGGCCAGCGACGACACCGTGCACAAGATCGGCCAGGACGGCGGATTCGTGTCGGCGATGTTGATCTGGCTGCGTGAGCACGACTACATCGACGCGGCGATGGTGTCGGGGGTCGAGGCCGACGACGCGTGGAAGGCGAAGCCGGCGCTGGTGCGCACGAACGAGGAGATCTTGGCCACGGCGGGCAGCCGGTACACGTACTGCGCCAACCCGTTGGCGTTGCGCGACGCCAAGGCGCAGGGGTTGAGCCGGCTGGCGCTGGTGGGCATGGGGTGCCAGACCAGCTCGCCGCCGACGATGTGGGACCGCAAGGCCGGCAAGGTGTCCAAGCCGTTCTTGTTCAACATCGGGCTGTTGTGCTCGAAGACGTTCGACGACGCGATCTTCCCCGAGCTGTTCGAGGCCAAGTACGGGCTGAAGAAGTCCGAGATGGCGAAGATGAACATCAAGGGCGTGTTCCAGATCTGGATGAAGGACGGCTCGTACCACGAGATCGACCTCAAGGAATGCCACGCCTGGACGCGCGAGGGCTGCAAGAGCTGCCCGGACTTCTCCGCCGAGCACGCCGACATCTCCACCGGCGGCATCGGTGAGGACAACGACTGGACGCTCACGATCGTGCGCACCGAGCTCGGTGAAGAGGTCATCCGCCGCATGATCAACGACGGCACGATCATCGCCCGCCCGGCCCAGGAGGACGAGAAGGCGATGAAGCTGCTGCGCACGCTGTCGATCGTCAGCCGCCGCCGCTGGCCGGCGTTCGCCGACCGCGCCCCCGCCGTCGGCGTGCCGCCGCCGAAGAAGAAGGCGGCTGCACCAGCGCACTGACCGGCGCCGCTCCGGCTCAGTCGGCCGACGACGGCGTGGCAGGGGCCCGGGCAGCCGAGATCGCGTTGATCGCCACGGCCACGATCGGCACGGCCAGGACCGTGCCGATCACGCCGAACAGCGCGCCCCCGGCGGCGACGCTGACGAGGATCACGGCCGGGTTGAGCCGCAGCGAACGGCCGTAGATGAACGGCGCCAGCACGTCGTTGTCCAATTGCTGGACGACGATGGCGACGCTCGCCACGATGATCGCGGACGTCACGCCGCCGGTGACGAGCGCGACCAACACCGCGATGATGCCGGCCACGATCGCGCCGACCAGCGGCACGAACGCGGCGGCGAACGTCACGAGCATCACCGGCGCCACCAGACCGCCGCCCGACAGGGCCAGCGCCAGGCCGATCAGGACCGCTTCCACGACGCCGAGCAGCGCCGCCCCGCGCAGGTAGCCGCCCAACGCCTCCCACGCGGCGTCGGCGGCGCGGCGTGCCTTCTCCCGCCGTTCGGGCGGGAAGAAATCGATGGTCCGCAGCGCCAGCCGGCTGCCGTCGCGCAGCAGGAAGAACGTGAGCACGACGGCGAGGATCAAGCCGGCGACGACCTCCGCGGCGAGCGTGGCGCCGTCGACGATCGCGCCGTCCGACGTGCGCAGCGCCTCGTCGACGCGGGCGCCGGCTCGCTCGCGCAGGCGGTCGACGTCGGCCCGGGAGATCTCGAACGGGCTGTCGTTCACCAGCCAGTCCTCGACGTCGTCGAACGCCGTGGTGAGGGTGGGCCGCAACGACGAGAACTCCCCTGCGAGCGACGGAGCCACCGCGGCCACGAGGCCCGCGATCACCAGCCCCATCGCAGCCATCGCGCCCGCTGCGGCGAAACCGGGTCGCCAGCGGTGCGCTCGCAGCCATGTCGCCACCGGCATCAGGGCGCGGGTGAAGAAGATGGCGATGATCATCGGGACGACGACGAGCAGCAGGCGCCCGAGCAGGATCAGCGCGCCCCACACGACGATCGCGACGACGATCAGCCGCCAGCTGTACGCGGCGAAGGTCTCGAGGATCCGTGGGACCGTCGGCCGGTTGTGCAGCTGGCCGGGCCGTGCCGGCGTGCCGCGGGTGTCGATGTGCTCGCCGGCCATGCCCGCTGGTACCCCGGTGCTTCCCCCTCGATCCGCCGCGGACGGCCACGCCTCACCCGCCGGATTCGATATCGACTAACAATGCCGCTATACGCTGCCGCCGATGAACGCCCCGACGAACGCCCCACACACGGGCCCACTGTCCGGGATCACGGTGCTCGATCTGGCGACCTACGTCGCTGGCCCGCTGGCGGCGATGTCGCTGGCCGATCTCGGCGCCGACGTGATCAAGGTCGAAGCCCCGCGCGGCGATCCGACCCGCCGATTCGGCCGAGCAGGCGCGGTCAGCCCGTTGTTCACGAACAGCAACCGTGGCAAGCGCAGCATCTGCCTCGACCTGAAGCAGCCCGGCGACCGTGACCGCCTCCACGGCCTTCTGGCCACCGCAGACGTCGTCATCTCGAACTGGCGCGACGAGGTGGCCGCACGGTTGGGCATCGACGACGCCGCGCTGGCGCGCGACCATCCACGGCTGGTCCGGGCGTACGTGACGGGCTTCGGGACCAGCGGCCCGCTCGCTGGAGCCCCCGCGTTCGACGGGGTCCTCCAGGCGTACCTCGGCATCACCGACGCCCAGGGCGACGAGGCGCCGCAGCTCGTGCGCTCGTATCTCGTGGACAAGGTCACGGCGCTGATGGCGGCGCACGCGATCCTCGCCGCGCTCGTCGCCCGCGATCGCACCGGCACGGGCGATCGCATCGACATCTCGATGCTCGACGCCGGCGCGTACTTCGACTTCCCGGACATGATGATGAGCCGGACGTTCGTCGAGGGCGCCCCGGCGTCGCCGCGCAGCGAGCAGATCACCGCCAACCGGCCGATCCGCGCCCGCGACGGATGGCTCGTCGTCGCGCCGGTGAGCGGCGCCCAGGTGCGCAACGCCTGCGCCGCGATGGGCGTTCCCGAGCTGGCCGAAGAGGTGTCGTCGATGAAGGACGGGGGCGCGGTCGTCGCCCGGCTGTTCGCAGGGTTCGAAAAGGTGACGGCGGATCTGCCGGTCGCCGAGTGCGTCACCCGGTTCGCCTCGGCGGGCGTTCCCGCCGGCCCGTGCTTCACGTTCGACCAGCACCTCGCGGATCCGCAGGTCGAGCACAACGAGCTCTACGCCGTCCACCACAGCGCTGCGTATGGAGCGATCCGCCAGGTGCGATATCCGGCACGGTTCGCCGCCCACGGCGTGCAGGGCCGCGATCGGGCGATCCCGACACCGGACGAGCACCGCGGCGAGCTCCTCACGAGCGTGACAGATGGAGGCCTCGATGGTTGAGTTCCGCGAGAGCGACGAGCACCAGGCACTGCGCGACGGAGTGCGCCGCGTGTGCAGCAAGTTCCCCGATTCGTACTGGCGAGAGAAGGACGCATCGCACGAGTTCCCGTGGGACTTCTACGCGGCGTTGGCCGAGGGCGGCTGGGTGGGCATCGCGATCCCCGAGGAGTACGGCGGCGGGGGCTCGGGCATCACCGAGGCGTCGATCGTGTTGGAGGAGGTCGCCGCCTCGGGCGCGGCGATGAACGGCGCGAGCGCGATCCACCTGTCGATCTTCGGGATGAACCCTGTCGTCAAGTACGGCAGCGAGGAGATGCGCCAGCGGTACCTCCCCAAGGTCGCCAACGGTGAGCTGCACGTCGCGTTCGGCGTCACCGAGCCCAACGCCGGGACCGATACGACCAGCATCACCACGCGCGCCGTCCGCGACGGCGATCACTACGTCGTGCGCGGCGCGAAGGTCTGGATGACCAAGGCCGGATACTGCCAGAAGACGCTGCTGCTGGTGCGCACGACCCCGCTCTCCGACGTGCGCAAGCGCACCGATGGGCTCACGCTGCTGCTCGCCGACCTCCAGGCGCCCGAGGTGACGATCACACCGATCGACAAGGTCGGCCGCAACGCGGTGGCGTCGTTCGAGGTCGTGTTCGACGATCACATCGTCCCCGTCGCCGATCGCGTCGGCGAGGAAGGCAAGGGCTTCCACTATCTCCTCGACGGCCTCAACCCGGAACGGATCCTCGTCGCCTCCGAGGCGCTCGGCATCGGCAGGGCATCGATCCGCAAAGCCGTCGACTACGCCAACGCACGCGTCGTCTACGGGCACCCGATCGGCAAGAACCAGGGAATCGCTTTCCCGCTCGCGGACTCGCATGCTCGCCTCCACGCCGCCGAGCTCGTCATCCGCGAGGCGTCGTGGCGCTACGACAACGGCCTGCCGTGCGGCGAGCAGGCCAACATGGCCAAGTACCTCGCCGCCGATGCCGCATTCGACGCCGCCGATCGGGCGATGCAGACCCACGGCGGCTTCGGCTACGCCAGCGAATACGACGTCGACCGGTACTGGCGTGAATCCCGCCTCATGCGCCTGGCTCCCATCCCGCAGGAGATGATCCTCAACTACCTCTCCGAACACGTGCTCGGCCTCCCCCGCTCGTACGGGGCCTGAACGCCGGCGATCGGTGCTGTCGGAACGACCGCCCCCTGGAGAACCGTGACCCGACCAACCACTCGCACACACAGCGCCCGCGAGATGGCCGCGCCGGACGAGCACGACGAGGGCCCCGGCTCCACCTCGCGCACGCTCGAGGTGCTCCGCGAGATGATCCGCTCCGGAGAGCTCCTCCCCGGCCAGCAGCTGCGCCAGACACAGCTCGCTGCTCAGCTCGGCATCAGCCGCGTGCCGCTGCGTGAAGCGTTGACGACGCTCGTCTCCGAAGGTGTGGTCGACCATGCGCTCCACAGCGGATACACCGTCGCCCGCTTCCGCTTCGACGAGCTGGAGCAGACCTATCTGATGCGCAGGCTCCTGGAGGGCGAGCTGCTCGCTCGGATCGAATCCTTTCCGGCCGAGGCCCTGACCGCCATGGAGCGAGAGTCCGCCGCCATGCGCGCGGCGAGCGAGGCGGGCGACGTCGGCGCGTGGAGCCGACACAACCGGGCCTTCCACTTCGCCATCTTCCACGTCGCCGACAAGCGCCTCGTCGCCGCCGAGATCGAACGGCTGTGGAACATGTCGGAGTTCTATCGGTCGCTGTACCTCTACGACCGTGGCGCGCGCGACAGGGCCGCCGACGAACACGACGAGGTGATCGCGCTCGCGCGCGCCGGTGACGTCGACCGCCTGCGAGACGTGCTCGCCGCGCACCGCCACTCCAGCGAGACGAAGCTGAAGGAGCTGCTGCACCACGGCATGCCGCCGTTCGCCATCGCCCGGTGACGACACGGCCGGCTCGTATGGGGCGCGTGCCCACCGGGTAGGGACGCGACCGACCAGCGCGACCCACGGTCGCGCGCCGATGCGATCGCCATCAGCGGCGATCGCGAGCCGAGGAGGCCGCGATGAGCACCATCGAAGAGTCCGTCGAAGTCCACGTCCCGGTCCGCACCGCGTACAACCAGTGGACGCAGTTCGAGGAGTTCCCACGCTTCATGGAAGGCGTCGAGTCCGTGACCCAGCTCGACGACACGCACCTGCAGTGGGTCGCGAAGATCGGCGGCGCGCGTCGCGAGTGGCGGGCGCAGATCGACGAGCAGGCGCCCGATCGCCGCGTGGCATGGCACGCGATGGAAGGGGCGCGCAACGCCGGCGCCGTCACGTTCCACCGCCTCGCCGACGATTCGACGAAGGTGATGCTCCAGCTCGACTTCGACCCCGACGGAATGGTCGAGACCGCAGGCGACAAGCTCGGTCTCGTGCGGCGTCGGGCACACGCCGACCTCGAACGGTTCAAGGCGTTCATCGAAGAGCGCGGCACGGAGACCGGGGCGTGGCGCGGCGAGGTCGACCCGCCCAGCGTGTGACGCGACGGATCGCGATCGTTCGCGATGTCTGAGGCTGTCACCACGTGGGGAACGGCAGTGTCGACCCACCCGGAGGATCCTCCTCCAGGGCCACAACCATCCGAGAGGAGACCCCAGTGATCGCGTTCCTGATCGCCGCCGTGCTTGCGATCATCGGCATCGTCCAGCTGTTCCAAGGCCAGATCTTGCTGGGTGTGATCTTGCTGGTCGCCGCCTGCATCGTCGGCCCCGGGGGATACAGCATCTTCCACAACCGCAGAGCCGCTTGACGGCTCGGCAGAACGAACCCGCCCCGACACCGTCGGGGCGGGTTCTTCGCGTCCGGGGCCGGTCAGCGATCGGGCTCGCGGAAGGTGACCTCGATCTGCTCGGTGTCGTGCATCTGCTGCGACGTGGCTTCCGCCGACAGGCTGGCGCGGTCGCCCGGTGTGCGCGGTGGGCCGAACAGGCTGCGCGGCCACAGCCGCCGCGCAGCGACGACGTTGACCTCCGCGGCGAACATCGTCACCTGCGCTTGGAGGTACAGCCACGAGAGCAGTCCGATGACGACCGCGAACGTGCCGTACGTGTTCTCCGCGCCGTCGAGCGCGCGGGTCACGTACCACTGGCCGAGCAGCTGGAGCCCGTAGTACGCGCAGCCCGCCACCACCGCGCCGGGCGCAAGGCATCGCCACGCGACCTGAGCGACGGTCAGGAGCCGGAACGCGACCCAGAACACGGAGACATCGAGGGCGACCGAGGCCGCGATCAGCCCGATCCGCGCGGGCGGGCCGAGGTGGTCGAGCAGCGTGGCGAACTGGGTGAGCACGGCGCCGCCGATCAGCAGGCCGCCCACGAGAGCGAGCATCAGCAATGACCGGACGCGCTTGCGCAGGTAGTTCGGGTAGAGCCGGCGTGGCACATCCCAGATCCCGTTCATCGCGTCCTGCGCCGCCTGCATCGCGCCCATCCCGGCCCACAGGGCGCCGGCGAGCCCGATCGCGAGGGCCAGGCCGTGCCCGCTCAGCGGTTGATCGGTGGCCCCGGCGATGCTGTCGCCGATGACGGGGAACTGCCCGATCGCCGAGGCCTTGATGTCGTCGCGCAGGTTGGGCCGGTCCTCCAGCACGAACCCGAGGATCGTCACCATCGCCAGCAACGCCGGGAACAGCGAGAAGAAGCCGTAGTACGCGATCAGCGCCGCGTGCTGGCCGGCGCGGTCGTCACCGAACTTCTTCACGACGCCGACGCAGAACGCCGCGGGACGGATGCGTTGCTGGGTGTCGTCGAGCCGCCCGAGGACACCGGGGCGCGCCGGTGGGGTGCGGCTCACCTCGGCAGCTTCGACGTCGTCGTCCGCGACCATGCCCACACACCTACAACACAGCGTGCGCGATGGCGTGGATCGCGACGCCAGCCAACCCGCCGACGACGGTCCCGTTGATGCGGATGAACTGGAGGTCGCGACCGACCTGGAGCTCGAGTTTGCGGCTCGTCGCGGCGCCGTCCCACTTCCCGATCGTGGTCTCGATGAGGCGGCTGACCTCGCTGCGGTAGTTGTCGACCACGTACTCGACGAAGCGCTCGATGGCGCCATCGATGCGCGCCTGGAGCTCTGGCTCGTCCGCGACGCGGCCCCCGAGGCGCGCCAACGTCACGGCGGTGCGTCGCCGCAGCTCGCTGCCGGGCTCGGCGGTGGCGGCGATCAGGCCCTGCTTGGACTCGGCCCACAGCGACGCCATCCATGCGCGCACGTCGGGATGTCCGAGGATCTCGTCGGTGAGCTGCTCCCCCTGGGCGTGGAGGGCAGGATCGAGACGGAGGCGGGCGGCCAGGGCGACGAGCCGCCGTTCGATGCTGCGGCGCATCTCGTGGTGCGGATCGGCGGCGACCTCGTCGAGGAAGCGTTGCGCCGCGGAGTAGATCTTGGCGAAGATCCGCTTGTCGATCGGCTCGGGCACCCACCACGGCGACTCGCGGTCGAGCAACGCCCGGAGCATGTCTCGGTTGTCGTCGAGGAACGACCGCGCCGCGCGCACGGTGACGTCGAACAGCTGCTGGTGACGACCGCCCTCGACAGCGATCTCGATCGCCCGACCAGCCAACGGCGCGATCGGCGTCGCCCGGATGCGGGCCTCGACCATGCGCTCGATGCCAGCCTGCACCTCCCGGTCGTCGAGGACCTTGAGGGCGCTGTTCAGCGCGTCCGCCACGGCGTCGGCCGCACGGCTGGCGTGGGCTGGATCCGCCAGCCAGACGCCGAGGCGGCGGCCGACCTCCGCGTGGCGCAGGCGTTCGCCGATGACCTCGTGCGACATGAAGTTGCCTTCGACGAACTCGCCGAGCGATCGACCGATCTGGTCCTTGCGCTCGGGGATGATCGCGGTGTGCGGGATCGGCAGGCCGAGCGGCCGGCGGAACAGCGCCGTCACCGCGAACCAGTCCGCCAGCGCGCCGACCATCGCCGCTTCCGACCCGGCCTCGACGTACCCCCACGGCTCGCCGTCGCGCGAGCGCGCGATCGCGAACAGCACGGCCGCGCCCACGAGCAGGAGCAACGCCGCGCCCTTCATCCGACGCAAGGCGCGGATGCGGCCGGCGTCGTCCATGCACGACGACGCTAACGGCAGCCGCCGCGCCGCGCCGGTGATCGCGCGGTCCCCAGAGCATCAGGGGCGCGACCCCAGCGAGCTTCGCAGATCCCACCTGGCGGCCGTAGTGTCGAGCCAGTGAAGATCTTCGGCGTCGTCAACGCCTCGCCGGACTCGCTGCACCAGGAGTCGATCGCCACGACGGTGGAGGCGGCAGTGGCCCGGGCGAAGCACCTGCTCGCGGACGGCGCCGACGGCATCGACATCGGCGGTCAGGGCTCGACCGACATCGCCACCGTCGTGCCCTGGCAGGTGGAATGGGAGCGCTTGGCGCCCATCATCCCTGCGGTCGCAGCGCTTGGCGCGCCCGTGTCGGTGGACACCTGGCGGCCCGAGGTCGCGGCCCGCGCCCTGGACGCCGGCGCCGACGTGCTCAACGCGGCCGACGGCATGCAGGACGAAGCGATGTGGCGGCTCGTCGCCGAGCGCGGTTGCCCGATCGTGGTGCCGTTCCTGTCGGGCCCCGATCCGCGCTCGATGAGCGTGGTCCGCGGCGACCCGATCGAGGCGATTCGCGCGTTCTTCGACGCACGCCTCGAGGAGGCCACCCGCTTCGGCGTGCGCGCGTCGTGCATCCTGGACCCCGGCACGGGGTTCGCGCCTCCGGCATGGCCATGGGAGGAGCGCTACGTGTACCAGAAGGAGGTGTACAGCCGGCTCGGTGAGCTTCGCGGGTACGAGCTCCCGCTGTACATCGCGCTGCCGTGGAAGCGCACCGAGCAGCACGACGAGCTGATGGAGATCGTGGTGCGCCAAGCGCCCGAGTACGGACGCGCCCACGATCCGGCGCGCGTCCGGTCGGTCGAAGCCGCGGTGAGGGGCCGATGAGCTCCCCTGCTGCGGTCCCGCCGGGCAGCTTCGAGCGCGACGTCGCCGCCGTCGACGCGGCGGCGCTGGTGGCCGCGAAGGGCGGCTCGGTCGTGACCGTGGCGATCCCCTGCCGGAACGAGCAGGCCACCATCGGGCCGATCGTCGCTGCGATCCGAGCGGAGCTCGTCGACGGCGTGCCGCTGGTCGACGAGCTGGTGGTCATCGACGACGGCTCCACCGACGGCACCGCGGAGGCGGCCGGTGACGCCGGCGCGACGATCCTCGACACCGTCGCGCTCGGCGTGCGCGCCGGCGACAGCGGCGGCAAGGGCGCCGCGCTGTGGTGCTCCCTCGCCCACACGCGGGGCGATCTCATCGTGTGGCTCGACGGCGACGTCACGTCGTTCGAGCCATCGTGGGTCGTGTCGCTGCTGGCGCCGCTGATCCTCGACCCGAACGTCGAGCTGGTGAAGGCCTGCTACCACCGCCCGCAGCACGCCGGCGGAGGCGGCCGCACGACCGAGCTGGTCGCCCGCCCACTGCTGGCGCTGCTCCGACCTCACCTCGCCGACCTGCGCCAGCCGCTGTCGGGAGAAGCGGCCGTCCGGCGGGCCACCGTGGCGAAGCTGGAGCTGGCCGAGGGCTGGGGCGTCGACATCGACCTCGTGCTGGCGATCGACGCATGCTGCGGGGCCGATTCGATCGTCGAGGTCGACCTCGGCGAGCGCCAGCACCGCCACCACTCGCTCGACGTGCTGGCGGTGCAGGCCAAGCAGGTCGCCGGCACGATCCTCGACGTCTGCGGCATCACGACGACGCTGCCGATCGTGCGCCGCCCACCAGCCGCAGGCTGAGGTCCTGGCTCAAGCTCATCGAGCAGAACTTCGGGCCGCACATCGAGCAGAACTGGGCGTGCTTGGCGGGCTCCGCCGGGAGCGTCTGGTCGTGGTACGCGCGGGCGGTGTCGGGATCGAGCGACAGTTCGAACTGGTCATGCCAGCGGAATGCGAAGCGCGCCGCCGACAGCGCATCGTCGCGTGCCTGGGCGCCCGGATGGCCTTTGGCGAGGTCGGCTGCGTGCGCCGCGATCTTGTACGCGATCACACCCGCCTTCACGTCGTCGCGGTCGGGCAGGCCGAGGTGCTCCTTGGGGGTGACGTAACAGAGCATCGCGGTGCCGTGCATCCCGATCATCGCCGCGCCGATCGCCGAGGTGATGTGGTCGTAGCCCGGCGCGATGTCGGTGGTCAGGGGGCCGAGCGTGTAGAAGGGCGCCTCGTGGCAGATGTCGAGCTGGAGCGCGACGTTCTCCTCGATCTTGTGCATCGGCACGTGACCGGGCCCCTCGATCATCACCTGCACGTCGTGGCCCCACGCCACCTTCGTCAGCTCTCCGAGCGTGCGCAGCTCGGCGAGCTGCGCGGCATCGTTGGCATCCGCGATCGACCCCGGTCGCAGGCCGTCACCCAACGACACGCTCACGTCGTAGGCGGCGAGGATCTCGCACAGCTCGGCGAAGTGGGTGTACAGGAAGTTCTCCTGCTGATGGGCGAGGCACCAGGCGGCGAGGATCGCTCCCCCGCGGCTGACGATGCCCGTCAGCCGATCCGCGGTGAGCGGAACGTGGCCCCAACGCACGCCGGCGTGCACGGTCATGTAGTCGACGCCCTGCTCGCACTGTTCGACGATCGTGTCGCGGTAGATCTCCCACGTCAGCTCACGCGGATCACCGTCGACCCTTTCCAGAGCCTGGTAGATCGGCACGGTTCCGACGGGCACGGGCGAGTTGCGCAGGATCCACTCGCGCGTGGTGTGGATGTCGCGCCCGGTCGACAGGTCCATCACGGTGTCGGCGCCCCACCGCACCGCCCAGGACAGCTTGTCGACCTCCTCGGCGATCGACGACGTCACGGCCGAGTTGCCGATGTTGGCGTTGACCTTCACCAGGAACGCGCGCCCGATGATCATCGGCTCCGATTCGGGGTGGTTGACGTTGGCGGGGATGATCGCCCGCCCGCGTGCCACCTCGTCGCGCACCATCTCGACGGGCAGCCCTTCGCGCACCGCGGCGAACTCCATCTCGGTGGTGACCTCGCCGCGGCGGGCGTACGCGAGCTGCGTCACGGCTCGTCCCGGCGACGCCCGCCGCGGCGCACGCGGCGGTGTCGCCATGCTCGCCGGAGCCGACCGGGCGTGGGCGCCGCGACCGTCGTCGCGCCGATCGACGGCGCGGCCGGCGTACTCCTCGGTGTCGCCGCGCGCCGCGATCCACGGCGCACGCAACGGCGGGAGCCCGTCCTCCGGGGTGCTGCCCGGCCCCGCGGTGTCGTACAGCCGCACGGGCGCGCCCCCCGTCAGCGTCACCTCGGTGAACGGCACCTCGATGCCGCCGGGGCCCTCGACGTGCACGCGGCGGCGTCCGGGCCGCCGGTTCTCGTCCGAGATCGTCGTCATGTTCGCGTCTCCTCTCCGTATGACCAGCCGAAGTGATCGAGCGGGCCCGTCCCGTGCCCGAGCGCCCAGCGCGATCCGCCGCTGATCGCGTCGTGGACGAAGGCGACCGCGCGGCGGATCGCCGTCGCGACGTCGCTCCCGTTCGCCAGGTGCGCCGCGATCGCCGAGGCGAACGAGCACCCGGACCCATGGGTGTGGCGCGTCGCGACGCGCGGGGCGGGCGCCGTCGTCAGCTCCCCGGCATGCCACACCACGTTGACGACCGGAGCCTCGGCGCCGACGTCGCCTCCCGTGACGACGATCGTCTCCGCGCCCCAGCATCCGAGTGCCTCGGCCATCGCGCGCTGCGCATCGACATCTCGCCCGGCCGACACGCCGAGCAACCGGGACGCTTCGGCGACGTTGGGAGTGAAGACCCGGCACGACGCGGCCAAGCGGCGGTAGCCGGCGATCGCGCCGCCGTCGATCAGCGCCCGGCCCGACGACGACGCCAGCACGGGATCGACCACCAGGTTCGGCAGGCGTCCTGCCGCCGCGAGCTCGACCACGGTGTCGAGCACCGCCGCCGTGGCGAGCATCCCAATCTTCACCGCGACGACAGGCATGTCGTTCAGCACGGCCTCGATCTGGGCGCGCACGACGTCGGCCTCGACCGGCACGACGCGGCGCACCGCCACCGTGTCCTGGACGGTGATCGCCGTGATCGCGGTCGCTGCGAACACGCCGTGCGCGGCGAGTGTGCGGAGGTCGGCCTGCACGCCGGCCCCGCCGCACGAGTCGGACCCGCCGATCGCGAGCACGACTGGCGGGCTCGCCGGCGATCCGCGCCCAGTCATCGCCCGCTCCCCACGGCGTCGACGACGGCGGCCGCAGCCGCAGCCGGATCCGCGGCGGCCATCACCGCGCTCATCACGAACACGCCTGCCGCGCCGGCGTCCAGGCACGCCGCGGCGTTCGACGCGTCGACACCGGCGAGCGCGTACACCGGGAGCGGCGCAGCAGCGAGAGCGGCAGGGCCGAGCGGTGGGCCGTAGCCCGGCTTCGATGCCGACGGGAAGATCGGTGACAGCGTCGCGTACGCGCATCCCTCGGCAGCGGCGCGCTGCAACGACCGCTCGTCGTGACACGAGCGGCCGACGATCGGTCCGGCGACGCTGGTCGGCATGGCGTCCGAGGCGGCGAGGTGCACTGCGCCGGCGCCGCCGAGCGCAGTGGAAGCGGTGACCAGGACCCCGCCCACCGGCTCCACGATCTCCGCCAGCGCGCGCGCCGTCGCCGCTCGTTCGGCTGCGGGCAGGTCCTTGTCCCGCAACAGCACGGCGCGCACCCCGCCGGCGACCGCGGCGCGCGCGACGTCCACCAGCGAGCGGGGCGCGGCGAGGAACCGATCGGTGACAAGCACCAGCGGTGGCAGCGGTGTCACCGTCACAGCGCGGCCATGCCTTCCCACGGGCTCGACGCCAGCGCGTATCGCCGCTCGGGAATCCGGCCCGCTCTCCACGCCAACCGTCCGGCGACGACCGCGTGGCGCATCGCGGCGGCCATCCGATCCGGATGCTGGGCCCTGTTGACCGCGGATGCGACGAGCACGGCGTCGCATCCGAGCTCCATCGCCAGCGCGGCGTCCGAGGCCGTGCCCAAGCCGGCGTCGCAGATGACGGGGATCGAGACCCGCTCGCGGATGAGCGTGATGTTGTGCGGGTTGCGGATGCCGAGGCCGCTGCCGATCGGGGCGCCGAGCGGCATCACCGCGGCGCACCCGACCGCCGCGAGGCGCTCGGCGACGACCGGATCGTCGCTGGTGTACGGCAGCACGACGAACCCGTCGTCGACCAGCCGCGCGGCGGCGTCGAGCAGCTCGGCGACGTCGGGCAGCAACGTCAGCTCGTCGCCGATCACCTCCAGCTTCACCCAATCGGTCCCGATCGCCTCGCGGCCGAGCTGTGCCGTCAGCACGGCTTCGCGCGCCGTGCGGCACCCCGCGGTGTTGGGCAGCACCCGCACGCCGAGCCCGGACAACACGTCGAACATCGGCGTGGACGGCCCGACGCGGCGCATCGAGACGGTGACGATCTCGGCGCCGGACGCGACGATCGCACGGTCGAGCACGTCGTGCGTCGCTGCGCCGCCGGTGCCGAGCAGGACCCGCGCCGTGAAGCTCTCACCCGCGATCGTCAACGGATCTTCGCTGTCCATCAGCATCCCCCTTGCACGGCGTGGAGGACCTCGACGGCGTCGCCGGCCCGCAGCAGCGTGGTCGCCCACAGGCTCCGGGCGACGACGGCCGCGTTGCAGGCGACCGCGACGCCACGGGCCCCGGCGAGCCCGAGCTCTTCGACCAGGGCCGCCACGGTGGAGCCGGGGGCGACGTCGCGCTGGCGGCCGTTGACGGTGACGATCATCGGAACCTCTCCCATCCGAAGGCGCCGACCTCGGGTGGCGGCTCGTGTCCCTCGACGAGCGCGACGACCGCGTCGGCGGTGACAGGCGCGAGCAGGATGCCGTTGCGGTGGTGCCCCGTCGCGATCGCCAGGCCGTCGAGCGGGCCGGGGCCGATGATCGGTCCGTTGTCGTGCGTGCCCGGCCGCAGCGCCGCGGTGCTCTCGACCAGTTCGAGCTCGGCGATGCTCGGAACGAGACCGATGGCCGCGCGCAGCAGCTCGTCGATCGCGCCGGCGGTGACGCGGGTGTCGTCGCCCACGTCCTCGCTGGTGGCCCCGACGACGATCTCGCCGTGGCGGCGCGGCACGAGGTAGACGGGCGTGCCGCGCACGATCCCGCGCACGCACGTTCCCACGACCGGATCGGCTGGGCGGGCGCGCAGGCGCAGGATCTGGCCCTTCAGCGGACGCACGAGGAGACCGGCGTCGCCTCCGACGTCGAGGAGACGGCTCCACGATCCGGCAGCGACGACGACGGCGCCAGCTGCGATCCGCTCTCCCCCGTCGAGCCGCACACCGGCGACCGCGCCGCGACCGTAGGCGATGGCCTCGACCCGGGCGTCGCGCACGCTGACGCCCGCGCGTGCGCAGGCAGCCCGCAGCGCGCGGATCAGCGCACGATTGTCGACGTGGTGGTCGCCGGCGGCGAACACGCCGCCGCGCACGCGCGGGTCGATCAGCGGTTCCCGCTGGCGGCAGGCCCGTGCCGGCAGGAGCTCGATGTCGAGACCGAGGCTGCGCTGGAACGCCGACAGCCGCTGGAGCTCACGCATGTCGTCGTCGTCGAAGGCGAGCGCCAGCGTGCCGTCGGTGCGCAGGCCCGGGTCGCAGCCCGACGCCGCTGCGATGTCGGCGGCGAACGCAGGCCAGCGCCGGTTCGACTCCAGGCACAACGCCACGAGACGTTCCTCGCCGTAACTGGCCTCGCTCACCGGCGCCAGCATCCCGGCGGCGACCCACGACGCGGGCGGGCGGCGAGCCCGGTCGTCCAGCACGGCGACGCTGCGGCCGCGCGCAGCGAGGCGCCACGCGACCGACAAGCCGATCACGCCGCCCCCGACGACGACCACCTCGCGCGTGCGGCAACGCCTTGCCGTCATCGGGCCGCCTCCAGCGCCTGCAACAGATCCCGCGTCGCGGCGTGCGGGTCGCTCGCGCCGGACACGGCGTCGATCACCGCGACACCGTGCGCTCCCGCAGCGACCAGCTCGCCCACGCGATCGGCGCGGACACCCGCGATCGCGATCACCGGCACGTCGACGGACGCGGCGACCGCGGCGAGCCCCGCTGCGCCGAGTGCCGCCGGTAAGCCCGCCTTGGTCGTGGTCGCATAGCACGGCCCCACGCCGAGGTAGGTCGCGCCGGCCGCGACGTGGGCGCGCGCCTGCGCTGCGTCGCGCGCCGTCGCGCCGAGCACCCGTCCGGGCCCGAGGACCTGCCGGGCCGCGTGCACCGGGAGGTCGAGCTCACCGACGTGCGCTCCGACGTCGTCGCCGACCGCCACAGCGACGTGGAGACGGTCGTCGACGATGCACTGGGCGCCATGGCAGCGGCACATCTCGGCCACCTGCGACGCCAGCTCGTACATCGCGCGGTCGGTGAGCTCCTTCCCCCGCACCTGCACGACGGGCGCTCCCGCGGCGAGCGCTGCCGCCGTCGCGCCGAGCGCGTCGCGCCCCGGTCGAGTGTCGGTGATGACGTGCAAGCGTCCGAGCGCGTTCGGCATCAGTTCCTCTTCCTTCGCCGGCATGACCCGGATCAGGTTCGACGGTCGAGGGCCCCAGCCCTCCTCTCAGCCCGGTTGACCGGACTCCCGTGGTGTTCGGCGGCACCCTACCGCACACGACCTCTCGCTACCATCCGTCGAGTGACGAAGGCTGCGCCCCGCACAGATCCCGGCGACGAGCGGATGAAGGTCGGCGAGGGCAAGACCTGGGCGGCAGGGATTCCCGCGGTGATGCACTCGGTCGCTCACGCCCGCGACCAGATGGGCCTGCGCCGCGGCGCGAAGCTGCTGTTGCGCGTCAACCAGGCCGACGGGTTCGACTGCCCCGGGTGCGCGTGGCCCGAACCGAACGACCGCTCCCACTTCGAGTTCTGCGAGAACGGCGCCAAGGCGGTCGCCGAGGAGGCGACGCTGCGCCGGGTCGGGCCGGACTTCTTCGCCGCCCACTCCGTCGACGAGCTGCGCGGGCGCAGCGACTACTGGCTCGGTCAGCAAGGTCGGCTGATCGCACCGATGTACCTGCCTCCGGGCGGAACCCACTACGAGCCGGTGTCGTGGGACCGCGCGTTCGACATCGCCAGCGCGGCGCTGCGCGCCATCGACAACCCCGATCGCGCGGTCTTCTACACCTCCGGCCGCACCAGCAACGAAGCGGCATTCCTGTACCAGCTGTTCGCCCGCGCCCTCGGCACCAACAACCTGCCGGACTGTTCGAACATGTGCCACGAGTCGAGCGGCGTCGCGCTCACCGAGACGATCGGCGTCGGCAAGGGCAGCGTCACGCTCGACGACATCCACGATGCCGAGCTGCTCGTGGTCGTCGGTCAGAATCCCGGCACCAACCATCCGCGCATGCTGTCGGCGCTCGAGACAGCGAAGGGCCGCGGCGCGCGCGTCGTGGCCATCAACCCGATGCCCGAAGCCGGTCTCCTGCGCTTCAAGAACCCCCAGCACGGGCGCGGCATCGTCGGCCGCGGCACGGCGCTGGCCGACGACTTCCTCCAGATCCGCGTCGGCGGAGACCTCGCGCTGTTCCAGCTCGTCAACCGCGCGATCGTGCAGCGCGGCGCGGTCGACACCGCGTTCGTGGCCGACCACACCGAGGGCTACGAGCAGCTCGCAGCGCACCTGGCCACCGTCGACGTCACGGCGCTGCGTGAGGCCACCGGGCTGCGCGACGAGGAGATCGAGCGCTTCGCCGACGCGATCGCGCGCTCCGACAAGATCATCGTCTGCTGGGCGATGGGCCTGACGCAGCACAAGGCTGCCGTGGCGACCATCCGCGAGATCGTCAACACCTTGCTGCTGCGCGGCAGCATCGGCAAACCGGGCGCCGGCGTGTGCCCCGTGCGTGGCCACAGCAACGTCCAGGGCGACCGCACGATGGGCATCTACGAGAAGCCGCCGGGCGCGTTCCTCGATCGCCTCGGGGCCGAGTTCTCGTTCAGCCCCCCTCGTCACCACGGCGTCGACGTCGTCGACGCGATCCGCGCGATGCGTCGCGGTGACGTCGACGTCTTCATGGCGATGGGGGGCAACTTCGTCGCGGCCACCCCCGACACGTCGGCGACGATCGACGCTCTCGCCCGCTGCCGGCTGACGATCCAGGTGTCGACGAAGCTGAACCGCTCCCACGCGTGCACCGGCGACGCGGCGCTGATCCTGCCATGCCTCGGACGCACCGAGATCGACCGCACCGGCGGTCTCGAGCAGTTCGTCACCGTCGAGGACTCGATGAGCGTGGTCCACACCTCGCGCGGCGCCGTCGAGCCCGCCGATCCCGACCTGCTCAGCGAGATCGCCATCATCACCCGCCTCGCCGAGCGCACGATCGCCGAGCGGGCGCCGATCGATTGGCGGCAGCTGGGCAGCGACTACCGCCGGATCCGCGACCACATCGAGGCCGTCGTCCCCGGATTCGATCGATACGACGCCCGTGTTCGCCAACCGGGAGGGTTCACGCTCCCGCATCCTCCACGCGATTCGTGCACGTTCCCCACGCCGACGGGCAAGGCTGTGCTGACGGTCAACGCGTGCGAGCCGATCGTGATCCCCGAGGGGCGGTTGCTGCTCCAGACCGTGCGCTCGCACGACCAGTACAACACGACGATCTACGGCCTCGACGACCGCTACCGCGGCATCAAGGACGGCCGCCGGGTGCTGTTCTGCAACGCCGACGACCTGTCGGAGCTCGGTCTCGCCGACGGGGCCCTCGTCGACGTGATCAGCGAGTGGCACGACCGATCCGAGCGCCGCGCCGACCGGTTCCGCGTCGTGGCCTACCCGGTGGCGCGCCGCACGTGCGCGGCGTACTTCCCCGAGACCAACGTGCTCGTGCCGCTCGACAGCGTCGCCGACCGCTCGAACACGCCGACGTCGAAGTCGATCATCGTGCGGCTGACGCCGCACGTCCGGGGCGAGGCCTGAACGCTCGGCTCGCTAGGTTGCGGTCATGACGCACACCGCAGTCCGCACGCCCGGTTCGATCCTCGGCACGCGGGTGGTGCGCACCGAGGATCCCGCGCTGCTGACGGGCGCGGGACGGTATGTCGCCGACCTCCCGCTGACCGCCCCGTTGCGCGCATGGTTCGTCCGATCGGACGTCGCCCACGGAGACATCACCGCGATCCACACCGAGGATGCGCTGGCGATGCCCGGGGTGGTCGCGGTCTACACCGCGGCCGATCTGAACATCGCGCCGTACCACATCATGGCCGCGGTCGGCCCGCAGCTCGCCCGAGCGCCCCTGGCTCAGGATCGTGTGCGCTTCGTCGGCGATCCCTACGCGGTGGTCCTCGCCGAGACCGCCGCGCAGGCGGAAGACGCCGCGGAGGCCGTGTGGGCCGAGATCGAGCCGTTGCCGGTGATCGTCGATCCGGAGGCGGCCCTCGACGAAGACGCCGTGCTCATCCATCCGAATCACGGCTCGAACCAGGCGCTCACGGTCGTGGACCGGGCGCGCGTCGACGTCGCCGACGGCGCCGACGTCGTGGTGCGCGGCCGCTATGTGAACCAGCGCATGGCGGTGGCCTCGATGGAGCCCGACTGCTTCGCCGCGGAGGTCGGCGAGGACGGGCGCCTCACCGTCTGGCCGTCGACGCAGATGCCGCACTCCACGCACAAGGAGCTCGCCACGGTCCTGGGCCTCGACCCGGCGACGATCCACGTCATCACACCCAAGGTCGGCGGTGGGTTCGGCGGCAAGGCGGGGCTGCACGTCGAGCATGCGGTCGTGGCCGCGGCCGCGCATCGGCTCGTCCGAGCAGTCGTCTGGGTGCCCGCGCGCAGCGACGAGATGAAGTCGATGCCCCACAGCCGCGGACAGATCCAGTACGTCGAGCTCGGCTGCCGGCGCGACGGGACGTTCACCGGGCTGCGCGTGCGCCTTCTGGGAGACGCCGGCGCGTACCCGACGATCGGATCCTTCCTGCCGGCGAACACGCGGCGCATGGCACAAGGCACGTATCGCATCCCGGCGATCCAGTTCGACATCGCGGTGTCGATCACGAACACGACCCCGATGGGCGCGTACCGGGGCGCGGGCCGCCCCGAGGCGGCGGCTCTCGTCGAGCGCATCGTCGACCAAGCCGCGCTCGAGCTCGGCATCGATCCGATCGAGCTGCGCGAGAAGAACTTCATCCCCGACGACGCCTTCCCGTTCACCACGCTGACGGGCGCGACCTACGACAGCGGTCGCTATGCGTTGCCGCTGCGCACGGCGGCCGAGGCGGTCGGATACGACGCGCTGCGGCGCGAGCAGGCCGAGCGGCGCGCCCGCGGTGACCGCGCCGTGCTCGGCATCGGCGTGGCCGAGTACGTCGAGATCACGGCGGCGGGCGGCGGCGAGTACGCGTCCGTCGAGTTGCACGACGACGGCTCCGCGACCGTCTACGCCGGCACGTCGGCGCACGGCCAGGGTCATCAGACGGCGTACGCCATGCTGGTCTCCGATCAGACGGGCATCCCGATCGAGCGCATCACGCTCGTCGACGGCGACACCGACCGCGTCCCGCGCGGCGGCGGAACCGGGGGGTCGCGCTCGCTGCAAGTGGGGGGATCCGCTGTGCACGGCGCGGCGACCGCGCTCGTCGAGCGGGCCCGCGAGCTCGCCGCGGCCGCGCTCGAGGCAGATGTGAACGACATCGTCGTCGACACCGCGGCGGGCACGATCGGCGTCGCTGGTGTGCCCGCCTCTGCGCTCACGTGGGCCGACCTCGCCCAGCACGCCCGCACGCTCGACGGCGCGGCGCTACGGACGGAGTTCGTCTTCGATCCGAGCGGAGCGACGTTCCCCTTCGGCTGCCACATCGCCGTCGTCGAGGTCGACGCCGAGACCGGTCACGTGCGGCTTCTGCGCCACGTCGCGGTCGACGACTGCGGCACGGTGCTCAACCCGGTGCTCGTCGAAGGGCAGCAACACGGCGGCGTCGCGGCCGGCATCGGCCAGGCGCTGTTCGAGCAGGTGGTGTTCGACGCCGACGGCAACCCGGTGACGTCGAACTTCGCGGACTACGCGGTCCCGTCGGCGGCGGAGCTGCCGAGCTTCGACGTGCGCTCCACCGAGACGCCGGCGCCGCTGAACCCGCTCGGCGCGAAGGGGATCGGCGAGGCGTCGACGATCGGAGCGACCCCCGCGGTGCAGAACGCCGTCATCGACGCCCTCGCCCACCTCGGCGTCCGCCACATCGATCTGCCGTGCACGCCCGAACGTGTGTGGCGAGCGATCACCGACGCCCGGGCGGGCACGCTCCCCGACCCGTGGCGCGAGCCTCCGGCGGTGTTCGCCACGATGAGCACGAC
>CAZGUH010000016.1:0-75161 GCA_964529005.1 uncultured Ilumatobacteraceae bacterium | reverse complement strand
GTCAGGCGGGGGCGACCCGGCGCACCTTCCCCGCCGGGCTGGCCGCCAACAGCGCGCGCTCGTCGACCATGTCGAGCTGCGGCTCGACCCCGACCGCGGCGTAGATCGACGCCGCGACGCGTTCCGCCAGGTCGTTCACATCCGTGGTGACCGCGGCGTTGTAGCCGACGCGCACACGCAGCACGTCGACCTCGCGCGCCGGCTTGATCAGCTGGAACACGCCGCTCGAGGTCTCGGGGACGGCGTCGATCGCCCCCCAGACGTCCATCGGCAGCACCGCCAGCCCGTTGACGACCACCTCGTCGCCGCGCCGGCCGAGCGGCCACATGCGCGCGTGGGTGCGCCCGCAACCGCACGTCTCCCGGCTGACGCGCACCAGGTCGCCGCTGGCGAAGCGAACGAGGGGAGCGACCATGTCATCGATCCCCGTCGCCACCAGCTCGCCGACTTGACCGTCGGCGACCTGCGCGCCGGTTTCCGGATCGATGACCTCGAGGAGCACCTCGTCCTCCCACACGTGGTGCCCGTCGCGCTCCAGGCACTCCATGGCGATGCCGACGTCGGCGGCTGCGGTCGTCGAGACGACCTCCAGCTTCCAGTCCTCCAAACGCTGGCGCATGCGAGCGCTGAGCGGCTCGCCGCCGAAGATCGCGACCTTGATCGACGAGAACATCGCCGCGATGTCGACCTGATCCTCCAGCGCGGCGAGCGCGACGAGGCCCGGGCCCGAGACCTTCATCGCCGCGGGCTGGAAGCGCTGGGCGAGCTCGAAGATCTCGTTCCAGTCGCCCTTGGCCGTGTCGCTCATGATCGGCACGGCGCCGATCATCTGGTACATCTCATAGAACGGTCCGCGGTAGGTCGATCCCGGGCACAGCACCCGGTCGCCGGGGCGCAGACCGATGGCCCACAGGAAACGAGCGTGCCACGACGCGAGGCGCGACCAGGTCGGCCACTTCTCCGGGAACAGCGTCGAATCGCCGGTCGTGCCCGACGTCGACAAGATCGCGCTGAGCTCGCGCGGCTCGACGCACAGCACGCCTCCGAACGAGTCTCCGGTGGCGTCGCGGAACGCCCGGATGTCGTCCTTGGTCATCGTCGGAGCCCGCTCGCGGAAGTCGTCCACCGATCGGATGTCGCGCGGGTGGACGCCGGCCGCCTGCCACAGCGACCGCACGAGCGGCGATCGTTCGTAGACGAACGGCGCCAGCTCGGCGATGCGCTGCTCCTGGAGCTCGGCGATGGCCTGGCGCGGCATCAGCTCGCTGTCGCGGTCGAAGTACAAGTCGTCGTACATGAAAGTGTCCCCCGGAGGCGGCCCGGCGTCGAGTCGGCGTCCGATCTGATGCATTGTGTAAAACAAGTTAGTGGATTATCGTGCGCTGGCGACACCGGGACGCCCGAACGGGCGCCGGGCGACGGGGAGACGTGGAGCCGGATGACGATCGCCTCAACCGACCGTGCTGCGAGACAGATCCCGCGCGCCCCGCTGTGGGGCGTCGCCCGCTACGACATCGGCGACGAGGCCGTCTTCTTCGAGGTGTCGTGGGACGACATCGAGCGTGACACGGCATGGGCGACCGGGCTGCTCGCCGAGTACGGCATCGGCGACGACCGCTACGTGATCGTCGTGTCGTCGACGCCGCTCGCGCCCTGGAACCGGCCGTTCGAGCTGGCCATCCGGGCGCTCGGCGCCGTCGTGTGCCCGACCGACGCCTACCCGTTCGACGCCCGCCGCACGGCGATGTTCGCCCGTGGCGCGCCGCGGCCGACCGTGCTGCTCGGCTTGGAGGAGCAGGTCACCGCCGGGCTCGAACAGCTCGGCGGCGGCGTCGCGGGCGCGATCGGCCGTGTGCCGTTCGTGCTGGCGCGCCCCTCCACGCACGCGACGCTGCGTGCGGCCGGCATCGAGCCGTACGGCATGATGCCGCTCGGTCCCGCCCACGCCGTCGAGTGCCATGCGCGCGGCGGCATGCACCTCGACGGCAGCGAATGGGCCGTCGAGTCGGTCGACGGCGAGCTGCGGCTGACCACGATCGGCCGCCGGACGCATCGCCTCGACGGGGCAGCGACGGGCGTGCGCGGCTCGGTCGTGACGGAACGCTGCGCGTGCGGGCGCTCCGACCCGCGGATCGTCCTCGATCCCGTCGCGCCCCAGCGATGACCGAGCCGGCGACCACGGCCCCGGCATGATCGGCGTCACCGGCGCCGGCGCGGGCGCGGCGGTGGTGACCGGCGCCAACCGCGGCGTCGGCCGGGAGATCGCCCTGCTGCTCGCGGCCGAGGGCTTTTCCGTGCGCGCCGCGATGCGCGACGTCGGCGCGGCCGGCGGGTTGCTCGACGAGGCCGCCCGGCTCGGCCGCGCGGACCGGATCCAGGTGTGCGCCCTCGACGTCACCGACGCGGCGTCGATCGCCGCGCTGGAGATGCCGGACGATCTCGCCGTGCTCGTCAGCAACGCCGGCTGGGAAGGCCCCCGCACCCCGGTGGAGCACCTCACGCCGGAGCTGATGCGCGAGGCGTTCGAGGTCAACGTGTTCGGGCCGACCCAGTTGGCGCGGCGCGCCGTGCCGGTGATGAGGGCCAACGGCGCCGGTGTGATCTGCGGCGTGACGTCGCTCGCCCGCTTCCTTCCGCAGCCCTTCCTCGCCGCCTATCGCGCCAGCAAGGCCGCGTTCGCGACGGTGCTCGAATCGCTGTGGGGTGAGGTCAGCAGCTTCGGGATCCGTGTCGTCGAGGTCGCGCCCGGGCCGATCGCCACCGACATGCTGCAACGCACGATCGCGGCATCGGCTGCGCCGCAGCCTGCGCCCTACGACGCGCTCGCCGAACGGTTCTTCGCCCGCCGGATGTCGCGCGACGCCAGCGCGCCGCCGCCGGCCTGTGGGCTGTTGCTCAACCACCGCCCGGAACCGCCCGCCGAGGCCGCGCGCCGCGCCGTCGCGGCGATCCTCGACGTCGGCGGACCGATGCGCTATGGCGGCGACAGCTTGAGCGAGCGGGTCCTCGAGCGGTGGAGCAGGATGGACGACCGCTCGTTCACCGCCGATGCGCTCGACGTCTTCGGCGTCGAGCGCCCAGGCGGCTGAGCGGGCAATGAGCGGGCAAGAGGGAGGAGCCGTGGGGATCCGATTCCGAGCGAGCCACGACGTCACCGCGATCCGCGGATCGATCGACCATCCGGTGATCGACGCCGACGGGCACTTCGTCGCGTTCATGCCGATGGTGCGCGATCTGCTCGCCGAGATCGGCGGCCCGTCGATGGCCGACCGCCTCGCCGCGTTCCACGCCACCCGCCAGAGCGGCACGGCGGGCAGCTACGAGGGGTTCCTCCCGGCGCGGGCCTTCTACGGGCTCCCCGCCCGCAACACCCTCGATCGGGCCACGGCGATGCTGCCCGAGCTGATGTACGAGCGCCTCGACGAGCTGGGCATCGACTTCGCGCTGCTGTATCCGACCGGCCTGGCGTACCTCGCGTGCCCGGACGGCGAGCTCCGCTGTGCCACCGTGCGGGCGTTCAACGAGTACGCCGCGCGGGCGTATGCGCCGTATCGCGACCGCCTCGAGCCGGTGGCGATGATCCCGACGTTCGATCCGACCGAAGCCGTCGAGGAGCTCGAGCACGCGGTCGGGGTGCTCGGCCTGCGGGCGATCGTGATCAACGGCGTCATCCCACGGCAGCGGCGTGCGGCGGACGACGGGCGCCCGTGGCTCGACACGCTCGGCCACGGCAGCCTCTACGACTACGACCCGCTCTGGCGGCGGTGCCGCGAGCTCGGGGTGGCGCCGTCGTTCCACGGTGTCGGCTACGGGTGGGGCACGCGGGCGTCGAGCACGAACTACGTCTTCAACCACCTCGGCAACTTCGCCGCCGCGCAGGAGTCGGTGTGCCGCTCGCTGGTGATGGGGGGCGTGCCGCGCCGATTTTCGGACCTGCCGTTCGTCTTCCTCGAAGGCGGCGTGTCGTGGGCCGTGCAGCTGTACGCCGACCTGCTCGGCCACTTCGCCAAGCGCAGCCGCGAGGCGGTGAGGCAGTTCGACCCGATGGCCATCGACCCCGTCCTCGCCGAAACGCTGTTCCGCCGGTTCGGCTCCGGTGCGCTCGCCGCCTACCAGGACAGCTACGACCCGGTGACGGCGTTCAACCGGCGGCCGGGGACCGGCCCGGGGGAGAGCATCGACGACTTCGCCGAGTCGGGCATCGAGACGGCCGACGAGATCGCCCGGATCTTCAGCGGGCAGTTCTGGTTCGGGTGCGAAGCCGACGACCCGATGAACGCCCTCGCGTTCGACCCCCGGCTGGCGCCGCGGGGCGGGCAGCTGCGGGCGATGTTCGCCTCGGACATCGGCCATTGGGACGTGCCCGACATGCGCGGCGTGCTGGCCGAGGCGTGGGAGCTGGTGGACGACGGCGTGCTCGATCGCGACCAGTTCCGGGCGTTCACGTTCGGGAACGCCCACGCGATGCTCACCGCCCTGTCGCCCGGGTTCTTCGACGGCACGGTGATCGAGGGCGCCGCCCGCCAGGTCGGCTGAGACGGCGCGCTCAGGGCGCGGGCGGGCGGACCACGACCTTTCCCCATGTGCGCCGCGCGGCCAGGTCGTCGAACGCCTGCACCGCCTCCTCGAACGGCGCCTGGCGCATGACCAGCGGATCGATGTGGCCGGAGGCGGTCAGGGCAGTGATCTCCTTCCACACCCGCGGCGTCGCGGTCGGGTCGAGCTTGGCCGCGTGGCCCCAGTGGACCCCGACCACGCTGTACCCCTTCATCAACACGTGGTTGACGGCGACCTCGGGGATGCGGCCGCCGGTGAAGCCGATGACGAGGTAGCGGCCGCCGAAGGCGACGAGCCGGCGCGAGATGTCGAAGACGTCGGCGCCGACCGGGTCGTAGACGACGTCGACGCCCCGCCCGCCGGTCGCCGCGAGAACGGCCTCACGCAGATCCTCGCTGGAATAGTCGATGGCCACGTCGACGCCGACGCGATCGCGCACGATGGAGACCTTCTCCGGCCCTCCCGCGGTGGCGATCACTCGTGCGCCCATCGCCTTGGCGATCTGCGCTGCGGCCGATCCGACGCCGCCCGCGGCGGCGTGCACGAGCACGGTCTCACCCGGTTGCAGAGCGGCGCGATCGGCGAGCGCGTGGTAGCCGGTGAGGTAGTTGATCGGCATCGCCGCGGCGCGCGCGTCGTCGAGGCCGGTCGGGATCGGCAGGCAGCGGTCGAGCGGCACGGCCGCGATCTCGGCCAGGCCACCGCCGAGCGCGACGGCGAGGACGCGCTCGCCGGTGTCGACCCGGACGCCTGCGATCTCGCTGCCCGGCACGTGCGGCAGGGGAAGGCGCACCTGGTAGCCGCCCTTGATCTGGAGGAGCTCGGGGAAGTTCAACGCGCACGCCGTGACCCGCACGAGGATTTCGCCATCGCCGGGCTCCGGCTCGGGGACGTCCTCGATGCGCAGCACGTCGCCCGGCTCTCCGTGTCGGTGATGACGCCAGGCCCTCACATCGTCTCCCTCAGCAGATTCGAACCGGCAGGATGAAACAGCTCAATGATCTAGCGAGACGACACTATCCTGTCGTGCATGGCCGCTCTCAGCTCCCTCAGCCGATCCGTGGAGGGAAAGGTCGTCATCGTAACCGGCGCCGCCAGCGGCATGGGCCGGGCCACCGCCCGGCTCCTCGCGCACGTGGGCGCGCGCGTCGCCGTCCTCGACCGCGCCGAGGAGCAGCTCGACGCGGTCGCGGCGGAGATCGCCGCCGGCGGTGGCCGAGCGCATCCCGTGGTGGTCGACGTGACCGACGCGGTTGCCGTCGACGCCGCCGTGTCGTCCGTCCGTGCCGCCCTCGGGCCAGTGGACGGGCTCGTCAACAACGCCGGCATCGGCACGTACGCGCCGATCGACGCGCCGGACTACTTCGACCACTGGGACGCCACGCTGGCCGTCAACCTCACGGCTGCGGTGCGGTTCATCCGTGCCTGCCTCGCCGACCTGCGCCGCGACCGGGCGGGGCGGATCGTCAACATCTCCTCGACGGCCGGCGTCGGCGCGGCCTCGTTCTACTCGCCGTACACGGTGTCGAAGCACGGCATGATCGGTCTGACCCGAGCCCTCGCGGTCGAGCTCGGACCTGCCGGGGTGACGGTCAACTGCGTCTGCCCCGGGCCGATCCACAGCGGCATGACCGAGAGCATCCCGGACGAGGACAAGAAGGCGTTCGCCAAGCGCCGGACCGCGCTCCACCGCTACGGCGACCCCGAGGAGGTCGCTCACGCCACGCTGTCACTGCTCCTGCCGGCGTCGTCGTACATCACGGGCGCGATCCTGGCCGCGGACGGCGGGCTCACAGCTCGCAACGGATGATCCCCCGGGGGTGCTGTTGCGAACGCCTCCGAAGTCCGATTAAGTTAACTACGTTGCCTCTTTAACGGAGGTGACCGATCGTTCGACCTCGACCGTTCAGGGGGAACCGTGGGCACCGGAGGATGGGGCGCATGGCGCAACACGACGAGGGAGCGAGGCTGACATGCGCCGCTTCCTGCTCCTGAAGGTCGGCCACGTCGTCGTGGTCCTGTTCCTGGTGAGCCTGCTGGCCACCGTGATGATGGACCTCACGCCCGGCGGGCCTGCCCTGGCGATCCTCGGCGAGAGCGCGACCCAAGAACAGGTCGATGCGCTCAACGAGGAGATGGGGCTGAACAAGCCGCTCGTCGAGCGGTACGGCGACTGGATCGGCGGCGTCGCCACCGGCGACTTCGGCGAGTCGTACCGGACGGGCCAGCCCGTGATCGAGGCGATCAAGCAGCGCATGCCCGTCACCCTCGAGCTCGCCCTGCTGGCGCTCGTGATGTCCCTCGTGCTGGCGATCCCGATCGCGGTCTACGCCTCGTACCGCTCCGACGGCCGCTTCGACCGGATCTGGAGCGTCATCTCGTCGGTGTTGATCTCCGCGCCGCACTTCGTCGTCGCCCTGCTCGCCGCATTCCTGCTGGCGGTGAAGCTCAAGTGGTTCCCGGTGACCGGCTGGAACCCGATCTCCGACGGGCTCGCGGCGAACCTCAAGTCGGCCTTCCTGCCGGCGCTCACGTTGGCGCTCGGAGAGATCGCGATCTTCTCCCGGGTGCTGCGCGCCGACATGATCGCCACGCTCCAGAACGACTTCGTCCTCGCCGCCCGGGCCAAGGGCCTGACGGCTCGCTACGTGCTCTTCCGCCACGCGTTGCGGCCGTCGTCGTTCTCGCTGCTGACGCTCGCGGCGCTGAGCCTCGGTCGTTTCCTCGGCGGCGCGGTGATCGTCGAGGTGATCTTCGCCCTTCCCGGCGTGGGCCAGCTGATGGTGCAGTCGATCTTCGCCTCGGACCTGTTCATGGTGCAGGGCGTGGTGATGTTCGTCGCCCTCGTCTACGTCGGCCTGAACGCGCTGGTCGACGTCCTGTACGCCTACCTCGACCCGCGGGTCCGCCAAGCGAGGGCCGCATGAGCGCGGGCGCGATCGGACAGCGAACGGCTCGCCGCAGGAGGTCCATGTGTCCTTGACCCACGACCCCAACGCGCTCACCGTGCCGGAGCCGCTGCCGGACACGCCCGCGGACGGCGCTGCTGCGCTCGCCGAGGCCCGGCTCGATCCGATCACGCGGTTGACGCTCAAGCCGCCGCGCCGGCACGGCAAGGTCATCGTCTACCTCGCCGCCGGCTGGCTTGTGGTCATGGTGCTGGCCGCGCTGCTCGCCGACTTCCTGCCGCTGGAGAAGTACGGGGTGCCCGTCGGGCCGCCGCGCCAGACGCCCGGCTTCCGCCTCGACGAGCCGCTCGGCACCGACAACATCGGCCGCAGCCAGCTGTCCCGGATCGTCTACGGCGGCCGCGTGTCGCTCGCCGTCGGCGTGCTTGCCGCATCGGTGGCGATGGTCGTCGGTGGGCTCCTCGGCCTGATCGCCGGTCACTTCCGCGGCGCCGTGGAAGCGGTGATCACGGTCGTGATGGACACCTTGCTGGCGTTCCCGTCGCTGTTCCTGCTGCTGACGATCGCCGCGATCTTCACCCAGAGCCTCCCGCTGATGGTGATCTCGCTGGCGATCATCGTCACCCCGTCGTTCGCCCGGCTCTCGCGGGCGAGCACGATCTCGTTCGCGCAACGGGAGTTCGTCGAGGCGTCGCGGGCGATGGGCGCGTCGCACCGATGGATCATGTTCCGCGAGCTCTTGCCGAACATCGTGTTCCCCGTCGCGTCCTACATGTTCCTGATGATCGCGGTGATCATGGTCGCCGAAGGCTCGCTCAGCTTCCTCGGCCTGGGCATCCCGCCGCCGACGCCGAGCTGGGGAGGCATGGTGGCCAGCGGCCGCGACTTCCTCTCCACGGACCCGCACCTGGTGTTCGTCCCCGCGGTGGTCCTGCTGCTCACCGTCGTGTCGTTCAACGTCCTCGGCGACCGCGTCCGGCGTCGCTTCGACGTCAGGGGGTCGTCGCTGTGAGCCGCCGGATGGGGCGCGTCGCCGCCGCCACGGCGCCGAGCGAGACCGTGCTCTCCGTCGAAGATCTGCGCACTTGGTTCTGGACCCCCGGCGGCATCGTGCGCGCCGTCGACGGCGTGTCGCTGACCGTCCGGCGCGGCACGACGTTGGGGATCGTGGGAGAGTCGGGGTCGGGCAAATCCGTGCTCGCGCGCTCGCTGATGAACCTGCTGCCCAAGACCGCCGGGCAGCCGACCGGGCAGGTGCTGTTCGAGGGCCGTGACCTTCGCTCCCAGGGCCAGCGTGCGCTGCTCGACATCTGGGGCCGCGAGATCTCGATGGTGTTCCAGGACCCGATGACCTCCCTCAACCCCGTGGTGCGCATCGGCAGGCAGATCACCGAGGCGCTGCACGCCCACCTCGATCTCAAGCGCGACGAGGCCACCGCACGAGCGGTCGAACTGCTGTCGAGCGTCGGAATGCCCGAGCCGGCGTCACGCCTTCGGGCCTACCCGCACGAGCTGTCCGGCGGCATGCGCCAGCGGGTCAGCATCGCCATCGCGCTCGCCTGCAACCCGAAGCTGCTGATCGCCGATGAGCCCACGACCGCGCTCGACGTGACGATCCAGCGCCAGATCCTCGACCTGCTGTCGTCACTCCAGGCTCAGCACCAGATGGCGATGATCCTCATCAGCCACGACCTCGGCGTCGTCGCCGGGCGAGCCGACGAGGTGGCGGTGATGTACGCAGGCCAGATCGTCGAGCGAGGTCCGACGCGCATGCTGTTCCACGACACCCGCCATCCGTACACGGCGGCCCTGCTCGGCTCGATCCCGCGGATGGAGAACCGGACGCACTCGCGCTTGACGATCATCCCGGGCCGCCCGACGGCGGTGATCGACCCCGTCGGCTGTCGCTTCGCATCCCGCTGCCCGCACGCGCAACCTCGGTGCATCGCCGAGGATCCCCCGCTGCTCGCCGACAGCGACGGCCGGGAGTACCGCTGCTTCTTCCCGGTGGGCACCCCCGAAGGCGCCGCCGCGCTCGAGCGCAACCAGCGTGCGGGACGGACCGCCACCGGTCTCGCCGTCTCCGGGGTGGCGGCATGACGGCGCAGGGCGCTGCGGTGACGGCGGCCGGGACGCAGGAGGAACTGCTGCGCGCCGAGGACGTCGTCGTCGAGTTCCGCACCAAGTCGGGGGCCAAGGTCCACGCCGTGTCGGGCGTCAGCTTCGCCATCCACCGTGGCGAGACCCTCGGACTCGTCGGCGAGTCCGGCTGCGGCAAGTCGACCACCGGCCGGGCCGTGATGCGGCTCGTCAAGACGACCGGCGGTTCGGTGCACTTCTCCGGTCGGGACATCACCCACATCAGCGCGCACGAGCTGCGGGCGATCCGCTCCAAGCTCCAGATGATCTTCCAGGATCCGATCTCGTCGTTGAACCCTCGCCGGAAGGTGCGCGACATCGTCGCCGAGGGCCTGATGATCACCGGCGCCGCGAAGCCGTGGGCCGATCGGGTCGACAAGATCCTCGACGAGGTCGGGCTCGACCCGGAGGCCTACGGCGACCGCCGCCCCCACCAGCTGTCGGGCGGCCAATGCCAGCGCGTCGCCATCGCCCGCGCGCTGGTGCTCGACCCGGACGTCATCGTGTGCGACGAACCGGTCTCGGCGCTCGACGTGTCGGTGCAGGCGCAGATCCTCAACCTGCTCGAGGACATGAAGGAGCGTTACCGCCTGACGCTGCTGTTCATCGCCCACGACCTGGCGGTGGTGAAGAACATCAGCGATCGCATCGCGGTCATGTACCTCGGGCGGATGTGCGAGATCGGCCCGTCCGAGGAGCTGTGCGCCAACCCGTTGCACCCGTACACGCGGGCGTTGCTGGAAGCGGTGCCGACCCCGGACCCGGACGTCCCGCTCGAACCGCTCGGCGCGCGCGGCGACCTGCCGTCGCCGCTGAACCCGCCGTCGGGCTGCCGGTACCGCACCCGCTGCCCCAAGGCCCAGGACGTGTGCGCCGAGGACGAGCCGCTGATGCGCGAGGTCGCGGCCGGCCGATTCGTCGCCTGCCACTTCCCGGCCACGCCGATCGATGTCGAGAACGTGACCATGGAGCAGCCGGTGACGGTGACCGCTCCGGGAGGAACGAGATGAGGAAGGGCGGGGGCATCGCGGATGACCGCTGAGCAGATCGAGAGCCGCCCCGCGCCGGGGGCGGCCGAGCTCTTCGACCTCTCCGGCAGGGTCGCCCTCGTCACCGGCGGCAGCCGCGGGCTCGGGCGGGCGATGGCGCAGGCGTTCGCCGTGGCCGGCGCCGACGTCGTGATCGCCAGCCGCAAGCTGGAGGCGTGCGAAGCCGCGGCCCGCGAAGTCGAGGCGTCGACGGGCCGGCAGGCCCTGCCGGTCGCTTGCCACGTCGGCCGCTGGGCCGACATCGATCGGCTGGTCGAGACGGTCTACGAGCGCTTCGGCCACGTCGACGTCCTGGTCAACAACGCGGGGATGTCGCCGCTGTACCCGGATCCGACCGCGGTGTCCGAAGAGCTCTACGACAAGGTGTTCGACGTCAACCTGAAAGGGCCGTTCCGCCTCACTGCGCTGGTCGGGACGCGCATGGTCGCCGCAGGCGGAGGCTCGATCATCAACGTCAGCAGCACAGGCTCGATCCGCCCGACGGGCGACATCATCACCTACAGCGCGGCCAAGGCGGGATTGAACGCCATGACCGAGGCCTTCGCCGACGCGTTCAAGCCGAACGTGCGCGTCAACTGCCTGATGCCCGGAGGCTTCGCCACCGACATCACCAAGGCCTGGGACATGGAGGCGTTCGCCGAGAACCTGCGCACCGTGATCCGCGCCGGCCGTCTCGGCCGCCCGGACGAGATCGTCGGCGCCGCGCTGTACCTCGCCAGCGACGCGTCGAGCTACACGACTGGCGCCGTGCTGCGCGTCGACGGCGGTGTCCGATGACCGCTGTCGACCGGCCGGCCGTCGAGCTGACGTCGGATCTGCTGATCGGCGGTCGGATGACCAGAGGCGCCGGGGCCGAGCTGCGCGTCGTCAACCCCGCGACCGAGGATCTCGTGGCGGTGGTCGCCGAAGCGAGCGCGGCGCAGCTCGACGAGGCGGTCGCCGCGGCCCGAGCGGCGTTCGACGACGGCGACTGGCCGAGGCTGGCGCCGGCGGAGCGGGCGGTGATCATGGAGAAGGCGGTTGCCCACCTCGCCGATCACCGCGAGCTGCTCGCCGCCACGCTCGTCGCCGAGATCGGGTGCCCGATCGCGATCACGCGCCCGTTCCAGGTCGACGCCGCGCTGCACTTCTTCCGGTGGTACGCGCAGGCTGCCGCCGTCGATCGCTCACGGCCGCTGCCGCCGGACTCGGGGCCGGCGCCGACCGAGGGGATCGTGCGGTACGTGCCGGTGGGCGTCGTGGCGGCGATCGCCGCGTACAACTACCCGCTGATGCTGGCCGTCAACAAGGTCGGCGCGGCGCTGGCAGCCGGCTGCGCCACGGTGCTGATGCCGTCGCCGTTCACGCCGCTCACGACGCTGCTGCTGGGGCGGCTGTTGCACGAGGGCGGCATCCCCGCGGGTGTCGTCAACGTCGTCGTCGGCGGCGCGCCGATCGCCCGCGCGCTCACCGAGCACGCGGGCGTCGACAAGGTGAGCTTCACCGGCTCGGAGCACGTCGGCGCGCTCGTCGCCCAGCAGGCGGCGGCCACCGTCAAGGAGGCGGTGCTGGAGCTCGGCGGGAAGTCGCCGGCGATCCTGATGCCCGACGCCGACCTCGATCAGGTCGCCGGGCCGTTGCTGCTGCGGCTGTTCCGCAACGCCGGGCAGGGCTGCCAGGTGCCGTCGCGCATCCTCGTCCACCGCGATCAGCTCGGCCCGTTCGTCGAGCGTGCCCGCGCCGTCGTCGCTGGCCTGCGGATCGGCGACCCGTGGGACGAGGGGACCGAGGTCGGGCCGCTGATCAACGCCGTGCATCGCGCTCGCGTCCAGGGCTTCATCGACGAGGCCGTCGCCGGCGGGGGAGAGATCCTCGCTGCCGCCGAGCTGCCGCCGCTGGATCGCGGCCACTGGGTCGCGCCGACGTTGATCGGCGGCGTCGGAAACGATGCCCGGATCTGCCAGGAGGAGATCTTCGGCCCGGTCGGTGTCCTGCTGCCGTACGACGACGTCGACGAGGCAGTGCGGATCGCCAACGACACGACCTACGGCCTCGCCGCGTACGTGTTCGGCGCCGACCGGGAGGCTGCGCTCGCGGTCGCCAGCCGCCTGCGCGCCGGATCGGTCTTCGTCAACGGCGGCGGCCTTCGCCCCGATGCGCCGAGCGGCGGGTTCAAGCGCAGCGGCATGGGGCGCGAGCAAGGCGAGGAGGGCATCTTGGAGTTCCTCGAGGCGCAGCACCTCCGCTGGGCCGTATGAACGTCCCACCTGCGGGCGGCGACCTGGCGCGGCGATTGGCGGACGTCGAGGCGATCAAGGCGCTGCACGCTCGATACCTGCGCCTGCTGGACGATCGTCTGCCCGGGGAGATGCGCGAGCTCTTCACCGACGACGCGCGCATCGAGGCCAGCTCGCGGACGTTCGACGACCCGGAGGGGTTCGTCGCCTACCTCGCGGATCCGGCGAACCGTCCCCGCTGGACGGTGCACCACGGCCACATGCCCGAGATCGAGCTCCTCGACGAGCACAGCGGGCGCGCGATCTGGCAGCTCGCGGCGCACGCCGGCGTCGACGACGGCGCAGGCGGGGAGCGGGTCGTGGCGCGGTTCGGGCGGTATCAGTGCGAGGTCCGCAAGGGGCCCGACGGCGCCTGGCGGTACGCGTTGCTGCGGTTGACGATCTCGGCGCCTGCGTTCGATATGCGTTGAATCAGCTTACCCATTAAGCTGAATGCGTCCGGCTGCGATGGCATCGCCCGCCGGCGCCTGACAAGCCCGACCCTCAGGGGGGAACAGATGAGACATCGCCGACTGCGTTCGTCCGCGACGGCTGTGACGCTCGCGCTCGCCGTCGCACTCGCCGCATGCGGGGGAGACGACGGGGACACGTCCTCGAACTCTTCGAGCGCCTCGACGCCGACCGGCTCCGCAGCGCCGGAGTCGTCCACGCCGGCCGACGGCGAGCAGACCGCCGGCGGGCAGCTGGTGGTGGCGACGACGATCAGCCCGACCGGCATGGACCCGGTCAACTCGGCGGGCGCGTCGAACGCCAACGGCGACGGGACGTACTTCTCCGCCGTGTACGACATGATCGCCTACGTCGACAACGAGACCGGTGAGGTCGTGCCGAAGACCGCGGAATCGATCGAGACCACCGACGGCGCGACGTGGACGATCAAGATCCGTGACGGCATCACGTTCACCGACGGGACGCCGTACGACGCGGCCGCGGTGAAGTTCAACTGGGAGCGCATCGCCGACCCGGCGAACCAGTCGCCGAACGCGGGCGTCGCCCAGAAGATCGCCTCGATGACGGTCGTCGATCCGTTGACGCTCGAGGTGACCCTCGCCGAGCCGGACCTCCAGTTCAGCAGGAATATCGCCAACCAGCTGCCGTTCATCGGTTCGCCGACCGCGATCGAAGCCGGCGGCATGACGGAGAAGCCGGTCGGTGCGGGGCCGTTCACGATGACGTCGTGGACTCGCGACAACGAGATGGTGCTGGCGAAGAACCCGGACTACTGGGTCGAGGGCAGGCCGTTCCTCGATGGGCTGACCATCCGTCTCATCGAGAACGCGTCGCAGCGCTACAACTCGCTCGTCGCCGGTGAGCTCGACGTCGCCTACGTGCACTCGTTCTACGACATGGTGAGCCAGGCGGAATCCGCCGGTTTCACCGTCGACCGGGTGACCGTTCCCGGTGGCTTCACGCTGATGTTCAACACGACCAAGCCGCCGTTCGACGATCCGGTCGCTCGCCAGGCGATCAGCTATGCCATCGACCGCGACCTGCTCAACGAGACCGTCAGCCGCGGCGCGCTGCCGCCCGCCGAGACGATCTACCCGGAGTCCCACCCGTTCTACGCGGCGGATGCGCGGCTGCCGTCGTACGACCCGGCGAAGGCCAAGGAGTTGCTCGACCAGTACGAGGAGGCGCACGGCGCGCCCCTGTCGTTCACGATCACGAGCGCCGACAACCAGCTCCCGGTGATGGAGTTCATCCAGGCCGGTCTGACGCAGTTCGACAACGTCAAGATGGAGATCGACGTCACGGTCCCGCTGCAATCCGTGGAGCGCGCGCTCGCCAAGGACTACGAGGCGACGATCTTCACCATCAACTGGATCGATCCCGAGCCCGACGTCAGCAACTTCCTGTCGACCGACGGCGGGCGCAACTACATGGGCTACTCCAACCCCGCCGTCGACGAGGCGTTGGCCACCGGCCGGGCGACGACCGACGTCGCCGAGCGGGCCGCTGCGTACGCGCAGGTGCAGGAGAGCATCATCGACGACGCCCCGCTGACGTTCTTCCGCCCGCTGGCCTTCCTGCACATCCTGGGCAAGGATGTGCAGCACTTCGAGTCGTACAACTCGGGGATCCCGAACTGGGCAGAGACGTCGGTCTCGGCCTGATCGCGAGGAGGTGACCCGTGGTGGGGCGCTCGCTGGGGGAACGAGTCGGCGCAGCCGTGGCCCGCACGTGGTCCGGCTCTCGCCTCGTCCGCCTCGAGCCGCTCCCCGGCGGGTACTCCAGCGAGACCTACCGCGCAGCGATCGAACCCGGTCCCGCCGTGGACGGCGCAGCGGCGCCGTCCACGGCGGTGATCAAGGTCGCGCCGGCGGGCGTGGCTCCCGTCGGGAACCGCGACGTGCTGCGCCAGGCACGGGTGCTGCGCAGCCTGGACGGCTCCGGCGTCCGCGCGCCCGCGGTGCTGTTCGAGGACCCCGGTGACGCGCCGGACGCGCCGCCGCTGTTCGCGATGAGCTTCGTCGAGGGGGAGAGCATCGAGCCCGACCTCGACGACGTGGCGGCGCTGCCTCCGCCGGCCGAGATCGCCGCACGGGCGGCCTCGGCGGCGCGCCAGCTCGGAGCCCTCCACCGCCTGCGGCCCGCCGACATCGGCCTCGGCGACGAGCCCGAGATCGCCGTCGCGGACGAGATCGCGCGCTGGGACAAGGCATTCTCCACCGTGGCGCCCGAGCTGCGGCACGGCCACGAGGCGTGCTCTGCGGCGTTGCACGCGACGTGTCCCGAGCCGGCGCCGTCGTCGATCGTCCACGGCGACTTCCGCCTCGGCAACACGCTGTGCCGCGACGGCGAGGTCGTGGCGATCATCGACTGGGAGATCTGGGCCCTCGGCGACCCGCGCCTCGACCTCGCGTGGTTCCTGCTCACCGCCGATCCGGCCCTGCACCCGAGCCTCGTGCGCGACGCCCCCGGCATGCCGGCGCCGGCCGAGCTGGTCGCCCACTACGTCGACGCCGGCGGCCCGGACCCGGGCTCGACGCGCTGGTTCACCGCGCTGACGCTCTACAAGCTCGCCGCGACCACGGCGCTGCTGGTCAAGAACAGCATCAAGCGCGGGGTCGCCGGCCCGCAGGTCGAGCGGGCGACCGATGGCATTCCGATCATGATCGAGCGGGCCTCGGCCCTGCTCGCCTGAACCGAGGGGACATCTCCCATGGCATGGGACTTCAGCACCGAACCCGAGTTCCAGAAGGAGCTCGACTGGATTCGGGAGTTCGTCGACGAAGAGATCGAACCCGTCGCTCTGCTGTGGCCGCACTACCACCACACCCCGCCTCCGCCGTGGCTGAAGAAGGTCGTCGAGCCGCTCAAGCAGCAGGTCAAAGACCGCGGTCTGTTCGCCTGCCACCTCAGCCCGGAGCAAGGCGGAAAGGGCTACGGGCAGCTGAAGCTCGCCCTGATGAACGAGATCCTGGGCCGCAACAACTGGGCGCCGACGATCTTCGGCGTGCAGGCGCCCGACACGGGCAACAGCGAGATCATCGCCCACTACGGCACCGAGGAGCAGAAGGCCAAGTATCTCGGGCCGTTGCTCGAAGGGGAGCTGTTCTCCTGCTACTCGATGACCGAGCCGCACGCCGGATCCGACCCACGCCAGTTCCGCACCCGGGCGGTGCGCGACGGGGACGAGTGGGTGATCACCGGCGAGAAGTTCTTCACCTCCAACGCGCCGCACGCCAGCCTGTTCATCGTCATGGCGGTGACGAACCCCGACGTCGACGCGACCAAGGGCATGTCGATGTTCCTCGTGCCGGCCGAGACCCCGGGCATCGAGTTCCTCCGCGAGACGCGGCTGATGGGTGAAGCCGAAGGCGAGGGCACCGGCCACCCGCACATCCGTTACAACGACGTGCGCGTGCCCGCCGACGCGCTGCTCGGGGGCGAGGGGCAGGCGTTCGCCGTCGCCCAGACACGTCTCGGCGGCGGCCGCGTGCACCACTCGATGCGCGCTGTCGGGCTCTGCAACCGCGCCTTCGAGATGATGTGCGAGCGGGCGCTGTCGCGCACGACGCAGGGCTCCCTGATCGCCGACAAGCAGCTCGTCCAGCACGCGATCGCCGAGAGCTGGGCGCAGATCCAGCAGTACCGGCTGTTCGTGCTGCACACGGCGTGGAAGATCGACAACAGCGGCGGCACGGCGAACGTCCGCAAGGAGGTCGCGGCGATCAAGAACATGGGCGCCAAGGTCGTCCACGACGTGGTCGAGCGCGCCGTGCACATCCACGGCGCGCTGGGGGTCTCGAACGAGACGCCGCTCGGCCAGATGTGGATGAGCGTGCCGATGTACGCCATCTGGGACGGCCCGTCCGAGGTCCACACGGTGACGGTCGCCCGCCAGGTGCTCAAGGAGCACAGGCCCGCCGCCGGCCTGTGGCCGACGGAGTGGATCCCGGCGCGCCTCGACGACGCACGGAAGAGGTTCGCCCACGCCCTCGCCGAGCAGGCAGCGTGGGAGGCGGAGCACGGCGCGCTGCGCTGAGCGGACCATGACGAGCACGGAGTTCGAGGGAGGGACGATGATCCTGATGAGCGGTGACGGGCACGTCAGCGAGCCCGAGGACCTGTGGAGCTCCCGCCTGCCCGAGCACATGCTCGAGCGCGCCGGCGGCATCGGCCCGGCGTACAGCCGCCTGCCCGGCGACGGGCGCTGGCGGCTGCTGCACGCGATCGACGGGCGCAAGCGGGTGGTGGCGCCCGAGTACGCCCGCTACCTCAAGGACGGGCGGCCGGTGTTCGTGCTGCCCGAGCACGAGGACGACTTCGACTTCGACACCGTCGAGCTGATCGAGCGCGGCGAAGTGGGCAAGCGCCTGCGGGACATGGATCTGGACGGCGTCTGGGCCGACAACATCCACCCCAACGCCGGCAACGCGATCTTCCGCACCGACGACACGGAGCTGGCGATCGCCTGCGCGCGCATCTACAACGACTTCATCGCCGAGCGGTTCCTCACCGACCGGCTGATCGGGAACGCGATCATCCCGATCGAGGACGTGCAGGCCGCCGTCGGTGAGATCGAGCGGGCGGCCTCGCTGGGCTTCCGCGGCATCGAGCTGCCGCAGAGCGCGCGTCCGGACAAGCCGTACTTCCTCGATCTCTACGAGCCGATCTGGGCCGCGGCGAGTGCGCACGGCATGGTGATCAACATGCACGTCGGCGGGCAGTCAGGCGAACAGGCGCTCCCGCCGAGCATCGTCATGGGTGACATCGTCAACGGCCCCTCGTACGCCGACGATCCTGCGCACGCGGTGCGCAGCGCGGCGTTCCGGCGGATGGCGGAGGCGGTGTGCCTGGGATCGCTGGGCGGCGGCGCCGCGTTCCAGGCGCAGGTCACGATCCCGCAGCTGATCGCCGGCGGCGTGCTCGAGCGCCATCCCGACCTGCACTTCTTCTTCGTCGAGGTCGGCGGCCGCTGGCTCGCGCCGTTGATGTTCGACATGGACGACACGTGGACCGGCAAGACCGGCACCCGCGCCCGCGAGGTGCGCCTGAAGTTCTTCACCGCCGACGGCGCGCTCGTGCCCCAGTTCGCCGACTACGAGTACGACACGGTGTGGCCCTACCCGCTGCGCCCCAGCGAGTACGTGCGCCGCCAGATCCACGTCGGGTTCGCCGACGACTGGGTGGCGCTGCGCAACGTGGACATCACGGGTGTCGAGCCGCTGATCTGGGGCAGCGACTACCCGCACTACGAGGGGTGCTGGCCGGCCAGCCAGCAGCGCATCGCCGAGATGCTGGAGAAGGTCCCGTTGCCGCGTGAGCAGCAGGAGGCGATCTTCGGCGGCAACCTCGCTCGGCTGTACGGGATCGCGCCCCCGACGCCCGTGCAGGCGCTGGCGCTCAACGGGTGAGGGCCGCGATCGCTCCGACGCTGTCCAAGTCGGCGCACGCCGCGAGCTGGCGGCGCGTGTAGGCGTCGACGATCGCGTCGGGCTGCATGTGGTCGGGCACGGGCAGCCAGACCATCAGCCCGTAGAGCACCTGGGCACGGTAGGACAGCCACAGCTCGTCGAACGTCGGCACAGCGATCCCCGCCGCATCGAGACGATCGAGGTAGCCGCGCAGCAGGTCGCGCTCGTGCGCCCGGCGGTCGTCCGTGGTGAGCGACGAGGCGAGGAAGTAGCCGAGGTCGTACACGGCGTGCCCGCGGTGCACGGCCCAGTCGGTGAACACCGGGCGGCGGCCGTCGAGGAAGGCGAAGTTGCCGAGGTGCGGGTCGCCGTGGAGCAGCGTGATCGGCCCGGTCGAGATGTGGGCGGTGAGCCGCAGCAGCGTCCTGCCGAGCTCCGCTGGGTCGGACATGCTCGCCGGCACGTCCCCGGCGCGGCCGGACCGCAGCCGCTCGAGCCCCGGCTGGATCCAGCGCAGGCGGCTCTCCGGGCTCGGGTCGTCGTGCGGCGTGGGCAGCCATGCCATGGCGTGGACGGCGGGCGAGTTCCAGTAGCGGGCGTGCATCCCGGCCATGTGGCCGATGATCGTGTCCGCGAAGTCGGCGTCGATCGGCCGCAGCGCGTGCCCCCACACGGCCCCCAGCGACTGGAGGTCGTCCATCACGATGACGAAGCGGCCTTCGTCCGCCACGGAGGCGAACGCGTGCAATCGGGGCGCCGGCACGTCGAGTGTCGGCAGCAGCTCGGCGTAGAACCGGCCCTCGTTGCCGACCCGGCCGTTGAGCCGGTTCTTCTCGAAGAACGGGTTGTCGACGAAGCACGTCTTGACGAACAGGTCCTGCGGTGGCGGGGCGGGCGCCGAGCCGGCGTCGCCGGTGTATTCGGCGTGCACCCGGACCCTGCTGCACGTGCCGTTGGTGACCTCGCGCACCTCCAGCGCGGCGACCTCGATGCCGCGGTAGCGCTGCTGGAGCACGCGCGTCAGCCACCCGGCGTCGAGGTCCGACCGGCGCGCGGGCACGAGCGTTGCGCCGTGGGTCTCGGCCCGGGGCATCGGCTGGCCTCCGGTCACTCCGTGTGCGGCGCGGCGCGAAACAGCGTC
This sequence comes from uncultured Ilumatobacteraceae bacterium, assembly GCA_964529005.1. Lineage (GTDB taxonomy): Bacteria > Actinomycetota > Acidimicrobiia > Acidimicrobiales > Ilumatobacteraceae > CAZGUH01. Next base: position 55,229 of record CAZGUH010000016.1, on the reverse strand, counting down.
CGCACGTTCGTCGCCAGCCGCCCGCTCTGGGCGCGGGCGGGCGCGAGGCGGATCACGCTCGACACGACGACCGCCGCCGCGCCGCCGATCATCAGCCCGGTCCGTGCGCCGAATCGCTCGGCGAAGGCGCCCATCGCCGGGGTCGCCGCCGCGTTGAGACCGACAGTGGTCATGCTGAACAACGCCATCACCCGGCCGCGCATCGCCGGGGCCGCCGTCAGCTGGAGCAGCACGGCGCTTCCGTTCACCGTCGTCATCACCCCGGCGCCGGCTGCGGTGATCGCGATGCACGCCAGCGGGGTCGACGGCGCCGCGGCGAGCGCGATCTCGGCCAGTCCCAAGCCGAGCGCGCTGGTCAGCAGCGTCGGGATCGGCATCGTGCGCCGGCGGGCGAGCCACAGCGTCCCGCTCACCGACCCGACGCTCATCACCGCCATCAGCAGGCCGAACGTCCCCGCGTCGCCGTCGAGGTCACGGGTGGCGAACAGCGGCAGCAGCACGTTCCACTGGAGCGTCAGCAGCGCCACGACCGGCAGCAGCGACATCACGATGCGCAGCTGCGGATGCCGGTAGGTGTAGACGAAGCCCTCGCGGATCTGGCCCTTCTGGCGGCGGACGACCGGAGCGGTGTGGATCTCCGCGGGGCGCATCAGCCCCAAGGCGAGCAACACGGCGATCGAGGTGATGCCGTTGGCCATGAAGCACCACCCGAGGCCGGCGGTGGCGCCGATCAGGCCGGCCAGCGCCGGTCCGGTGATCTTCGAGAATTGGCCGAGGGCGGCGTTGAGGCTGACGGCGTTGGCGCAGTCCTCGCGGTCGACGAGCTCGACCACGATCGTGCTGCGCGCCGGCTGGTCGACGCACCAGGCGAGCCCGGAGAGCAAGGCGAGCACGAGCACCCACGCCAGCGTGACGACACCAGTGAGTGTGAGCACGCCGAGGATCAGGGCGAGGCACATCATCGCCGACTGGGTGGCGAGCATCAGCCGTCGCTTGTCGATCCGGTCGCTCAGCACCCCGGCCAGCGGGCTGAGGAACAGCGCCGGGAGGAACTGGAGGGCTACGGTGACGCCGAGCCACGACCCGTCGTCGGTGAGGTCGAGGACGAGCAGCGACTGGCCGACCATGCCGGTGAAGAACCCCGTCATCGAGATCAGCTGCCCGATAAACCACAAGCGGTAGTTCCGCACGCGCACCGAGCGGAACATGTCGCGGGTGGCGTGCCCGAGGCGCGAGCGGGGCCTGGGCGCGGGACCGAGCGCGGCGTCGCTGCTGTCAGTCGTCGAGGTCAAGGATGCGCTCCAACACGGGGACCGCGGCGAGCAGCGCCGCCCGGTCGTCGGGATCGAGGCGCCCGATGCGCTGGGCGAGCCACGCGTTGCGCTGGGCTCGGAGGGCGAGCGACCAGCGCTCGCCCTTGCGCGTCACCTGCACCCGCCAGACGCGGCGATCGTCGGCATCGCGGATGCGTTCGATCATGCCCTGCTGCTCGAGCTCGGTGGCGGCCTTGCTGATCGTCGGCGCGCTGAGCCGCTCGTGCGCGGCGAGCTCGCCCAGGCTGATCGGACCGAGCAGGTGGATCGAGCCGAAGATGCTGAGCATCGTGGGGCTCAGCGTGGTGTCGGTCTGCTGGCGCAGCTGGCGGTCGAGCCGCCCGATGACGAAGCGCAGCCGCGCGGCGTGCGCGTCGGTGTGCGGGTCGATCTCGGCGGGCGCGGCGCGGGGCATCGGCCCAGCATACTTTCTCGCCCGAAAGGTTTCGCGGAGAAAGGACCCCGTCATTGCTCCGGCGCCGGTGAAACCGTGCTCAGGGATGAGCGTGCTCGGCGAGACGGAGCTGCTCGTGGGCGAGCTCGGCGGCGTCGCGGACGCGGCGCTCGAGGTGCGCGTGCGCTTCGGGGTCGATGGGCGTGCCGTCGATGCCGGCGCGGTGCTCGGCGCGGCGCTTGATGCCTTCGGCGATGACGGCGATCTTCCAGTAGGCGAGCGCGCGATGGAACCCCAGCCCGGAGACGTCGAAGCCCGTGCGCGCGGCATAGCGGGCAACGAGCGCGTCGCGCGTCGGGAACCCACCTGCGTTCGTCGGTGGCCGTTCCATCCACACCGAGCGGTGTCGATCCGTCGGGAGATCCCAGTTGTCGAGCAGGAACGCGACGTCGGCCAGCACGTCGCCGAGGGTGCACAGCTCCCAGTCGAGCATCGCCGTCACGCGGCCTGCGCCGTCGAGCATCACGTTTCCGAGCCGGTAGTCGGCGTGCAGGATGCCCGTGTGCCGTTGCGGCGGCTGGGAGGCGGCGAGCCGGCGGGCGAGCTCGTCCATCAGCGGCAGGTCGCGGGTGCGGGTCTGCTGCCACACGCGGCCCATGCGGCGCAGCTGGCGATCGACGAAGTGCTCGCGCGGACCCAGGTCGCCGAGGCCGACGGCGTCCACGTCGACGCGGTGGAGGTCGGCGAGAGCGTCGACGACGCCGTCTGCCGCAGCGTGGCGCAGTTGCGGGGTGGGCAGCACAGCGTCGACGTCGGCGACCGAGGCGACGACGCGGCCCTCGGCGAACGACATCACGAAGAACGGCGCCGCGCTCACGTCCGTGTCGACGCACAGCGCCAGCGGGCGGGGCGCCGGCACGGGAGAATCCGCCAGCGCGCGAAGGATGCGATGCTCGCGCACGACGTCGTGCGTGCCGGCCGGGACCGGATGGGCTGGCGGGCAGCGCAGCACGAACCGCTGCCCGTCGCCGCCGGTCACGAGGTACGTGCGATTCGAATGACCGCCGGTGATCAGTCGCATCGTCAGCGGCGGCGTCGCCCCGGCCACGTGGGCGACGATCCAGCGCTCGACCTCCGGACCGTCGATCGGTGGGCCGGGCAACTCGGTCGCGGTCACCTGGGGGCCTCGACGGCCGCGCCGTCGTGTCCACCCACGCGTCGCGGGTCGCGTCCGGCGGCGTGCAGCGCTGGTCGCCCGTCGACGAGCAGGTCGTGGTACTCCGCCATCCCGGTCCCGTGGCGGCCTCTGCCGTCCACCCACTCGGTCGGCGACTTCACGATCCGCAGCACCTGCGCGCCGCTCGCGGTGCGCTGGCGATGACGCAGCGGCGCCCATGCCTGTGGTGTCCCGGTCGCGGTCCACGTCAGGCTGCCGCTGCGGATCGTCACCTCGACGCGCTCGAGCCGGTGGTCCGGCGGCCCGCTGGTGTGATCGCGCGTCGTGAACGCGTCGACGAGCAGCAGCTTGCCGTCGACGAGGCAGAACCCCCCGTGGCGCTGGGTCACCGGGCTCACCGAGCGCGTCAGCATGAACCCGTTGGCGTCGTCGAACGCAGCGATCAGCCAGCGGAACGCAACCTTGGCGTGCCAGTTGCGCGGCCCCCACGAGTGGTCCTTGCCGCCGCGGCCGTCGACGGCGTACGTGCGCCCGCCGATCGTGATCGTGCCGTGCGTGCGGGCGAGGTGCTGGTAGTGCCCGTCGGCCTGGCCGGGCACGAAGATCAGGCCGACGTGATCCTGGTCGGCCCCGAACGTCGCCGCCAGCCCGGCGGTCGTGCAGGTGAGGTCGATGCGGGCGTCGACGCTCGAAGCGCCGTCGAACGCCCGGCGGCCCTCGACCAGCGCCCAGGCGTCGTCGAGGACGTGCAGGGGCCCCTCGTAGGAGACGTGCGTGGTGTGCCAGGGCTCGGCGACGTCCCACCGCTGACCGTCGACGGCCAGAGCATTGGCGGTGATCGCCGGGCGGTCGAAGCGGCAGGCGGTCGACCCGTCGGGCAGGTGGACGCACACCGACATCTCCGCATGTCCCTCGTTCGGGCGGTTGCCGATCCGCAGCCACCCACCGATGCGCGCGGCCGCGTCCCAGAAGTCGACGTAGCGGCTCTCGTTCCAGTTCGGGACAGGTTCGACCGGATGGAGCCGGTCGTCGTCGTCGGTGAGCGGGCGGCCCATCGCCGGCTCAGCGGACCCGCGTCGCGCCGCCCGGGTAGCCCCCGCCGCCGAAGCGCTCGTCGAGCGCCGCGTAGTCCTTGGCGCCGTTCGTGCGCGGCAGCGCGTCGACGAACGCGACGCTGTGCGGTTTCTTGTAGCTGGCGAGGTGTTGGCGGCACCAGGCGATGGCCTCGTCCTCGCTGAGCGTGGCGCCGTCGTGCAGCACGAGCACCGCCTTGACGGTCTGCGTCCACTTCTCGTGCGGGACGCCGATGATCGCCGCTTCCTTCACCGCCTCGTGCGACTCGAGGCACTTCTCGACCTCGGCGGGGTAGATGTTCTCGTTGCCCGACTTCAGCAACCGGGCCTTGGGCCCGATGAACAGCACGGAGCCGTCGGGCTCGACCTTGCCGAGGTCGTAGGTGTGCCACCACCCGCCGCGGGTGCGGTGCGCGTTCAGCTCCGGGCGGTTCCAGAACCCGGCGCCGACCATCGGACCGCGCACCACGATCTCGCCGACCTCGCCGTCGGGCATCTCGTTGCCGTCGTCGTCGAAGATGCGCACCTGCGCGAACGGAGTCGGCACGCCCGCCGTGCCCAGGCCCTTGCGGCCGCCGCCGAACGCCGCGTGGGTGACGATGCCGCCGGTCTCGGTCTGGCCGAAGAACGACAGCTTCCCGCCCCAGTGCGACTCGTCGGGGCGCGTGAGCGCGTTCCACTCGGGGTGGTCGATGGAGCTGCGCAGGCAGGACACGTCGTATCCCTTCTCCTTGATCAGCTCCAGCATTTTCGGCAGCATCGGCGGCAGCACGTACCCGTCGGTGCAGCGCTCGTTGTGGATCGCTTCGCACACGTCCTGGGCATCGGTCGCCGGGGTGAACACGATCGTGCCGCCGAACACGAACGTCGGCCAGGTGCTCAGCCAGCAGCCAATGTGGAACATCGGACCTGCCGCGAGCCAGACGGTCGAGGGGCCGATCTCTTGGAGGTAAGCCATCAGCCAGGCCTGGACGAGGATGTTGCGGTGCGTCAGCATCGCTCCGTTCGGTTCGCCGTCGAACGCCGACGTGCAGATGATCAGCACGGGATCGTCCTCGTCGACCTCGCGCGCACGGCGGGCCGGCGCGCCGCTGTCGAGGAAGGCTTCGTAGCTGCCGTCGCCGATCCCGTCGTGCTGAAGCCAGAGCGGGTCGACACCCGCTTCGGCGCGAGCGGAGGCGACCACGTCGCCGATCACGTCCTCCTGCCAGACGACCACCTTGGGGTCGATGTACCGCAGCACGGCGGCCTGCTCGGTGGCCGACTGGCGCCAGTTGATCGGGCACACCATGCCGCCGAGGTGACCGGCGGCGAAGATCAGCTCCAGGGCGCGGTGCGAGTTCTGCCCCATCCACAGGATCCGGTCGCCGTGGCCGAACCCCCGCGCGGCGAGCGCATCGGCGAGCTTGTCGACGCGCGCGGCGAGGTCGCGGTAGGTCAGCCGTGCGCCGCCGCTCACCACGGCGAGCTTGTCGGCATACTTTCGGGCGTTGCCTTCCAACACGCTCGACAAGGTCGCGGGATGCATCGCGTTGATCATCGTCTTCCCCTGTGGCGCACACCGCACGGCGCGGCGCCTGTTTGAACAGCTTCACGTAATTGGTTAGATTATACGTCGATACGCACGGTGCTGTCGAAGCGGAGCGACGTCGCGGGGAATCGTTCCCGCAGCCGTCGGCCACGAACAATCGTCGCAGACCCGTCGCACGAGTGAAGTCCAGGTCAGTGGGATCAGAGCGGTGAAGGGGGCTGGGTGACGGACCGGAGATTCTTCCAACCCGAGTTCGAGGCCTTGTCTCGTTCCGATCTCGAGCGCCTCCAGACCGATCGCCTGCTCGATCTCGTTCCCTACGTCTACGAGCATTCGGCGCTCGTGCGCCACGTCTGGGACGTGGCGGGTGTGACGCCGAAGGACATCCGCACCGTCGACGACTTCCGCGAGCGGGCGCCGTTCACCAGCAAGGACGAGGTGCGGGCGTTCGCCGCGCGCACCGGTGACCCCTACGGCGGCGTCGTCTGCGTCGATCCGCGCGATCTCACGGCGATCGGCACGACGTCGGGGACGACGGGCGATCCGATGTTGATCCCCGAGCAGTGGGAACAGTGGGCGCCGTACTCGGTGGGCGGGGCGCGGTTCTGGTGGGGGATGGGCGTGCGCCCCGGCGACTACGGCTTCGGCATCTGGAACTTCCGCACGCTGGCGTACTACGAGGGGCTCCAGCTGTGCGGCGCGATCCCGATCCTGTTCGATCCGTTCGGGATGGACTGGGACCAGCTGATCGAGCGCGTGCGCCGCTACCAGCCGGCGCTGATCTGGCTCGGCGCCGCCGACGTGATCCCGTTCAGCCGGCTGGCCGAGCGCTACGACCTGCGCGAGGAGCTGGCCTGCGTGAAGGCGGTGAAGTACGGCGGCGCGCCCCTCGGCCGCAAGATCAAGCAGCGGATGACCGACGAATGGGGCCTGAAGGTGTTCATCGGCACCGGCGCCGGCGACTGCGGCCTGTCGTTGGAGTGCGAGGCCCGCGACGGCTGCCACATCTGGGAGGACCAGATCTTCGTCGAGCACCTTGATCCCGACGGCGCGCAGGCCGCTCCCGCCGACGGCGTCGGGGAGCTCGTGGTGACAGCGTTGGAGAACCGCTTCGCGCCGCTCGTCCGCTATCGCAGCGAGGACCTGATCCGCCTGACCCGCGAGCCGTGCTCGTGCGGTCGCAGCCACGTGCGGCAGTGGACCGTGGGCCGCAAGGGGGACGAGATGGTCGTGCAGGGCCGCACCGTCGTGCCGATGGACGTGTGGGGCGCGCTGGAGCACATCCCGGCGACCGAGGACGGCGTGTTCCAGGTCGTGCGTCCAGCACGCGAGGTCGACGACCTGACGGTGCGGGTCGGGTACCGCGAGAGCCTCGTGCCGGCGAACCGGGTCGACGCGCTGCACGACGAGGTGGTGGCGGCGATCGAGGCCCACATCGGGATCGAGCCGAGGCTCGAGCTGATGCCCGAGAGCAGGCTGCTCGGCCAAGCGAACAAGGTCGTCCGGGTGGTGAAGTCGTGATGCGCGCGATCCCGTCGCTCGATCCGTTCGACGTGCCGCGCCCGCCGCTGTGGGGCATCGGCGAGTGCGTCCTCGCCGACGGCGTCGTCGACATGCCGGTCACCCACGGCGAGATCGAGCGCGATGCCGCATGGATGGCCGACGCGCTGGCGCCGTACGGGCTCGGCCACGGCGACGTCGTGGTGACCGTCGTCGGCCCCGCAGAGGCGGCGTGGTCGCACCCGGCGATGGTGGCGATTTCTCGGCATGGCGCGACGACGGCGATGGCGTGGTCGACGAAGTTCGACGCCCGCCGCGTCGGCGCGCTCGCCCGCAACCTGAAGGCGAAGATGATCATCGGGCTGACGGGCGCGACGATCGAAGGTCTCGCCGAGCTGCCGTCCGGCGTCCTCGGCGAGATCGGCGCGGTGCCACACCTGCTCGCCCGTGCGGATGCGCACGCCGGGCTCCACGCCGTCGGCCGCGAGCCGGCCCTGTTCGATCTCGTCGGGCCGGCCGTGGTCGTCGAGCCGCCCGAGCGAACGGGGGCGCTGTTCGACGAGCGTGAATGGCGCATCGGCGAGAGCGGCGGCCTGCTGACGGTGACCACCGTGGGCGAGCGCGGCCTGCGGCTGTTGGACGCGGCGACCGGCCGGCGGGGACGACTGCACGACGGCCGTGTTGTCCTCGACCCCGTCGTGCGATGACGTCGTGGGATGACGTCGTGCGATGACGTCGCTCCCCAGGTCGCGGCGTTCTTCTCGAATCGCATAAAAAGCTATATCATTTGGCCACAATGGCTGCCGGGCAGCCGATCACGCGAAAGGCGAAGCCGATGACGATGACCGAAGAGAGCGCCCGCTCGGTCGCGCAGTCCACGCCCATCGTCGATGTCGACAGTCACATCGCCGAGCCGGTCGATCTGTGGACGGCCCGCATGCCCAAGCATCGTGGCGACGATCGCCTGCCGCGCGTCGAGTTCGACGAGGATGCCGACGAGCACCGCTGGCGCGTCGGTGGCACGTGGCTGTCGGCGGTGGGTGAGTACTGCAGCGCCGGATGGCACGAGCACGTGCCGTCGCACCCCGACACGCTGGAGATGGCCGACCCTGCGTGCTACGACCCGAAGGCCCGGCTGGCCAAGCTCGACGAGTACAACATCCGGGCGCAGGTGCTGTACCCGAACCTGATCTCGTTCGACACGATGGCGTTCCTGAAAGAACTCGGCCCGGAGCTCGCGCTGGAGTGCGTTCAGGTCTACAACGACTACCTCGTCGAGTTCGCCAGCGTCGCGCCGGACCGCTTCGTGCCGGTGATGATGGTCCCGTACTGGGACGTCGAGGCCACGATCGCGGAGATGCGCCGGGCGAAGGCCGCCGGGCACAAGGGCATGCTGTTCGCCGCGCTGCTCGGACGGGTCGGCATGCCCAACATCTGGCACGAGCAGTGGAAGCCGGTCCTCTCGGCGGCGCAGGACCTCGAGCTGCCGATGTGCTTCCACATCGGCTTCGGCGCTCGTGACTCCGACGAGAGCAAGCGCGGCTGGAGCATCCGCACGAAGACCGCGCTGGCGGTGCGCACCGAGCGGCAGTCGTTCGTGGCTTGGGGCGGCTCGTTCTTCGGCAGCACCGCGCAAGCCGCGGCGCACGTCCTGGCGCGGGGGATCGCCCACGACTACCCGCGGCTGAACTTCGTCGCCGTCGAGAGCGGCTTCGGCTACTTCCCGTTCATGCTCGAAGAGCTCGACTGGCTGTGGCAGACCAGCGGCGCATTCAAGGACTACCCCGAGCGCGAGCTGCCGAGCTACTACTTCCATCGCCAGTACTACGTGTCGCTGTGGCACGAGACCGCGGCCTTGCCGCTGCTCGACAAGTACCAGGACAACGTGATGTTCGAGAGCGACTACCCGCACGAGACCGGCCTCTGCCCGGGACCGGCCTCGCCAGCGCTCTCGCCGCGCGAGACCGTCGTCGAGAACATGTCCAACCTCGATCCCGTCGTCGTCCGCAAGGTGCTGCACGACAACGCAGCGCGCGTCTACCACCTCGACTGAGGGCGATCGCGATGCTCGACCTGGTGATCACGGGCGGCCTGGTGGTCGACGGAACGGGCGCCGCGCGGCGGCGCGCCGACGTCGGCATCGCGGGCGGCCGCGTCGTGGCGATCGGCGAGATCGCCGACAGCGCCCGCCGCACGATCGACGCCGACGGGCGCATCGTCGCGCCCGGGTTCATCGACGTGCACACGCACCTGGACGCGCAGATCTTCTGGGATGCGACGCTGTCGCCGTCGCCGCTGCACGGCGTCACGACCGTGATCGCGGGCAACTGCGGCTTCACGGTGGCGCCGCTCGTCGAGCGCGAGGCGACGTTCCTGATGCGGATGCTGGCGCGGGTCGAGGGCATGCCGCTCGTCTCGCTGGAGACCGCGGTGCCGTGGGACTGGAGCACCACGGCCGACTACCTCGACCGCGTCGCTGCGCTCGAGCCTGCGGTGAACATGGGCTTCATGGTCGGTCACTCGACCATGCGGCGGCTCGTGATGGGGGAGGCGGCCAGCGAGCGCACCGCAACTGCGGAGGAGATCGCGGCGATGGCGGAGCTGCTGCGCGCCGGTCTTGCTGCCGGCGGCCTCGGGTTCTCGTCGACGTGGGCGGCGACGCACAACGACGCCGACGGCGTGCCCGTGCCGTCGCGTCACGCCGATGCCGACGAGCTCGTCCAGCTCGCCGCGGTGTGCGGCGAGTTCGAGGGCACCTCGCTGGAGTTCCTCGCCCGCGCCGGCGGTGAGTTCGACGACGCGTCGATGGACGTGATGGCGCGCATGTCGGCCGCCGCCCGCCGGACGCTGAACTGGAACGTGATCAACCCCGCGGTCGAGAACCGTGAGATGTGCCTCCAGCGCCTCGGCGTCGCCGACCGGGCGCGCGAGATGGGCGGTCGGGTGGTCGGGCTCGTCATGCCGATCCGCACGCTTCCGCACTTCACGTTCAAGACCGGCTACGCGCTCGACATGCTGCCCGGATGGGCAGGGCCGATGACCGCGCCGCACGAGGAGCGTCTCGCGGTCCTGCGCGATCCCGCCGGCCGCCGCCGGCTGTTCGAGCTGTCCCAGCAGCCGAGCGACGCGTCGCACCTCTCCGACTGGGGTGACCGGGTGATCCTCGAGACGTTCACCCCCGAGACCAAGCGGTACCAGGGCCGCCTGGTCGCCGACATCGCTCGGGAGGAGGGCAAGGAGCCGTTCGACGCCCTCGTCGACATCGTCTGCGCCGACGACCTGCGCACCACGTTCAGCTTCAACCGCCCGGAGCCGGGCGACGCCGACTGGGCCGTGAAGCTCGAGATCATGCGCGACCCGCGGGCGCTGATCGGGGCATCGGATGCCGGCGCGCACCTCGACTTCAGCGCGTCCTACGACTACCCCACGCGGCTGCTCGGCGAGGTCGTGCGCGACCGCGGGCTGATGCCGTTGGAGGAGATGGTCAGCCGCCTCACCGACGCCCCCGCGCGGCTGTACGGCCTGCGCGACCGCGGCCGCCTGGTGGAAGGCGCGTGGGCCGACGTCGTGATCTTCGACCTGGACGCGATCTCGTCGACGCCGTACCAGATGCGCTTCGACCTCCCCGGCGGCGCGCCCCGGCTCGTCGCCGACCCGATCGGCATCGACCACGTGATCGTCAACGGCGCCGAGATCGCGGCGAGCGGTCATTTCACCGAGCAACGCCCGGGGCGGGTGCTGCGGTCGGGGACCGACACGATCACTCCGGCCATCGCTCCGGTCACCACTCCGGTCACGACTCCACCGCTCGGCCAGTGACCGGCGCTGTTGAACACGTCAGCGCCGCTCACAACGCCGTGCGACATCACCCATCGTCATCTCCAGGGGGCGCCGACGTGGACATCCCACGCATCATCTCCGTCGACGATCACGTCGTCGAACCGGTCGACCTATGGCAGCGTCACTTGCCCGAGCGGCTGCGTGACCGGGCGCCGCACGTCGAGAAGCGTCGCGGCCGCTTCGGCGTGGGACGGTACGTGCCGTGGGTCGAGGACGCCGACGGCGAGTGGTCGGACATCTGGATCTACGACGACCTTCAGAGCGCGATCCTCCCTGGCTTCGCGATGTCCGGGCATGACCAGGACCAGATCTCGGCGGAGTACCGGCCGATGGACTACGACCGCATGCGGCCTGGGGCGTACGAGCAGTCCGCGCGCTTGGTCGACATGGATGCCAACCACACCGAGGCGTCCCTGTGCTTTCCCACGTTCCCCCGCTTCTGCGGCCAGACGTTCCTCGAGCACGGCGATCGCGAGCTGTCCCTGGCGTGCGTGCAGGCCTACAACGACTGGATGATCGACGAGTGGTGCGCGGGTCCCGGCCGCGGGCGGCTGATCCCGATGTTCATCGTGCCGCTGTGGTCGGCCCAGCTCGCAGCGGACGAGGTGCGGCGCTGCAACGCCAAGGGGGCGTTCGCGGTGTCGTTCTCGGAGAACCCGTCGTTCCTCGGGCTACCGAGCCTGCACACCGACGACTGGGACCCGTTCTTCGCTGCCTGCGCCGAGTCGGGCACCGTGGTCAACCTGCACATCGGGTCGTCGTCGAAGATGGCCGACGTCTCGCCCGGCTCACCGCGCGCCGTCTCCCTGTCGCTCACCTACGAGGGCGCGGCGCACGCCCTCGTCGAGTGGCTGGCGAGCGGGGTGCTCGAGCGCTTCCCGCAGCTCCAGATCGCGCTCAGCGAAGGCCAGGTGGGATGGATGCCGTTCCTGCTCGAACGGCTCGACGGCATCTGGCGCCAGCGCCCCGGCTACGGCCACCTCGACACCCGGCTGACCAAGGCCCCGAGCGCGTACGTTCCGGACCGGGTGTACGGCTGCATGTTCGACGACGTGGCCGGGCTGCGCCAGCGCGATGTCGTCGGCATCCGCCAGATCATGTTCGAGACCGACTATCCCCACGGCGATTCGACGTGGCCGAAGTCGCGCGGCATCGTCGAGCAGCTGGCCGCGGATGCTGAGCTGACCGAGGAAGAGGTGTACCTCGTCACCCGCGGGAACGCGATCCGTCTCTACGGGCTGGAACGTTTCGGGATCGTCGCCTGATGGCGCTCGCATCCGACCAACCGTTGGGTCGCGCGGACGTGGAGACGGCCGGCACGATGCCCGACTTCCTCCTCGAGATGCCGGGACGGGATCGGCTGTCGATCTTCGTCGACGGCGCGGCCCCGCTGTCGGGCATCCAGATGCTCACCGGCGTCCGGCCGGTGCGTGCCGGCATGGACGGCGCGGTGTTCCGCATGTCGGCGTCCGACGACGTCGTCGACGACCTCGGCCGGGTGCCGATCGGTGTGCTGGCGACGCTCGCCGACGGCGCGCTCGGCTGGGCGGTGACGGCAGCGCTGCCGGCGGGCGCGGCATGCGCGACCGTCGCCTTGAACCTCGCGGTGATCCGCGCCACGGCAGCCGGCGCCGTGCTCACCGCGGCCGCGACCCAGGTCAGCAACGACGGACGCTCGGCGATGTCGGAGGTGCAGATCACCGACGGCTCGGGCGTGCTGGTCGCCCGCGGCGGGGCCCGCCTCGCGGTCTTCTCGCGCGGCACGGTGCGTCCCGGGGCGCGCGACGCGGGGATCGCCGCCCGCCCGTTCGACAGCGCCAGCGGACGGCTCGTCGCTGGCTTCACGTGCCCGGTCCACGACCTGTTCGGGCTCGACGTCATCCACCTCGCCGACGGCGCCGCGCACCTGTCGATGCGTGCCGACAAGCGGATCGAGCAGACGATGGGCGCCGTCCAGGGCGGCGCGCTGTCGCTGTTCGCCGAGCGGGCGATGGTCTGCGCGGTCAGCGCCGCGCTGGGGCACGACGCCAACGTCCACCTCGCCGACCTGCACATGCAGTTCGCTCGGCCGCAGCAAGCCGACGGCGAGCGGCTCGTCGCTCGGGCGACGGTGCGCCATCGCGGGCGCCGCCTCGCGTTCACGTCGGTGACGATCTCGAACTCGTCCGGCGCCGTGCTCGCCTTCGGTTCGGGGGCAGCGGCGATCGCGGCGCGCGAGCCGTCGGCGACCTGACATGCTCGTGTCGGTGCGCACGTTCCCGTTCGGATGGACGCCTCCGGGCAGTAGTTGTATTATCTGTCTATATGGGGACTGACGAGCCGTTCGGCGACCTCGACTTCCTGCGTGTGACGGGACGCGACCGGCCGAGCGAGCCGCGGCTGGCTCCGCTCACCGAGGACGAGCTCGACGATCGCCAGCGCGAGTTGCTCGACAGCACGGGCCTCGGCCGCAGCAACATGCTGACGACGCTGGTACGCCACCCCGGACTGTTCCGCCTCTACAACCAGTTCGGCGGCAAGCTGATCCGCGGCAAGGTGACCGGCCGCGAGCGCGAGCTGCTGATCCTGCGAACCACCTGGCGCTGCGGGTGCGACTTCCTGTGGGAGAGCCACGTGCGCGCCGGCATGAAGGTCGGGCTGTCACAGGAGGAGGCCGAGCGGACGTCCGTCGGACCGGACGCGTCCGGATGGAGTGCGCTCGATGCCGCGCTGCTGCGCGCGACCGACGAGCTGTTCACCGACGCGTGCATCACCGACGCCACATGGGCGACGCTCGCCGGGGCGTTCGACGAGAAGCAGTTGATCGAGATCCCGATGATCGTCGGCTTCTACCTCCTCAACTGCTTCGCGGTGAACTCCCTCGGCGTCCAGCTCGACGACCAGGTCTACGGGCATCCGCCGGAGCGGTCGCCGAGCTCGATCGACGCCGCCAGGCTTCCGGATGGACCGGCGACCCCAAGCTCACCGAACAAGGGAGGGTGACATGCTCACCACGGACGACTACGTCGGCATCTACCGGACCCTGAACAAGATCCATCACCTCATCGACGGCCGCCGCTGGGACGAGTTCGGCGACGTCTTCACCGAGGACGCGGTCTACGACCTCAGCTACCGCGATCTGCCACCGGTGTCGGGGGTGGAGAACATCGTCGAGCTGATGGCCGCGTCCTACAAGCGCGACTACGACCACCTGCTCGCCCACAACGCGATGAACTTCGACGTCACCGAGGATCCCGACGGCACGGTGCGCGTGCACTCCAAGGTCATCTGCGTGTTCATGGACGGCACCGCCAGCGTCGCCGACATGCACGACATCGTCGTCAACACCCCCGCGGGATGGCGGATCAAGGTGCGCAAGGCGTCGACGCGCGATCCGCGGGCGAAGTCCTGGACTCGCAAGGAGTCCGACGCAGCGGCGAGCTGATCGTCGGCGGCAATCGGAAGGACACAGATGAGCTACGACCTGCCGCCGTCGTTGACGGTGGAATGCGACGGTCCCGTGCGGATCGTCACGATGAACCGGCCCGAGGCGCTCAACGCGTTCGACGAGACGCTCCACGGCGCCGTCCACCGGGTGTGGGCGCAGCTGGCCGAGGACGACGACGCGCGGGCCGTGGTGCTCACCGGCGCCGGCAAGGCGTTCAGCGCCGGGGGTGACATCCCCTGGTTCCAACGCAACGCCGAGGACCTGTGGTATCGCCGCAAGGGCAACCGCAACGCGTTCGGCCTCGTGGACGAGATGCTGCGCTTCCACCTGCCGGTCGTCGCCGCCGTCAACGGGCCGGCGGTCGGGTTGGGCTGCAGCGTCGCCGTGTTGTGCGACATCGTCGTCATGGCCGACGACGCGTTCATGTCCGATCCGCACGTGCAGGTCGGGCTCGTCGCCGCCGACGGCGGAGCGATGACCTGGCCGCTGGCGATGAGCCTGCTGAAGGCCAAGGAGTACCTGCTCACCGGCGATCGCATCCCCGCGCAGCTCGCCGTGGAGCTCGGCCTCGCGAATCGCGCCGTGCCGCGCGACCAGGTGATGCCGCAGGCGCTCGCGCTCGCGCATCGCATCGCGTCGCTTCCTCCTCAGGCGGTGCAGGACACCAAGCGCGCCCTCAACCTGCACGCGCAGCAGGCGGCGCGGACCGTGCTGCCGTTCGCGTTCGCCGCGCAGCAGGAATCGTTCGTCACCGGCGCCGTGCAAGAGGCCGTGCGGCGCTTCGCCGACGGCAAGTCCGTGCAGTGAGCGGGCGTCGACGCGGGTCGCGAGGGTAAGGGCAGATGCAGATCAGGCTCGACGGAAAGGTCGCGATCGTCACAGGAGGGTCGCGCGGCATCGGCCGTGAGATCGCGGCGACGTTCGCCGCCGCGGGCGCCAGCGTGATGATCTACAGCCGGAAGGCAGCCGAGCTCGACGAGGCGTGCGCGTCGATCGACGGCGACGTCGCCACGCTGGCCGGCAACGCCGGCAATCCGGACGATCTGGATCGATTGGTCGACACGACGCTGGAGCGGTGGGGGCGCATCGACATCGTGGTCAACAACGCCGCCGCCAACCCGTACCTCGGACCGCTGATGGATGCCGAGCTCGCGGCATGGGACAAGACGTTCCAGGTTAACGTGCGCGGCCCGCTGTACCTCGCCCAGCGCGCGTGGCACGCGTGGATGAAGGACCACGGCGGCTCGATCATGAACATCTTGTCGATCGGGGCGTTCCGATCGAGCGGGTCGATGGGCGTCTACGACACCTCCAAAGCGGCGCTGCTCCACCTGACGCAACACATGGCATCCGAACTCGGGCCTGCGGTGCGCGTCAACGGCATCGCCCCAGGTCTCGTCGACACCGACATGGCCAAGGGGCTGGTCCGCCAGCGCGGCGCCGAGATCGCCGCGGCGACGCCGATGCGCCGGATCGGCCGGCCCGCCGACATCGCGCCCGCGGTGCTGTTCTTCTGCAGCGACGCGGCGTCGTGGATCACCGGCCAGGTGTTCCTCATCGACGGCGGGCGCTACGTCGCCGGGGCGGCTTGAGCCGCGAGGCTCCGGCCGGGTGCTGAACGTCGCCGGAAAGGCGGCGGTGGTCACCGGCGCGGCCGGCGGGCTCGGCCTCGGACTGGCACGCACCCTCGCCCGCCGCGGCGCAGGACTGGTGCTGGCCGACATCGCGGGGGAGGCGGCGCTCGAACGCGCTGCGGCACAGGTGCGTGGGCTGGGAGCCGACGTGCTGGCCGTCCGCGCCGACGTGACGGACGCCGATGCGGTGCACGAGCTCGCGTCGCCGACCGTCGCCCGCTTCGGGTCCCCGTTCGTCGTCTGCTCCAACGCGGGGTCAGCGTGCACGGGCCGGCATGGGAGCTGAGCGAAGGCGACCGGGCCTGGGTGCACGCGGTCAACCTGTGGGGTGGGATCCACGTCATGCGGGCGTTCGTCCCGCTGATGCTCGAGCAGAACGCGGGTCACCTCCACTTCACGGTGTCGAACATGGCCGTCACCGTGCGCACGTCGCTCGCGGCGCACACCTCCAGCAAGCACGCGCTGCTGGCGATGGCCGAAGCGCTCGCCCCCGACCTGCGCGGCCTCGACGAAGGCCGCTTCTACGTGTTCACCGACCTGGTGGATGCCGCCTGGGTGACGCGCCGCGGCGAGCAGATCGTGTCGGGGTGGCTCGTCGAAGGGACGCCGTCGGCCCTCTTGTAGTTATCTGATTCAGCGATATAGGGTCGGGCGATGACCATCGCAGCAGCGTCGCCGCTGACACTCTCGAAAGCGGCGACCGCACCCGTGAACGCTCGCGCCGCGGCGATCTGCGCCGCGCTGAAGAAGGCCGGCATCACCCATGTGGTGTGGCTCCCCGACAGCGAGACCCACTTCATGCACGCCGCGCTCGTGCAGGATCCCGGCCTGACCGTCGTGCAGGCCTGCCGGGAAGGCGAGACGATCGCGATCTGCGCCGGTCTGCACATCGGCGGCGCCCGCGCTGCGCTGCTCGTCGAGAACCAGGGGTTGTTCGAGTGCGGCAACGTGCTGAAGTGGGCGAAGAACCTCGGCTTCCCGATCGTGATGCTCGTCGGGTTCCTGTTCTACGCCAAGATGGAACGCGACGCGGACGGCAACATGTCGGCCGGCGGCGTTCCCGACTTCACCGAGCGCTTCCTCGACGCGTTCGCCATCGAGCGCTGGCTCGTCGACTCCGACGACGACGTGACACTGGTCGACGAGGCCTGCGCGACCGCGTACGACAAGAGCACGCCGGTCGCGGTGCTGCTGACGAAGGCGGACGACTACGAGTCCGGGAACTGAGGGGCACGCCATGATCGACCGCAACGAGTTCCTCGACCTGCTCGCCGAGCGGCGCACCGACGAGGTCGCCGTCTACACGATGAGCCCCTACACCTACTGGGGGGCGGCGTCGCCGAGCCCGCTGAACTTCTTCGTCGCCGGCGCGATGGGATTCGCCTCGTCCGTCGGTCTGGGCATCGCCCTCGCCCGTCCCGACCGGCGGGTGTGGGTGCTCGACGGCGACGGCAGCCTGCTGATGAACCTCGGCACGCTCGCCACCATCGCCCAGCAGGGCCCCGCCAACCTCGTGCACATCGTGTTGAACAACGGCGTCTACGAGCTCGTGGGGCACGTGCCCACGCCGGTGACCGGCAAGCTCTCGATCCCCGGCCTCGCCAGCGCAGCCGGATACGCGACGGTGCGCGAACTCGCCTCGCTCGACGAGGCGAAGCAGCAGCTGCCGTCGATCCTCGCCGCCGAGGGGCCGGTGCTGCTGAACGTCAAGGTTGGCTTCGCTCAGCCGAAGACCGTGCCGGGTCTGAAGACGTTCAGCGACGGGCCGCAGGCCGTGCGCGACGTGCGCGCCGCGCTCGCGGGATAGGTCGGCGGCCTCGTGGTCGTGAACGGGCGCGGCGAGTTCGCCGAGCTCGCCGCCATCTGCAAGGAGTTCGACCTGGACACTCCACCGCTGATCCCGACGCGCCGCTCGTTCGATCTCCCCGACGGCCGAGAGCTGAGCGCAATCGTGTGGGGGGATGAAAGACCCGAGCTGATATTCCTGCACGGCGGCGCCCAGAACGCGCACACGTGGGATGCCACGGTGCTCGCCCTCGGCCGCCCCTGCGTGGCGTTCGACCTCGCCGGCCACGGGCACTCATCGTGGCGCGACGACGCGACGTACCGCCCGCAGAGCCTCGCCGCCGACGTCGCCGACGCCACGCGCCAGCTGACGCCCGAGCCCGTCGTGGTCGTCGGCATGTCGCTCGGCGGGTTGACGGCCATCGGGCTCGGCGCCGCCGAACCAGATCTCGCCCGCGAGCTCGTCGTGGTCGACGTGACGCCCGGCGTGGGTAGCAAGCCGTCGCCCAACTCGGACTTCGTCCACGGTCCGGAAAGCTACGCCAGCGTCGACGAGATCCTGGAGCGAGCGCTCGGCCATTACCCCGAGCGCAGCGCAGCAGGCCTGCGCCGGGGGATCATCAACAACACGCGCCAGCGTGCCGACGGGCGCTGGGTCTGGCGGCACCACTTCGGCAACCTGCGCGGCAGGCTGCCCTCGCGCGACCACTCGGACCTGTGGCCCGCGGTCGGCCGTCTGCCGATGCCCGTGACGCTCGTGCTCGGCAGCGCGTCGTGGGTGGTCGACGACGACGACCTCGCGCAGTTTCGCCGCCTGTGCCCGCAGGTGCGCGTCACGGTCGTCGACGGCGCCGGCCATTCGGTGCAGAGCAGCCATCCCCGCGAGCTGGCAGCCCTCGTGGGCGCCCTACCGTCTCTCTCGTGAACCTCTCTCTCGCGAACCTCTCTCTCGTGAACGTCTCCGTCCGGCTCCGACCTCGACAGGTTGAATTGTTATACTTCGTCAGATGATGGACGTCGGCCGCTACCGGAGAGAGCTCGCCGAATGGCTCGATGCGAACGTCGGCGAGCTCGCCGCGTTCCGCCGCAACCACGCCGGCACGCTGGAGGAAGCGTGCGCCGCGGGGGAGACCTTCATCCGGGCGCTGTACGACGCCGGATGGAACCGCTACGGGTGGCCAGAAGAGGTCGGCGGCCTCGGCGGTGGTGTGGTCCACCGCGCCGCGCTCTACGAGCAGCTCTTCGCGTCGGGCTACCGCATCCCGCAGCGCTATTACGCGGTCGAGATCCTCGCTCCGGCGTTGGCGCACTTCGCTCCGCACATCGCCGCCGTCCACCTGCCGCGGTTCCTGAGAGGCGAGGTCGTCTGGTGCCAGGGCTTCAGCGAGCCCGACGCCGGCAGCGATCTCGGCGCTCTGCGCCTGCGCGCGGTCGACGAGGGTGACCACTGGCGGATCAACGGTCAGAAGGTGTGGACGTCGTTCGCCCACGTCTCGGCGTCGTGTCTCCTGCTGGCGCGGACCGGCGAGGCGCCCACCGGATACCGCGGGCTGACGATGTTGTGGGCGCCCATGGATGCGCCCGGGATCCTCGCCCGCCCGATCACGACGATGTCGGGGCAGAACGAGCTCGCCGAGGTGTTCTTCGACGACGTCGTCGTGCCCAAGGACCAGGTCGTGGGCGACGTCGGCGGCGGCTGGGACGTGGCGATGTACCTGTTGCAGTGGGAGCGCGGCATGTACGCGTGGCTGATGCAGAGCTGGATGCACGCCCGCTTCGACGACCTCCTCGCCCAGGCCGGCGCACGTGCCGGCGCGGCTGCCGCGCAGATTGGCCGCCTCTACCAGATGCTGTTCGCAGTGCGGGTGAAGTCGATCGAGACCGTCCACGCGCTCGACGCCGGCCGCTCGCCCGGTCCGGAGATCTCCGCCGACAAGGTGCTGCTGACGCGCGCCGAGCAGGCCCTGTTCGATCTCGCCCGTGAGCTGCTGATCGAGGACTTCACGCTCGACGACGGTCCGGAGACCCACGCCTGGCGCGACGACTACTGGTACAGCCGTGCGGCGTCGATCTACGGCGGCGCGATCGACATCCAGCGCGGCATCGTCGCCGAGCGCCTGCTCGGCCTGCCGAGGAGCCGGTGATGGACCAGCACGAGCTCGACCTGTTCCGCTCCAGCATCCGCCACACGTTCGACACCACCAAGGCCGCCGACCTCCGGGCGCGGCTGGCCGAGGAGGGGTGGTTCGAGGTGCGCGCCGAGGAGCCGGAAGCGGCGGTCGGCATCCTGTTCGAGGAGCAGGGACGGGCGTTGGCGGCCTCCGCGATGCTCGACGAGGTCGTGCTCGGCGAGCTGCTGGACGACGCCGTCGCCGCAGAGGCGGCCGGACGCATCGTGGTGTACCCGTCCCCGAGCGCCGGCGATCGCCCCGGCTCCGCCGCCGACGCGAGCGGCGGCGTGGTGACGCTCTCCGGCGTCACGCTCTGCGCGCCCGGCGCCGGCGACATCCTCGTCGCGCCGGTGGTCCACGGCGGCGGGGTCGCGCTGTTCGTCGCCCAGGCGACGCCGTCGCGACCGCTGGGCGGCTTGGACCCAGACGCCGGGTGGCATGCGATCGACGCGCAGATGGCGCTCGCGGACGGCCGGCTCGTCGAGCTCCGTCCTGGCGCCTGGGAGTCCGCCGTCGCCGCCGCCCGCCGGGCGCTCGCGCACGAGGTCGTCGGCGTGGCCCAGCAGATGCTGGACATGGCCGTCGAGCACGTCAGCGGCCGCATCCAGTTCGGCAGGCCGCTCGGCGCGTTCCAGGCCGTGCAGATGCGACTCGCCGACGTGCACATCGCGCTCTGCGGCGCGAGGGCGGCGATCTCGGCGGCGTGGAGCGAGAGCGACGTCCTCGTCGCCACGATGGCGAAGTCGCTCGCCAGCGCCGCGCACGAGACCGCGGCGCGCGAGTGCCAGCAGGTGATGGGCGGCATCGGCTTCACCTGGGAGCACCCGTTCCATCGCTACGTGCGACGGGGATTCCTGTGCGACGCGCTGCTCGGATCCGTGCGGTTGCTGGAACGCATGATCGGCGAGCGTCTCGTCGCTGCCGGCCGGGTGCCGAGGGTGCCGGCCTCGATCGAGACCGGGAACTGACGGGAGGAGTGCCGTGAAGCATGGCGTGACAGCGTTCATCAACGACACGAGCGCGATCGGGATCGTCGAGCTCGCGACGTCCGCCGAACGGCTCGGCTTCGAGTCGATCTGGCTCGGCGAGCACGACCACCTGCCGGTCGCCACCGTCCACCCGTGGGTCGAGGGCGGGACCCCGCCCGACATCTACAAGCGCTTCCCCGACCCGTTCACGCTGTTCGCCGCGGCCGCGGCGGTCACCGACCACCTGCGCCTGGGCACGTCCGTGTCGCTGATCGGCGAGCACAACCCGATCTATCTCGCCAAGCAGATCGCCACGCTCGACTTCGTCTCCGGCGGCCGCGTCGAGCTCGGGGTGGGATACGGCTGGAACAAGCTCGAGATGGCGAACAACGGCATCGATCCGTCGCGGCCGCGGGCGGTGTTCCGCGAGAAGCTCGCCGCGCTGAAGGTGCTCTGGACCGAGGAGGAGGCGGCGTACTCGGGCGAGCACGTGTCCTTCACGGCGAGCTGGTCCTTCCCCAAGCCGGTGCAACGGCCGTACCCGCCGATCATCCTCGGCTCCGCGTTCACCGCAGGCGCCCGGCGGGACATGGTCGCCACGATGGACGGGTGGATGCCGATCCGCACGACGATGAGCTTCGACGAGCTCGCCGAGTCGATCGCCGCGCTGCGCTCCGATGCCGTGGAGGCCGGCCGAGACCCGCGCTCGCTCACCATCTCGCTGCTCGATCCCGACGGCGCGATGGGAGGCAAGCGCTCGATCCAAGCGTTCACCGACCGCCTCCCGTCCGAGGAGCTTCTCCAGCGCTACGAGGAGATCGGCGTCGACCGCTGCATCTTCTCGATCCCGGCCCACGATCGCGAGCTCTTCCACGCCGCGCTGTCGGCGACCGCCGAGCGCACCGGGCTCGCGGCCAGGCAGCCGGCCCAACAACCGGCCCAGCAGCCGGCACAGCAGCCGGCCCGGCAACCGGCATGAGGACGGCTCCGGACGTGGCGTCGGTGCTCTACGAGGTCGACGACGCCGGCGTGGCCACGCTCACGCTCAACCGGCCCGACCGCAAGAACGGGTGGACGTACCCGATGGAGGAGCGTTACTTCGACCTCCTCACACAGGTCTCCGACGATCCCGACGTGCGCGCCGTCGTCGTCACCGGCGCGGGGGACGCGTTCTGCCCCGGGATGGACATGCTCGCGCTCGAGGAGGTGCGCCGCGCCGGCACGGTCGACTTCTCCGGCCGCCGGCCGCAGACGCACCCGCTGAGCGTGCGCAAGCCGGTGATCGCCGCGATCAACGGAGCCTGCGCCGGCATCGGGCTGATCCAGGCGCTGGTCTGCGACGTGCGCTTCGCCGCGTCGCGCGCCAAGTTCACGACCGCGTTCGCGCGCCGTGGCCTGCTGGCCGAGCACGGGATCGCGTGGATGCTGCCGCGCATCGTCGGCCGCGAGAACGCCCACGACCTGCTGCTCTCGGGCCGCACGATCACCGCGCAGGAGGCGAAGGAGCTGGGTCTCGTCAGCCGGGTGACGCCGGAGGGCCACAGCGTGCTCGACGCGGCCCGCGCCTACGCGCGCGACCTGGCGATCAACTGCTCGCCGCTGTCGATGGCGATGATCAAGCAGCAGCTCGCGATGGCCGACGACCAGTCGCTGGAGGGGGCTCGGCTCACCGCCCTGCCGTGGGTCCAGCACTACACCGCCCACCCGGACCTCAAAGAGGGGATGGCGAGCTTCGCGGAGCGGCGGCCGCCGCGCTTCGCCCCGCTGCCGGCCGGCTTCCAGCCCGGCGACGACTACTGAGAGACCTCCTCACGCCGCCTGCGAGCCGTTTGCTTAGACGAATTATTCAACTATAAACTCTGCGGAACGTGGGGGCTCGTCGGCAGCCTCGTGAGCAGTGTTCGGAAGGGAGTGCCGTGGCGAAGACGGTGTCGATCGGCTGTGGCTCGGCGTGGGCCAAGGATCGTGTCCAACCTGCTGTCGACCTGGCGAACAGCGGCCTCGTGGACTACATGGCATACGACTGCCTGGGGGAGCGCACCGTGGCGCTCGCCCAGGTGCGCCGCCACGCTGACCCGAGCGTCGGCCAGGACGAGCGCATCCACGAGATCGTCACGAAGCTGACGCCGTTCCTGAAGAGCGGCAAGCGGGTGACGGGCAACTTCGGCGCGGCGAACCCCGACGCCGGCGCGGCCGACGTGATCAACGCGTTGCGCAAGCAGGATGCGCACGGCGTCAAGGTCGGCGTCCTGCGCGGCGACGACATCATGCACACGGCGATCGCCAACGACGTGGCGCTGCCCGAGCTGGGCGTCACGGCGAAGCAGATCGAGGACCAGATCGTGTCGGCGAACGCCTACACCGGCGCCGAGGAGATCCTCCAGCTTCTGGAGCAGGGCGCGCAGTTCCTGCTCGGCGGCCGCCTCGCGGATCCGTCGCTGTACGTGGCGCCGATCTGCTTCGAGCTCGGCTGGGCGCTCGACGACTGGGACAAGGTCGCGCTCGCCACGCTCGCCGCGCATCTGCTCGAGTGCGGAACCCACGTCACCGGGGGCAACTTCGCCGATCCGCCGTACCGCGTCGTCGAGGGCATCGAGAACCTCGGCTTCCCGTTCGCCACGCTGTCGGGCGCAGACGAGTTCACGATGAGCAAGCTGCCCGGGACCGGAGGCGCGGTCGACGCCAACATGTCGAAGGCGCAGCTCGGCTACGAGATCCACGACCCGGCCAACTACATCACCCCCGACGTCGTCGCCGACTTCACCGACACCTACGTCGAGCAGGCGGGCAAGGACAAGGTGGTCGCCGGGGGAGCGAAGGGCCGCGCTCGGCCCGACACGCTGAAGGTGCTCGTCGGCATCGATTTCGGCTGGAAGGGGATCGGTGAGATGTCCTTCGCCGGCACGGGATGCGTCGAGCGGGCGCGGATGGGTGAGGACATGGTCCGCAAGCGCATCGAGCCGCTGATGCGCGACATCGACGACCTGCGCATCGACATGCACGGGCTGTCGGCGATGTTCGGCAACCAGTTCCAGGCCGGCCCGCCCGCCGAGGTGCGCCTGCGCATCGCCGTGCGCAGCCGTCGCCGCGATGTCGCCCAGGCGGTGGCGGACGAGGCCGAGCACCTGTGGTCGAACGGCCCCGCCGGCGCCGGCGGCGCGCTGACCCGCATCGACAAGGCGATCGGCGTGACGCCCGCCTATGTCCCCCGTTCCGACGTCGAGATCATCGGTGAGGTGTTGGAGTCGTGAAGCTGCGTGAGATCGCATTCAGCCGGGCCGGCGACAAGGGCAACGTCAACAACGTGTGCGTGTTCCCCTACGACGTCCAGCACTGGGACCTGATCCGGGAGAAGCTCACCGTCGACGTGGTCCGCCGGTGCTTCGGTGATCTCGTCAAGGGTGAGATCACCCGCTACGAGTATCCGCGGTTGAAGGGCCTGAACTTCGTGATGAAGGAGGCCCTCGAAGGCGGGTGCACCATCAACCTGCGCACCGATCCGCACGGCAAGTCGTTCGCCAACCTGATCCTCGAGACCGAGATCTGACTCCAGCCGCTGAGACCAGACGCAGAGAGACCAGAACTCAGAGAGAGACGCCGATCGTGACTGACACCCTGCCCACCACCAGCCCTGCTGTGGCATCCGATCCACTCAACGGGATCCACATCATCGACTGCGACGCGCACTTCACCGAGCCGGCCGATCTGTGGTCGGCGCGCACGCCCGCCAACGCGGGCTACCGCATCCCGGAGCACCGCACCAAGGACGGCAACACCGGTTGGTACATCGGTGACGATCTGTGGGCGAGCACCGGCGGCAACACGATCCAGCGCGGTCGCAAGAAGGTGCTCGGCTCGCACGTCGTGCAGCCGTTCGAGGAGATCGACGAGTCGGCCTGGTCGGTCTCGGCGCGGCTGGAGCTGATGGACGAGATGGGGATCTACGCCCAGGTCCTCTATCCCAACGGCGTCGGCTTCGCCTCCAACCACCTGTTCGCGATCCACGACAACCGCGAGCGCACGGCGATCACCCGGACCTACAACGATTTCCTCGCCGACGTGCAGGAGGAGTCGGGCGGCCGGCTGCTGCCCCAGGGCATGCTGCCGATCTGGGACATGGACCTGTGCGTCACGGAGATGACGCGCCTGCTGGATCGCGGCATGCGCGGCTTCACGCTGTCGGACAAGCCGGAGATGATCGGCCTGCCGGAGCTGCCGGACCCGTACTTCGAGCCGATGTGGGACCTGTTCAACCAGTCCGGCGCCGCGGCCAACTTCCACATCGGCGCCGGCGCCCGCCGCGAGGAGCTCGAAGCGATCCGTCGCCCGCGCGAGCAGGTCGCCGCGGCCGAGGCCGCGTCGGCGAAGGCCAACTCGCAGCCGACCGCGCCGAACTGGTGGTGGAAGTCGATGGGCAGCCAACGCCGCCTCGCGATCCAGGCCACGCAGATGTACATGAGCAACGTGCGGATCATCACCAACCTCTGCATGAGCAATCTGTTCGATCGCTTCCCGAAGTTGCAGATCGTGTCCGCCGAGAGCGGCATCGGATGGGTGCCGTTCGTGCTCGAGGCGATGGAGTACCAGTTCGACGAGATGGTCACCTACGAGCACGAGGTGAACCTGACGAAGCGCCGGCCGAAGGAGTACTTCGCCGACCACATCTTCGTGATGTTCTGGTTCGAGCAGGTCGCCGCAGCGAAGCTGATCCCCGACATCGGCGCCGACCGGGTGCTGGTGGAGACGGACGTGCCGCACCCCACCTGCCTCTTCCCCGGCGCCCGCGAGCACTTCGCCCGCGTGCTGGGCGGCGTCGACGAGCACACTCGCCGCCGCGTCCTCCAGGACAACGCCGCCGAGCTATACAAGATCCAGCTGCCGGCCGCTGCCCGGTAGCACGCGTGGATCGAGGCACAGCGTGGGCCGAGGGTGAGCCGATGAGGCGGGGGTTTCGATGAGGCACGGTTGTCGATGGGCGTGACCGAGCGCTTCGACCCTCCCGCGATCGTCGGGATCAGCGTGCCGAAGGTGGCGCGCTCGATCCCCGACGAGACCGACTTCAGCATCACCGTGAAGGCGATCCAGGGGGCGCTGGCGGATGCCGGCATCGCCAAGGACGAGGTCAACGGCCTGTGCATCGACTGGCCTGGGCCCGGCGGTTTCCCCAAGGCGGGGTCGAACTGGGCGCGCCAGCTCGGCATCACGGCCAACTGGGTGATGGAGCAGGATCTCGACGCCAGCGGCGTGCGGGCCGTGTTGAACGCCGCCGCGGCGATCCAGGCCGGTTACTGCGAGACGGTCGTCATCGCCGCGGGCGTCGCCGGCGGGATGGGCTCGGGCGGTGCGGTGATGATGGAGAAGATGGCCCGCGGCGCGGCGTACACGCAGGCCGTGCTGGAGTTCAACCAGCCCTACGGCGGGGCTCGGGCGATCACGCGCATGGCGATGAACGCCCGCCGGCACATGCACGACTACGGCACCACGAGCGAGCAGATCGCCAACGTCGCGGCGACGATCCGCAACCACGGCTCGGTCAATCCCGAGGCGATCATGTACGGCCACGGGCCGTACACGGTGGACGACATCCTGGCGTCGCGGATGGTCGCCGATCCGATCCACCTGCTGGAGTGCTCGATGGTCGCGCAAGGCGGGTGCGGCATCGTGATGACGACCGGCGCGCGGGGGCGAGCGCTGCGCCGCGACCCCGTGTACGTGCTCGCCGGCGCGATGGAGATCGACGACGGCCCGCACGTCAACCCGGCCCGCAACCGTGACACCGGAACGATGCTGTCGACGCGGATGAAGGCGGCGTACGGGCGCGCCGGCATCGGCCCGGACGATCTCGACGTCATCTCCGTGTACGACGCCACCGCGTTCGAGGTGATCCGTCACATCGAAGCGCTCGGGCTGTGCGGCCCGGGCGAGGGTGGCCCGTTCTGCGAAGGTGACGCGCTCACGGTCGGCGGCCGGATGCCGACGAACACCGACGGGGGCGAGCTCGCCCACGCGTTCTTCCCGTCACCGGGGCAGCAGCTGTTCAAGGTGATCGAAGCCGCCCGCCAGCTGCGCGGCGAGTGCGGCGTCCGCCAGGTCGCCGGCGCGCACGTGGCCGCCGCGGTGACGGCGGTCCCTGCAGCCCATCACATCGAGGCGGTGTTGCTCGGTGCCGGCTGAGGATCGCATCATCGTGCCCGTCGACGGGGCGCGCCCGATGCCCGTCCCCAACGAGCTGTCGCGCCCGTACTGGGATGCCTGCCGCCGTCACGAGTTGACGTTCATGCGCTGCCGCGCCTGCGGGCACGCCTTCTTCCCGCCGGCCGAGGCGTGCATCCGGTGCCTGTCGTTCGATGTCGGGTGGGAGCGCAGCTCGGGTCGCGGTGTGATCGACAGCTACACCATCGTGCGCAAGGAGCCGTCGCCCGGCTTCCCGCTGCCCACGATCCTCGCCACCGTCAACCTCGAGGAGGGTCACTACATGTTCAGCGACATCATCGACTGCGATCCCTCCGACGTCGCCTGCGACCTGCCCGTCGAAGTCGCCTTTCACGACGTCGACGACGAGATCACGCTGCCGATGTTCCGCCTCGTCCGCGACAGCGGGCGCGAGGAGCGCCGCCGGTGAGCGGGATCACGGAAGCGGACATCCTCGCTCGCTGCGACGACCTGCTGGCGGCGGCCGACCCGGCCAGCACGGAGCCGACGAAGTTCTTCGGCGAGCAGTTCGACCGCGGGCTGGCGTGGGTCCACTTCCCCGAGGGCCACGGAGGGCTCGGGGCGTCGCCGAGCTTCCAGCGGATCATCAACGAGCGCGTGGCGGACGCCGGTGCTCCGTTGCCCGAGCCGACGTTGCTGATCGGGCACGGCATGGGCGCGCCGACCGTGGTGACGCACGGCAGCGAGGCGCAGAAGCGCCGCTACCTGCGCCCGCTGTTCACCGGCGAGGAGATCTGGTGCCAGCTGTTCAGCGAGCCCGGGGCGGGGTCCGACGTCGCCGGGCTGGCGACGCGCGCCGTGCGTGACGGCGACGAGTGGATCATCGACGGCCAGAAGGTGTGGACGACGTTCGCCCACATCGCCCGGTTCGGCATGCTGGTCGCCCGCTCCAACCCCGACGTGCCCAAGCACAAAGGCCTGACCTACTTCGTCATCGACATGCACGCGCCGGGCGTCCACGTGCGGCCGCTGTACCAGATGACCGGCGACGCGGAGTTCAACGAGGTGTTCCTCGAAGGCGTGCGCATCCCCGACAGCGAGCGCCTCGGCGCCGAGGGCGAGGGATGGCGGGTGGTGCTCACCACGCTGATGAACGAGCGCGTCGCCATCGGCGGCAGCGCGCCGCCGCGCGGCAGCGGACCGATCGGTCACCTCGTCGATCTCTGGCGGGAGGTCGGCGGCGGTCCGGTGGCCAAGGACCGCCTCGTGAACCTCTGGGCGCAGGCCGAGGCGCTGCGGCTGACCAACATCCGCGCCGCCCAGGCGCGCTCGGCCGGGACGCCGGGCCCCGAGGGCTCGCTGGGCAAGATCATGGCCGCCAAGCTCAACCAGCAGATCACCGCGCTCGCCGTCGAGCTGCTCGGCGCCGAGGGCATGCTCAAGCCCGGCGGGTATGCGATGGAGCGCGTCGACGTCGGCGACACGTGGCCCGACCCGGTCGGCGCGTTCTTGCGGTCGCCGGCGAACTCGATCGAGGGGGGCAGCACCGAGATCGCCCGCAACATCGTCGCCGAACGGGTGCTCGGGCTGCCGGGCGACGTGCGGGTCGACAAGGACACGCCGTGGAAGGACGTGCCGCGCGGCTGACGCCGCGGCACACGGATCGGGCACGCGGATCGAGCACGCGATGGAGGATGCGAATGGGTGAGTTGGACGGTCGCGTGGCGATCATCACCGGCGCCGGGCGCGGAATCGGGCGCGAGCACGCCCTGCTGTATGCCCGCGAGGGCGCGAGGGTTGTCGTCAACGACCTCGGCGGCAGCCGCGACGGGCAGGGCGCCGACGCCTCGGCGGCCGAGCAGGTCGTCGCCGAGATCGAGGCCTTCGGTGGCCAGGCGATCGCCAACCACGACGACGTCACCGACTGGGACGGGGCGAAGCGGTTGGTCGACGCCGCGATCGAGCGATTCGGCGACCTCCACGTGCTCGTCAACAACGCCGGCATCCTGCGCGACCGCACGCTGGTGAACATGAGTGAGCAGGAGTGGGATGCCGTCACGCGGGTGCACCTGCGGGGCCACTTCTGCCCGACGCGCCATGCCGCAACGTACTGGCGCGACCGCTCCAAGGCCGGCGCGCGCGTGGCCGCCTCGGTCGTCAACACCACCTCGACGTCGGGGCTGTTCGGCCAGCCGGGCCAGGCGAACTACGGGGCGGCCAAGGCGGGCATCGCCGCGTTCACGATCATCGCAGCGATGGAGCTCGAGCGGTACGGCGTGCGCGTCAACGCCATCGCGCCGACGGCCCGGACCCGTCTGACCGAGGATCTCGGCGGCATCATGAGCGAGGTTCCCGCCGACGGCTTCGACGTGATGGATCCCGCCAACGTGTCGCCCTGGGTCGCCTACCTCGGCGCCGAATCGTGCCGCGTCAACGGCCGCATCTTCCTCGTCATGGGTGGCCAGGTGAAGCTGTTCCAGCCGTTCGCGATCGTCGACGGCATCGAGAAGGACGGCCGGTGGAGCGTCGCCGAGCTCCTCGAGGAGGGCGATCGCCTGGCCGACGTCCCGTTCACCCTGAACAATCCGTTCGCCGCGCTGTAGAGCGCCCGCCGACGGGGTCGCCGGCTCCTCGCTATCGTCGTCGAGGTGTCCGGTTCCAATCCGGGTCCATCGGCGGTCGTCGCCGTCGCGGTCTCTCGGTGACCGCGTTGTCGTTCTGCGCACAGCTCATTAGCTTCGTGGAGGTTGAGGAATAACGCTGATATAGCGGCGTCATCCAGGGAGGTGTCGTGACGGGATCGGCAATCGGGAGGCGGCGCACGCAGGGCGGGGTCGCGGCCGCCGTCCTGTGCCTCGCTCTGCTGGCGTCGGCATGCGGCGGAGGTGACGGCGACGGCGCGCATTCGCCTGCCGGAAGCGACGCCGGGTCTGCGGGCGCTGACGCGCCGGACGACCGGGCGACCGACCCCGAGGCGACGTTGCGCGTGGGCTTCAGCGTCCCCCCGGCCAGCCTCGATCCGCACGTCAACACGAGCCAGGTCGGCGCCCACCTGACGACCCACCTCGTCTACGACCGCCTGTTCGAGGTCGGCGCCGGCGGCGAGATCCTGCCCGGCCTGGCGACGTCGTGGGAGTACAGCCCCGACGGCCTCACCCTGAGCATCGAACTGCGTGACGACGCCGTGTTCCACGACGACGGGTCGCCGGTGACCGCCGCGGCGGTCAAGGCCAGCATCGAGCGCGGCCAGACGGCGGAGGGAACCAACCAGTCCAAGGCGGTGCTCGAGCCGATCGAGAGCATCGAGGTGGTCGACGACCACCACGCCGTGTTCCATCTCGACCGGCCGGCGGCGGAGCTGCTCAACGTGCTCGCCGACGCGTCCGGGTCGGTGATCAACCCCGCGGCGATCGCCCGCGGCGTCAACCTGGCGACCACGTCGGCGGGCTCCGGGCCCTACGTCGTCGATTCGTTCGACGTCGGGACGTCGATCAGCTACGTGCGCGCCGACGGCTACTGGAACCCGGAGCACCAGAAGGTGGCGCGGATCGAGTACACGATGCTGCTCGACCTGAACGCGCGCGTGAACGCGCTGCGCACCGGCCAGATCGACCTCACCCGCAGTGTCGGTGAGGGAATTCCCGAGTACCGGTCCCTGGCCGATTCGGGGGACTTCACGATCCACGAGTTCGCCCCGAACCTGTTGTGGGTGATGCGCATCAACAACGATCGGGTGACGGATCTCGCCGTCCGCCAGGCGGCGATGCGGGCCGTCGATCGGGACGGCATCAGCGCCGCCCTCTTCGACGGCACGTGCCAGGCGACGGTGCAGCCGTTCGCGCCGGGGGTTCCGGGGCACGTCGCATCGCTCGAACAGGAATGGGGCTACGACCCGGACGCCGCGCGGGCGATCCTCGAGGAGGCCGGGATCTCCGACGCTGGGTTCGACGGGAAGATCATGGCGCTCGAGCCACAGCAGGACATCGCCGTCGCGCTCGAGAACCAGTTCGGCTCGGTCGGCATTGCATACGAGCTTCAGCTGGGCGACGCGCCCACGCAGTTCGCGGCGTTCAACAACGGCGACGGAGATACCTGGGTCGGTGGTATCGAGGGCGAGGCGTTCCCTGCCGCGTTCATGCGCAACGGCATCTTCCGGCCGCTTCACCCGGGCGCCTTCCCGCCGGACGGCCCGCTGGCAGGGCAGATGCAGGCCGACGTCGATCGAGCGGTCGACGCGTCGATCTCCGAGGAGGAGCGCACGGCCCTGCTGGAGAAGCTGAGCACCGAGACCGTCGAGAACGCGGTGGTCATCCCGATCTGCCGCCAGCCGTCGATGAACATCGCCTCCAGCAGGCTGGTCGGGGTGGAGGACCAGAACATCGCCAACTTCACCAACCGCGTCGACTTCCGCGTGATCGGCGTGGCGACGAGCTGACGGCACCATGGCCGACACCGCGTCGATCGGACTGAGGGCGAACCCCAGGCGCCGGAGCAACCGGCTCGACGGTCTCCGCCGCAGCCGGATGCTGCGCGAGCTCGCCCGCAACCGCGCGGCGATGGCGGCGCTCGCTGTCATCGTCCTCATCGCCGCGGCGTCGATCGTCTCGCTCTGGTACACGCCCGCCGACCCGAACGCGCAAAGCCTGAGCGATCGGCTACAGGGTCCCAGCCTCGACCACTGGCTCGGCACCGACAGCTTCGGGCGCGATCAGCTGAGCCGCCTGATGGTGTCGGGCCGGCTCAGCCTGCAAGCGGTGACGACGGCCGTCGCCCTCGCACTGGCGGTCGGTGTGCCGCTCGGCCTGCTCGCCGGCGTCGCGCCCGGGTGGGTCGACGGGCTGCTCAGCCGTGTCGCCGACGCGCTGCTGACGCTGCCGGCGATCGTGCTCGCGCTGGCGATCGTCGGTGTGCTCGGATCGGGGCTCTCCAACGCGATGATCGCCGTCGGGATCGTCCTGTCGCCGTCGATGTTCCGCATCGGCCGCGCCGCGGCGCGCTCGGTGTCGCGGGAGCTCTACATCGAAGCCTGCCGCTCGGTCGGCTGCTCGCCATGGCGGCTGATGTGGCGCCACGTGTTGCCGAACGCCAGCTCGCCGCTGCTGATCGAGGCGACGTTCTCGGCCGGCGTGGTGATCATCGCCGAGGCCAGCCTCAGCTTCCTCGGACTCGGCGCCCAGCCGCCGCAGGCCAGTTGGGGCTCGATGTTGCGGGAGGCGTTCCGTCACGTCCACGAATCGCCGTGGTTCATGCTCCCGCCGTCCGCGCTGATCGTGATCACGATCCTCGTCTTCTCCGTGCTCGGCGACGGCCTGAGCGATGCGCTGGAGGGACGCGGTGGCAGGCGCTGAGGCGACCGTGCCGGGCGCCGCGGCCGCGACCTCGGCGACGCCACGGCCCGGCCCGTTGCTCGCGGTCGACGACCTGACCGTCGAGGTGCGCTCGCCGCGCGGGTGGGTGCAGGTGCTCGACGGCGTGACCCTTTCGATCGAACGCGGCCAGACGGTCGGTCTCGTCGGCGAGTCGGGATGCGGCAAGACGCTGACGTCGCTGGCGGTGATGGGACTGCTCGATCGGCACACCTGCCGGGTCGTGCGCGGTTCGATCACGCTCGACGGCGTCGAGCTCGTCGGGCTGGACGAGCACGAGCTCGCCCGCGTCCGCGGCCGGTCGATGGCGATGATCTTC
The DNA here is from genome assembly GCA_964529005.1 of uncultured Ilumatobacteraceae bacterium. GTDB lineage: Bacteria > Actinomycetota > Acidimicrobiia > Acidimicrobiales > Ilumatobacteraceae > CAZGUH01. Next base: position 22,578 of record CAZGUH010000016.1, on the reverse strand, counting down.
CAGGAGCCGCGGCGCAGCCTGCACCCCGCGTTCACCGTCGGCGAGCAGGTCGCCGAGGTGGTGCGGCGGCATCACGGCGTGTCGCGCTCAGCAGCGCGTGCCCGCGCCGCCGAGCTGCTCGACACCGTCGGCATCCACAACGCCGCACGGCGGGCCGGCTCGTACCCGCACGAGCTCAGCGGCGGCATGTGCCAGAGGGTGATGCTGGCCTGCGCGCTGGCCGGTGAGCCGCAGCTGCTGATCGCCGACGAGCCGACCACCGCGTTGGACGTCACGGTGCAGGCGCAGGTGCTGCGGTTGATGGAGGAGCTCCAGGACCAGCTCGGCCTGTCCGTCCTGCTGATCACCCACGACCTCGGCGTGGTGGCCGAGATGTGCGACCTGATCGCGGTCATGTACGCGGGCCAGGTCACCGAGGTCGCGCCGCTGTACGACCTGTTCGAGCGCCCCCAGCATCCCTACACGAGGGGCCTGCTGGACGCAATCCCGACCCGATCGCGCCGCACGCGCATGTCGTCGATCGCGGGGGTCGTACCGATGCCCTGGGCATGGCCGCAGGGCTGCCGGTTCCACCCGCGCTGCCCGTTCGCCCAGGAGGGCCGCTGCGACAGCGCGCCGGTGCTGCTGCGCCCGACGGATCGCGGCCTCGTGCGATGCGTCCGCCATGACGAGATCGCGCCATGACCGAGCAGCCGGTCCTCACGGTCACCGACCTGTGCAAGTCGTACACGCTCCGGCGCGACATCCTCGGGCGTCCGGTGGAACGGCTCGACGCCGTGCAGGGCGTCTCGTTCACGCTCCACGCCGGGCGCACGCTGGCGCTGGTGGGGGAGAGCGGGGCGGGCAAGAGCACGGTCGGGCGGATGGTGACCCGGCTGATCGACCCCGACAGCGGGTCGGTGCGGTTCCGTGACCGTGAGCTCACGTCGTTGAACGGCGCCGAGCTGCGCCGCGTGCGGCGCCACATCCAGATGATCTTCCAGGATCCGTACTCCTCGCTCGACCCGAAGATCGTCGTCGGCGCCGCGGTGGGCGAGCCGCTGACGATCCACGAGGGCCTGCGCGGGCGCGAGCGCGACGAGCGCGTCGTCGAGCTGCTCGCCGACGTCGGCCTCCAGGAGGAGCACGCCGACCGCTTGCCGCGGGAGATGTCCGGTGGCCAGCTCCAGCGCGTGGCGATCGCACGCGCCCTCGCTGCCGGCCCGGACGTCATCGTCTGCGACGAGCCGGTGTCCGCGCTCGACGCGTCGATCCGCGCCCAGGTCGTCAACCTTCTGCTCGATCTCCAAGCTGCGCGCGGTCTCGCCTACCTTTTCGTCTCGCACGACCTCGAGATCGTCCGTCACGTGGCCCACGAGGTGGCGGTGATGAACCGCGGCCGGATCGTCGAGCAGGGCCCGGCGGAGCAGGTCTTCGACGATCCCCAGGAGCCGTACACCAAGGAGCTGCTGTCGGCGGCGCCGACCGCGACGCCGCGGCGGCCCAAGGCGCGCGCCGCCCGCGTCGGCGCGGGCTGGCTGCGGATGGCGAACGCGCTGGTCCAGCCGGGCCGCCCGGTCGCCGGGCAGGAGGCCCGACCATGGTGAAGTTCGTGGTTCGCCGGCTGGCCGCAGCGATCCCGATGCTGCTGATCGTCAGCATGATCATGTTCGTCGTGATGGAGCTGCTTCCCGGAGACCCGGCGGTGGCGATCGCCGGGCAGGACGCCAGCCGCGAGGTGATCGAGCAGACCCGCGAGCGGCTCGGCCTCGACGACCCGCTCCCGGTCCGGTACGCGCGCTGGCTGGGCGACGCCGTGCGCGGCGATCTCGGCGAGTCGTTGACCACCAGCCGCCAGCCGGTTGTCTCCGCGGTGAAGAGCCGGCTGCCGGTGACGCTGTCGCTCGCTGCTTTTGCGCTGGTGTTCTCGGTGATGGTCTCGATCCCCCTCGGCATCGTCGCCGCGCTGCGCCCGAAGTCATGGGTCGACCGCGCCGTGACGTCGCTGGCCTCGCTCGGCATGGCGATCCCCGGCTTCGTCGCGGCGTTGATCCTGGTGTTGTTGTTCGCCGTCGAATGGCGCTGGTTCCCGGCGACGGGCTACGTGTCGATCGCTGACGGCGGCATCGTCGAGTGGGCACGCCACCTCGTGCTGCCGGCGCTCGCGCTCTCCACCACGGCCGTCGGGCACTTCACGCGCCAGACGAGGGCGGCGTTCTCCGACGTGTTCCGCGAGGACTACATCCGCACGGCGCGGGCCAAGGGCCTGTCGCCACGGACGGTCCTCGCCAAGCACGCCGCGAAGAGCGCAGCGATCCCGATCATCACGGTCGTCGGTCTCACCGCCGGCCGGCTCGTCGGGGGCGCGGTGACGATCGAGATCGTGTTCGCCCTTCCCGGGTTCGGCAGCCTGATCGTCAACGCCGTGTCCGCGCGCGACGTGCCGATGATCCAGGGCGCCGTGCTCGTCACCGCGATCGCTGTCACGTTCGCCAACCTTCTCGTCGACCTGTCCTATGGCATCTTGAACCCGAAAGTTCGGGAGTAGAAGGTCCGGGAGTAGAAGGTCCGGGAGGACAAGGTTCGGGAGTAGGGGAGCAGTGACCTCGCACAAGCTGGCTGGCACGCAGCGATGACGCTCCGGGTGATCCAATGGCACACCGGATCGACCGGCGCGCGAGCGCTGGAGCAGGTGATCGCCCATCGCGAGCTCGAGCTCGTCGGTGTGTTGGTGCACTCCGAGGACAAAGCCGGGCGCGACGCCGGCGATCTCGTCGGCGCTCCGCCGACGGGCGTCACGACCACGACGGACAAGCGCTCCCTGATCGAGTTGGACGCCGACGTCGTGCTCCACAACACGCGGTGGACGCCGGACATGTCGACGAGCGATGGCGACGTGGTGGCGCTGCTGGAGTCGGGCAAGGACGTGATCTCGGTGGTGTCGGGATACATGTGCCCGTGGGCGGTCGACCGGCAGCGCGCGTTGCGCTTCGTCGCGGCGTGCGAGCGTGGCGGCTCGACGCTGTTCGGCACCGGGCTCGCCCATGGGCTGACCGATTGGCTGGCGGTGATGCTCACGGGGATCAGCGCGTCCCTGCGCGAGATCCGCTACACCGAGCGCTTCGATCGCAGCGACTCACCTCGGCCCTACGCGGTGCTGGAGGTGATGGGCATGGGAAAGCCGGCATCGGAGTTCACGCCCGACTCGCCGCGCGGCGCGCTGTACTTCCACAAGCTCCTGGAGACGGCGGCCGTGATCGCGGCGGGGTTGGGCACGAGCGTGCGCAGCGCGGAGCGCGGCGTGCGTCTCGGGTTCGCCGACCGCGACATCGACATCCCGGCCGGGACGATCGCGCGCGGGACGGTCGCAGCGGTCGCATGGTCGTTGCGCGCCGAGCTCGAGTCCGGACCGCTGGTGACGATCACGGGGCAGCGCAGCGCCGCTCCCGTCGCCGGGTGGGACACGACGACCGGATGGACCATCGAGGTCGAGGGTGATCCCTCGTCGCGCGTCGACCTGCACCTCGCCCCGAGCGTCCTCGGGTTCTCGGCCGGCGAGATGAACGCCGACACCAACGTCAGCGAGATCCGCGCCACCGCCGCGGCTCAGATCCGCGCCATCCGCGAGGTCGTCGTGTCGCCTCCGGGGATCATGCTGCCCCGCTTCTTCGCCACCTGGTCGGGCACCCTGCGCGCCCCACCGACGATGTGGGACCCGGCGTCGGGCCCGCCTGGCGCAAGCTGAGCACCCGCGCCGTTCAGCTCGACGCGTGCCGGCATGCGCGGGTATCCCGGGCATCGTGGGGTACGGACGCCGCGCATGAAGATCGGGATCGTCTTTCCGCAGGTCGAGATGGCCGGCGATCGCACCGCCGCGCTGGCGATCGCCGCAGCGGTCGACGACGGCGGCTTCACCCACCTGCTCGCGTTCGACCACGTGATCGGCGCGCAGCACGCGGACCGGAAGCCGCCGCTCGCCGGCCCCTACGACGAGACGTCGCCGTTCCACGATCCGCTGGTGCTGTTCGCCTACCTCGCCGGTCAGTACGAGACGCTCGAGTTCGCCTCGGGCGTCGTCATCCTGCCGCAGCGCCAGACGGTGCTCGTCGCCCGGCAGGCGGCGGACCTGGCGATCCTCTCCGGTGGTCGCTTCCGCCTCGGGGTCGGCATCGGCTGGAACCACGTCGAGTACCGCGCTCTCGGCGTGGACTTCTCCACCCGCGGCACGCGCATGGACGAGCAGCTGCGCTTGCTGCGACTGCTGTGGACCGAGCCGCTCGTCGCGTTCCACGGCCGCTTCGACACCGTCGATCGCGCCGCGCTCGTCCCGCGCCCGCCATCCCCGGTGCCGCTGTGGACCGGCGGGGCCAGCAGGCGCGCGCTGCGGCGGGCGGCACGGCTCGCGGACGGGCACATCTTCATCGGCGGTGAGTCGCTGCTGGCGCACTGGGAGGCCCTGCGCGGCGAGCTCGCCGCCGCGGGACGCGACGCCAGCGGCTTCGGCGCGGAGGCGATCCTGCGCGGTCCGGTCGTGCCCTCCGACGGAGCGTCCGACGGAGTGTTCGACGGACTGTTCGACGGCCTGCGCCGCGACCTGGACCGCTGGGAGCAGGCGGGTGGCACGCACGGCTCGGTGTCGATCACCGGTCTCGGGCTCGGGTCTGTGCAGGCGTACGTCGAGTACGTCGGGCGGCTCGCGGACGCTCTCGCCCGGTGAGGCTTGGAACCCGCTGTTTCGTGTAATAATCTAACTCAAATGTCGTCGATGACGCGCACCGACATCCTCCCTACGCCGCGTCGCGCTCTGGTCGTCGGGGGCGGGACGATGGGAGGCGGCATCGTCCAGGCTCTGCTCGACAACGGCGCCGAGGTGCGGCTCGTGGAAGCGAACGCCGGCGTCGCCGGCAAGCTCGTCGAGCGGCTCCGCGGCAAGCTCGACAGCGCGGCTCTCACCCGCCTCAGCGTCACGCCGTCGCTGGACGGCGAGATCGACGCGCACCTGGCGATCGAGGCGGTGCCCGAGAACGTCGAGCTGAAGCATCAGGTGCTCGCCGCGGTCGAGGCGTCCGTCCCGTCGACCTGCCTGCTCGCCAGCAACACGAGTTCGCTGTCGATCGACGAGCTGGCGGGCGCGACGGCACGGCCGGAGCGCTTCGTCGGGATGCACTTCTTCAACCCGGTCCCGCACTCCCTCCTCGTCGAGCTCGTGGTCGGGACGAAGACCGATCGCGCCACGGTGGACGAAGCGGCGGCCTGGGTGCAGCTGCTCGGGAAGGAAACGATCCTCGTGCGCGACTCGCCCGGGTTCGCGACCAGCCGGTTGGGGGTGGCGATCGGCCTCGAAGCGATCCGCATGCTGGAAGAGGGCGTCGCCTCGGCCGAGGACATCGACCGTGGCATGGTCCTCGGATACAAGTTCCCGATGGGCCCGTTGCGGCTCACCGATCTCGTCGGCCTCGACGTGCGCCTGGCCATCGCCGACCACCTGGCAGCGACGCTCGGCCCACGGTTCGAGCCGCCGGCGCTGCTGCGCGAGATGGTGGCTGCCGGCAACCTCGGCAAGAAGAGCGGAAAGGGGTTCTTCGCATGGTGACGAGGTCGAACACGACGATGCGTGAGGCCGTCATCTGCGAGCCGGTGCGCACGCCCATCGGGCGTGCGGGCGGCATGTTCCGGGACGTGACGGCCACCGCGCTCGCCGCCACCGTGCTGCGCGGGCTCGTCGATCGCAGCGGCATCGAGCCCGCGGACGTCGACGACGTGATCTTCGGCCAGTGCTACCCGAACGGTGAGGCGCCCGCGATCGGCCGTGTCGCCGCGCTCGACGCCGGGTTCCCGATCGATGTCGCCGGGTACCAGCTCGACCGCCGCTGCGGCTCGGGTCTCCAGGCGGTGATCAACGCCGCGATGCAGGTGCAGGCGGGCGCGAGCGACATCGTCGTCGCCGGCGGCGCCGAGTCGATGAGCCAGGTCGAGTTCTACTCGACCGCCGTCCGCTACGGCGCCGGGAGCGGTCCGGTGGTGCTGCACGACCGGCTCACTCGTGCCCGTGAGACCGCGGGCGGCGAGCTCTATCCCGTGCCCGGGGGCATGCTCGAAACGGCGGAGAACCTGCGCCGCGAGTACGGGGTCGGCCGCGCCGAGCAGGACGAGCTGGCGTACCGCTCCCACCAGCGCGCGGTCGCGGCCCAGGACGCCGGGCTGTTCGACGCCGAGATCGTCCCGGTCACGGTCCGCGATCGCAAGGGCAACGAGTCGGTCATCGCACGCGACGAGCATCCTCGGCGCGACACCACGATCGAGAGCCTCGCCGCGCTGCGGCCGGTTCTCCGCGCGAGCGACCCGGACGCGACGGTCACCGCCGGCAACGCCAGCGGGCAGAACGACGCCGCGTCGGCCTGCATCGTCACCACACCCCAGCGGGCGGCCGACCTCGGTCTGCGCCCGTTCGGCCGGCTCGTGTCGTGGGCCGTCGCCGGCGTCCCGCCGCGCACCATGGGGATCGGTCCCGTGCCGTCGACAGCCAAGGCCCTCGACCGAGCAGGGTTGACGCTCGCCGACATCGATCTGATCGAGCTGAACGAGGCGTTCGCCGCGCAGGTGCTGGCGTGCACGCGCGAGTGGAAGTTCGTCGACGGAGACTTCGAGCGGCTCAACGTCCTCGGGTCGGGTATCTCGCTCGGCCACCCCGTCGGCGCCACGGGTGGCCGGATCCTGGCGACGTTGCTGCGCGAGCTCGACCGGCGCGACGGCCGGTACGGACTGGAGACGATGTGCATCGGCGGCGGGCAAGGTCTCGCGGCCGTGTTCGAACGCTGGCCCTGAAAGAAACGGAGTGTCGTCATGGATGCCGCGCTGCTGGAAGAGATCCTCGCGTCGGTCCGCTCGTTCATCCGCGATCGCGTGGTTCCTGCGGAGCAGGAGATCGAGGACACCGACGCGATCCCCGAAGGGATCCGTCAGGCCGCGAAAGACATGGGCCTGTTCGGGTTCGCGATCCCCGAGGAGTACGGCGGCCTGGGCCTGTCGATGCACGAAGAGGCCCGGCTCGTGATGGAGCTCGGCTACACCACCCCGTCGTTGCGGTCGATGTTCGGCACCAACAACGGCATCGCCGGGCACGTGCTGATGCTGGGCGGCGCCGACGCGCAGAAGAAGGAATGGCTGCCGCGCATCGCCTCGGGCGAGGTCGTCGCCGCGTTCGCGCTCACCGAGCCCGAAGCGGGGTCCGATCCGTCGGACCTGTCGACGTCGGCCGTCCGCGACGGCGACACGTGGGTGCTCGACGGGACCAAGCGGTTCATCACCAACGCGCCGCTCGCCGACGTGTTCTTGGTCTTCGCTCGATCGGACGCCGCCGCATCCGGATCGCGTGGCATCACCACGTTCATCGTCCCGCGCGAGACGGCCGGGCTCGACGTCGGTCCGAAGGACCACAAGATGGGCCAGCGCGGGGCGTGGACGGCGGACGTCTCCCTCAACGGGGTCCGTGTCCCGCACGAGAACGTGGTGGGTGGCGACGCCGGGATCGGCAACGGCTTCCGCACGGCGATGGGCTGCCTGGCCCACGGCCGCATCCACATCGCGGCGCTGTGCGTCGGCATGGCCGAGCGCCTCGTCGACGAGGCGGTCGCCTACGCCCAGAGCCGCAAGCAAGGCGGCAAGCCGATCGCCACGTTCCAGCTCGTGCAGGGACTGATCGCCGACGCCCAGACCGACTACGTGGCGGCGCGCTCGCTGGTGCTGTCGGTCGCGCAGGACTACGACAGCGGCGCGGACCGCAAGCTCGGGCCGTCGTGCGCCAAGTACTTCGCCAGCGAAGCCGTCGGGCGCATCGCCGATCGTGCGGTGCAGGTGCACGGCGGCGCGGGCTACATGGCGGGCGTGCCGGTCGAGCGCTTCTACCGCGACGCGCGGCTGTTCCGCATCTACGAGGGCACGAGCCAGATCCAGCAGAGCATCATCGCCCGGCAGTTGCTCGGGGACGCCACCCGCGGCTGATGGCGCTCCCGCTCGAAGGAACGGTCGTCGTCGCGATGGAGCAGGCGGTCGCGGCGCCGTTCGCGACTCGTCACCTCGCCGACCTCGGCGCCCGCGTGATCAAGATCGAGCGGCCGGGTGTCGGGGACTTCGCCCGTGACTACGACGATCACGTCAAGGGCATGGCGACCTACTTCGTGTGGCTCAACCGCGGCAAGGAGTCCGTCGCGCTCGACACCAAGTCGCCCGAGGGCGCCGAAGCGCTCGAACGGCTGCTGGCGCGCGCCGACGTGTTCGTGCAGAACCTCGGGCCGGGCGCCGCGGAGCGCCAGAACGTCGCCGCCGCCCAGTTGGTGGGGCGCTTCGACCGCATCGTCGCCTGCGACATGACCGGCTTCGGCGCCGACGGCCCGTACGCGGGCAAGCGTGCCTACGACCTCGTCGTGCAAGCCGAGGCGGCGTCGGTGTCGGTCACCGGGACCGATGACCAGCGCGCCAAGCCCGGCGGGCCGTTCGCCGACATCGCGGCCGGCGTCTACGCCTACAGCACGATCCTCGCCGCGCTGTTCGGGCGGGAGAAGACGGGCCGCGGGGCGGCGATCGCGGTGAGCATGTTCGACGCCATGGCCGAGTGGATGAACTACAGCCTGTACTACAGCGCCTACACCGGGCTGGAGCACGCGCCCCGCGGTATCGGGCACCATGCGATCGTCCCGTACGGCGCGTTCTCCACGAGCGACGGCGACAGCATCGTGCTCGGCTGCCAGAACGACCGCGAATGGTCGCGCCTCGCCACCGACGTGTTGCACCGGCCCGAGCTGGCCGACGATCCGGACTACCTCGGGATGACGAATCGGGTCGCCCGGCGCGACGAGGTGCATGCGCTCGTCGCCGCCGCGATCGCGCGGCTGCCATCGGCCGAGGCGATCGCCGCGCTCGACGCCGCCGGCATCGCCAACGGGCGCCTCAACTCGTCGATCGACCTGCTGCGCCATCCGCAGCTCGCCGAGCGCGACCGCTGGCGTGAGGTCGACTCGCCGGCGGGCCCGGTCCGGGCGCTGCTGCCCCCGCCGATCGTCCCGCAGTGGGGCGAGCCGGCGATGGGGTCCGTGCCGGCGCTCGGCGAACACACCGCCGCGGTGCTCGCCGAGCTCGGTCTGTGAGCGAGCTCGGTCGACGAGATGAAGTACGCAAAGCTCGGCGCGACGGGGATCGAGGTGAGCCGCGTCTGCCTGGGCACGATGCAGCTCGGCAGCAGGCTCGACGAAGCGCAGTCCGTCGCGCTGCTCGATCGCGCTGTCGAGCTCGGCATCACGTTCCTCGACACGGGCAACATCTATCCGTACCCGCCCGGTCCGGGGTCGTACGGACGCACCGAGGAGATCATCGGCCGCTGGGCGCGCCGCAAGCGCGATCAGCTCGTGATCGCGACCAAGTGCGGGTTCGTGACGGGCCCCGGCCCGAACGATCGCGGCGGCAGCCGCAAGCACATCGTCGAGGCGTGCGAGGCGAGCCTGCGCCGCCTCCAGGTGAACTGCATCGATCTGCTCTACCTGCACACGTGGATCGACGACACGCCGCTGCACGAGACGCTCGAGGCGTTCGACCACCTCGTGCGCGGCGGAAAGGTGCACTACGTCGGGCTGTCGAACTTCGAAGCGTGGCAGCTCGCGCTGGCGGCCAACGTCGTGACGGCCGGCGACCTCAGCCGGATCGCAGCGCTCCAGGTGTCGTACAGCCTCGTGCGGCGAGCTCCCGAGCGCGACCTCTTCCCGCTCGCCGATGCGCTCGGCATCGGCGCCATCCCGTACTACGCGGTCGCCGCTGGCCTTCTGAGCGGCAAGTACGACCGGACGTCGGGGATCCCCGACGACTACCGGCTGTTCCTCGCGTACGAGCGCACCGGACGTGGCATCGACCGCCAGCGGCAGGTCGACGACGCGTGGGGAGTGGTCGACACCGTGTACGACGTCGCTCGTGAGCACGACGTGTCGATGACCGAGGTCGCGCTCGCCTGGGTGTTGGGCACTGCGGGCGTGAGCGCGACGGTCGCCGGCGCATCGCGGCCTGATCAGCTCGACGCGCTCGCCGCGGCGCCCGATCTCGAGCTGTCCGCCGAGGCGCGCGCCGCGCTCGACGCGGCGTCGCGCGGCTTTCGCTGACGCTCGCGCCCTGGACCCGCGTCAGCTGCGCGCGACCGGCTCGACGGGATCGATCGCGGGCAAGCCGTCGATGCTCGTGCGGTTCTTCTCGGCCCAGTAGGCGGCGATCCCGTCCTCGCCCTTGCGGCGCGCCCACTGATGCAGCGTGGGGCGCTCGGCGCGGTGCTCCATGAACGGAACCGCGTACCCGCACGACGTCTGGATGCGCTGGATCGCCAGCTCGACGATCGCGCGGGCGCCAGGCATGTCGGGAAAGCACGGCGCCAACTCGTCGTAGCGGGCGCTGCCGCGCACGTGCGCCTGACCGGCGCCGAACAGCCGCAGGATGCGCGGCGGCCCGTCGAACGCGCACATCATGATCGTCAAGCGGCCGTTCTCGCGCAGATGGGCGATGGTCTCGGCGCCGCTGCCGGTGAGGTCGAGGTAGGCGACCGTGCGGTCGTCGAGCACGCGCAACGAATCGAGTCCTTTGGGCGAGAGGTTGACGTGCCCACCGTCGGTGGGCGCCGACGCGACGAAGAAGACGTGCTGGGCGCGGATCCATTGGATCAGCTCCTCGTGGAGCGAGTCGATCACCTGTGCCATCGGACCAGCCTTGCATCACCGAGGGGTTCGCGCCGCGACGTTCTCGCTGACGTTTCGCGCTGACGTTTCGCGCTGACGTCGTCGTGACGCTTCGGTTGCGTTTCCGGCACGCGTCTCACAATCGGTGAGCAGCCTCCCGGTGTATCAACCGCCACGGCGCCGGGGTACTTCGGGCAATCACCCGTATGGCCGGGCGGGCTTCCCGGCCGGGGAGGAGAGATAGCCATGGGGGGAGCGCGAGCACGTCGCATGGCCGCTGTCCTGGCAGCGGTCTCGTTGGGGATCGCCGCCTGCGGCGGGGACGACGACGACGGCGAGGTCGGTGACACCAGCAGCGGGACCAGCGGCGGAACGTCGAGCGATTCGACGACCGAATCGACGACCGAATCGACGACGGAATCGACGAGCGGGTCGACGGGGACGACTCCGGACGGCGGAGGTGGCGGCGGCGGTGGGGAGTTCATCGACCTCGGCACGTTCGTCGGTGACCCGCCGGAGCACATCGACCCGGCGCTCAACAGCACGCTCGATGCCTACCAGGTGATCAACGCGCTGTACGACGGGCTGACCGAGGTGGACTCCACCGATCCGGACAATCCCACGGTCGAGCCGCTGGTCGCCGAGTCGGTCGAGCCGAACGAGGACGCGACCGTCTGGACGTTCGTCATCAAGGAGAACGCGCAGTTCTCGACCGGTGAGCCGATCCTGCCGAGCTCGTTCGTGCGGGCGTGGGAGCGCGCCAGCGATCCCGACTTCGCCGGCGACTACAGCTACCTGTTCAACTTCATCGACGGCGGCGCCGAGAAGCTGGCCGGAGAGGCGGAGACGATCTCCGGAGTCCAAGCCGACGACGCCACGCGCACGCTGACCGTCACGCTCGACGCGCCCTACTCGGGCTTCGACGCGGTCGCCGGGTTCCAGCTGTTCTTCCCGATGCCGTCCGAGGTCGACTCGTTGAGCGACCAGCTGGACTGGGAGAACGGGATGATGATCGGCAACGGGCCCTTCATGTTGGAGAAGCCGCGCACCGATCAGGAGATCGCGCTCGTGCCCAACCCGAACTGGCAGGGTGACATCTTCGGCAACACCGAGGTGAAGCTCGACCGGATCATCTTCCGCACCTCGTCGGATCCCGACACGGCCTACAACGCGTTCGAGGCCGGCGAAGGCATGAACGCGAACATCCCGCCCGGGCGTGTGCAGGAGGCCGACGAGAACTACGCGACGACGCTCGACATCCGCCTGTCCGGCGTCTACTACTTCGACGTCAACATGGACGACCCGCAGGTCGGCGGACCGGAGAACGTGCTGTTGCGCCGAGCGATCTCGGTGGCGATCGACCGCGAGACGATCAACGCTGCGGTCTACGACGGCTCACGCTTGTTGCCCACCGGTCTCGTGCCGCCGGGCATCCCGGGCTATGTCGAAGGCCAGTGCCAGTACTGCACGTACGACGAGGACCAGGCCCGAGACCTGTTCGAGCAGTGGCAAGCCGAAGGGAACGAGCTGACCGAGCCGATCCGTGTGCAGTTCAACACCGGCGCCGGTCACGAAGACGTGGTGCAGATCATCCTCGACAACCTCAACACCGTCGGCATCGAGGCAGAGGCCGACCCGCGTGAGAGCGAGACCTACTTCTCGTCCCTCGCTGACGGTCAGTGCGTGCTCTGCCGAGCAGGTTGGTACGCCGACTATCCGACGTACGACAACTTCCTCTACGACCAGTTCCACAGCGACGCCGCCCACGGTGGCAACAACTATTCGAACTACTCGAACCCGGAGTTCGACGCCCTCGTCGACGAAGCGAAGGCGACCACGGATCCCGACGAGCAGGCCGAGCTCTACAACGAGGCGGAGCGCATCCTGCTCGACGAGGTCGGCGTGATCCCGATCAACTTCTATCGCGGCGATTACGTCTACGACCCCGAGCGAGTGGCCAACTTCCCGCAGACATCGCTCGGGCTGATCCTGTGGGAGCAGGTCGAGCTGGCGGACTGACGAGCGGGCCAGGTGGTCGGTGAGCGAGCATCCGCGCACACGGTGTGCGGATGCTCGTCATCGGCGGTGTGTGACGGAGGCGTGTAGACGATGACCGCATACGTGGTGCGGCGCTTGTTCCAGGTGGCACTGACGGTCTTCCTCGCCATCTCGGGTCTGTTCTTCCTGTTCTTCACGTTGCCGGGCGACCCGGCATCGCTGATCGCCGGCGGCGCGGATCGAGGCGTGATCAACCAGGGGGTGCTCGACCGTGTCAACGCCCGCTACGGGCTCGACAAGCCGATCGTCGAGCAGTTCGCCGACTACTGGGAGCGGACGGTCCAGTTCGATCTCGGCGAATCGTTCCAGTCCCGTCGCGATGTGAACGAGCTGCTCTCCGAACGTGCGCCGAACAGCCTTCGGCTCGGTATCTGGGCGATCCTGATCGAGATCGTCGTCGGCATCAGCGTGGGTGTGCTCTCCGCGCTGAAGCGCTACTCGATCTCGGATCGGCTGACGACGCTGATCACCGCCGCGGCGTCGGCGCTGCCGGTGTTCGTGCTCGGCTTCGTGCTCCAGTACCTGTTCGCCGTGTTCCCGAACAAGCACGACTGGCCGAGTTGGATGCGGCTGCGGACGTCCGGGCTCGGGCCGGACACGTGGACGTTCTTCTTCATCCCCACCGGTGACCAGTGGCGCTATCTGCTCTTGCCGGCGGTCACGCTGGCGTCGGTGACGACCGCGCTCGCCGCGCGGATGATGCGCGGGTCGATGCTCGAGGTGTTGCGCGCCGATTACCTCCGCACGGCGCGCGCCAAGGGGCTGAGCGAAGGGCAGATCATCTGGCGCCACGGCCTGCGCAACGCCATGCTGCCGGTGATCACGCTGATCGGCATCGACTTCGGCACCGCCGTCGGTGTGGCGGTGCTGACCGAGAGCGTGTTCTCGTGGCCGGGCTTGGGGTCGACGATCGCCGATTCGGTGTACGAGCGGGACCTGCCGGTGCTGCTCGGCTTCACGTTCGTCGTCGTGCTCGCCTACGCGCTCGTCAACCTGTTGATCGACGTCTCGTACGCGTGGTTCGATCCGCGCATTCGACTCGGGAGCGGCGAGCGATGACGATCGATCTGCCCTTCGAGGCCCCGGCGCTGCACGACGCCGGCGATCTCGACACCGCGGTCGCCAAGCCGCAGCGCGCCGAGGTGTGGCGGCGGCTGCGGCGCAACAAGCTGGCGATGGTCAGCATGGTCTTCCTGGCGCTGCTCATCCTCGCCGCCATCTTCGCCCCGCTGATCGCGCCGTACGGCTATGCCGAACGCACCAACCAGTTCCGGCAGGGACCGTCGTGGGACCACCTCATGGGCACGGACCGGATCGGCCGCGACGTCTTCAGCCGCGTGCTCTACGGCGCGCGGGTGTCGCTGCGCATCGGCATCGTGGCGACGTTGGTGTCGCTGGCGATCGGCGTCCTGTTCGGCTCCGTGGCTGGCTTCTTCGGCGGCATCGTCGACGCGCTGATCTCGCGGCTCACCGACGTGTTCCTCGCCGTGCCCTACATCGTCCTGACGATCGCCATCGCGGCGATCATCGGCAAAGGCGAGAACACGGTGCTGATCGTGCTCGGCTTCACCACGTGGATGGGCGTCACGCGCATCGTGCGTGCCAGCTTCCTTTCGATCCGGCAGCTCGAGTACGTCGAGGCCGCGCGCGCCCTCGGGTACTCGCGACGGCGGATCATGTTCCGCCACATCCTGCGCAACGCGACGCAGCCGCTGATCGTCTACGGCACGATCACGGTGGGCTCGGTGATCCTCGCCGAAGCCGCGCTCTCGTACCTCGGCGTCGGGCCCGTCGACCCCACGCCGGCGTGGGGCCTGATGGTCAGCCAGGGCAAGGGCGATCTCGTCAACGCGCCGCACCTGCTGTTCTTCCCCGGCGGCGCGATCTGCCTCACCGTGCTGGCGCTGGTGTTCATCGGCGACGGCCTGCGCGACGCATTGGATCCGAAGCTGCGATGACCGTCCCCGTCGAGGTCTCGCTGTCGGGCGCGCCGGCGGTGCGTCATTGGCCGTCGAACCTGCTGCTGTCGGTGCGCGGGCTGCGCGCCTCGTTCCCGACCGACGACGGTGTCGTGCATGCGGTCGACGACGTGTCGTTCGACGTCCGCCGTGGCGAGGTGGTGGCGGTGGTGGGGGAGTCGGGCTCCGGGAAGTCGGTGACCGCGATGTCGCTGCTCGGCCTGTTGCCCGACGTCCGCATCGACGGTGGGGAAGCGCTGTGGAAGGGAGAGGACTTGCTGACGATGCCCGACTCGCGCCTGCGCGCGATCCGCGGCCGCGAGATCGGCATGATCTTCCAGGATCCGCTGACCGCCCTCAACCCGGTGCATCCCGTCGGCCGTCAGATCGGGGAAGTCGCCCGCATCCACGAAGGCGTCTCCCGCCGGGCGGCGTTCCGGCGCGCCGTCGAGACCCTCGACCTCGTCGGCATCCCGGAACCGCGCCGGCGGGCGAAGATGTATCCCCACGAGTTCTCCGGCGGCATGCGCCAGCGGGCGATGATCGCGATGGCGATCGTCTGCAGGCCGGATCTGCTGATCGCCGACGAGCCCACCACCGCGCTCGACGTGACCGTGCAGGCGCAGGTGATCGAGACGCTGCTCGGCATCAAGGACGAGATCGACTCTGCGATCGTGCTGATCACCCACGACCTCGGGATCGTGGCGGGGGTGGCAGACCGCGTGATCGTGATGTACGCCGGCCGCGAAGCTGAGGTCGGCCGCGTCGACGAGGTGTTCTACGAGCCGCGCCATCCGTACACGCTCGGCCTGCTGGAGAGCCTGCCTCGGGTCGACAGCTCCGGACCGCTGACGCCGATCCCGGGCACGCCGCCCTCGCTGATCCGCGTGCCGCCGGGGTGCCCGTTCCACCCGCGGTGCCGGTTCGCCGACCGCGATGCGGGGTGCATGGACGTCGTGCCCGAGCTTCGCCCCGTTCCGCACCTCGCCGCCTGTCACCGCGCCGAGGTGCTCGCCGCGCTCGAAGGAGACCAGCGTGTCTGAGGCGACCGCGGCGCCGTCCGACGGCCGCTCGGCCGCGGACCGCCCGGCAGGCGCCGGGCCGTTGCTATCGGCGCGCGACCTGTGGAAGGAGTTCCCGATCCGCGCCGGTGTGCTCCAACGCACCGTGGGCAAGGTCTCCGCGGTCGCGGGCGTCGACGTCGACGTGCACGCCGGCGAGACGGTCGGGCTCGTCGGCGAGTCGGGATGCGGCAAGTCGACCACGGGCCGCATGCTGCTCGACCTGATCCGCCCGACCGCCGGCCGCGTGCTGTTCGACGGGGCCGACATCCGTCAGCTGCGCGGCGCCGCGCGCGTCGAGATGCGCCGCAAGCTCCAGATCGTCTTCCAGGATCCGTACGCGTCGCTCAACCCGCGCATGACCGTCGGAGCCACGCTCGCCGAACCGTTGCGCGTGCACTTCCAGCTGTCACGGGCAGAGGCGCGCGAGCGGGCGATCGAGCTGCTGACGACGGTCGGCATGTCGGCCGAGTACCTGAACCGCTACCCGCACGAGTTCTCCGGCGGGCAACGCCAACGCATCGGCATCGCCCGGGCGCTGGCGCTGTCACCGCGTCTGATCGTGCTCGACGAGCCGGTGTCGGCTCTCGACGTGTCGATCCAGGCCGGTGTGCTCAACCTTCTCGAACAGCTCCAGGACGACCTCGGCGTCGCCTACCTGTGCATCGCGCACGATCTCTCGGTGGTGCGCCACATCAGCGACGTCGTCGCGGTGATGTACCTCGGCAAGATCGTCGAGCGCGGCGCCCGCGACGAGATCTTCCAACGTGCGGCGCACCCCTACTCGTTGGCGCTGCTGTCCGCCGTGCGCCTGCCGGATCCGGCCCGCGAACGCTCGCGGCGGCGAATCGTGCTGTTCGGCGATCCGCCGAGCCCGGCGAACCCTCCGTCGGGGTGCCGGTTCCACACCCGCTGCTGGAGGCGGGCCGAACTCGACGCCAGCGGGGTGAACGTGGACATCTGCGTCCACGAGGAGCCGGCCCTCGAACCGCGCGACGTCGGCCATCCCGTCGCCTGCCACTTTGCGGTCGCGCCGGGCTCCGCGGTCACTCAGTGACCGATGACGACACGCCGGTCGTCCCCTCGGCCGGCGGCGGGCCGAGATCCTCGGCG
The DNA here is from genome assembly GCA_964529005.1 of uncultured Ilumatobacteraceae bacterium. Taxonomy (GTDB): domain Bacteria; phylum Actinomycetota; class Acidimicrobiia; order Acidimicrobiales; family Ilumatobacteraceae; genus CAZGUH01. Next base: position 5,703 of record CAZGUH010000016.1, on the reverse strand, counting down.
CGGTGCGGCGCGGCGCCGGTCTGCTTCTCGCCGACGGCCTGATCCGGCGCGGCAGGCGAGAGGCCTCCTTGTGGCATCCGTCCCCCTTCGGTGTCGAGACGCTCCACGTCCGCGACGTCCGGGTTGGTGACGTCGTGGTCGCTGACGTCCGGGTCGGTGACGTCCGGGTCGCTGACGTCGGCGTCGGTGACATCGGGGTCGGTGACAACGGCGTCGGCGGTGTCACGCCTGCTGCGCCGTCGCGGATCGTCAGCTGCCATGAGTCCTTCTACCCGAGCCCTCCCCACGCCCATGCGGGCCCGATCCGGCGCGGCGGCGGCGCTGGTTCACCGGCGTGGATCACTTTCCGGGTGAGCGGGAAGGTGTTGACGATGAGCAGACGAGACGAGAGGCGGCCTGGCCCGCCGGCCGCGGGCGATGTCCCCAACGAGGACGAAGTCGCAGAGGAGTTCCCGCACGGCAGCGACGAACCGCTGATGGACCAACGCGACCGGTTCGACGCCGAAGGCGCGGACATCCGGCAGTACACCGGCGAACCGGTGGAGACCGAGCACGGGACCGTGACACCGCAGCAGATGGTCGTCGGCGCGCAGCGCGTCGTCGGCGGTGGGGAGTTCCCCGTCGACGAAGGCGAGTTCGCGCACGACGACGCGCACGACGAGCACGATGCGGCCGGCGACGGGCCCGGCGAGCGAAACGCAGACGAGCAGAACGGAGCAGGCCGATGACGGCGCCGGACGAGTGGGGCCAGCGCGCACGCGGCGACCGCGCCGGCGACGAGACGGCCGACTCGCCGTTCCTCGCGGCGACGGAGCGGCTGGAGAACGACGATCGGCTCGACGCCGTCGCCGAGGCGCTTCGACAACCCGGCGCGCTGGTGTCGTCCGGGCGTGCCCGTCAGGTGCTGAGCGGCGAGTGGCTGGGTCACGCTCTGCATCCGTTGCTCACCGACTTCCCCCTCGGGTGTTGGATCGGCGCCGGCCTCCTCGACCTCGCCGGTGGCCGGGCCAGCCGCCGCGCGGCGCAGCGGCTGGTCGGGCTCGGCGTCGTGTTCGTCGCGCCGACGGCGTTGTCCGGCCTGTCGGATTGGACGGCGGCGGCGGACGACGAGCGCGTCCGCCGCGTCGGCGCCGCCCACGCGTCGCTCAACACGATCGTCGGAACGCTCTACGCCGCGTCCTGGATGCTGCGGCGGCGGCAGCGACACGGCGCCGGGGTCGCGCTCGGCATGCTCGGCGCGAGCGCGGCGTGGGTCTCCGGCTACCTGGGCGGGCACCTGACGCTGCGCCGCGGCGTCGGCGTCGCGGGATGAGCCGATGCGCGCGCCGGCGGCGAAATCGGGCTCGTCGCGCCCGCCGCTGACCGCCCTCGGCCCTGCTCTGGCGCGATCGGCCACCATCGCTGCGTACATTCGGGGCTCGGCGTCGCGGAGGTGTGGCGGCAGCGCGTGCCGGGTACGCGAAGGCTCGTGGAGCGATCTGGGGCGGCCGCAGCCGCACGGCACCATCCGGACTTCCTTCCGGTGATGCTCGACGACGGTCCGTTCATCACGGTGTGGGCTGCGTCGCCATCGCCCGAGCAGCTCAACGCCGGCGTCCCTCGCGCGGTCTCGCTGCGCTCGGCGACCACCGACGACCCCGCCTTCGAGGCCGTCCTCGACGAGCTGGCGGCGGCGATCGATGCCGCGTTCCCGGCAGCCGAAGGGCTCGTTGCGGTCGCCGACCGTTCGTCGGTGCGCCTCGTCGAACCGTTGCCCAACCGTCCGCGTGCCGAGCTCGTGCGCGTCGGGTGGCTGCCGTCGCTCTCACCCGTCTTCGAGCATCGCCAGACGCTCGTGGCGTTCGCCGTCGTGATCACGGACCGTCACGGCGCGGACCTCTACTGGTCGGCGGAGGACGAGTCGACCACGGTCGTCACCGTTCCGGAGGCGGACGGGCCGATCACCAAGGTGGCGGTCGGCGGGTGGTCGCAGCGGCGATTCCAGCAGCGGGCGGAGAACACCTGGGAGCACACCGCCCACGACGTGGCCGATGCGCTGGTAGCCCTCGCACAGACCACCCGGCCGCGCACGATCCTGCTGGGCGGTGATCTGCGCATGGCGCACCTGGTCCGCGACCGCTTGCCCGCCGACCTGGCCGCGCTCGTGCGCGAGATCTCCGGCGGCCGCAGCGCGGACGGGTCACAGAGCCATCGCGACGCCCAGGTGGGGCGCTGGGTGGCGACCGCTGTGGCCGAGGACACGGTCGAGGTGTTGCGCACGTTCGAGCGCGAGCGCGGCCAACACGATCGGGCAGCCGACGGCGTCGCCCAGACGCTCGCTGCGTTGCGCGAGTCCCGCGTCGACGTGCTGTGCATCCACGACGACCCTGCCGACCTGCGCACCGCATGGTTCGTCGGCGACGACGCGACGCTCGTCGCGACCGGGCCGGACGAGCTGCACGCGCTCGGCGCGGCGTCGCCCCGGGACGCCCGCCTGGTCGACGTCGCCGCTCGCGCCGCGATCGGATCGGGCGCTGCGATCCGGATCATCCCCGCATCATCGCCTGTGTCCGACGGGATCGGGGCGATCCTGCGGTGGTGACCGGCATGCCGGCGCTGCTTCTGGCCGAGGAACTGACGCTGCTGGCGATCGACCCCGAGTCGGGGCGGCCGGCCGTCGGGATGCGCGACGCCCACAACGCCTGCCTCGCCGGTCTGCTGATCGGCCAGCTCGCGCTCGACGGCGGGCCCGGGCGGTCGCCGGCGCTCGCCGCCGCGCGGGGGGTGCTCGACGAGAAGGGCGGCACGCCGAAGGCTGCGCTGTCCCACATGGACCGCGGGCTGACGAAGCGCCTCGGAGCAGGGACGTGGGACACCGCCGTCGCCGGCCTGGTCACGGCCGGCGTCGTCGCCCCGCCCGAAGGCCGGTTGCGGCCCGTCACCCGCGTGCTGCGCCCCGACGTCCGCGACAGCGTGCTCGCACGCCTGCGCGAGGCGGCGACGAGCGACGCAGCGCTCGACCCACCGACCGCGCTCGTGCTCTCGATGACCGGTCCCGCCCACCTGCTCGAGGTCGTGGCGCCCGAGCGCACCAGCCGCAAGCATGCTCGCCGACGCATCGACCACGCCCTGGACGCCACCGACCTGCGCCAGTACGGCGAGTCGGTGCGCAGGGTCCTGGCCGACGCGCAGGCCGCGGTGATCGCGGCGACCACGGCGGCGACCGTCGGCGCGGTCGCCGCCAGCAGCTGAGCTCGCTCAGGTTCCGCTGCGCAGCAGCACGCCGAGGAACAGCGCGCCGACGCCCGCGATCGCGCCGACGGCGCCGCCGAGCGCTAGCCCGGCGCGCGAGCGCGACAGCTGGTGGACAGCCGCGCCTGCTCCGCTCGCCGCTGCGAGGGCGACCTTGACGAATGCCGTCACCTGGTACTCGATCGTGGCGTCGCCGATGTGGACCGCCGACAGGTTCCAGATTCCGGTGACGACCAGCACGGCGAACGCTGGCCAGGCGACGCGGGCGAACGCACGGGCGATGGCGGTGGTGGCGCCGGGCGCTGCCTGGCGCACGGTCGGCACCACGCCGGCCAGCGCGAACTGGCCACCGATCCAGATGGCGGCGGCGATGACGTGGAGAAACAGGCGCCACGTGTCGGTCGACGGTGAGAGCATGGCCACCAGGTTGCCCGATCGGGCGCGCCGATCCCTTTACTCGTGGAGCCGGTGTGCCGATGTGCATTCGTGCCGAAGTGCGGATCTCTGCAAGCGATGGTGCTGGGCGCTGGCCTGGCCGTGGTGCTGTACGTGGCGCTTCCGCCCATCCCCGCCGAGATCCTGTACCAACTCGTCGCCTGGGGCTCGGTGGTCGCGTTCTTCGCCGGCGCCCGCCGCTACGGGGCGTTGGGGCCGGCCTGGCTGCTGATCGGCAGCGGCTTCGCCGTGTTCGCCCTCGGCGATCTGGTGTTCACCCTCAACGACCTGGTCTGGGACGTGACGTCGTTCCCATCCGGCGCGGACGCCGCCTATGTCTCCGGCTACCCGCTGCTGGCGGCTGGCCTGGCGACGCTCGTGCGCCGGTCCCGACCCGGCGGCGACCGCATCGCGCTGATCGACGCCGCCATCATCGTCGTGCCGGCGGCGGTGATCGTCTGGATCTGGCTGGTCGAGCCGATCGCGGCCGGGCCGCACCTGAGCCTCGTGGCCAAGACGGTGAGCGCCGGCTATCCGCTCGGCGACCTGGTGTGCCTTGCGGTCATGGTCCGGCTGCTGACCGCCGGCCGGGCCGGCATCAACGCGCACATGCCCGCGCTCGCGATGCTGGTGTGTGGCTTCCTGGCACAGCTGGTCGCCGACGCCTGGTACATGGTCGGCGTCCTCCATGGCACGTACGCCAGCGGAGGATGGAACGACTCGGTGTTCCTCATCCCCTACATCGCCCTGGCATGGGCCGGCCTCAGCCCGTCGATGCGCTTCGTCGACGAGCCGCGCGGCCCGCAGGACGTCGTGCTCGGGAAGCGACGGCTGGCGATCTTGACGGTCGCAGCCCTGATCACCCCGAGCATCCTCCTCGTGCAATGGGTGAACGGCTCGGCCCTCGCCGTGCCGCTCGTGATCTCGGCCACGGCGGTGTCGTTCCTGCTCGTCGTCACCCGCATGGCGGAGCTCGTGCGCGCCCTCGAATGCTCCGGCGCTCGGCACGAGTACGAGGCCACGCACGACATGTTGACCGGGCTGCCGAACCGTGTGGCGGTGATCCGGCGGATGACCGACATGCTGGCGTCCAAGGAGGCGGGCACGCTGCTGTTCGTCGACCTCGACGGCTTCAAGCAGGTCAACGACAGCCATGGCCACTTCGCCGGCGACGATGTGCTGGTCGCGGTCGCCAAGCGGCTGCGCTCCTGCGTCCGACCGAGCGATCTCGTCGGACGGCTCGCTGGCGACGAGTTCGTCGTCGTGCTCGACACCGCCAACGAGACGGCCGTCTACATGGTCGCCGAGCGGGTCGTGCGGGGGCTCGATCTCGAGGTGGAGTCGGACTTCGCTCCGGCGGTCAAGATCACCGCGTCGGTCGGTCTCGTGTCGTGGCGTGCCGGGGACGTCAGCCGTTCCGCCGAGGGCCTCATCGCGGATGCGGACCGGGCGATGTATCGAGCGAAGACGGCGAGCGGGAACCAGATGGCGATCGGCATCGGCAGCGTCGAGCTCGGCGCGTACGTCGCCGAGGCGGGGTGGCGCTCGGCGCGCCTGCGCGTCACGCCGTCGGTGAACGCGCCCGGGCCGTCGGAGGCAGGAGAGACGGGCGAGCCGGAGGACCTTCGGAACACGTACGCGCAGGACGATGCGGCGCAGGTGTCCGCGATGGCGCGCTTCGGCCGTCGGCGGGCGCCCCGCCAGGCCGTCGCTTGGTTGGGACGATGCCGGTTCGGGTCGTCCGGCGGATGGATCGATTGCCGGGTGGTCGACGTCTCGATCCTCGGCGCTGCTGTCGAGATCGTCGGGTTTGCGCCGATCGGCACGGGCCCGCTGACGGTGGAGATCTATCCCCTCGCCGGTGAGCAGTCGAGCGTCGTGCTGCGCTGCGAGGTGAGGAACCGCCGCGTGGGTGAGCGGGGCACGATCACGCTCGGCGTCGAGTTCGTCCCTGCGCTCGACGAGCACGATCTGGCGCGCGTCGGCGCGCTGCTCACGCGCCCTGGGCGGTCGGCCATCGTCCCGGTCCACGACTAG
>CAZGUH010000015.1:47411-76078 GCA_964529005.1 uncultured Ilumatobacteraceae bacterium | reverse complement strand
ACTTTTCCGGCGTGAGCCGCGCTTCGTCGCTCGCGCGGTGGGCACATAGCATCGCTCCGATGGGTCGGCGCATGCGGTGGACGACAGGCCTCGCCGTGGCGGCGGGGGTGACCGCCGCACTGGGCGCGACGCTCGCCACGCACGCAGGCGCTCCATCGAGCGATCCGCTCGCGCGCACCGCCGACGTGCCCGCGGCAGCCGCGCCACCTGTCGCGTCGACGTCGTGGGACGAGGATCGCTCTCACGGCTCGCCGGCTCCCCGCAGCACGGACGCCGCGCCTGCCGAGGCAGCGAGCGCGACGATGACCGCCGTGCGGCTCACGCCGCCAGCGGCGCCCCCGCCCGGCTCCGAGCACTGCCCGCCGGCGGGGCATGCGGCGGTCATCGACCGCGACGCGCAGCGCGCCTGGCTCTGCACCGACGGCATCGCCGACGAGGCGTTCCCGATCACGACCGCCTGGGACCAGCCACGCCCGGGCTCGTATTCGGTGTACGCGCGGGACCGGGTGACGACGTCGACGTTCGGCGGGCACTTCTCCTACCTCGACCACTTCGTGGCGTTCACCCGCGGCATACACACCGGCGCCCGCGTCGCCTTCCACGCCGTGCCGCGCTCGGCCACCGGTTTCCGCTACCAGCCGCTCGACTCGGTCGGATCGCTCGATCGCCGCGGCGAGTCGTCGGGCTGCATCCGGGTGCTGCCCGATCAGGCCGTCGTGATCTGGGACCACCTCGGCATCGGCGACACGGTGATCGTCATCACGTGACCGCGGCGCCGCCGCGCTGCCAACATGGCGCATGGCCCGCGTGCTCGATTCCCCGATCCCCCGGTTCCACCTCGCCATCCCGGTCGACGACCTGGCCGCGGCGAGCACGTTCTACGGTGACGTGCTGGGTCTGGAGCGCGGTCGCAGCGCGCCGACCTGGATCGACTGGAACTTCAGCGGCCACCAGGTCGTCACGCACCTGGCTCCGGAGCGCACCACGGTCGTACACAACGACGTCGACGGCCAGCACGTCCCGGTCCCGCACTTCGGGTTGATCCTCACCATCCCGGCATTCCACCAGCTCGCCGAGCGGCTGCGAGCGGCCGGCGTCACGTTCGTGATCGAGCCGCATGTGCGCTTCCCCGGCGAGGTCGGCGAGCAACGGACGATGTTCCTCTACGACCCCGCCGGCAACGCGCTGGAATGCAAGGCGTTTGCCGACGACGGCCAGGTCTTCGCGGTGTAGGTCCAGGGCCGGCGGTCGAGCCGCGTAGTAACGTCCGCTGCTCTGGCGACGACGTTGCACATCGTGGAAGGCATCGGCGACCCGCGCAGTGCGGGGCGAGCGGCGGCACGGGTCGCGGCAGCTGCGACGGCTCACGGATGGACGCCCACCGTCGTCGCGCTGGATGACCTGCACGCCGCTGCGCCGTCGATGACCCGCGTGGTCTTGTGCGGCGGCGACGGGCTCGTGCATCGAGCCGTCCAGTTCCTCGCGTGCCAGCCTGTCGAGGTCGCGATCGTGCCCACCGGCACCGGCAACGACTTCGCTCGGGCGTTCGGCATCGGCGGCGCGGCCGCGACCACCCTTGCCGCGTCGGTGCCCGGTTCGGCCCACGTGAGCTCGGCCGACCTGATGGCCATCGAGCCAGCCGGAGCTCCGGCAGCGGGCGACACGGCCAACGCCGGCGCCGCGGCGATCACGTACGCGGCCTCGGTCGTGACGGCCGGGTACTCGGGCCGCGTCAACGAGACCGCCAACCGGCTGCGCTGTCCCCGCGGCTCGGCGAAGTACACGATCGCCGCGCTGCTCGAGATCGGCCGGCTCCGATCGCGCCCGATGCGCCTGACCGTCGAGGCCCCCACCGGCGAGCGCACCGTGATCGAGGGACCGACGACGCTGGTCGCGGTCGCCAACACGGCGTTCTTCGGCGGGGGGATGAAGATCTGCCCCGACGCCGAGCCGAGCGACGGTCTGGTCGACGTCATGTCCGTCGGCGCGCTCGGCCGCGTCGAGTTGGTGCGCTGGCTGCCGAAGGTGTTCCGCGGCTCGCACGTTCGCCACCGCGCGGTGACGTCGACGCGCGGCGCCTCGGTGACGGTCGAGACCGACGAATCGCTCTGGGCCGACGGTGAACCGGTCGGGCTCGGCGGCGGCGCGGTGACCGTGCGGCTCGCTCCGGGGGCGCTGCGGCTCCTGACACCCTGATACGCCTCCGGGATCCGGGAGCGTTCCCGTTTACGCTTGGCCCATGAGTTCGCACCCGTTCATGCGCCTGTGGCGCCACGCACGACGCCACAGGCGCCGAATGGTGCTGGCCGCGGTGCTTTCCTCGATCAACAAGGCGTGCGACGTCGCGCCGGAGTTGCTGATCGGTGTCGCCATCGACGTCGTCGTGCGCGGCGATGGCTCGTTCCTGTCCTCGCTGTTCGGGATGTCCGACCGGTTCGATCAGCTCCTCGTGCTCGCCGGCATCAACGTCGCCGCCTGGCTGGTCGAATCGCTCAGCGACTACCTCGCGCACGTGCAGTGGCGGGGCTTGGCACAGGCGATCCAGCACGACTTCCGCGTCGGCGCGTATCGCCACGTCCAAGAGCTGGAGGTGGCGTGGTTCGAGGACACCACGAGCGGGGGCTTGCTGGCAGTGCTCAACGACGACGTCAACCAGCTCGAACGGTTCCTCGACCACGGTCCCCACGACATCATCCAGACGTTCTGGACCGTCGTGCTCGTCGGAGGGGTGTTCTTGGCCACCTCCGCGAAGCTGTGGGTTCTGGCGTTCCTGCCGATCCCCGTGATCGTCGTCGGATCGATCCGGTTCCAGCGCCGCCTCGAACCGCTCTACGCGGGCGTGCGCGAGCGCGTCGCCGACCTGTCGTCGTTGCTGTCGGGGAACCTCGGCGGCATCACGACCATCAAGGCGTTCACCGCTGAGGAGCGCGAGGCCCGACGCCTCGAAGACGTGTCGCTGGCCTACGTCGACGCCAACCGTCGAGCGATCCGGTACTCCTCCGCGTTCATCCCCCTGATCCGGCTCGTCATCCTCGCCGGCTTCACGTGCACGCTCATCGTCGGCGGGAAGATGGTGATCGACGGCGACCTGGAGGTCGGCGCCTATTCGGTTCTCGTGTTCATGACCCAGCGGCTTCTGTGGCCGCTGACCCGTCTCGGCGAGTCGCTCGACCTCTACCAGCGTTCGATGGCGTCGATCCGGCGCATCACGGATCTGCTCGACGTGCGGCCGACGATGGTCCCCGGCCCCGGGGTCCTTCCGCGCCCGGTGCGCGGCGACATCGAGCTGCGCGACGTGCGTTTCGGCTACGCGGACGGCGAGGACGTGTTGAGCGGTATCTCCCTGCGCATCCCCGCCGGCGAGACGCACGCCGTCGTCGGGGCGACGGGAGCGGGCAAGTCGACGCTCGCCCGCTTGCTGTTGCGCTTCCACGACCCGAGATCGGGCGCCGTGATGATCGACGGTGTCGACGTGCGCGACATCGATTTCCGGTCGCTGCGACAGTCGATCGGCTACGTCAGCCAGGACGTGTTCCTCTTCCAGGGGACCGTGCGCGAGAACATCGCGTTCGGCCGCCCCGGAGCGACCGACGACCAGATCGAGAGCGCCGCCCGGCTGGCCGAGGCGCACGAGTTCATCGTCGCCCTCCCGCAGGGATACGACACGGTCGTCGGAGAGCGCGGGCAGAAGCTGTCGGGCGGCCAGCGGCAGCGGCTGTCGATCGCTCGGGCCATCCTGCGCGATCCGGCGATCCTGATCCTCGACGAGGCGACCTCCGCGGTCGACAACGAGACCGAGGCGGCGATCCAACGGTCGCTCGCGCGGGTGGCCGACGGCCGCACGGTGATGGTCATCGCCCACCGGCTGTCGACCGTGCGCGACGCCGATCGGATCTGGGTGCTCGAAGCCGGGCGGATCTCCGAAGCCGGCACGCACGACGAGCTGGCCGACGCCAACGGCCTCTACTCCGCGCTGTGGCGGGTGCAGACCGGCGAGCGGCCGTCCGCCCTGCGCCGCGACTGATCGCCCGGGCGGCGCCCGCCGGCTTCGTCGATCTCAGCCGGCCAGGCCCGCCACCTCAGCGCGCTGCGACTCCGTCAACGCCCACATTCCGGCTGCGACGTTGGCGCCCACCTGCTCGGGCTTGCTGGCGCCTGCGATGACGGTGGCGACGAGGGGGTTCGAGGTCAGCCAGCTCATCGCCAGGTCGAGGATCGTCCGGCCGTGATCGCCGGCCCACGCCTCCAGGCGGCGGACGGCGGCGAGCTTGTCGGGGTCGATGAACTGGGCAGCGGACTTCCCGGCTCTGGCGAGGCGGGAGCCCTCGGGGAACTCCGTCGCCGACGTGTACTTCCCGGTGAGGACGCCCGACTCGAGCGGGAAGTACGGCACGAAGGCGACGCCCAACTCGCGGCACGCGTCGAGCACGCCGTCGGTCTCCGGCGCCCGCGTCAACAGGGAGTAGTGGTTCTGGACCGACGGCCACCCCTCGACCCCGTCGATCGCGTGCGCGGCGCGCAGCTGGTCGGCGGTGAAGTGCGTGCACCCGATCTCGCGGATCTTTCCTTCTGCCTTCAGCTCGGCCAGGCACCAGAGCGTCTCGGCCACCGGCGTGTCCGGGTCGGGGCGGTGCATCTGGTAGTGGTCGATGCGATCGGTGCCGAGCCGCCGCAGGCTGGCTTCGAGCCGAGCGCGGATCAGCGCCGGGTCGCCGCCACGCTCCCCCGGCTGCAGCTGATAGGTGTGGCCCCACTTCGTCGCGACGACGACCTCGTCCCTCCGCGACCCCAACGCCTTCCCGAGCAACGTCTCCGACTGGCCGCCGCCGTAGCTCTCGGCGGTGTCGAAGTAGTTGATCCCGGCGTCGAGCGCCGCGGCCACGACCGCCGCCGTCTGGGCCTCGTCGATGCGAGAGCCGAAAGCGTTGCAACCGAGCCCGACGACCGAGACGTCGAGGCTTCCGATCCGACGTGTCTCCACGAATGCTCCTTGTGGGCGAGGCGAGGCGAACACCGGAGTTTGCCACCGATCGCGTCGCGCGTTCCGCCAGTCCGGACGCGCGTGTACACCGGTCGGCGTAGGCGCAGATCCTCCCGCTGACGGATGTGAACCGGTGGCGCCGCGCGTAGCGTCCGTGGGGTGAGGTGGCCGGCACGATCTGCGTGGGTGCTCTCGCTCGCGCTCGCCGCCCTCCAGGTGGTGGGATCGTTCGGCGCGGCGAGCAACCAGCCGGAGCGGCGTGGCATCGACGCGCTGGCCGTAGTGCTCGTGCTGATCGGCCCGGTCGCTCTCGCCTGGCGCGACGTCTACACGACCTCCTCCGCGATCGCCGCGGTCGCCGCAGTCGAGGTCTACATCGCCCGCGGCTATCCGTACGGCCCGATCTTCGCCAGCGTCGCCGTGGCGTTCTTCCACCTGGCGATCCATCGCTCGCGACGCGTGAGCATCGCCGTGGCGAGCGCTGCGTTCGCCGGCTACGTCGTCGCCAGCGCGCTCGACGTCGCCGGATCGGACGGCCTGCGCGCCAGTCATCTGGCGCTCGTCGCCGGGTGGCTCACCGCGATCGTCGTCATCAGCGAGCTGGTCAACCTGCGCCGGACGCAGGTGGTCGAACGCCGGCAGGCGCAGGAGCGGGAGCGTGAACGCCGCGCCGGCGAGCAACGGCTGGAGCTCGCTCAGGAGCTGCACGACGTGCTGGCGCACAACATCTCGTTGATCAACGTGCAGGCGAGCGTCGCCCTGCACCTCCTCGCCACCCATCCCGACCGCGCAGAGCCGGCGCTCGTAACGATCAAGCAGGCGAGCCATGAAGCGCTGCGCGAGCTGCGTGTCGCCCTCGACGTCCTCCGCCGCGGCGAGGCCGCGCCGCGGTCACCGGCGCCGACGCTCGCCGATGTGCCAACGCTCGTGGAGAACGTGCGAACGAGTGGCCTCGACGCGACACTGGAGATCGTCGGCGAGCCGATTGCCGCGCCCGCCGCGTCCGAGCTGGCCGCATATCGGATCATCCAGGAGGCGCTCACGAACGTCGTCCGGCACGCCCGCGCCAACGCGGTGCACGTGCGCGTCGCGTACGGCGACGGTCTCGCCATCGACGTGACCGACGACGGCGCCGGCACGGTCGCGCCGACCGGCAGCGGCATCACCGGCATGCACGAGCGCGCCCGGTCGGTCGGTGGCCACGTCGAGGTGACGGCGAACCGCGGGCGAGGTGTGCGCGTCCACGCCCGCATCCCGGGGAACGCACCGTGATCTCCGTCGTGCTCGCCGACGACCAGGCGCTCGTGCGCGCCGGCTTTCGATCGTTGCTCGACGCGCAGGACGACATCAGCGTCGTCGGGGAGGCATCCGACGGCGCGGAGGCGACCCGGATGGCGGCCGACCTGCGACCCGACGTGATCCTGATGGACATCCGGATGCCGAACGTCGACGGGTTGGAGGCGACGCGGCGCATCTCCGCCGACGCCGCCCTGTCGGCGGTCAAGGTGGTGATCCTGACGACCTTCGACCTCGACGAGTACGTGTTCGAGGCGATCCGCGCCGGCGCCAACGGGTTCCTCGTCAAGGACACCGAGCCCGAGGAGTTGCTGCGTGCGGTTCGCACGGTGGTGCGCGGCGACGCGCTGCTCTCGCCGCGCATCACGCGCCGGCTGATCGAGGAGTTCGCCGCCCGCGCCAAGGAGCCCGCGCCGCACGCCGACGTGTCGCTGCTGACCGAACGCGAGCGTGAGGTGGTCGTCCTCGTCGCCGGCGGCCTCACCAACGACGAGATCGCCGAGCGCTTGTACATGAGCAGCGCGACCGCGAAGACGCACGTGAGCCGAGCGATGATCAAGCTCGGCGCTCGCGACCGCGCCCAGCTGGTCGTGTTCGCCTACGAGAGCGGCTTGGTGCGCGCCGGATGGCGCGGCTGATACTCCACCGGGCGTAGCCGACAAGCCTTCCGTGGGAGGACGCCGACCGGCACGCAGATCACGACGATGGAGACATGACTTCCACCGCCGTTTCCGTCACCGGATTGACCAAGCGCTACGGGCAGCGCACCGCGGTCGACGCGCTCGACATCGAACTGCCGACCGGTGTCGTGGCCGGTTTCATCGGGCCGAACGGCTCGGGCAAGACGACCACGATGGCGATGCTCCTGGGGCTCGTGCGCCCGACAGCAGGAACAGGCGCCGTTCTCGGCCGGCCGATCGACGATCCCGCTGCCTACCTCTCCAGGGTGGGGGCGATGATCGAGTCCCCCGCGTTCTACCCCTCGCTGACCGGCGAGCAGAACCTGGAGCTGTTCGCCACGGTCGGAGGGTTCGACCGTGCCCACATCGGGCGTTTGCTCGATGAAGTCGGCCTCGCAGGGCGCGGCGACGACCGCTACCGCTCGTACTCCCTGGGGATGAAGCAGCGCCTCGGCATCGCCGCGGCCCTGCTCGGGGATCCCGAGCTGCTGATCCTCGACGAGCCGTCCAACGGGCTCGACCCGCAAGGCGTGCGCGAGATGAGAACGCTGATCGCCGGGCTGTCAGGCAGCGGCCGCACGGTGCTCGTCTCGTCGCACGACCTGAGCGAGCTCGAGCAGGTCTGCGACTGGCTGATCCTGATCGAGGCCGGTCACCGGATCTATCAGGGCTCGACCGCCGCGTTCCTGGAGAGCGCCGGCGGGGCGCTGGAGATCGCGCCGCAGAACGCCGACGATCTCGGCCGCCTCGAGTCGATCGTCGCCCGCCGAGGCCTGACGGGCCGGCGCGACGGTCACCGACTCGTCGTGCCCGCCAACGCGAGCGACATCACCGACATGGCCGCCGCGCTGAACCGCGCCGCATTCGAGGCGGGCATCGTCCTCGTCGAGCTCCGTCCCAGCCGCACCACGTTGGAGGAGCGCTATCTCGCGGTCGTCGCCGAGCGCGACGGCGTCGCCTCACCCACACCCGTCCCCGCAACCACAGGAGTCCTCCGATGATGCACATCGTGCGTGCCGAGCTCGGCCGCTTCACCCGGCGGCGACCGCTGACATACGCGATCGTCGGCGCGCTCGCGTTCGCGACCGTCGCCACGTTCTCCGTCATGGCATCCGCCAGCGACAGCGGCGTCAGCAACTCACGGCGCGGCGGCGCGACGATCGCCGAGCTGTCCACCACCGGTGGAGCCAGCATGCCGTTCGCGATCGGCGCGTCGTTCGCCGGATTCCTCGTCTTCGTGACGTTCATCGCGGTGATCGCCACGGAGTTCTCCGGCGGCACGTTCCGTGCGCTGCTGCTACGTGATCCGCACCGCTTGCGGCTGATCGTCGGCAAGCTCGCCGCGCTGCTGCTCGTCGCCGCGGGCATCGCCGCCGTCGCCGAGATCGCCAGCGTCGCGCTGGCGACCGCGCTCGCGCCCACCCAGGACATCCCCACCTCCGAGTGGTGGTCTCTCGCCGGCCTGGGTGATGCGCTGGCCGACTACGGCGCCGCGATGTCGGGCGTCGCCGGATGGGCGATCTTCGGCGCAACCCTGGCGGTCATCTTCCGCTCCGCGCCGATCGCGCTCGCCGTCGGGTTCGCCTGGGCCGGGCCGTTCGAGAACATCGTCGTCGACTCGTGGGACGCCGGCTACCGCTGGTTCCCCGGCCAGGTGCTGGCGTCGCTGATCCGCGGCGGGACGGTCGAGCTCGGCTTCGCCCGAGCCGTCGTGACCGCCATTGCCTACACCACCATCGCAGGGGCGGCGACGCTCCTGCTCGTCAACAGAAGGGACGTGACCGCATGATGGCCTTCCTCAACACGGCCGTGCTCGCCCATGACCGCTGGGGCGACGACGGGCCGTGGCCCTGGTTCCCGATCATCCCGCTGCTGTTCATCACGTTGTGGGTCGTCGTGATTCTCACGTTGCGGCGGCGGTGGCAGCACTGCGGGGCGCGCTCGGGAGAGCAGGTCCTCGCCGAGCGGTACGCACGAGGCGAGATCGACGAGGACGAGTACCGCGCTCGCCGTTCGGTCCTTCGCCGCAAGGAATGAGCAGCACGGAACGAGCAGCACGCCGGAGTGGCGTCCGGCCGGCCCTCGGCACATGTCCCGCCGCAATCGCGACGGGCCTGCGCCGAGGGCCGTCGCGCGCTCAGAGTTCCATCCGTGCGGCGACGGCCGCGAAGTCGCTCGGGCGCAGGACCGAACGAGCCAGGTCGACCACGCCGGCGAACGCCTCGGGCGGGGCGGCCGCCCGCATCCCGCCGAGCAGCTCGACGCGATCGTCGGCGTTCATCGCCGGCAACATGATCGCCAGCGCCTTGGCCATCTCGTCCGGCGGGATCGATCCGATGATCGCCATGTGGATGCCGACCATCTCCTCGACTCCGACCGCCTGCTCCAGAGCCGGGGTGATCTCGAACTCCTCGACGCACTGGTGAGCGAGATACGAGCTGGTGAACGCGGACAGGCGCAGGTAGCCGAGATGCGCCAGGCGGCGGCGGTCCGCCGCCGGAGCTTCGGCGCCGGAGCGAATGACGCCGGCGATCGCGGCGAACTCTGCGTCGAGGCGCTCGTGGTCGTCGATCACCTGTGCTGCCAGCGCCGGACAGTGTTCGCGCAACACGGGATCGATGAACGAGTCCTCGTGGTGCGCGTGGTCGATGAGCATCCTCTCCACCGCGCCGGTGTGTTCGGCGAGCGCCATCCATCCCACGACGTCGGCCGGGTCGAGCGAACCGGCCGAGGAAGTCAGGGCGAACAACTCGGCGCGCATGCCCTTGTGGATGTCGCGGTACAGGTCGAACACGGCGAGGCGGAAGTCGTCGCCAGCGGTGGCGGCGGTGACGGTCGAGGTCGCGGTCGTGGTTGTGGTGAGGCTCATGGTCTGCTCCGTTCAGTCGGCGCCGGCGTCTCCGGCGAGGCGAGCCCATGGTGAACGATCTGGTGTGCGCCCGTTCCTGAATGCCTCGTAATCTCACACCCACATTTCCCTCAAGGAACCTGCAAAGCGAGATTCGTGTTCAGTTCGGAGGTCATGTCCATCCTCGAGGCCGGCACGAGCCTCGTCGTCGGCACGGTCAGCCTCGACGGCGAGCCACGGGCGACGCGAGCGTTCGCCCTGACGATCGACGACGCCACGAGCGGAGCCGTGCGGCTGGTGATGAGCGCCGACGACCCGGTGACGGTGGAGAACCTCGGCTCGGGGCTGGTCGCGGTCACCGCGGCCGACGTCCGGACGCTGCGCTCGGTCCAGCTCAAGGGACGGGTGGTGAGCGTCGCACCGCCGAGCGACGACGAACTCGCGCTGATGGACGAGCACAGTGCGCTCTTCCTCGCCGCCATCGCGGACACCGATGGGCACCCGCCTTCGCTCACCCGTCAGCTGTTGCCGATCGAATCGGTGACGGTGGTGATGGTGGTCGACGAGGTGTTCGACCAGACGCCGGGACCGTCCGCTGGCCGGCGAGTGGCGGCGGCCAGATGACCGCCCGCAGCGACCATGAGCACCTCGGACTGATCGACATCGATCGCTGTTTCGGCGGCGCGGTCCCCGGTGTGCTGGCGACGGCAGGCTCCGGCGGGATGCCCAACATCACCTACCTCACCCGCGCCCACCGCGTCGGCAGCGATCGGATCGCGCTGTCCAACCAGTTCATGTCGAAGACCGCCCGCAACATCGCTGCAAACCCGCGAGCGAGCCTGCTGCTGCTGGATCCGGTGACGTACGAGGAGTTCCGTCTGTCGCTCGTCTACGAACGCACAGAACGCCGCGGCCATGTGTTCGAGGAGCTGCGCACCGACGTCGACGCCATCGCCGCGCTGGAGGGCATGCAAGACGTGTTCCGCTTGCGCGCCGCGGACATCTTCCGGGTCGTCGACATCGTGCGGGTGCCGCCCCACCCGTCGGGCGTTCGCCCCGACCCGTCCACCCTGCCGCGCCATCGCCGGGCCGACCTCGGCGCGCTCGCCGAACTGTCCGCGTGCGTCGCGCGCTGCACCGATCTCGAAGGGCTGGTCGACGCGACGCTCGATGGGCTCGATCGCCTCCTCGGCTATCGCCACATCCACCTCATGCTCCTCGACGAGGAGGGGCGCAATCTCTACACGATGGGGCGACGGGGGTTCGATGCGGCGAGCATCGGCGCGGAGGTGGCCATCGGCGACGGCGTGATCGGCGTGGCCGCGGCGCGTTGCGAGCCGCTGCGCGTCGGGGCGCTGCAACAGATGGCCAAGTACTCCCGCTCCATCCGGCGCGAGTACGAGGACGACGGCGCCGTCGGCCCGGGTCGGCAGCTGCCGATGCCCGGTCTCCCCCGTGCCGAGAGCTGCCTCGCGGTCCCGGCGATGGCGCGGGGCGAACTGATCGGCGTGCTCGCCGTCGAGAGCGCGATGCCCGTCGCGTTCAACGAGGTCGACCAGCAGACGCTGTCGATCGTGGCGAACGCGCTGGCCGGCGCGATCGAGCACATCCGCGCGCTCGACGCCGACGACGAGGCGCCGGCTCCTCCACCGCCCGCGACGCACGCCCGTCTGGCCGCGCCTGCGCCGGCGACCGTCGTGGTGCGCTACTTCGACGTCGACGGCAGCGTGTTCTTCACCAACGACTATCTCATCAAGGGCGTCGCCGGCCGCATCCTCTGGACGCTGCTGCGGCAGCACGACGCCGACGGGCGCATCGAGTTCACCAACAAGGAGCTGCGCCTCGATCCGTCGCTCGACATGCCGGGGTTCAAGGACAACCTCGAGAGCCGGCTGATCCTGCTGAAGCGCCGCCTGGACGAGCGCGACGCACCCGTGCGGATCGAACGGACGGGCCGCGGACGCTTTCGCCTCGAGGTCGCGACCGGCCTGCGCCTCGTGGCCCAATAGCTGCCGGCGCCGATCGGGGCGTTCACGTCATGCGGCTCAGGAGGCCGTCGCGCTCGAGGACCTGATGCTTGAGCACCAACCCGACGTGCATCGTGATCGCGACGAAGAACATGACGTGCGTCGCGACGTGCACGCCGAGCAGATCGTCGTCGTCTCCGATGATCAGCGCCAGACCGGAGATCGGGATCGCGAACATCAACGCGTAGAGGGATCGTTCGGTCCAGTGGGCGATGCGTCGCTCGACGCGTGAGAGGCTCGACGCCCAGGGCGGCAGCGGCGTCGAGAGTCGCCAGGCGAGCCGCGCTGCGGCGAGGGCGAGGATCGTCGCCCCGAGCACGACGTGAAGTGTCAGCAGTGTGTCATCGCCGAACGCGTCGTCGCCGCCGCGACCGCGCCCGCGTCCCGATTCGCCGCTCCGTCCGCGGCCTCGGCCGCGACCGTGACCGCTGCTGTCGAGCAGGTAGCCGATCGTCAGCTGGGCCGCGATCGCGGCAGCGATCAGCCAATGCAACGTCTTGCTGACGAGGCCATATCCGTGCGCGTCGTTGCGCCAGCGGGTTCGTCGATCGCGCGGGCGGTTCACACGTTCGTCTGGTCCGACGGAAGCTCGGACGGGATCGGGGCCGCGCCGTCATCGTCGAGGTCGGCGAGGCCCAGCTGTGTGGCTCCGACGGTGTACGACGTCATCGACAGCGACCCGTACGTGTATCCGTCGACGAGCACGGAACATGTGGCGCCGTCTGCCGCGGCGAGGCCCGCGACGTACACGGCGGGGAGGAAGTGGTCGGTGATCGGCACGGCGAGGCGGTAGTCGGGATGGGATGCCAATGCGTCGATGTCACCGGGGCTCTCGGTCATGCACGTACGAGCGGCCTCGTCGAATCGCCGTGCCCAGTCGAACCCGCCGTGCTGTTGGCGCCAGTCGACGCGTCGCAGGTTGTGGACCACGTTGCCGCTGCCGAGAATCAGCACGCCGCGGTCACGCAGCGGGGCGAGGCTGCGGGCAAGGTCGAGGTGGTACTGGATCGGCTTGGACGCGTTGAGCGACAGCTGCACGACCGGAACGTCGGCACCGGGGAACATGTGCGCCAGCACCGACCAGGCGCCATGGTCGAGCCCCCACCCGTCGACGTCGAGGCCGACCCAGCGCGGCTGCACCAGGTCCGCGATCTCGGCGGCCAGGTCTGGCGAGCCGGGCGCCGGATATGCGAACGCGAACAGCTCGTCGGGAAACCCGAAGAAGTCGTGGATCGTGCGCGGCTCGGCCATCGCCGTGACGGCCGTGTAGCCGATGTACCAGTGCGCCGAGACGACGAGGACGGCGCGCGGCCGCGGAAGCGATGCGCCGAGCCGCTGCCAGGCGTCGGTGTACCGGTTCGTCTCCAGCGTGTTCATCGGGCTGCCATGGCCGAGGAAGACCACCGGCATTCGAAACTCTGGCAGTCCGCTCGGCTCGCTCACGTGTCCTCCATCGCTGACCCCTTCCCGCCGGTCGTCGGCGTCAGACCCGAGCAGGTGACGCGGCGACGCCGATGGTGATCAAAAAGCAAGAGTTCGGCTCGCACAACCACAATGAGCGCCGGATCTTTACCCATCCTTGTCGCCGTCATCGGTCGCATCATTCCCGCAGAGCGATCGGCTTTCGTGGTCTCGAGAACTCGCTATTGTCAGCACGCCTCGGGCTGTGACCGTCTGTCACCCGCCCAGAATAGAAAAAGGAGGGTTGTGTCATGGACGTGAACTCGAAAGCGCCGACACGCTCGGGCGGCATGTGGCGCTCGCGATGGGCGGCGATCGGCGCTGCGGTCGCGGTCACGCTGGGGGCCGGTGGTCTCGGCATCGCGCGGGCCACCATCTCGAGCGGCTCCAAGCCGGTGTTCGTCGCGATCGCGCCGTGCCGTCTCGTGGACACCCGTCCAGCGCCGGCGACCGTCGGGCCCCGAGCCACGCCATTGAACCCCAACGAGATCGCGACGTTCACCGTGCACGGAGCGAACGGCAACTGCAACATCCCCGTCGGCGCGGTCGCGATCGATGCCAACGTGACGATCACCGATCCGACGAGCGATGGCTATCTGACGGTGTTCCCGTCGGACGCCGCGCAGCCGACGGCATCGAACCTGAACTGGACGGCTGGCCAGGCGCCGACGCCCAACGCGGTGACGGTCGACCTGTCGGCCGACGGCAAGATCAGCGTGTTCAACGAGCGCGGCACCGTCAACGTCATCATCGACATCGTCGGCTACTACGAGGACCACAACCACGACGACCGCTACGTCCAGCTCGGTCCGATCGTGATGAGCCACCCCGGTCTCGACTTCCAGGCAACGGAGAACGCGCCGACGACGTTCGAGCAGTTCATCACGTGGACACGCGCGAGCGGTGACGGCCGCGTCAACCTGGCGCTCGACGCGCCGACGTCGATCGCCGGCCAGGCATACCGGCTCACGTCGGTGACGTTCTGCGTGCGCAGCGTGTCGGGCGGCGGGTTCGTCACCCAGGCCGCGGTGTGGAACGAGACCGGACAGAGCGCGACCTCGTTCCTCGTCGACGACACCGACCGCACGTCGGCCGGTTGCTACACGTTCAACGTTCCTGCCCCGCCGGCAGGAACCCGCACGTGGCAGCTCAACCTCGCGCTCGCCGGCGGCGGAGCGGCCACGGTGGGCCTGTCCACGGTCCAGAGCACGTGGAGCCCGGTCGGCATCGGCGGCATCACGCTGTCGGAGTCGGACGCTCCTGCCGTCGACACCAGCGGCCAGAACGGCGGCTGAGGGCCGGCACGAGCCATCCCCGCGATTCGAGGGAGCCTCAGGCCGTCACGGCCTGAGGCTCCCTCGCGTCACATCTCGTCGTCGTCGCCCGGCACGCTCATCGCCTGATCGAGCGCGTCGGCATCGGGCGCTTCGGGATCACGTGACCGGCGGCCGATCCGCCATCCCGGCGTGACCTCGTGCTGCTGGTCGGCTGCGTCCTGCGGCGAGGCCTCGTCCTCCGACGCTGCGTCGGGCGGGAGGCCGTCGGGGGTCACGCCCGCCTCGTCGGTCGGCTCGAGCGGCGCGTCGTCGTCGATCGGGATGCCCATCAGTCGACGTTTCGCAGCACCAACTGCTCCTCGCCGGCGCGATCGACGACGTCGATCGTCGCGGCGTCGAGAGCCTCGGTGAGCTCGGGCGCGACGCAGACCACCAGCCCGTGCGCGTCGGTGACCGCGTCACCGGACAGCGGCGCGGCGACGAACTCGAGCACCACAGAGGCGTCGCCGTCGTAGCCCGGCGCTCCGATGCGGAGGCTCGCGTTCGCAGGTGCGCCGCTGCGCTCTCGCGTCCGCAGGAGGAATTCTGCGGCAGGTTCGGTGATCGTCACCATGGTGCACCTCCATCGAGCGATGAACCGGGGCTCGTACCCGATCCGCGCCCGTCGTATTCCTCCCGGACGGTCATCGCTGCATGCCGGCGCCCGGCCCACAGGGCCCGCGGCGGCCGCACGGTGCGGTGGACGTGCACGAGCGCGCGCCGTGTGGTCTGATCGAACGGATGACGAAGACGTTCGAGGAGCTCGTCGACGAAGCAGCGCACACGTCGGTCGAGGGATGGGACTTCTCCTGGCTCGACGGCCGGGCGACGGAACAGCGACCGTCATGGGGTTACCAGCGGATGCTGCGCAGGAAGCTCGCCGCGGCGCGCGCCGCTCTCGACATCCAGACGGGCGGCGGTGAGGTCCTCGCAGGCGCCGGCGCGGCAGGCTTCCCTCCGGTGATGGTGGCGACGGAGGGATGGCCTCCGAACGTCGCGGCGGCCACCGCCCGGCTGCATCCGCTCGGGGCCGTCGTGGTCGCCGATCCCGAGGAGCCGCCGCTGCCGTTCGCCGACGGCGCCTTCGACCTGGTGAGCAGCCGGCACCCGGCGACGGTGCACTGGTCGGAGATCGCCCGCGTGCTCGCTCCGGGCGGCGCCTACTTCGCGCAACATGTCGGCGAGGGCGCCAACGTCGAGATCAGCGAGTTCTTCCTCGGGCCATTCCCGCACACCGACGAACGTCACCACGACGTCGAAGCAGCGGCGGCGCGCGACGCGGGTCTGGACGTCGTCGAGTGCAGGAACGAGCGCCTGGAGCTCGAGTTCTTCGACGTCGGCGCGATGGTCTTCTTCCTGCGCAAGGTGATCTGGACCGTCCCGGACTTCACCGTCGAGCGCTACGTCGACCGGCTGCGCGACCTCGACGCGATCATCCGGCGCGATGGCGTGTTCCGGTCGACGACATCGCGAACGCTGTTCGAAGCACGCAAACCGTCCGACCGGTAGCGCAGCCTGCGTCGCTCTACGTCCAGCCGGGCACGTCCGCCGCGGCCTCGATCCACTTCTGGAGATCGGGCTCCTGCGCCTCGTCGAGGCTCTTGATCTTCACGTAGCGCGAACGCCCCGAGCCGAGCGGCGGTGGGTTGTCGAAGTCCGCGCCGCCGAGGAACACGACGTTGACCGAGACGTCGTATGCCACCAGCTCGATGATCCACCCGCGCTCGGGAAGGCCGTAGTACGCCTTCTTCCACTTGAGCGCGTACTCCAGACCGGGAATGGCGGCACGGATCGACTCGTCGAGGTGCGTAACGATCGGCTGGAGATCCGGCATGACGCGCCGCATCCACTCGTCGATGGGATCGTGGCTGTCCGACGGCGCCGGTGGCTTCCGGGACGACTCCGCCTTCAGTTCCTTCGGCATCGCGCGTTCCTTCCTGAGCGAGCGTCGATCTCGTCCATCCTCGCATCACCGGCACCGGTGACGCTGATCACGCTGGCCTGCCCGTCAGGCTCCACCGCTGCGCGCGCGGGCGCGCTCCAGCAACTCGATCACCTCGGCATCGGTCGTCTGGTCGAAGCGGTCGTACCAGCGGCCGACCGCGCCCAACTCGTCGGGGCAGGACACGCAGACGACCATGTCGGCCACGTCTTCGAGACGGTGCGCCGTCTCGTCGGCGCACACCGGCGCGGCGAGCACGACGCGGCGCGCGCCGAGGCGGCGCGCCGCCAGGAGCGCCGCCTCGGCTGTCACGCCCGTCGCCACGCCGTCGTCGACCACGACGACGTCACGATCTTGTGTGGGCGGCAGCGGCCGGCCGCCGCGGTAGGCCGCTGCACGGCGTTCGAGCTCGGCGACCTCGGCGTCTGCCAGGTTCTCGAACTCGTCGTCGTCGATGCGCAGCATGCGCAACGACGCACGGTCGGCGACGCGCACGCCGCCCTCGGCGATGGCGCCGATGCCGAACTCCCGGTGGTTCGGCGCCCCCACCTTGCGGGCCACCAGGACGTCGAGGGGCGCATCGAGCCGGCTCGCGACCTCGAATGCCACCGGCACGCCCCCGCGCGGCAATGCGAGCACCACCGGATCGACCAGCTCCGCGCCCGAGAGCGCATCCGCGAGATGGCGGCCGCCAGCGGTTCGATCGCGGAAACCTCGCCCAGCGTTCACGCTCGATCCTCCAGGTCGCGCGCTGTCCCGGAGCTGACTACCCGACGATCCGGCCCGCCAAACGGGATCTCACAGGCGGTCCAGGCCTGCCGATGCCGCCGTGCACCACCACGCCAGCTCGTCGTCGTCCCCGAGCGCCTTCTCCCACCCGAACTGCACGACGGCGCCGAGCAGGCACAGGTCGCGCTGGACATCCCACCACGCGTCGGTGCCGACCCCCTGACGCTCGAGGGCGGCGCGGAACGCATCGATCGTCGCGTCCTTCGAGATCGGCAGCCGTGCGCGGTCCAACGCCAGGTGCCAGGCGAGCTCATGGCACACCGGGCCTTCGCCGACGTACGCCCAGTCGACGAGCACGGTGCGACCGTCGGCAGTGGCGCCGGCGTTCGACGCCTTCACGTCGCCGTGCAGGAAGCATGTCGGCGTCTCCCGCAGGGCGGCGGCGAGCGGCGACGGGTCGCGGCGAAGACCCTCGACCGCGTCGACGAGGCGGCGCGGGGCCCGGTCGACGAAGCGCCGCCACCCGTCGTCGGCGATGCGCGGCACGGGCTCGGGCCAGCCGAGCGCCCGCTCTCCGTCGAGCGCGGCGTGCCCGAACCACGCCCATCGTGCGTCATATGGCAGCAACCCGTCGCCCGACGTGTCCCGCCACCCCCACGTCGCCGCGGCGAACGCGGCGAGGTTGTCGAGGAAGGCGGCGTGCTGGCCGATCGGGATCGTCGAACCATCGCCGGGAAGCAGGTCGGCGGACGCATCGCGCATCACGATCGCCGCACCCCACCCATTGCGGCCGTGACCCCACGCAGCAGCGACGATCGTGTGGTCGATGTTGCCGGGCGCGGCATCGAGCAGCCCGGCAGCCCACGCGCGCACGGTGCGGCAGGCGAGATCGCCGGAGACGCGCATCATGAAGTCGTCATCGGGATGCACGTACTTGACGATGTGCGCCACGCCGTCGATCCACGCTCGCTCGAAGCGCGCCGCGGAACGTCCGTCCGGATTGACGAACGGCTCGCGCGCCACGCCGGGTGGAAGCAGCGCATCGACCGACGGCTCGACACGACGAGGGGCGATGCTGTCCATCGGCACAGTGTGACGCACCCGTCGTCGGAACCGCGACACATCCCCCATCTAACGTGTGCGCCCGTGGGCGTGTGGACAAGCCTCGCCTGGGCATGGGGCGACGAAGTCGAGGGTTTCCCTCGGTCGGCATGGCAGGCGGCCGGCGTCAGCACCGCTGCCGAGCTGACGGCGTGGATCGTCCTCGGAGTTCGCGATCCGGCGCACGTCGGTCGGTGGACGCGCGCTGGAGCGCGCACGCCGAACGACGCGAAGTTCTGGATGGCGCTGGGGCAGGACCCGTCGAACGCCGCGGCGTGGAACGCGCTGTGCAGTCCCGAGGAAGCGTTGAGCTGGGTCCGAATGGGATACGACGCGGCTGCCGCTGGGCGGTGGAAGCGCCACGGCTTCGACCCGCTCGAGCTCTCCGGCTGGATGCGCGTCGGTGTCGCCGCGACCGCCGACATCCTCGAGTGGCGCCACCACGGCTTCCATCCAGACTCCGCGAAGCCCTGGATCGCCGCCGGCGTCAGCGGCGCAGCCGAGGCCCGGCGGTGGCGCGAAGCGTTCCTGTCTCCGGCGAACCGGGCGCGGTGGTTGAAGGACGGGTTCTCCGCCGACGACGCGCTGCGCCTGCGCGCCGCGGGGGTGGGGCACAAGGACGCCCGGGCGATGCGAGACGTCGGCGCTCCGCTGGACGAGATCCCGCAGTGGGTGGCGTCTGACATCGGTCCGCGTGAAGCGAAGCAGTGGATCGACGCCGGCGTCACCGCAGCGGACTGCGTCGCGTGGTCGAAGCAGGGCGGATGGAAGGCGTTTCGGCGGTGGGCTGGGCGGGCCTCCGTGCGCGACTTCAAGGGGTTCACCGCGGGCTGGGCGGCTGCCGGTGCGTCGGCGGCCGCCGCAACCGACTGGTTGGCGGTCACGAACGATCCCCGGATCGCCTCGCAGTGGACGTCGCTCGGGATGCAGTCCGCGACAGCCCGGGAATGGGTGCGCGCGGGGTTCGGCCACCCCGCCGACGCCGAGGTCTGGCTCCGCCTGGGGCTCGAGCCGCGGCAGGCCGCGGCGTGGGCCGCGTCCGCGGGCTCCGACGCACCCGCGTGGTACCAGGCCACGCGCGGCGACCTCGCATCGGTGGCCGCCTGGCGCGCCGCAGGCGCGGCATCGGGCGCCGAAGCGTGGGCCTGGTCGCACGCCGGGTTCGTGCCCGCCGATCTGCCCGAGTGGACGTCGATCAGCACGGATCCGGCCGTCTGCGCCGCGTGGCGGGGCGCGATCGCCGGCGCCGCAACGCAGGCTCGGCGTTGGATCGCGGCCGGCGTGATCGTCGCCAACGACGCGGCCGCGATGCGAGCCGCTGGTGTCGACCCGTCCGAGGCTGCCCAGTGGATGCACATGGGCGTCGTGTCGGCGCCGGAGATCCTTCGCTGGCGAGCCCAATGGCCCGCAGCAGAGTCCGGACGGTGGTTCTCCACGCTCCGCGCCGACCTGACCACGTGCTGGCAGTGGCGCCAGCTGCTCGACGGCGACCTCGACACCGCGGCGGCGATGCGCGCCGCGGGGTTCACGCCACGGGACGCGCACGCATGGCTGGAGCGCGGCATGCCGGCGGGGGAGGCGGCGGCGTGGCGCACCCTGGGGTGCCCGTCGGTGGAGATCGCCAAGCACCTGGCGGCCTCCGGGGTGACGGCCGACGAGGCCGGGCGATGGGCCGACATCGGCGTCGGGCTCGCCGCGATCGCGGACTGGCGGTCCACGATGTCGGCGGCCGACGCCGCGATGTGGGTCGACGCCGTGGGATCGATCGAGCGCATCGCGCCGTGGCAGCGGATCGCCGACCGGCAGATGGCCGGCGAACTCGTCCGCGGTGGCATCGACGACCCGAACGACGCGCGTCGCTGGCTCGACGCCGGGTTCGGGACGAGCGCCGCGATCAGCTGGAAGCGCTCAGGCCTCGCCGTCGAGCGGGCGTCGCAGTGGCGGGACGCGGGGCTGACGGCGGAGCACGCGGCCGCGTGGGGGCCGATCGCCGATGATCCGGCCACGGCGGGAGAGTGGATGGCCGCCTGCGCCGGCGACGCCGAGGCGGCACAGCTGTGGTTCACCGCTGGAGTCGCGAGCGCATCGCGGGTCTCCGAGCTGCTCGCGATCGGTCTCACGGCACGCGCCCATGCCGAGCTGGCCCGGGTGAGCGCCGATGCCGCCGACTACGCCGCCCGTGTGCGCGTGCAGGCGGCGCGCCACAGCGGTCTGGACGTCGCGGCGGACGGGATGCTGGTGTTGCACGTCGACGACGAGAGAGCCGCCGACATCGCGGGCCGTCTCGACGCAGTGCTGGCGGCCGCGGCGAGGGCCGGCGAGCATCGGCTGCGCGTACGCCACGGCGCACCACGGCTCTCGCCGGAGTCGGTGCGCCTCCTCCCCGAGGCACGCTTCGTCCGCGGGGCGGCCAAAGCAGCCGTCCTGAAGTACGGGTGGGAACGGGACGGCGGTCGGCGGTTCGCGATCTGCGACGACGGAGCGCACAGCGAGTTCGACGTCGACGCGAGCCCGTCCCCCACCGCGTTCATCCGCATCGGCGCCGAGGCCGTCCTGTGACCTCCGCGACGCGGCTTCGGTATGAGTCCATCTACGGCGCGGACGCGCAGCGGGTGATGCGCAACACCGACGACCGCTTCACCGATCTGCACAGCTTTCTGACCACCGTCAAGCGGTACGTGTCGCACCCCGATCGCGCGCCGCGGGCGGTGTGGCGGCCCGTCGACGAGCGACGCCCGCAACGGCCGAACGAACCGTTGTGGGTCGAGATCGTCGATGCCGATGCGCCCGACGACGAGTCGGACGTCGTCGAGGAGTTCATGACCGACACCCTCCGGGTCGTCTACGACGAGCCGGACGATCCGGCCGATCCATGGCCGTACGGCAACAGGATTCGGGTTCTCGACCGCGATCCGAAGCTCGGTTGTCTCCATCTGGAGCGCTCTCCGTCGACCGCGCGGATCTGCGCCCGTCCGAACACCTACGTGTTGGAACGCCAGATCCAGGCGGTGCGCCAACTCCAGAACGCGCCGCTCCCTTCCCATGCGCCGCTCCACCGGCTGCTCGACGACCGTGACGACGACCTCTGGCCCCCCGTGCTTCGGGAGCCGTGGGACGACCTCCCGTGGGCCTTCCTCACGGATGCGGACCGGCCGGGCGCCGACGACCAGCGCCGGTTCGTGGCGCTCGGGCTGCGCTCGCCCGACTTCGCGATGCTGGAGGGGCCGCCCGGTTCGGGCAAGACGACGGCGATCTGCGAGTTGATCACCCAGCTCGTGCGCGACGGCCGTCGCGTGTTGCTGTGCGCGTCCACCCACGTCGCCGTCGACAACGTGTTGGAGCGGCTCGACACGCGCGCCGACGAGCTGGGGGTGATCGCCGTGCGCATCGGCGATCGCAGCAGGTGCTCCGAGTCGGTCCACCACCTCCGGCTCGAGGACCGCGCGGCGACGGAGCGGGCGCGCCTGCTGGCGCATCTGGAGCGCACGGACGCCCCCTCGTTCGCCCAGGACGCGTTGGCCGAGATGCTTCGCCGCGACGGCGGCGACGCCGTCACACGGCTCGTGCTCGACACCGCCAACGTCGTCTGCGGCACGACGATCGGCATCCTCCAGCACCCGGACATCAAAGAGTCCCGTGACGCGCTGTCCGAGGACCGGCTGTTCGACGTCTTGATCATCGACGAAGCGAGCAAGACGACGTTCCAGGAGATGTTGGTCCCGGCGGTGCTCGCCAAGCGGTGGGTGCTCGTCGGCGACTACCGGCAGCTGTCGCCGACTGACGACAAGGGGCCGGCGGCAGCGCTCGCGCAGGCGATGGCCGGCCACGAGCTCCAGGCCCAGATCGGGCTCGACCTGCTCCGGCTGTTCCGGCACGACCCCCTGCCGAGCCGAACAGGCTCGGGCACCGTGGCGATGCGCGGGATCGCAGTCGTCGACGATGCGGGCGGCGAATGGTGGCAGGAGTACGAGTCGCGCGCACGGCTGGTCGGGCTGCCGATCCACACAGGGCACGATCTCCGCGACGCGCACTCCACCGGCGGGCTGGTGCTCGTGACGTCCGCCGCCGAGCTCAAGAGCGCGGAGCTGTTCGCTCCGACAGGGTGGACGATTCGCAGCCCCCGGAACGGAACCGAACCCGACGTCGTCGCCGAGTGGGCGCACGAAGCCGGATGGCGCGTGTCGACGCTGTACCAGTTGCGGCTCTCGGATCAGAAGGAGCAGACCCGTCTGGACAACGAGCTGGCGCGCCTTCACCCCGACCACCGCGACGCGCTGGCCGATACCGTCGAGCGCGCGATGGAGCGCGTGAAGGGGCTGGCGCTGCCATCGGTTCTCGAATGCCTGCAACGCGGCGCCAACCGCGCGCGCCACCACGCCGCCACCGCGTTGAGCGATGGGCTGCCACCCGTATGCTTCCGGCAGCGTCACGTGCTCCTGCGCCATCAGCATCGGATGCACCCGGACATCTCGCGGCTGCCCCGAGAGCTCTTCTATGCGGGCGAGGCGCTCCAGGATCCCGCTGGCATCCGGACCGCGCGGTCCTGGGACTATCGCAGGTACTCCGCGCGCGTGACATGGGTGGACGTGCGCAGCGACGCTCGCCAGGCTGCGGAGTCCTCCAAGCGCTCGAGGCGGACCAAGCGATGCGCGAGATCGAGGCCTTCGCACAGTGGGCGGCGCGGTCCGGCGCCGCGTGGACGGTCGGCGTCGTCTGCTTCTACCGCCAGCAGGAGCGGCTGCTGCGCGCACGGCTCCAGCGGCTGTGCGGTCAACGGGGGGTGCGACGCACGTTCCAGCTCGGCGAGGGCATGCTCACGATCACGCTCGGGACGATCGACTCGTTCCAAGGGCAGGAAGCAGACCTGATCCTGCTCACCGTCGGAAAGCGCTGGGTCACCGCGTTCACGGCCAGCCCGAATCGGATCAACGTGGCGCTGACACGAGCCCGGTTCCAGCTCGTGATCGTCGGCGACCACCGGGCCATCGCCGGGGCTCGCCGCGGAGCGCTGCCGACCGTCGCCCAGACCGTTCCCGTCGATCACACGTGGGAACGTCGATGACCGCCGCGGCCGAATGCGTCTGCACCGCACCCGCACGCGTGTGGCACGTGCAGTTCGCCGGAAGCGTCCGACGTCCGGAAGACCGCGAGGCGCTCCTGTTCGTCCTGTACTCGATCGTCGAGCACGGCGAGGACCCGACCAGCGCAGAGTTGAGCGCTCACCTGTTCGGCCCGGGTCGCGAGGCGGCGATGCGGCGGCTGCTCGCACTGTTGAGCAGGATGGGCCTCGCCGACGAGAGCGACGGTCGATGGTCGTTGACCCCACTCGGTGTCGACGCTCTGCGGAAGCGATCGATCCTCGTGGCGAAGGAGAGCGTGTGGCGCGCCCGGCTTCTCCACGCCGGCGCCATCGCCCAGACCCTGGTGTCGGTCGACGAGGTCCCCGCTGAGCGGCTGCGCTCAGCCAAGCATGACCGCATCACCCCTGCCGAGATCGAGCACGCCGCGCTCGCGTTGGATCCGTGGGTCGGCGAGACGGTCGAACCTGCCGGCGGTGGCGCCGAACTGATCATCGACGCAGACCCTGAACCGATCGGCGTCGTGCTCGGCGCCACGCCGATGACGGTCACCTGGCGCCCGATCGCCGGCAGGGTCGAGTTCGGGACGGACGGCTGGTGGGCAGATGCCGTGACGTGCCCGATCGAGGACGTGCTCGCGGCGGTCGACCCTGATCTGGCGGACTCGTGGGACGACGAGTCGGGACAGCTCCGGATCAGCGAGAAGGACCTCGAGGTCGACACCCTGTTCTCCCGCCGCTTCACCGTGACCGCCAGCGACGCCGAGATCGACGGCGTCGGCCGCGTGGACGACCTCCGCATCTCGACGGCCTGCGGACCGGTCGACGAGAAGGACGCGGCCAACTGGGTCGCACGGCGCGCGGTCTGCCTCGCCGACCGGCTCCAGACGAGCGAGGTGTGGGCGGAAACGGTTCGAGCGGCATGTGACGGCCTGGAGGAGTGGGACCCCGAACCGCCGGCGAAGGCCGACGTCGCCGCTCGCGCACGCGCGGCCGGAAACATCCCCGCCTACTGGAATCTGGTGGCAGCCGAGGACTGGGGGCTGTAGTGGACGGCTGGGTCCAACAGCACGAACGGATCGTCGACGTCTCCGATCGCGTCCTCCACGACGTGTGGTTCGACCGGAGGTCGGCGCACGGGACACGTCCGCAGCCGTCATCGTCGGTCATCCCGTCAGGCGGCACGGCGATCGGCGACGCGGTCTGTCAGGTGATCCGCGCGGCGGAGAGCACCGTCGTGATCGGCTCGTTCCTGATCGGCTCCGAAGCGGTCGTCGCCGAGATCGAACGGGCATGGCAACGCGGTGTGCGGACCTATGTGCTGTCGGCATCGCAGGAGCAGCTCAAGACCACCCGACGAGCGCTCACCGACGACGACCGGCACGCGGTGTCGGAACACCAGGAGCTGCTCGATCGGTTGGCGCGCTCGGCGATGGTCCGCTCGGCCGAAGGCTTTCACGCCAAGTTCGCTCTCGCCGACCCGGCGACAGGCGGCCCCGGGCTCGTTCTCACCGCGAACCTGCGCGACGGCGCGATGCGCTCGAACGACGAGCTCGCCGTGCGGGTCAGCGGCGACACCGCGACCGCGCTCGCCGCCGCGATCCGGTGGTCGTTCTGGGAAGCCGCAACGCACCAGATGATCGAACCGGGACGGCTCGCCGCCACCGCGCCGCTCGGCACGGTGCAGTGGTCCTCCACCGCCGTGCAGACGTCCATCGGGCCGACGTCGACCGGGCAGACGTTGACCGTGCCGACGTCGACACGATGGGGCGACGGCATCACCGCCGCCGCGCTCGACCTGCTCGCCGATCCGGCCGGCCCGGTGATCGCGTCCAGCTTCACGTGGTCTGCGGACAGTCAGGTCGCGCAACGCCTGTGCGAGCTGGCGATGGACGGCGTCGACGTCACGGTGCTGGTCAACCCGATGGTGCGCAGCGCCGTCGCGGCCGCACGGGCGATGAGTGGGTTCGGATGCGCCGTGCTCGGCCGCGAGCGCGTCCACGCCAAGGCGATCTCGGTGTCCGGCGGAGGCGGGCTGGTGCACACCCTCAACTTCGACGAGGTCACGCGCCCCGATTCGACGTTGGACGTCGGTGTCGTCGTCGACGGCGACGCGGCCGGCGAGCTCGACGCCGTCCTGCGCCACTGGGCCGGGTCGGCGCCATACGAGTTCGCCAGCGGCCGGCGGCTCGGCGACGCGGGCGCGTCGGTGATCACCACCTCGGGCACGCCGGCTCGCGTCGAGATCGCGACCGAGCGAACGGTCGACCTCGGCCGCGTGACCGCGTCGTCGGTCGACGACATGCACGCAGCACCCGAGCCGCCGGCCCCCGCCGACACGCTGACCGACGAGCTGTGCCTGTCGCTGCGTGTGCGATGGACGGTCGAGCCACCGGTCCTCGGCCCGAAGGCCAAGCCGCTGACGGTCGCCGAGCCGGGGCGACCGGTCGTCTACCGCGACCGCGGCACGGTCGTCGTCGCGATCGACAGCCCCGACGCGCTCGCCGCCGCGCGGGCGTTGAAGCACGAACACGCAGCGGGAGCCATCGTCGTTCGCACGAGGGATCACGGGCGGCGGAAGGGCGCGAAGCGCCGGTAGCCGTCGACACGACGGTCGTGCGGTCTCGCGCTCACCGGGTGTTGGAAAGCAGGGAAGGGCCTCGAGCTCGACTCGGCCCGCGACCGCTGCCGTGGTCATCGCCGAGACCGGTGGCGAAGCCGAGGCGCCAGGTCGGATAGCGGAGCTGCCAACCGAGTTCTCGCTTGGCCTTCGCGTTGGATCCGCCTCTCACCTCGGTCATCTGGAGCACCGCGGCCTTGCCAGCGAGGAGTCCGGCGACGAAGCCGGGCACCCGCATCGGCTTCTTCGCCCCAACCTGCTCGGCCAGGAACGGCAGCCACTCGCGCACGGGCGCCGGCTCGTCATCGACGACGTTGTAGATGCCGGGGCTGCCCCGGTCGACGGACGCCACGGTGGCGCCGACCGCGTCCTCGATGTGCACGTGTGACCAGATGCCGCCGCCGTCACCGATGAGAGGGAACCGATGGTCGCGGATCGCCTTCGTCAGCACGGCGTCGTGGTCGGCGCTGATGCCGGTTCCCGGCCCGTAGAGCGATCCGTAGCGCAGCACGATCCCGGCGGCCCAGACGATGCCGGTTACTGCGTGCTCGAGGTAGTCGAGGGCATCGGGAATGGAACGCCCCTTGGCCGGCAGATCGAAGTCCCGCGGCTCGTCCTCGGTCTTCACCGGACCGCCCGTGCGGGCATACGTGCCGATGGCGACGACGCTCTGGGCGACGAAGCGGCGAATGCCGACGGCCCGCCCTGCTGCCAGCAGGTGGTCTGTGCCGTCGGTGCGCAGCTTGTTCGTCAGGGCGGCGAAGCGGTCGGGGTGCCGGAGATCCGGATCGCCCGACAGGGCGGTCAGCTCGTGGACGATCACCTCGGGCTCGGCTGCGGCGACGGCCTGGGCGACTGCGTCGCGATCCAGCGCATCGGCCACGACAGGTTGGGCGCCCATCGCCCGGAGCATCTCGCTCTTCACCGGCGAGCGCGTCATGCCAACGACGTCGTGTCCCGCGGCGACGAGTTCGGGGACCAATCGGACGCCCACCGCACCTGTGGCTCCAGCAACGAATACCTTCATGACGACTCCTTTCTCGTGTTCGCCGGCAGCGACGCGAGCGCGCCGGCGCCGGTGTTGGCTGTCCGGGGACACTCCCCCGGGGATCAGTCGATCGTGACTGCCTCCTGCCGCAGGGCCCCGAAGACCACGTCGGCGAGCTCGTCGACTTGGTTGGGGTCACCGACGGTCGGGTCGAGGACGAGTTCGTCGACGCCGACGTGTTCGTACGCGGAGACGGCGGCGGCGATGGCTTCACCGGATCGCAGCACGCTGCCGGAGATCATCTCCGCGGTGGCCGCGCCCAGCGGCGCGTAGTAGTCGAGGACGTAGTTGCGCGACTCCGCAGCCGTGTCACCCAGA
The DNA here is from genome assembly GCA_964529005.1 of uncultured Ilumatobacteraceae bacterium. Taxonomy (GTDB): domain Bacteria; phylum Actinomycetota; class Acidimicrobiia; order Acidimicrobiales; family Ilumatobacteraceae; genus CAZGUH01. Next base: position 48,634 of record CAZGUH010000015.1, on the reverse strand, counting down.
GAGAAGTAGGTGAGCGCCACGATCCGCGGGCGCCCCTCGCGCCCGGCTCTGCTCCAGGCCGCCCGGACCCGGTCGACCATCGTGCCGACGTCGTCCGGTGACAGGCCGCCTCCTGTCCACCCACTGCCGAACTCGACCACGCGCCGGATCGACGCGTCGGCGGTCCCTCCGATGATCAGCGGGATGCCGGGCTGCTGCACCGTCGCCGGAGCGACGGGGCGCGTGCCCTCGAGGAGCGGCTCACCGTCCCACGCTCGGCGCAAGGCGCGCAACTGGTCGTCGAACAGTTGCCCGCGTCGACGGAACTCTCGCCCAGTGAGCTGGTAGTCCGCCGCACGCCAACCAGGTCCGATCCCGAGGGTGAGCCTGCCACCGGTGAGTTGGTCGACCGTCGCGGCCTGCTTCGCCAGCTCGGCCGGGCTGCGCGCGGGCGCGATCATCGTGTTCGACAGGAACCGGATCCGCTCGGTCACGGCGCCTGCCGCAGCGAAGACGGTGAGCTCCTCGTACCCCGGATACGACACCGCGCCGATCGATGCCAGGCTCGAGAAACCGGCCCGCTCCGCCCGCTGAGCCCACTCGAGCAGGTGGGCTCCACGCACACCGGGGATCGTGTTCGGAAGACCGATGCTGATGTCCATCCCCGTCCCTCCTTCCGTTCGTCGTCCGCAGCTGGCGACCGCAGACTCGTGCCGCTACCCTCCGCAGCACCATTCGTTATCCACGTAACGTTATGCGCCTAACGTTATGCGCATGAGGAAGAGGAGACAACCTGTGGCGATCAGCTTCGAACGCGCCGACAACCTCAACCGAGCGATCCGAGCGCTCACGCTGGGAAGTCGCGCCCGAGCCGCCTCACGACTTGCGGATCTGGGGCTGCATCCCGGACAGGAGGTGCTGCTGCTGCAACTCGCCCGCGGCGGCGCCGCGCACCAGGCGCAGCTCGCAGACGCGATCGGCATCGAACCGCCCAGCGTCACGTTGATGGTCAACAAGCTCGCCGACGCCGGGCACGTCCGACGGCGACCATCACCGACCGACCGCCGACTCAGCATCATCGAGCTCACCGAGAGCGGCGCCGCGCTGATCAAACCCCTCAAACAGCTCTGGCGCGGACTCGCCGACGAAACCGTCGGCGATCTGACCCCCGACCAGATCGACCAAGCGACCAACCTGCTGCGCACCCTCGCCGACAACATCACCAGCGCCAAGTCCAGGACCCA
>CAZGUH010000015.1:3386-47311 GCA_964529005.1 uncultured Ilumatobacteraceae bacterium | reverse complement strand
CGGCCAGCGCCTAGGATCAGTCGATCCCGACGGGGCCAGGTGTCTGGCAGCGGTGCTTGACGGAACAGGGCGGGACGTGCACTCCTCGCGAAGCGAAACACATCGATGGAAGACCGTGCGCCTGTCATGGGCCGCGCGGTCTGACATCGGCAAGGTTCGCAGCCTCAACGAGGACAGCGTCGTCGCCGAGCCGGGCCTCTTCGCCGTGGCCGATGGGATGGGCGGTCACGCGGCGGGCGATGTCGCCAGCCAGCTCGTCGCCGAGCACGTCAGGGCCCGCCGCGCGGACGTGCCGCTGTCGCTCGACGCTCTCGGTGAGCTCGTGACCACAGCCAACACGGCGGTCCGCGCCGAGGCCGCCAGAGCCGGCACGCATGGGATGGGAACGACGCTGGTGGCGGCGATGCTCGTCGACAACGCCGGCAGCGAATCGATCGTCGTCGTCAACGTGGGCGACTCGCGCTGCTACGTCCACGACGAGAACGGGCTGCGGGCCATCACGCGGGACCACTCGGTCGTACAGGAACTGATCGACGCGCGCACCATCTCGCCCGAGGAAGCCCGCTTGCACCCCAGTCGCAACGTCGTGACGCGCGCCATCGGCGCCGACGAGCACGTGGCGCCCGACTACGTCGTGCTCGAACCTGCCGCACGCCAGCGCCTCCTGCTCTGCTCCGACGGTGTTTCGGGCCAGCTCGAGCCCGAAGATCTGGACGAGATCTTGAAGGAATGCGCCGCGCCCGATGCCGCGGTCGAAGCGATCATCGACCGGGTTCTCGAAGGCCGCGCGCCCGACAACGCGACGGCGATCGTGGTCGACGTGGAGTGGTCCGGCCTCGGTGCGAGCGCGAGCGAGGAAACCGGTCCTCGGCCCGATGCGGCCGACGAGATCACTGCGCCGCTACCCCTTCGGACGGCCGTGGCCGCGCGGCCCGGCTCGGATCAACCGATCATCGACGAGGTGCCGTCGTGAGCGGCGCGCCCGCTGGCTTCCTTCCGGGCGAAGGGGTGGGGATCGTGACCGAGCGCGCGCTCGTGTTGATCGAACGACCGCTTGCCGACGTCGCCACGGACCTCGAGGCGGCGCTCGACGCGGGAGGCGGAATCGACGACGTGTTGGATGTCCTCGCGAGCGCCGGCTTGCGCGCCATCGGGGCCTTCGCCGTGGCGTTCGAAGAAGGCGACGCGCTGCGCGTCGTCGTGCGCGGCAGCGCCGAGGCCCGCGTCGTCGGCGGCGGCGCATCGGTGCGGATCGACGGCAACGGCCTGCGGACGTGGAACGAGCAACTCGTCGCCGAGTGGCAGCAGGTCGCTCTCGGCTTCGGCGATGCGCGTCCCGAGCCGAGCATCTTCCGGGTCGACCGAGGTGTCGTGCCGGCGGCGAGCCTCGAGCGGCCGGTCACCGCGCGTGCGACCGTCCGAGCTTTCGACCAGCCCGACGCACGCTGGAGCGCGCCGGCGCCGCCGGAGACGGAACCCGACGTGGCGCCCGTGCCCCAGCTGTTGACGCCGCCGCCCGAACAGCCGGCGCAGCCGAGCGCTCCGGCGCCGATGCCCGCGGACACGATCCACCCGCACGCGTTCGACGAAACCATGGGTCCGGACGCGCGCCAGGCGTTCGTCTCCATGCCCCCACCGAACGCGTTCGACCAACTCTTCGGACAGACGGTGGATCGGAATGTGCACGACGCGGCGATCCATCTCGACGACGCGGACGGCCACGGTGTCGCGGGCGCGGTGCAGGATCTCGGTGACCACGACGGCAACACCGTGAGCCTGGCGCAGCTGCGCGAGATGCAGCGCGCGGAAGCCACAGCCCGCCCCGCTCCCGCCGCTGATCCGGAGCATCACACGATCAGCGCCGCCCCCCAGCTCGGCGACGTCGCAACGGCGCCGGACCGCCTTGCGAACCCTGGTGGAGCCATGGTGCAAGCGTTGCTGTGCGCCGGCGGGCACCCCAATCCGACGCACACCGGTTCGTGCCGTCGATGTGGGTGCGTGCTCGACGGGCAGCCGGTGACCATCCCACGCCCGACACTCGGGCGCCTCGTGCTGTCCACCGGTGACGTCATCGAACTCGACCGGCCCGTGATCATCGGCCGCAAGCCCAAGGTCGAGGGCCGGCTCGAGGGTGAGCTGCCCAAGGTGGTGCGGCTCGACGCCTACTCGGGCCTGTCGCGCTCGCATGCCATGGTGCGCCTCGAGGGCTGGCAGGTGCTGCTGGTCGACCTCGGCTCGCAGAACCACACGACCGTGACCTTGCCCGGCCGGACGCCCCTGAGCCTGCGCGCCGACGAACCGCTGTTGCTCGTCGACGGAGCCTTCGTCGACTTCGCCGGGGAGGTGACCGCGACGTATGAAGACCGCGGGTGACACGCTCCCGCCGGGAGCCCCGGTCCACGCGGCCACGGTGGAGTTCTGCGGCGAGGTGACGACGGTGCCTCACGGCACGACGTTGACGATCGGTCGCGACGCCGACCTCGTGGTCGACAACAACCCGTTCCTGCACCGCTCGTTCCTCCACCTCTCGGCCCGCGACGGTCTGTGGTTCCTGACCAACGTCGGATCGCAACTGTCCGCGACGGTGAGCGACGCCGACGGTCGCATGGAAGCGTTCCTCGCGCCCGGCGCAACCATTCCGCTGGTGTTCGGCGTCACCCACGTCGCCTTCACCGCAGGACCCACCGCCTACGACCTCACGATCACGACACCGGCGGCGACGTACGTGCCGCCGCCGCCGATCGACGTCGACACCGGTGCCACGACGATCGGCAAGGTCGGCCTGACGCGCGACCAGCGGTTGCTGCTCGTCGCGCTCGCCGAACCGCGCTTGCGTGGCGACGGCAAGGCAGCCGTGATGTTGCCATCGTCGTCGACGGCGGCGCGCCGGCTGGGATGGACGACGACCAAGTTCAACCGCAAGCTCGACAACGTCTGCGACAAGCTCAGCAAGCTCGGTGTGCGCGGTCTGCGCGGCGACGTCGCCGAGTACGCGTCGAATCGCCGGTCACGGCTCGTCGAATACGCAGTCGCGACGCGGATGGTGACGCGCGACGACCTGGCCGCGCTGGAGACGTTGGTCGGCACGGTCGGCACGCCTGGGGAGGACGATCGTGGGTAAGCGCCAGCCGTCGCAACCGCCGGCGCTCGCCGACTTCGATCACATCGGCTACATCGGTGGCGGCGGGTACGCCGACGTGTTCCTCTACGAACAGCGTTCGCCGAGCCGGCAGGTGGCGATCAAGGTCCTCGACGTGCAGGCCGTCGCTGCGGGCGCGGTCGCCGACTACGCGGCCGAGGCCAACCTGATGGCCAAGGTCTCCGCTCACCCCTTCATCGTGCAGGTGTTCACCGCATCGGTGGCCCCCGACGGTCGTCCGTACCTGGTGATGGAGTACTACCCGGGCGACAACTTCTACCGACGCGCCCGCAACGAGAAGATGAGCGTCGCCGAGGTGCTGCAAGTCGGCGTGCAGCTCGCCAGCGCGGTCGAGACCGCGCATCGCGCCGGGGTGCTGCACCGCGACATCAAGCCGGCGAACGTGCTGACGAGCGAGTTCCACCGGCCGGGCCTGACCGACTTCGGCATCGCGTCGCTCCAGGGGCCCAACGCCAACGCGGCCGAGGGGCTGTCGATCCCGTGGTCGCCACCGGAAGCGTTCGGTGACGCCCCCGGCGACGTGCGCAGCGACGTCTATTCGCTGGCCGCGACCGTGTACGACCTGCTGGCAGGACGCTCGCCGTTCGAGATCCGCGGCGGAGACAACAGCCCGCTGGCGATGATGGCGCGCATCGAGCGCAACCCCGTGCCGCCCACGGGTCGTGCCGACGTTCCGCCGATGCTGGAGCGCGTCCTCGCGGTCGCGATGTCCAAGGACCCGGCGCATCGGCCCGCCACGGCCGCCGACTTCGGGCGGCAGTTGCAGGCGGTCGAGTCGGAGATGAAGTTCGCCGTCACGCGGCTGGAGTTGGCGGGAGGAGCGGGCGCGCCGCGTGCCCGGCGCGACGACGAGGACGACGACGCGACCCGCGTGAAGGGCATCGTCGAGGTGCGCGCGCAAGGCCCCGCGCCGACGACCATCGCCCCGGCGCCGACGGTCACCGGCGGGCCTGCGACGGGCAGCGGCCCCGCGACCGTCGGCGCTTCGGCGATCGATGCGACCGCGCCGCCCGCCCGCCGGCGCGAAGGCCTGCTCGCCGAGCCGGACGTGGCCGACACACTCCTCAACGCTCCGTCGAGGGTTGAGCCGCCATCGCCGCTCGAGGCGCCGAAGCGGATGTCGAAGTGGTGGTTCGGCGCCGCCGCGGCGGTCGTGGTCTTCGCCGCCGTGCTGGCGATCGCGGCGATGCGAGGCGGCGGTGACCCGGCCCAGGATGGGGACGACGACGATCCCGGCAGCGAGCTCAACGTCGACGTCGGCAACACCCCGATCGCGGTGCCTCCGTCGCCGGTGGGCGAGATCACCGGCGTCGACAACGGTGACGGCTCCTACACCTTCACGTGGCCCGACGCGGGAGCCGGGCACAGCTACGCGGTCACGTTCGACGGGCAGTTGTCCGCCGAGCACGTCGACAGCCCGACCTACACCGGATCGGTCGAGTGCATCGAGGTCGAGGTGGTCGCTTCCAGTGGGCTGATCTCGGCGCCGACGCGGGGATGCGCGACATGAGGCTCGCGGCGCCGTGGAAGCGGTTCGTCGTCGGGCGCAGGACCGCGTCGGCGACGGCGAGCGCGGCGCTGCTGTCGAGCGCGATCGTCGTGGCCGCGGTGAACTCCGACGGCACCCAGGCGACCAACGTCCAGCTCAACGACGGATCGGTGTGGGTCACGAACCACGCCGACCGCAAGGTCGGTCGCCTGAACCTGCGCATCGACGAGCTCGACTTCTCGATCTACGCCGGCGCTGCGCCGGACGTGCTCCAGGAGGACCGCACCGTGCTGTTCTCCGGGCGGGAGAGCGCGCAAGGCGAGCCCGGTGGCGTCCAGCGCCTCGACGTGCTCTCCGGCCAGCCATCGGGGTCCAACACGGCGCCGATCGTCGACTACCGGATCGGCGGCGGCGTCGGCGCGCTGCTCGACCGGGAGACGGGAAAGCTGTGGGTCGGCGCGGCCGACAACATCGTCGCTCCCGACTACCCCGACAAGCCGGATGCGCTCGTCGAGCCGGGCAGCGTTCTGGTCGTGTCGCAGGCCGTGCCGATCACCGGAGGCGACCGCGGCGACGCACGGGGGCGAGTGCTGATCGTCGACGGATCGGGCTGGTACGAGGTCCGCGTCGGCGACGACGGCGAGCCGTTGCGACCCGAGAAGCCCGCCGACGAGACGTCCGGCGAGCAGCCGGCCGACACCGGCGCCACGCCCGACGCCGACGGGGACGGCGACGCGGCCACCGAACCCGGTGGCACGTTGCCGGAGGCGCCGCCCGAGCCGATCCTCGAGCCCGAGGTCCACAGCTGGCCCGAGCCGTTCGCCACCGACGACGTCATCGACGTCACAGCTGTCGGCGGCGACCCGGTCGTGCTGCTCGCCGACGGCACGGTCGTCCTGCCGAACGGCGCCACCGCGGCGATCGCCGGCGAATCACCGCGCCTCCAGCAGCCCGGCCCGGCCGCGGGCACGGTGCTCGTCGCCTCGCAGGCCGGCCTGTTCGACGTGAAGCTCTCGTCCGCCGAGGTGATCGAAGTCGCCGCGGTCGAAGGTCCCGCCGCCGCGCCGGTGGTGGTCGCCGGGTGCGCGCTCGGCGCCTGGGCAGGCGACGCGCCGGCGTGGGTCAAGCGCTGCGGCGCCACGCTGCACGGACCGGCCGAGATCCCCGGCGCGACGCCGGGCGACGAGCTCGTGTGGCGGGTCAACGGCAACAACGTGGCGCTAAACGGCGTGGGCAAGGGCGACGTGTGGGCCGACCACGACGGCACGCTCGCCTACGTCGGCAACTGGGACGACGTCGAGCCGGCCAGCGAAGACTCCGAGGACATCGAGGACACCACGGGCGAGAGCCGCACGGTGGTCGAGCGGTCCTGCGTCGAAGGCGGCAACGAAGCGCCGTTCGCCGGCGACGACGTGCTCGGCGTGCGCCCCCGGCAATCGATCATCGACCTGCTGAACAACGACGACGACATCAACTGCGAACCGATCGCGATCACGGCCGTGACGCCGTCGGCGGGCACGTTCGGCAACTTGACCGTGATCGACAACGGCCAGCACGTGCTGTTCTCGCCGAGCGACGCGATCATCGCCGCCGCCGCGACGTCGGTGCAGGTCTTCACGTTCCAGTACTCGGCGGTCGACATCGCCGGGCACACCTCGGGGCCCGCCACGGTGACGGTGAGCGTCAAGGACTTCTCCTTGGGCAACACGCCGCCGGCCTTGCGCCCGAAGGGCGACGACACGACGCGCGAGATGCGCGCCCAAGTCGAGGAAGGCCGCTCGGTGTCCGCCAACGTGATGGCGGAGTGGTGGGATCCCGACGGCGACGATCTTCGCCTCGTGTCGGCGCTGCCCCAGGGCGAGGGCGAGGTGGCGAGCACGCCCGACGGTGTCGTGCGCTTCACGGCAGCCGGGGTCTCGCCGGGCATCCACAGCGTCGACGTCACGATGTCCGACGGCATCGCATCGTCCACCGAGGCGATGGAGGTCACGGTCAAGCCGATCGGTTCGACGCTGGCCCCGATCACGACCAACGACTTCGCCACCGTCGTCGTCGGCGGCCGGGTGACCGTCGCGCCGCTGGCCAACGACTCCGACCCGAACGGCACCCCGTTGACGCTCCAGCCGCTGTGGACCGGCTCCGCCGACTCCGCAGACGGCGGCTACACCGCGGCGCCGCTGGCGGATGGGACGACCGTCGAGATCGTCGGCAACGCGCCCGGCGTCTACGCGCTGCGTTACGGGGCCAGCGACGGAACGGAGACCACCGAGGGCGTCATCCGCCTCGAGGTCGTCGCTCCGGGCGCCGTCAACCAGGCCCCGATCGCGGTGCCGGATCAGGTCAAGCTGCGGCCGCAGCGCGTGCTCGACGTCGACGTGCTGGCCAACGACGTCGACGCCGACGGCGACCTGCTGGCGGTCACCGATGTGCAGGTCGCCGACTCCGATGGATCACGCGGGATCGTGCGCGCCTCGCTGGTCGACCGCCGGATGGTGCAGGTCGAAGTCGTGCCCGGACCCAACGGGGAGACGCCGGTCGGGCCGTTCGTCATCACCTATCGGATCACCGACGGCCACTCCTCCGAACGCGCCGCGGACCAGACCGCAGAGCAGGCGGAGGCGGAAGTGCTCCGGGCACGCGGCTCGATCACCGTCCTGGTGCAGCCTCCGTCGGAAGACCAGCCGCCCGTGCTATCGCCCGACGCCACCACGGTTCGTTCGGGCGACATCGCCGCCGTCGCGGTGTTGCGCAACGACGTCGACCCGGACTCCGACGCCATCGAGCTGGTCTCTGTGGAGCAGCCGGCACAACCCGGCGCCGGCGTGGCGTGGACGGAAGGTCGCGAGGTCTACTTCCAGGGCGGAGCGCCCGGCACATACTCGCTCCTCTACACCGTGACAGCGGCAGGAAAGACCGCATCGTCCACGGTCACGTTCGTCGTCACCGCGATGCCGGACGCCGCCACCAACCCGAACAGCGCCCCGTCACCTCCGGATCTCGTCGTCCGGGCGATCCGCGGCGGCAGCGTCCGCGTCAACATCCCGTGGACGGGCGCCGACCCCGACGGCGACTCGGTCACGCTGCTCGACACGCTGGGGCCGCCCACGCCGGGAGCGGCGACAGGCAACCGCGTCGAGCTCGACCCGGACGCTCCCGGCGTGATCTGGTACACGGCGGGTCCGAGCTCGCGCCCGGTCGATTCGTTCACGTACACCGTTCAGGACCGCTTCGGCCTGCGGGGCACGGGCGTCGTGACGGTGATGGTGATCGACGAAGGCGGCTGGCCGCCGCAAGCCCACGACGACGTGCTCGTCGGCAAGCCCGGCCGGGTGCTGTCGATCCCGGTGCTGGCCAACGACTCGTCGCCGCAGGATCGCCCGCTCCAGCTCGACGCCGATCCGTTCTTCGACCTCGACGGTCGGCCGACGAACCGACCGGTCAACGGCGACCACGTGCGCGTGCTCGACCAGACGCTCGAGGTCAACCGGGGCCGCATCGAAGTCGAGGTGCCGACTACCGCGGGCACGCTGGTCGAGCACTACCGCATCACCGACGGGTTCAACCCGAGCGACGCCTACGTGCGCGTCACGCCCGATCCCGACGCGCCGAACCTCCCACCGGTCGCGGAGCGCGACGAGGTGACCGACGCCGAGGCGCGCGGGCTCACCGAGGTCACCGTCGACGTGCTGGCCAACGACGTCGACCCCGACGATGCCGACTCGCCGCTGACGCTCGACCTTCCCCCGGGGCAGAACGCGACGATCACCGGCCGCCAGCTCGTGGTGCCGCTGGGTGAACTGGCGCAGATCGTGCTGTACCGCGTCACGGACTCCGACGGCGCGTCGGCGATCGGCCTCGTGCGGGTTCCTGGTCTCGAGAACCACCCGCCGGTGCTGTCGGCGGCAGGCAGGGACCCCTCCAACCGCACGATCGCCGCCGGCTCGGCGGCTCCGCTCCCCATCCCGCTGACGTCGATCGTCGAAGACCCCGACGGCGACCCGGACATTCGGCTCACCGACACCGAGGTCATCAACGTGACCGGCGTGGGCGAGGTGGCACGCGCCGCCGACGGATCCGGGTTCACGTTCACACCGCCGGCCGAGCTGAGCGAGACGACCTACATCACGGTCACGTTCGAGGTCACCGACCGCCCGGGCACGAGTGCTGAGGAGCGTCAGCTCCCGCTGTGCAACTGCCTCGCCCGACTCTCCGTCGACCTGATCATCGAAGCGAGCTCGCCGCCGCGCGTGGTCTCGCAGGGCAACGTGCGTGTGCCACAGCTCGACGAGCCGATCTCGTTCGACCTCACCCCGCACGTCGTGGACGATCAAGGTGATCCGCTGACCTACGTGCTCGACGAGAGCACCTTCGGTGGGCTGACGATCGAACAGAGCGGCCCGGCGCTGACGATCGTCAGCCACCGCGCGGGCGACCAGAAGCTTCCGGTCGGGACGGCGATCACCGTGCGCTACACCGTCAGCGACGGGGTGTTCGAACCGGTGCAGAACACGTTCACCGTCACGATCGTCGCCACCAACAAGGGCCAGCCGGCCGCGGCGACGTTCCCGACGTTCGAGGCCGAACGCGACGCGGTGCACGACCTGCCGAACTTCGTCGACGCCGCCGTCAACCCGTTCGCCGGTGACGGCCACGCGCTGACGATGCTCAACCCCAGCGTCACCGGTGGGGCGCAGCTCACCTGCACCGACGCCGGGGCCTGCCAGTTCATGTCCAACACGGTGGGCACGTTCACCGTCAGCTACACGCTGCGCGACGCGGTCGACCAGACGGCCACCGGGACGTTCACCGTGGTCGTCAAGGGCACGCCGCGAGCGCCGGGGGCGCCAGTGCAGGAGAGCGTCGGCGACCGCCAGGTGACGTTGTCGTGGACCGCCGCCGACGACCAGGGTGACCCGATCACCGCGTACCACGTGCGCGTCGTCGAGACCGGCGCCGAGCACCGCTTCACGACGACCGGCGGCGTCGTGACGGGCTTGCAGAACGCGCAGACGTACCACTTCACGGTCGTCGCCGAGAACGCGCTCGGCCGCGGCGACGTGAGCGGGGAGTCGTCGGGCATGGTGCCCGACCGCGTGCCCGATCCGCCCGAGGGGCTCGCCTTCACGGACTACCAGGACCGGACGCTGACGCTGGCGTGGACCCCGCCGTCGACTGCCGGCGACTTCTCCGCCATCACCGCCTACGAGGTGCAGATCGGGGGCCAGACGCTCAGCGTCGACGGCGGCGTCACGACGCTCGTCGTCGGCGCCGGTGGAGCGGGATCGCCGTTGATCAACGGCGCCGACTACAGCTTCCGGGTGCGGGCCCGCAACAGTGCGACGACCAACGGCGGGTGGGGCGCGTGGAGCGCGCGGTCCGCGGCGACCGAACGGCCGTCGCGCTATCCCGATCCCCCGACCAACGTGCAGGCGGTCAACGCCGGCGACGGAGGCACGCCGCGCATCACGGTGACGTGGGCTGCGCCCGGCGACGACGGCGGACGGCCGATCGTCAGCTACCAGGTCTGCCGGACGCAGACCGGCGCCTGCCAGACGGTGTCGGGCGGCGTGACGACAGCGACGTTCGACGCCACACGCAACTCCGATGCCAGCTTCACCGTGGTGGCGGTGAACTCGGACAAGAACAGGGCGAACTCGGAGCCGAGCGCGGCCTCCCCCGTCGTGCGGGCGGTCGGCAACCCCGACGCTCCGACGATCACGGCCATCACGTCGGGCAACCACCAGCTGACGGTCGTGGCCACTCCGGCGAACAACTCGGGCTGCACGTCCGCCTCGACCGAGTACTCGCGCGACGGCGGCGCCAGCTGGCAGTCGAACGCGACGTTCACCGGTCTCACCAACGGCTCGTCGTACTCGTTCGTCGCGCGCACGCGCCTGGCCGCGTCGTGCGGCACGCCCGGCGTGACGTACGTGAGCGTCGACTCCAACACGATGAGCGGCATCCCCTACGGCCCGTTGGTGACGCCGTCGATCAGCGCGTCGGGCGGCGGCACGACGACGATCACGTGGAACTGGTCGACGAACCGCGGCGACGACGCGCGCCCCGGATGGAGCGCCACGCTGTCGGGTGACTGCGGCTCGCAGAGCGTGTCGACCGCGCCCGGCGCGAGCGGCTCGGTGTCGCAGAGCTACAGCCGCGACGGCTCCACCCGCTCGTGCACGATCACCGTGTCGGCGCCTGGGCAGTCGGCCGTCAGCGCGTCGGCGAGCGCGCGCGTGCAGGACCCGCCGCCGCCACCGCGCACCGTCACGGTGACGCGCGGCGGGACGGGCGCCGTCGGCGGCACGACGCCGTGCGGCGTCTGCTACTGGATCAACGTGACCCTCGACAACTTCGCCCCCAACACGACCTACTCGATCAGCGTGCCGAACATCCACAGCACGTCGTTCACGGTCACGACGAACAGCAGCGGCGACGCGTTCAGCGGTGACGGGCGGTGGTACTGCGGTCCGCCGTACACCGCGATCGCCTACGTGGACGGCACCGCCTCGAACACCTACACCTGTTAGGAGCACACACGAGATGACCCCCGAGAACGCGCAGTGGTTCGCTCAGACGTTCGAACAGCTCGTCGCGAACGTCGAGCGCGCGATCGTCGGCAAGACGCACACGATCCGCCTGGCGATCGCGACGCTGCTGTCCGAAGGCCACCTGTTGCTCGAGGACGTGCCGGGCACGGGCAAGACGATGCTCGCCCGGGCGCTGGCGAATACGGTCCAGGGCACCCAGCACCGCATCCAGTTCACGCCCGACTTGCTGCCCAGCGACGTCACCGGCGTGACGATCTACGACCAGCGGACCGGTGAGTTCACGTTCCACCCCGGTCCGATCTTCGCCACCATCGTGCTGGCCGACGAGATCAACCGCGCGTCGCCGAAGACACAGTCGGCCTTGCTCGAGGTGATGGAGGAAGGCCACGTCAGCGTCGACGGCCGCTCGCATCCCGTGGGCGCGCCGTTCATGGTGATCGCGACGCAGAACCCGGTGGAGCAGGCCGGCACGTACCGCTTGCCGGAGGCGCAGCTCGACCGCTTCATGATGAAGACGTCGCTCGGCTATCCCGACTTGGACTCGACGGTGACGCTGCTCGCCGATGCCGCGAATCGCAACCGGTCGGCGGCGGTGCCGGAGCTGATCACCGCCAAGGCGGTCGTCGACATGGCGCACCTCGCCGACCAGGTGCACGTCGACCCGGCCGTGCTCGGCTACGTGGCGCGGCTTGCCGAGGAGACCCGGCGGGCGCCGGAGGTCAAGCTCGGCGTCTCGGTGCGCGGCTGCCTCGCCTACGTGCGCGCGGTCAAGACCTGGGCCGCGGCGAACGGGCGCAACTATGTCGTGCCCGACGACGTGAAGGAGCTGGCCGAGCCGATCATGTCGCATCGGGTGATCCTCCACCCCGAGGCGGAGTTCGCCGGCAGCACCGTCTCCGGTGTGCTGGCTCGGATCCTCGCCGACACCCGACCGCCCAGCGAACGGGCTGCCTGAGGGAACATGGCGCCGGTACGTCGCGCGCTCGACCTCGCCCGCCGAGGCCTCGGCCTGATCACCGCCCTGGGATGGACGGTGCTCGGCCTCTCGTTCGTCGCGTGGCTGGTCGGCGCACGGTTCGCATGGCGTGAATGGCTGGTGATCGCCGCGGTGACCGCGGTGCTGTGCGTTCTCGCGGTGGCGTTCGTGATCGGCCGCCTCGATCTCGCGGCGGAGATCGGCGTCAACCCGTCGCGCGTCACCGTGGGCGAGCGGGCCGCGGGTGAGCTGCGGCTCACCAACCGGCGGGGCCGTGGCGCGTGGGGGTTGCGCGTCGAGCTGCCGGTCGGCGCGTCGTCGGCGGTGTACTCGATCCCGCATCTCAAGGCCGGCGCGTCCACCGAGGAGCTGTTCGTCGTGCCGACCCACCGGCGCGCCGTGATCCCGGTCGGCCCGCTCGTCACGGTGCAGGGCGACCCGTTGGGCATGCTGCGCCGCACGCGCCAGTGGACGGGCGTGCACGAGATCTACGTCCATCCGCGCACGACCGCGCTCTCCACGATCGCGGCCGGTCAGATCCGCGACTTGGAAGGCCAGACCACCACCGCGCTGTCGCCGAGCGACGTCGCCTTCCACACGTTGCGCGAGTACGTCCGCGGCGACGAGCTGCGTCACGTCCATTGGAAGACGTCGGCGCGGATCGGCGAGCTGATGGTCCGCCAGTACAACGACACGCGCCGGTCGCACGTCGCCGTGCTGCTGTCGATCGACCCCGACGAGTACGCCGGCGAGGGCGAGTACGAGCTCGGGATCTCGTGCGCGGCCTCGGTGGCGGTGCAGGCGATCCGCGACGAGCAGACCCTCACGGTGATCGCCGGCTCCGAGCAGTTTCCTGCCGGCGATCCCAGCCGCCTTCTCGATCACTTCAGCGCGATCGAGGCGACGCCGGGCGTCGGTGATGTCGCGACGGCGATGAAGACGCTGCGGCGTGTCGCGCCGGAAGCGAGCGTCGGGGTGCTGTGCATCGGCAGCCGCCTCGGCATCCCCGAGATCCGCAACGCCGCCAGCCGCGCTGCCCTCACGATGAGCACCATCGTGCTGCGCAGCGCGATCGGCGGCGACTCCGCGTACCGCATCGTCGGTGACAGCCGGTTCGTCAACGTTCCCGACCTCGAGCGCTTGAACCGTGGCCTGATGGCGGTGCTCTCGTGAGCGGCGAAGCGGGCCGCCGGCGGCTGCTCCCCACCACCGCGGACGCGATCGACGCCGGGGCCGTGCTGGGGTTCACGCTCATCGCCTTGTGGGCGTACCGATCCTCCTACGGCGGCGTCGCGTTCATGGTCGTGGGCGCGGTCGGCGGCCTACTGGCGATCGTGCTCGTCCACGTCGCCGCGCGGCTGCGCTGGCCGTGGTTCGTCACCGCGGCGGCGGGGGTGATGGTGTACGCGGTCGCGGCGAGCGTGCTGGCATTGCGCCACCGGTGCCTCGCCGGCGTCGTGCCCACCCCGGACTCGCTGCTCGACGCGCTGTCGTCGGCCGCGTCGACGTGGAAGGAGCTGTTGACGACGTCCCCGCCGGTGGGAGCGACCGGCGACCTGATGGTGCTGCCGGTGTTCGTCGGCTTCGCCACAGCGTTTCTCATCCAGGCGGTCGCCCGCGGCATGCGCTGCGTCGCGCTGGCGCTCGTCCCGCCGCTGGTGGCGCTGGCCCTCGGTATCGCGGTCGGCACCGATCGTGCGGTCTCGGTCGTCCTCCACGGCGCTGTGCTGATCGTCGCCATGGTCGCCTGGTTCGCCTGGCGCGAGCAGCGGCGACGGCCGATCCTGGAGGGGCTCGGCGCAGACCGCCGGCGCGTTGTCGCCGCTGTGGGTGTGCTCGCCGTGGCCGCGGTGGCCGGCTACGCGATCGCGCCGTCGTTGCCCGGCGCCGCTGCGGCCTCCGAGCGCGAGATCTGGCGCCAGACGGTCGTGCCGCCGTTCGACCCGCGCGACTACCCGAGCCCGCTGGCCGGCTATCGCGACTACGTCAAGCTCGGATACGACGCCCGCGGCGAGCGGGCCGATGCCGCGGTGATGTTCACGATCGAAGGCCTTCCGGCTGGCATCCCCGTCCGCCTGGCGACGATGGACGCCTACGACGGGCTCGTCTGGCAGGTGTCCGGTGGCGATCCCGACAACCCGTCGCTGCGCGATTCCGGTTCGTTCGAGCGGATCGGCGCCTCACTGCCGGCCGACTTCGCGGGTGAGACCGCCGAGGTGACCGTCACGATCCGCGAGTACAGCGACGTGTGGGTGCCCGACGTCGGCGAGGTGCTCAGCCTGACGTTCACCGGCAGCGAGGGCGGCCCGGCGCGCGATCGGGAGCTGGCGACGAGCTTCCGGTACAACCGGGCGACCGACACCGCCGCAACCCCGGTGCGGCTGCGCGCCGGTGATCGATACGTGATGAAGGTGCGCCTCCCCCACCTTCTCGACGACATCTCCGGTCATCAGGTGATGGTCGACGTCACGCCGATCGGTCAGGCGCGATCGGTGAGCGAGATCACGCAGGCGATCGGCACCCCCGACCTGCTGCTGATCTCCGACACCGCCGAGCGACTCGACCGGGTGCGCGACCTGATGGTCGCCACCGGCGCGTACTCCGACGGCGACATCGCGGCCGGGCACATCCGCGCCAAGGCGGGGCATTCGGCCTACCGCTTGGTGGAGTTCGCGGGACGCTTCCCACGCGAGCCGTTCATCGGCAACGCCGAGCAGTACGCCGCGGCGTACGCGCTGCTGTTCCGCGACCTCGACCACCTGCCGACTCGGGTCGTGATGGGCTTCCGCCCGACGGAACCCTCGCTCGACGCCCCGGTCGACGTGGTGCAGACCGACATCGACGCGTGGGTGGAGGTGCCCGTCGACGGCCTCGGATGGGTCGCGATCCATCCCACGCCCCCGCGCGACCAGATCGCGTCGGCGACGACCAGCCCGCAGCAGCCCGAGCCCGACTACCGGACGCAGAACCCGCCGCCGCCGCCGCTCGTCGATCCCGAGTTCGAGCAGCCGGCGACGGCCAGCGGCGACGCCAAGCCCCTCGACGAGGAGCCGGAGGTGAACGAGGACCGTGACGAGGGCGGCGATCCGGGCCAGAACCCGATCGCCTCGGCGATCTCGAGCCGCTACGTCGTCACCGGCGCGATCGTGCTCAGCCCGTTCCTGGCGATGCTCGCCGGCGGTCTCACGGTGATCGCGGTGAAGACCTGGCGCCGCCGCCGGCGGCGTTCACGCGGGGCTGCGCACCAGCGGATCGCGAACGGATGGCTGGAGGTCACCGACCTGGCGACCGACCTCGGCCGCGCCGTGCCGCCGACGACGACGCGCCGCGAGGCGGCGGCGTTCGTCGGCTCGGGCGCGGCGACCGCGCTGGCCGAGCGCACCGATGCGACGGTGTGGGGAGGCTCCGCGCTGTCGGACGCCGAGGTCGAGGCGTACTGGGCAGAGCTGACCGCGACGCTCGGGGCGATGCGCGCCGAGCTCGGGCGGTGGGCGCGGTTGCGGGCCGCGATGTCGCCGCGGTCGCTCCGCAGATCTGGTGTGCGAACCGGGAGGGAGCGATGAGCGAGGCATCCGAGCGCGTCGTCGATCTCGGCGGCGCCCGGCCGAGCGAGGCGTCACAACGGCTCCTCGCCCTCGCCGGCCAACTCGGCTACCAGGCGAGCGCCACCGGCCCCGGCGCGTTTCGCCTCGCCCGCCGGCGACGCAAGCTGCTCGGAAAATCCGTCGAGTCGGTGACCGTCGCGATCTACGAAGACCGCACCGGCGCCAAAGCCCGCTTCGTCGGCCCGGTCGACAGTGCTCTGGTCGAGCACCTCGCCGCCGGCGCGCCGTCCAGCCGCGCGTTCGCCGCGGCGACCAGCAGCGCGCCCGCCCCACCGGTCGCCGCCGCTTCGTTCGAGCCGCAGCCTCCGCCCCCGCCTCGGCACGTTGCGTCCGGCTCACCGCCCGCGACGCCCGCGGCGAGCACACCGCCGGTGATGCCCGCTCCCCTGCCGCGCCCGGCGCCGCGTCCGGCTGTGCCCCCTCCGGGCGGCCTGATCGGCTCGGTCCCCGGCGCCTCCGATGTCCCGGCGGCGCCGCCCGCCGGCGACACCGACGAACTGGACGAGGCGACGGTCGCCCGTGTCCGGCGCGACGCACCGATCCGTCCGGCGCCGACCGGTGTCCCTGCGCTCGTGCTGCCCGGCGGGCGGACGGTCCCGCTCACCACGCCGCTGGTGCTCGGCCGCGATCCCGACCCCCGACACGGCGCCCCGGGGGCGCAGCCCCTCGTCGTCACGGAGCCGTCGATCTCCAAGACGCACGCCGCGATCTCGCTCGTCGCCGGCGAGATCGTCGTCACCGACCTGCACTCCAGCAACGGCACCGTTGTCGAAACCGGCAGCCAGCGTCTCGCGTGCGTGCCCGGGCAACCCGTCGCCGTGCGGCCGGGCTCGGCGCTGATCGCCGGCGCACTGATCATCGAGGTGGTGGGCCCATGAAGCTCAAGCTCACGGTCGAGCACGGCAGCGAGGCGCGCGACATCGTGCTCGTCGCCGACAGCACCGCCACCGTGCAGGCGGTCGCCGAGCGGATCAGGTTCCGGCTCTTCGGACCGGATGCCCCGCCCGCGCCCGAGGGGCTGGTCATCAACCGAGCGAGCCCGGGCGAGCGGATCGCCGCTGCGGACGCGACCCTCAGCGAGGCCGGCCTGCGGTCCGGCGATCGTGTCGCGCTGTCGACGGCGGGCGCCGACGGACGTCCGGCGAGGGCGCCGGTCGGCACGTTGAGCGTGCTGTCTGGTCCCGACGCTCCCCAGCAGTTCCCGATCCATCGCGGCACCAACTTCATCGGCCGTGACCGCAGCGCCGACGTCCGGCTCTCCGACCCGCGCGTCAGCAAGCGCCACGCCAAGCTGAACATCAGCGACACGATCGAGATCGTCGACGACCGCTCGGCCAACGGCGTGCTGCTCGGCGGCGCTGCCGTCGACCGCGCCGTCGTGCGCCCCGGGACGCCGATCACGCTCGGCGACACGGTGGTGACGATCACGGTCCACACGCTCGGCGGCGCCGTCGAGGCCGAGGGCGCGGTGGCGTTCAACCGCTCGCCTCGCCTCGACCCGGACTACGTCGGCGTCGAGCTGAAGGCGCCCGAACCGCCGCGGCCGAGCGACCCCCACCGCTTCCCGATCCTGTCGCTGCTCGCTCCGGTGGTGATGGCGGGTCTGCTGTACGCGGTCACGCGCAACACGATGTCGCTGCTGTTCATCGCGTTCAGCCCGCTGTTGATGGTGGGCAGCTGGATGGAGGGGCGCATGGCGGCGCGCAAAGCCGACGCCGCGGCGCTCGACGCGTATCGTTCGGCCCTCGTCGCCTTGTCGGTGCAGTTGCAGTACGCGTCCGACCTCGAGCGCGACGGCCGCCGTGCCGAGCACCCCTCGGTCGGCGAGATCGAGGAGGCGATCCGCGACCTGACGGAGCTGGTGTGGACGCGCCGACCCGAGCACGAGCGCTTCCTTCAGTTCCGCGTCGGCCTCGGAACTCACCCCAGCCGCAACGAGGTGGAGCTGCCGACGACGAACAACACGGCGCCGGAGCTGTGGCAGGAGTTGCTCGACGTCGTCGGCCGCTTCTCCGTCATCGACCGCGTTCCGGTGGTGGCGGACCTCCGCGCCGCGGGCAACGTCGGCGTGGCCGGCGCCGATCAGGTCGCTCGCCCCGTCGTCGCCAACGTGCTCGCCCAACTGTGCGCGCTCCATTCCCCCGCCGAGCTCGTTCTCGCCGCCGTAGCGGGCGAGAACGCCACGGCATGGGATTGGGTGAAGTGGCTGCCGCACACCGGCTCGGAGTTCTCGCCCGTCGCCGGAGCGCACCTTGCCGCAAACGCGGCCGAAGCCAACGCGCTGGTGACGTCGATCGAGGGCGTGCTCGACGAGCGGTCCGCGTCCGACGCCGAGGTCCACCTGCCGGCGGTGGTGGTCTTCGTCGACGACGACGCGCCGGTCGAGCGCGCACGACTGGTGCAGATCGCAGAGCGCGGACCCGCGGTGGGCGTGCACATCGTGTGGCACGCGCCCAGCGTCCAGCGCTTGCCTGCGGCATGCCGGCTGTTCCTCGACATCGACGCCGAGGGCCGGCACCGCGCGGGCTACGTTCACGGCGGGGTCGCGGTGACCGATCTCGAGCCCGAGGTGCTCTCGCCGGCCGCGGCGCTGGCCCTCGCCAAGCGCTTGGCGCCGGTGGTCGACAGCGGCGTGCGCGCCGACGACCAGTCGGACCTGCCGCATTCCGTGTCGTTCCTCGATCTGGTGGGCCTGGATGTGGCGAGCAATCCGGACGCGGTGGTCGACAACTGGCGGGCCAACAACGCCCTCCCGCCCGTGGCGGGCGCGCGGCCATCGAAGCGCGACAACACGCTGCGAGCCGTGGTGGGACAGAGCGCGACGGGCGTCCTCCATCTCGATCTGCGCACCCAGGGGCCGCACGCGCTGGTCGGCGGCACGACCGGGGCGGGCAAGAGCGAGTTCCTCCAGTCGTGGGTGCTCGGCATGGCTGCCGCTCACAGCCCGTCGCGTGTGACGTTCCTGTTCGTCGACTACAAGGGAGGGTCGGCGTTCGCCGAGTGCACGCAGCTGCCCCATTGCGTGGGCCTGGTGACCGATCTGACCCCACACCTCGTGCGGCGGGCGATCTCGTCGTTGCGGGCCGAGCTGCGCCACCGCGAACGCATCTTGCGCGCGGCGAAGGCCAAGGACCTCTTGGAGATGGAGCGCAACAACGATCCCGCCGCTCCGCCGAGCCTCGTCATCGTCGTCGACGAGTTCGCCGCGCTGGCGCAAGAAGTGCCCGAGTTCGTCGAGGGTGTGGTCGACGTCGCGCAACGCGGCCGCTCGCTCGGCCTCAACCTGATCCTGGCGACGCAACGGCCGGGCGGCGTGATCAAGGACAACCTGCGCGCCAACACGAACCTGCGCGTGGCCCTGCGCGTCGCCGACGAAGAGGACTCCAACGACGTCGTCGGTGTGAAGCTGGCGGCGACGTTCGACCCGGGGCTTCCCGGCCGTGCCGTCGTCAAGACCGGCCCCACGCGCCTGACGACGTTCCAGTCCGCGTATGCGGGCGGGCGCACGACCGGTGAAGCGCCGCCCGCGCACATCGAGGTGCGCGACCTCGTGTTCGGCACTGGGGACGAGTGGGATTCGCCGGCCGAGCCCGAATCCGAACCCGTTGCCGAAGAGCGCGAGGCTCCCACCGACATCGCCCGCATCGTCGGCAACATCGGCGCCGCGGCGAAGCAGGCGGGCATTCCTCGGCCGCGCAAGCCATGGCTGCCGGTGCTGCCGGCGACGTTCAAGCTCGAGGATCTGCCGACGTCGCGGACCGACCGCGAGCTCGTGTTCGGCGTGATCGACCGGCCGGAGGAACAGACGCAGCAGACGGTGGCGTTCGTCCCCGACCGCGACGGCAACATGGCCGTGTTCGGCACCAGCGGGTCGGGCAAGAGCACGTTCTTGCGCACGATCGCGATCGCCGCGGGCTTCGCCCCCGCGCGCGGTGGCCCGTGCTACGTCTACGGCCTCGACTTCGGCACGCGCGGCCTGACGATGCTGGAGGCGTTGCCGCATGTCGGCGCGATCATCGGCGGCGACGATGGCGAGCGCACACTGCGCCTGCTGACGATGCTGCGCGACACGATCGACGAGAGGGCGGTGCGCTACAACGCCGCCGATGCGGGCACGATCACCGAGTACCGCGCCAAGGCCCGGCGGCCCGACGAGCCGCGGATCCTGCTGCTGATCGACAACTTCGGCGCGTTCCGCCAGATGTACGAGGTCTCCTCCAACGCCCGGGTGTACGAGATGCTCGAGAGCATCGCCGCCGACGGCCGTGGTGTCGGCGTGCACATCGTCGCCACCGCCGATCAGGCGACTGCGTTCTCGGCGGGCATCAACTCGGTCATCCAGAGCCGCCTCGCATTGCGGCTCTCGTCGGAGATGGACCTCTCCATGTTGGGGGTCCCGCTCGACGTGTTCTCCGAGACGACGCCGGCCGGCCGCGGCGTGATGGGCGGAGCGGAGGTCCAAGTGGCGGTCCTGGCCGGCGATCCCAACATGGCCAAGCAGGCAGCCGCGCAGCGCGAGCTGGCGGTCGCGATGGCGCGCGCCGGAGTGCCGGAGGCGCCGCCCATCGGCCGATTGGCCGAGCACATCCCCGCCTCCTCCATCGCCCAGCGGCCGGACGCGGAACCGCTCCTCGGCGTGTGGGACGAGACGCTGGAGCCGATCGGCTTCGACCCGTCAGGGGTCTTCGTCGTCACCGGCCCGCCGCACAGCGGCAAGACGACCACGATCGTCACGATGCTGCGCTCGCTCGAACTCGCTCGTGGAGGGCGCGAATACGTGCTCATCGGGTCGGCACGGTCTGCGCTGGCACAGGCCGCGCCATGGCGTGAGCACGCCATGCTGTCGGACCAGATCGCCGAGCTGTGCGCCCGGCTCAGCGGTGAGCTGCGCGACGGAAAGCACGATGCAGGAGATCTCGTCGTCGTCATCGAGGACGTCGACGCGGTCAGCGACGGGATCGTCGACGACGACGTCGCCGAGCTGTTGAAGGTCTGCCGCGCGAGCGGCGCGTTCGTCATCGCATCCGGCGAGACGGCGACGTTCCACAGCAGCTACGGCCTCGTCGCGGCGACGAAGCTCGACCGGCAGGGCATCGTGCTCCAGCCCGACGACAGCGACGGCGACATCGTCTTCAACGTGCCGTTCCCGCGGGCCTCGCGCGCCGACTTCCCTCCGGGCCGTGGCGTCCTCGTGCGCGCCGGTCGCGCGCGCCGCGTGCAGGTCCTGTACCCGGAGGCCTCGGCATGGTGAATCCGCCCCATTCTCCAACCCGCAGCGGTCCCGTACCGTTGCCCACATCACCCATGGGCGTGTAGCCCGCTTCCCGAAAGGACATTCTAGTGGCAAACGTGTCGCACGGCATGAACGTCCAAGCGGTCGAGGATCTCGGTCGCCGGCTCCAGAACAACTACGCCAAGGACATCGAGCGGTTCATGGCCGAGATCGAGAAGCTCGTGAACGGCACGACCGCCACGTGGATCGGCAAGGACGGCAACGACTTCCGCTCGTGGTGGCCCGCCAAGCGCGCGGCGCTGAAGAACATCGCGCAGGACCTCCACGGCTTCGGCCAGTCGGCGCTGAACAACGCCCGCGAGCAGCGCGAGGTGAGCGGCCGCTGAGGCCGCCGTCAGCGCGGTGCGGCCGCTGAGGCCGCCATCAGCGCGGTGCGGCCGCTGAGGTTGCCATCAGCGCGGTCAGCACTTGCGGGCATCCGGGCCAGGCTCGGGCGAGACGAGGAGAGGCGATGACGTCCACCACCCATGGAATGAACGCGGCCGAGGTCGAGGCCCTCGGCCGCCGGCTACAGAACGACTATGCCGAACGGCTGCGCGAGATCGTCAACCAAGTCGAGAAGTTGGTGAGCGCGACGAGCTCGCAATGGCTCGGCAAGGACGGCAACGACTTCCGGTCGTGGTGGCCGGCCAAGCGCACGCGCATGCTGTCGATGGCCGACGACCTCCACGGGTTCGGGCAATCCGCTCTCAACAACGCCAGCGAGCAGCGCCATGCGAGCGGCGAGGGCGGAGGATCCGGCGGCGACGGCGTGCTGGAGGACCGCCTGATCAGCGCGACGGCGCCGAATGGCCACGCGCCGCAGGTCGCCGGCGCCCGTGACTGGCGGGAGGTGCAGTCCAAGTACGACGCGTGGGCGACGGGCCGCTTCGCGGATCCGAACGAGTCGCAGTACCAGTGCACCGGCTGGGCCAACTTCCGATGGGCCGAGCTCGGATACTCCGGCTCGCCGATCGGGGGGAACGGGGGCGCGATGGCGGGCAACGCTCCGGGCGAGGTGTCGACGACCCCGTCTCTGCACGCGATGGCCTCCTACGGCGCCGGCACCCGGGACGATCCCGGTCACGTGATGATCGTCGAGGAGATCTCCGCCGACGGGACGCGCATCCGGGTCTCGGAGATGAACACCGGCACCGACGGAAGCTCGTGGACGGTCGGAAACCCACAGGAGTACCGCGACACGAAATGGATCAGCGTGGGCCCCGGTGGCGTCTTCAAGAGCTGGAACGGCCAGACGATCACGTTCGCGGCGTTCCCGCGGTGACCATGCGACGATCACCTCGACGGCTGCTCGCATGCGCGCTGTCCGGCGTCGCCGTCGGCCTCGTCGGTTGCGGAGGCGCGGACCCGACTGCCGGCACGACGGCATCGGCCAGCGCGACAGCATCGAGCGGCACGCCCGCGACGAGCGGCACGACCGCATCGAACGGCACGACGGCGACGAGCGACACGACGGCGCCGCCACCCACCGACACGGCGCCCGCCGACACGACACCGGCCGACACTGCACCTGCGGCCGACACTGCGCCTCCGGCCGGCGGAGGCAGCGGCCGCCCGATCGGAGAGATGGTCCTGCGCCCGGTCGCTCCAGCCGGCGACGCGCGCCGCCTCGCCGAGCGCGCCGGCGGCGGGGTGTTCGCGATCGCCCGCGGTCTCACGTCGTCGTTGCCGTTCCTCGAGCTCACCGTCACCGAGGGCGGCCCGACGATCATCGACCGGTCAGCAGAGCTCGCGCCTCCTTGGGATTCGTTCCAGGGTTCGTCGGCGGCGGGCGTCTACGCCGCACGCGTCGGCAGCGAACACCTCTATGTCCTGGTGGAGAACAGGAAGGGCGGTCAGATCCAGACCGCGCATTCGTCCGACGACGGCGCGACGTGGACGATGGGATGGTCCACCAACACGGAGTGCGGCAACCATGATCCCGGGTTGACAGCTGCTGGCGGCCGCTTCGCGATGATCCGCCACGAGGCATGCACGAGCGGCGGACCTCACGTGCTCGAGTACTGGGACGCGGCAACACAGCGATGGATCGACAGCGGCACGATCGCGGCGACGTACACCGACACCGTCTGCGCGACGAACGCTGCCGCGGTGTGGTTGACGTCGCGCTTCGACTCCGACCGTGGGTTCTCGCGCTACACGGTGTCGGTGTCGACGGATCTGACCGACTGGGCGCCGGTGGGACTGCCCGCGCACCTGGCGACCGAGGACCGTCTGGCGTCGGCGCAGAACACGATCGACTGTGACGACGACGGCTTCTCCGTCGTCGCGGCGCACTCCGATCGTCTCGTGCTGTTCGATGCGACGGGCAGCACGTTCCGCGAGGTCGTCGCGCCCAACGGTTTCACGGGGACGTTCAACTCGACGACGCTGAGCCACGGCACGGTGCTGTTCAACTCCGACGACGGTGACCTCTTCGTCCTCGACGCGACGAGCGGCGCGTGGCGCCAACTCATCGTCGGCGAGCATCGTGAGGACCGGCTGCTGGAAGCTGCCGTCGACGGCGACGGCAACGTATGGGCGATCATCGACGGGCAGATCTGGTCCAGCGCGGTCCCCGAGCCCGACTACGACGCCAGCTCACCGGAAGCGACGGCGCTGGCGTTGGTCCGATCAGGGAGCACCGGCGACGCCGACGCCTTCGCCCGCATCGTCGATCCCGAGCCGCTGTACCCCATTTCGATGGCGGACTTCGCGCGGTACGACGCGGTGAGAACCCACGGCTGCGACGGATCCGATGCGTACCACACCTGCTATTTGGCACATCCCGACGACGGCTACGCGAGCCTGGAGATCGTGCTGCGCAGGTCGGCGAACGGCGTCGACTGGAGCGTCGTCGACGTCATCATGACCTGAGATCTGCCGGCCGTCCTCTGCGATGATCGTGGGGAGCCACGATTTCCTGGAGGAGACAGCCGTGCCCGAACCTGGCCCCGTCACGACGACGCGGATCGACGACGTCGCCGTCGTCACCTTCGACGACGGCAAGGCGAATGCCCTGTCGTTCACCACGATCGACCTTCTCCAGGAAGCGATCGGTGATGCGGCGGCGTCGTCGAAGGCGGTCGTCCTCGCCGGCAGACCCGGGTTCTTCTCGGCCGGGCTCGACCTGCGCGTCGTCAAGGAGGCCGACCCCTCGGTCCTCGACGAGTTGATCGACCGCTTGCGCGTCACCCTCGATGCCACCTCCGCGCTGCCGGTCCCTGTCGTCGCAGCCGTCACGGGGCACGCCCTCGCCGGCGGGGCCCTCTGGCTCCTGGCGTCCGACTACCGCGTCGGGCCGGCGATCGAGTCGGTGCGCATCGGCCTCACCGAAGTCGCCGTCGGCATCCCCATGCCGGCGTTCGCACAGCACTACGCGACCGTGCGGCTCGACAAGCGCGTGCTGTTGCGCGCCACCGTTCTCGCCGAGACCGTCTCGCCCGACGTCGCGACGCAGTGGGGGTACCTCGACGAGGTCGTCGACCAGAACGACGTCGTCACGCGTGCCGTCGAGAAAGCCAACACCTTCGCCGCCCTCGATCCGGCGGCCTTCATCGCCACCAAGCGCCAGGTGTTCGCGGGCTGAGCTCGGCGGCGGCGGGCCGGCCGCGCCGTCGGCGGATGAAAATTGAGCGTTGACATACAACCGATCGGTTGTATATTGACGGATGTGGATGCCGCCCCCAGCGCCGACGAGGAGGACCGAGCCGATGCTCTGTTCCATGCACTCGCCGACCGCACCCGTCGCGACATCCTTCGGCGCGTCCTCGTCGGCGAGCGCTCCATCTCGGCGCTCGCCGAGCACTACGACATGTCGTTCGCCGCGGTCCAAAAACACGTCGCGGTGCTGGAGAGAGCAGGTCTGCTGACCAAGCGGCGCAAGGGCCGCGAGCAGCTGGCCCACGGCGAGGTCGAAGCGGTCCGGTCGGTCGCGTCGATGCTCGTCGAGCTCGAGGACCTGTGGCGCGGCCGCATCGCTCGCATCGACGAGCTCATCGCCCTCGACCCCCGAGGGGACGACACGCCATCCACCCGACCATCACAGAGCAAGGAGTAACCCGATGCCCGTCACCGACGTCCACCACGACCTGGATACCCGCACGCTCACCATCACGGCCGAGTTCGCAGCGCCCGTGGAGCGCATCTGGCAGGTCTACGCCGATCCTCGCCAGCTCGAGCGGGTCTTCGGGCCGCCCAGCTATCCGGCCACGTTCGTCGAGCACGAGCTCGCGCCCGGCGGCAAAGCGCACTACTTCATGACCTCGCCGGAGGGCGAGAAGTACTACGGCTGGTGGCGGGTCACCGCGGTCGACGAGCCGCGCAGCTTCGCCTTCGAGGACGGCTTCGCGGCCGACGACACCTTCGCCCCGCTCGACGACATGCCGGTGTCGAAGAACGTGTACTCCTTCGAGCCGATCGAGGGCGGGACCCGGGCCACGTTCGTCGGCGCCTACGACTCCGCCGAAGCGCTCCAGAAGGTGCTCGACATGGGGATCGTCGAGGGCGCGACGTCGGCGATCAACCAGATCGACACCCTCATCGCTGCCTGAGGCAGAGCACGTATAGTTCCGACGGTGACCGCGGACAACGTCGTGTTGATCAGTGGCTGCTCGTCCGGAATCGGGCGCGCAACCGCCGCCTTGCTCGCCAAGCAGGGCTACACCGTCTATGCCACCGCCCGCCGGCCGGAGACGATCGCCGATCTCGGCGAGCTGGGCTGCAAGCTGCTCCCGCTCGACGTGACCGACGAGTCGTCGTCGGCCGCGGCGGTGAAGGCGGTCGAAGACGAGCACGGCGCGGTCGGAGTGCTGGTGAACAACGCCGGCATCAACGAGATCGGCGCGATGGAGACGGTGCCGATCGACCTCGTGCGCAGGATCTTCGAGACCAACGTGTTCGGCGCGATCCGCATGTCTCAGCTCGTGCTGCCGGGCATGCGGCGTCGCCGCTCGGGCCTGATCATCAACCTCGGCTCGATGCTCGGCCGCTTCACCTTCCCCGGCATGGGCAGCTACTGCGCCACCAAGCACGCCCTGGAAGCGATCAGCGACGCGCTGCGCCACGAGGTCCGTCCGTTCGGGGTGAAGGTCTCGCTGATCCAGCCCGGCATGGTCCGCACCGATTTCGGCAACAGCGCGGCAGAGCGCCGCGCCAACGTCGACGGTGACGGCGCGTACGCCGAGTACAACGACGCGATCGCCGAGTACACGCACGCGTGGAAGGACGGCGCCGCCGCCCGGCTCGCCTGCGATTCCGACGACGTCGCCGAGGCGATTTCGAAGGCGATCAAGACCCGACGGTCGCGCTATCGGGTCGCGGCATCGGCGCGGATGTTGATGGCCACGCGCAAGGTGTTGCCCGACGTGGCGTTCGACGCGTTCATGCGCACGCAGTTCCCCTCGCCGACGCCGTCGTCCGCCGACTGACCGCGCAGCGATGCAGCGCGACATCGAGTTCGACGCCGAGGGCGTGACGCTGCGGGGATGGCTGTTCACGCCGGACGAGGGCACGCCGCCGTTCCCGACGATCATCATGTCGCACGGCATCTCGTGCGTGAAGGAGATGTACCTCGACGACTTCGCCCGCGTGTTCGCCGACGCCGGCTTCGCGTCGGTCGTCTACGACAACCGGTGCTTCGGCGCCAGCGACGGCGAGCCGCGCCAGGAGCTCGATCCCTGGGCCCAGATCCGCGACTACCGCCACGCGTGCACGTATGCCGAGACGCTCGACGTCGTCGACAACGACCGGATCGGCTTCTGGGGCGTGAGCTACGGCGGCGGCAACGTCATCGTCGCCGCGGCCCTCGATCGCCGCTGCAAGTGTGTCGTCTCGCTGATCCCGATGGTGTCCGGCTACCGGCAGTTCCGCCGCTTCCTCCCCGCCCACCTGGCGCCGATGATCCGCGCCGCGTTCGACGCGGACCGCAGGGCCCGGTTCGCCGGAGCGCCGCCGCAGACGATCCCGATGGTCTCGGAGAAGTCGCTCGATCCGTACGTGGTGCTGCCGCAGCAGGAGTCGTACGACTTCTTCACGTCCACCCATCGCGAACGCGCGCCGGCCTGGCGCAACGAGCTCACGCTGCGCTCGGCCGAGATGACGAGCGAGTACGAAGCCGGCATGTACATCGACCGCGTCAGCCCGACTCCGCTCCAGATGATCGTGATGGCCAACGATCTCGTCACGCTCGCCGACGACGCGATCGAGTTCTACGAGCGCGCCCTGGAGCCCAAGAAGCTGGTGCTGATCCCCGGCAACCACTACGAGGCGTACAGGGAGGCGTTCGCCCAGACCAGCGCGGCGAGCCGCGACTGGTTCGTCACGCATCTGGGGCCGAAGAGCACGGCCGGCTGAGCTGGACCCTCAGCGGGGCAGGTCGAAGAGACCGCCGACGGACGCGCCGAAGTAGGTGTCTCCTGAGAGGCGCAACTTGCCGGCGGTGAACATGCGAACGGCGTCGGCCCCCGTGGCGAGGCGCACGAAGTCGTACGACGACAGGATGATGGTGGCCCGCGGCGCGCCAGGACAGGTGCGCGACACGTCGCACCGGCCGCCGGCGAACGTCACGTACCACGTGTCGACCGACGTGTCGTCGACGACGTCGAAGCGGATGATGCCGTTCGCCTTGCGCCCTGCGCTGGACAGCAAGTCCGGCATCCGAGTGAAGATCTGGCGGACGACCGCTCTGCGCGTCGGCCGCCGCGTCGCCAGGCGGACGAACGGGTCCGGCACGCGCCGGCCGACGCGCACGAGCGTCGACGCCTTCATGCGGTCGTGATGCGCGGTGGCGCCATCAGCGACGCCAGCGCCAGCCCGAGCATCGTCGACGTGACGAGCACGCCGAGCCACACGGAGACGCTCCACGCCAGGCCGGCGCCGAGCTGCACAGCGACCAGATAGCTGGAGATCGACAGCAGCGGCACGGCGGCGCCGAGCGCGCGGAACTGCCACGGGCGGTCCGGCTCCTCCGGCCGGAGCCAGGCGATGACACCGTCGACCAACAGCCCGGCGACCACGAGCGCGATCACGTACTCGACGTCACGGAACTCGGTGGGGATCGCGTAGACGACTCCGTACAGCCCGAAGATCGCCGCGATGGCGCCCGGCGGCGGCCGCCACCTGCGCACCAGCAGCAACACCGGCGCAGCGAGCGTCAGTGACAGCAGGAAGATCGAGGCGACCGACTTGTTCAGGCTGTAGAAGTAGTAGGGAAAGCTCTCGCCGCCGAACGTGCGCACCGCGGTGTCGAGGCCCACCTGACCGGGCGGCAGATCGGTGCCCGACGGGTACGCGTCGTTGAACTGAGCGAGGCCGGCCTGGAAGTCGTCGGTCAGCGCGACGTTGTTCCACAGCGGCGAGATGTGCATCACCGCGTACGTCGCAGCGCCCATCATCGCCGCGGTGGCCAGCACGACCGGCACGGCCGCGCGCGCGTCGAGTCGGCCGCCACCGCGGTGCCACGACGAGATCAGCGGCGCCGACGTGAGCAGCACCGCGCCGTAGAACAGCAGCTGATGCGGCGGGCTCCAGAACGCGTTGGCCTGATCCTCGAACCCGAACGCGGCGTGCCAGATGAAGTCGCCGACGCCGCCGACGCTGGCGAGCGCGAGGCCGACGACACCGATGCCGTAGCCGCGCGGGATGGCCGACAGATCCACTCTGGTACGCGGTTGACGCCGGAGGATGATCCCGCCGATCCACAGCGCCAGAATGGTCAGCGCCGCGTACAGCGCGATGTGCGGCGCGCTCCAGAAGTTGTCGTCCTCGATCGCCTCGGTGTTGTGGCGCCACGCATCCCAATACATGCCGGCCACGCCCACGATGCTGATCAGGACGCTGACGACGTCCTCTCCCCAGCGCGCCACCGGCCGGTCGGTCGCCCCCCAGGCGATCTCGACACGCCCCACTCGCTTCAACGTCGCCTCCACCGCGACACACGATAGGTGCTGGCGGCATCCGCGGATGCCAACCCCGCGCGGGC
The DNA here is from genome assembly GCA_964529005.1 of uncultured Ilumatobacteraceae bacterium. Taxonomy (GTDB): domain Bacteria; phylum Actinomycetota; class Acidimicrobiia; order Acidimicrobiales; family Ilumatobacteraceae; genus CAZGUH01. The sequence continues at coordinate 18,277 of CAZGUH010000015.1, read as the reverse complement.
GATCGTCAGCTCCCGTCGGCGCGGAACGCGAAGGGATGGTCGCCGATGCGCAGGGTCCAGCCGGGAAGCAGCTCGCACGGGTTCGGACCGACGCGCGTCCACTCGCCGTCGCCCGTCGGTGACACGAACGTTCCCGCCGCGGTGCCGGCGTCGCTGACGTACGCCTTCCCGGCGACCACGGAGATGCGGGCGTGCACACGGGAGACGTGCGGGTCACCGAGGATGACGATCGGCATCGCCTCGCCACGCTGCACCGACGGGTGCGAGGTGGGATCTCGCCCGACGACGTACGCGCGGTCGAGTCGATAGACCTCGCCGTTCGCGCCGGTGAGGTCTCCTGCGACGCGACCCACGGCGACGGTCTCGGCCGAGCGATGCGCCACGGCGTCCGCTGCGGGACGCGTGCCGGCTCGCTCGTAGACGAACGTGCGGTTGCCGATCGCGCCGCGGTCGCCGGGTTGGAGCGTCACCGGCTCGTCCGGCGACAGACGCGCCCACGTGCTGTTCGACGCGCCGGGCACGTGCGTGCCGTTCGTCGACCCTCGATCGACGAGACGAACCGCGAGCCCTTCTCGCCGGATCTCGGCGTGCACCCGCGACACCGTGCCCGCCGGGTCGTCGAGCACGAACGGCCGGGCGCTGCCATCGGTGACGCGCGGATCGATCGCCGGCTCGCGGCCGACGACGTAGTCGGCGTCGATGTCCAGACGCGTGCCGTCGTCGAAGACGAGCGTCCCGAGCGCTTGCTGGGGCGCGACGGCGGGCGCCGCCGAGGCGGCACGCGGCGGCGACGGCAGAGGCGAAGGCGAAGGCGGCGGCGCTCCCGGGGAGCTGGCGAGACCGGCGCCCGGCGGACCGGCGGCTCGGGCCCCGGGAACGACGCGCAGCCAGCCTCCCGGCACGACGCCGCTCTCCAGCGTCGCCGCGCTCGCCCCGGTGGGTGTGATGCCGAGCGGAGCGATCAGCACCGCGCCAACGTCCGGCGGCAGCAGGCGGTCGAGCCACGTCATCGACTGTGCTCCGGACAGGTGCTGCGGGGCGCCGCCCGCGTCGACGAACGATGCGTCGACGTTGCCGTAGAGCAGCACGGCCAATCCGTTGTCGTCGCGCGCGACCGCGCCGAACGCCGGGATCCGATTGCTGTCGTCGGCGGCCAGGGCGCTGGCGATCCGGCGTGCGAACATCCGCCCGGCGGGCGACGCCGTGGCGACCGCGTCGCGCGCGAGGTCCACCAGATCGTCGGCGGCGGACCCGTCGGGGACGAACAGCGCGATGTCCCCGACGACGGCGACAGCGCCGCTGCCGGATCCGAGCTCGACGCTGTGGAAGGCGCGCGAGCTCACCGGCACCGCGTGCAGGCGCGACGTCATCGGGCGAGAAGGGGGCTCGGCCGCGTGGCGCGCCGGGCGCGACGGCCACCAGTTCCTGTCGCCGAGCAACGAGATCATCGCCGGGATGAACAACGCGCGCACCACGAACGTGTCGAGCAGCACGCCGAGCGCGACGGTGAGACCGAGCATCTGGAGCGGGCGCGTCGGAACCGTCACCAGCGCGGCGAACGTCCCCGCCAGGATCAGCCCGGCGCTCGTGATGACCGGGCCGGTCGCGACGAGCGCGCGCAACGTGCCCTCACGCGTGCCGTGAAAGACCGTCTCCTCGCGGATGCGGTCCATCACGAAGATGTTGTAATCGACACCGAGAGCGACGAGGAACACGAACGAGAACACCGGGTACACGCTGTTGAAGTCGCTGTCACCGAACACCGCGCGCCCGATCAGCACGGAGATGCCGAGGATGCTGAAGAACGACGCCAGCGTCGAGAGAAGGATGTACAGCGGCGAGACGACCGAGCGCAGCAAGGCGATCATCACGATGAACACGACGCCGAGCACGATCGGGATCAGCGTGCGGAAGTCGTCGTCGATCCCGATCCGGTAGTCGGCTGCCTCCCCGGCGGCGCCGCCGACGATGCCGCGCAACCCGCCCCCGAGGTCGGCGAGGGCCTCGCGCATCTCCCCGACGCGCTCGATGGCCGGATTCCCGAACGGCTCGTCGGGGAAGATCACGTTGAAGATCACCGCGCTGCCGTCGGTCGCGGCCCCCATCGGCGGCGTGATGAGGCCGATGTCGGGGATCGTGGCCAGCCGAGCGGTCGCCGCGGCCACGTCGGCCTCGGTGACCTGCCCGTCGGCGCGCTCGATCAGCACCATCGCCGGGCCGAGGACGCCGACCGGGAAGCGATCGGCGACGACGTCGAAGCCGAGCGTGGCGTCGGTGTCGCGCTTGATGTCGGCGCGGATGTTCCCCGACGTCGTCAGCTGGGTGAGCCCGAGCGCTCCGATCACGAACAGGAGGAGGACGATCAGCAGGGCTCGCAGCGGGCGCGCCATCACCCACGAGCCGACTCGCCGCCACGCGCTGTCGCGCGCGCTGGCCGCCTCCGGCGCGTCCCCGACGAACGCGACGCGCGCCTGCTTGGGCCAGAAGCCGCGCCGCCCGAGCACGGAGATGATCGCCGGCAGCAGCGTGAGGGCCGCCACCAGACCGATGCCCAAGCCGACCGCGTTCACGGGACCGAGGCCGGACACCAGGCCGACGCTGGCGAGCACGAGCGAGAGCAGGGCCAAGATCGTGGTCGCCGCGCTGGCGATGACCGATGGGGCGACGCGGCGGACCGCGGTGCGCATCGCGGCGGGGGCGTGCTCGGTGTGGCGGACGTCCTCGGCGTATCGGGACACGAGCAGCAGGCAATAGTCCGTGGTCGCCCCGAACATCAGCACCAGCAGCAGCTGTTGCGACGGCCCGGTCACCGCCATGCCGGCTTTGGCGAGCAGGTACAGCACTCCGCCGACGACCACGTAGGCGAGTCCGACGGCGAACAGCGGCGCGAGGGCGACGATCGGGGACCGGTAGACGGCGATCAGCAGGATCAGCACGAGCGCGACGGTGACGCCGAACAGAGCGAGCTCGGACTCCTCGCGGGCGATCGTGTTGTCGATCTCCAGGGCCGACATCCCCGTCACGTACGCGTCGAGCCCGTCGGGCGATTGCGCCGTGATCGCCCGCAGCGCCTCGATCACGTGCCGCGCCTCACGCTGCTCCATCTGGTCGACGGGGAAGACGACGATCGCGGTGTCGCCGACGGCCGAGACGAGCTCGGGCGAGGCCCCGGGGCCGAACGGCACCAGCCCGGGGCTGGCCCGCTCGACGCTGAACGCTTGGCGCGCCTGGTCGACGATCGCGGTCTCGTCGCTCGGCAGCAACCCGCCCTCGCGCTGGTAGACGAGCACGACGATCGACTGGTTGCCGCCCTCGAATCGGCTGTCTCGGATCTCGCCGAGCTGGCGGGATTGGGAGTCCGCGGGGATGAAGTCGGCCAGCGAGTCCTTGGTGACGTCGGGCAGCTTCATCGACAGGGGCATCGCCACCGCGGCGAGCACGACCCAGAACCCGATGACGGCCCAACGCGATCGACGCCCTGTGACCAGGGCCGCCAGAGCATTCATGGAATCAGTTGCTTAGCGCGTGCGGACGCTCGTGGTGCGCAATTGTACTGATGACGGCAAGATCGCCACGGGTGATGGGACGCTCGATCGGCTCGATCGGCTCGCCGAGTATCTTTCCCCCCATGCCGTCAGGGATCCTCCCCGTACCGAACCGGCAGCTCCGCCTCCCGGCCGAGCAGCTGTTCGACGTCCGGACGACCGACGGCCGAGACATCCGCCTCACGCGTCACTGCGCCGGGTCCAAGGGCCCGGTTGTGTTGGCGCCGGGCTACGGGACGTCATCGCTCGCATGGACGATCGACACGGTCGAGACGAACTTCCCCGAGTATCTGGCCGAGCACGGCTACGACGTCTGGCTGCTCGACTACCGGGCGAGCCCGATGCTGCCGGCGGCGTCGACCGACTACACGATCGACGACATCGCGACGCGCGACTGGCCGGCAGCGATCGCCAAGGTCCGGGAGGTCGCCGGGGCCGAGACGGTGCAGGTGGTGCCGCACTGCGTCGGCTCGATGTCGTTCCTGATGGCCGTGACCGCGGGCATGCAGGGCGTGCGCTCGGCGGTGTGCTCGCAGCTCGGACTGCACCCGGCGCCGGTCATGCTCAACCGCGCCAAGGCACAGGCCAGGATGGCCACGCTGATGCACGGCGTCGGGATCGAACGGCTCACGACGACGTTCAACAGCACCGCCTTCGAGGACCGGGCGCTCGAACGGCTGATGCGGCACTGGCCCACGCGCGAGAAGTGCGACAGCGAGGTCTGCCACCGGATCCTGTTCATCTACGGCGAGGTGTTCGACCACGACCAGCTCAACGACGCGACCCACGACGCGATCGTCCACATCTTCGGCAAGACGCGGCTCACCGCGTTCAAGCACCTGAGCGCGATGATCCGCCACGGCCACGCCGTCGACGCGCACGGCGACGACGTGTACATGCCGCACCTCGACCGCCTGTCGTTCCCGATCACGTTCCTGCACGGAGAGCACAACCGGATGTTCGTCCCGCGTTCCACCGAGCTCACCTACGACGCGGTGCGCGCCGCGACACCCGCCACCGATCACCGGCGGATCGTCATCCGCGACTACGCGCACATGGACTGCTGGATCGGCGAGCATGCCGCACGCGACGTGTTCCCCCTGGCCCTCGACGAACTGGAGCGGTACAACTGATGGACGTCGTCGATCCGTCACGGATCGAGAACGGGGACGTCGCCGCCGGGCACTCCGGCCTGCGCGACCTGTTCTCGTACCCGTTGATCGACGCCATTCGCGAGCGACGCACCCGCCGGGTCGCACGCGGGGTGTCGATCGAGGCCAAGGAGCTCAGCTATCGCAGCGCGGCCGAGCCCGAGCCGCTCAGCGCGCTCGAGGAGGCGGTGCTGATCGCCTCCATCGGCGTCACCGGCGCCGTGATGCATGATGGGCCGCTGGTCAAGCCGGACGGCTCGGACGAGTTGGGCAGCCCGTTCCTCAACATCGCGGCGCGCGGCGCCTCCAGCGCCGACAACGCGCAGGCGACGCGGTTCTTCATGATCAACGACGACGGCGTGTGGCTCATCCGGCAGCTGCGCGGCCGCGAGGCAGCCGACTTCCTGCGCGACTTCCCTTCCCGCTGGGAGGACCGCACCGAGACCGACTGGATCGCCGCCGCCGAGCACGTCAAGGTCAAGGTCTACGACGAGCGGATGGCGTTCCCCCGCGAGTGGCCGTACTACCTCGGGTGGAACGCCCAGCACTCCAACGCGCCGGGCACGACGTGCTTCCTGCCCGTCGTCGACAACACCCGCCAGTACATCAACGCGCTGTTGATCCTCACGTCCGAGCCGAAGGGCGTCGCGCCGCTGTTCATCGACGACTACCGCACGTTCTCGCCGCGCACCGCCCTCGACTGGGTCGCGTGGGCGGCGTCGCACCTGCGTTTGTCCGAGCGGATCCCGTACCACCCGATCGGTGGCGTCAAGCGCGTCCGCGAGGGCCGCTTCAGCAAGGACGTCCCTGCCCCGCTCGGGTTCGTCGGCGCGGCCAGGACCGATCACGAGGCGTTCCTCGCCCTCCAGACGCTGCTGCTCACCGGCGAGGCGCTCGGCCTCGGCGGCTGGGTCCATTCCTGCCCACTCCCGCCGTACGTGATGCAGCGCGACGAGCGAGCGGGCCTGCTCGGCCTCGGCTTCCGCGAACATGGGCCGAAGCTGCCGCGCCTGCGCCGCTGGCCTCCGACGCCGGCGTCGCAGCCGAACTACGTCGGCATCGACGGCGTGATCGAAGGTCTGTGCCCGCCGTACGTGTCGTCGATGGACGAGGCGGTGGACAGGGTGCTCGAGGACAAGTACGCCGCCCACGGCGCGTACGCCGACGTGGACCTGTTCGCCAGCCGCTACCGCAACCGCTCCGACGCCGAGGCCTACCTGCGCCAGCAGAAACCCCATCCGCCCGAAGCGATCGCCTACACCAAGGAGATCTGCACCTACATCTACGAGACCTACGGGCGGTTCCCCGCGCACACCGACGCCTGGAACCTTCCCGGCATCTGGGCCCAGTTCTCCCACGTCGAGCTGCCGTACTACGAACGCTTCGCCGCGCCCGAGCACTTCCGCCGCCAGCGCGACACCGCCGCTGCCTGGGGGAGGGCGACGACGTGACGGGGACACCCGAGCGCTTCGACGCGATCGTCATCGGCTCGGGCTTCGGCGGATCGGTGAGCGCGTACCGCCTCGCCGAGAGCGGCATGCGCGTGTGCCTGCTGGAGCGCGGAAAGCCCTACCCGCCAGGCTCGTTCGCCCGCACGCCCGGGCAGATGCGCACCAACTTCTGGGATCCCACGCGGGGTCTGTACGGGCTGTTCGACCTGTGGTCGTTCCACGGCCTGAACGCGCTGGTGTCGAGCGGCCTCGGCGGCGGCTCGCTGATCTACGCCAACGTGCTGCTGCGCAAGGACGAGCGGTGGTTCGTGCAGGAAGATCTCGACGCCGGCGGCTACGAGAACTGGCCCGTGACCCGGGCCGACCTCGACCCCCACTACGACCGGGTCGAACGCATGATCCGGCCGCAGCGCTACCCGATGGACCACGAACCGTACGCCTCCACCCCGAAGATGGTCGCGTTCAAGCGCGCCAGCGAGTCGCTGGGGCTCGACTGGTTCCAGCCGCCGCTCGCCGTCACCTTCGCCGGCGACGGCGAGACTCCGGTGCCCGGCGAGCCGATCGTCGAAGGGCGCCCCAACCTCCACGGGCGCACCCGCTACGCGTGCCGGCTGTGCGGCGAGTGCGACATCGGCTGCAACTACGGCAGCAAGAACTCGCTCGACTACAACTACCTCACCGAAGCGCAGCGCCTGGGAGCTGAGCTGCGCACGCGATGCGAGGTCCGCCGCATCGCCCCGGAGCCGGGCGGCGGATACCGGGTCGGGTACGTGCGCTACGACGAGGCCGCCGAGCGCGACGGCCTCCCCACGGACATCTTCGATCCCGCGGTGTACCGCAACGAGCTGGTCGCCGACCGCGTCATCCTCGCCGGCGGGACGCTGGGGACGGTGCGCCTGCTGCTGCGCAACCGGGCCGCCTTCCCGCGCATCAGCGATCAGCTCGGCAATCGGTTCTGCGGCAACGGCGACCTGCTCACGTTCGCCTACCGGTGCGCCGAGGAGAGCGAGGAGGGGCGGCGGCATCGCCGTGTCGACCCGTCGTTCGGCCCTGTCATCACGAGCGCGATCCGCGTGCCCGACGAGGTCGACGGCGGCGAGGGCCGGGGGCTGTACATCGAGGATGCGGGGTTCCCGGCGTTCACCACCTGGATCATGCAGCTGCTCGAAGGTCCGTCCGATCTGTGGCACTGGCGGCGCGAGGGCGTGCGCTTCGCACGCGAGCGGATGCGTCGCGGCTACCGCCACACGGGGCGCAGCGCCGCGTTCGCCAGCTTGATCAGAGCGCAGGCGTCGACCAGCATGCTGCCGCTGCTGGCGATGGGCCGCGACGTGCCCGACGGCCGCATGTACTTGAAGGACAACCACCTCCAGGTCGATTGGCGCAAGGGCAGCGCTCGGCGCGCCGGTCGCCGCGGACGGTCCGGCGCGTACTTCGAGCGCGCCCGATCGATCTCCCAGCGCATCTCCGACGAGCTCGGAGGAACGTTCCGCGACAACCCGATGTGGTTCATGCGCCGTGTGATCACCGTGCACCCGCTCGGCGGATGCTCGATGGCCACCGATCCGGATCACGGCGTCGTCGACGAGTGGGGCCAGGTGTTCGGCTATCCGGGCCTGTTCGTCGCGGACGGCTCGGTGATGCCCGGCCCGGTCGGCGCGAACCCGTCGTTGACCATCGCCGCCCTCGCCGACCGCTTCGCCGACGGCATCGTCGACGGAAGGAGCGGCTGAGCCGATGCCGGCACGAGGCAGCCACAACACCGCGACGGTCCGCTTCACCGAGGAGATGCGCGGCTTCGTCGCGTTCGGTGAACCGAGCTTCGAGCGCGGGTACACGCGCGGCCGCGCGACCCACACCGGCCTGATGTTCCATCTGACGATCGAGACGCCTGCGATCGACGAGTTCGTCGCCGACCCCCTCCACGCGGCCGACGCCCGCGGGTGGGTGCACGCCGACGCGCTCGGCGGCAGGTGCCCTGTCGAGCACGGCCGCTTCAACCTGTTCGTCGACACGGAACGCCCGGGCGAGAAGCGCATGCACTACCGACTCCACTTCACCGATCGCGTCGGCACGCCGCTGACGCTCGTCGGTCACAAGGTCATCGCCGACGACCGCGGGTTCGACCTCTGGCCCGACACGACGACGCTGTTCACGCGGCTGCTGCGCGGCCACACCGAGGCCGCCGACGACGACGCGGCGGAGCTGGTCGCATCGGGCATCCTGCGGATCACGCCGCTCTCGTTCGCCCGGCAGCTGACGACGTTCCGCGCCAGCGGCGCCGACCTCACCGGCAACCTGCGCGCGCTGATGCGTTTCAACGTGCTGTTCCTCGGCGCGTTGCAGCAGGTGTACGGCAAGTTCTTGAGCGGGAGGCGCGCCCGATGAGCGGCACGTCGACCCGGCTCAGATGGGGCACCCGCGCGCTCGGCGGCGTGTCGGTCACCACGGTCGTGGTGCTGATCGGCGCCGAGACCGTGCGCGTCTGGCGGCTGGGCAAGCTGCCCCAGACCCACGGAGCCGAGGAACACGGCCGCAACCCGATCACGCGCGCGGTGAACACGCTCGTCGAGGGCTATCGCGTCAGCTCGACACGCGAGAACACGATCCTCAACATGACGGCCTCGTTCATCACGACGTTCGGCATCACGCGCGCCATCACCCACAGCATCCGCACCCGTGGCCGGCTGGGACCGATCAAGAACATCGTCGCCGGCGGCCGCCACGTCCACCACTTCATCCCCGGCACGCTGCTCAGCATGGCCAGCGGCGGTGTGGCGATCGGGATGTCACGCCCGTCGCTCGACCGCTGGCTGGCGATCCCGTTCGGCGCCGGTGTGGCGCTGGTCCTCGACGAGGCCGCGCTGCTGCTCGAGCTGGAGGACGTCTACTGGTCGGAGGAGGGCAAGCTCAGCGTGCGGCTCGCGTTCGCCACGATGGGGCTGCTCGGCGCCGTGGCATACGCATTCCAGGTGCGCCGCCGCGGCAAGCCGGGCACCGAGTCGGATTGGCAGAGGGCGGCCAAGGCGTGGCAGGACCTCCAGCAGACACCAGGCTCGACGAGCCGGGGGATGACGCGCGGGGACAGCCGATGAGCGCGCCGAGCCCCCTGCGCGCCGGCGAGCAGGTCGGCCCCTACACCGTCGTCGAGCCGCTGGGCGCAGGTGGCGTCGGCGACGTGTACCGCGCCACCGATCCCGACGGCGTCGAGGTCGCGCTGAAGATGGTCAAAGCGGAGTTCGCCGACGACGCGACGTTCCTGCGGCGGTTCGAACGCGAGGCCCGGATCGCCCAGCAGATCCGTCACGACCACGTGGTCCCCGTCCTGTCCACGGGCGAGGTCCACGGCGTGCCGTACATGGCGCAAAAGCTCGTCGCTGGCGGCACGCTGGCGCAGCGGATCGAACGAGAGGGTCGTCTCGACGTCATCTCCACCGTGGTGATCTGCCAGCAGGTCGCGAAGGGGCTGGACGCGCTGCACGAGGCGGGGATCATCCACCGAGACGTCAAGCCGGAGAACATCCTCCTCGAAGGCGACACCGCCTACATCGCCGACTTCGGTCTGGTGAAGGACACGAGGGGCACGATGCTCACCGCGGCCGGTCAAGCGCTCGGCACCATCGACTACATCTCGCCGGAGCAGATCCGCGGCGACGACGTCACGCCCGCGACCGACGTCTACGCGCTCGGCTGTGTCGCCTACGCGTGCCTCGCCGGCGCGCCGCCGTTCGCCGACCGGCGGGGCATGAAGGTCCTCTGGGCGCACCTGCAAGATCCTCCGCCCGATCCGGCGGCGGCGGCGCCCGACGTGCCGGCCGAGGTCGGCCATGCGGTCCTGCTGGCTCTGGCGAAGGACCCAGTGCGGCGCCCGCGGACGCCGGGCATGTTCGGTCAGTTGCTGCGAATGGGCCTGCTGGGCTGACCGGCCGACCGCCAGCTGAGTACTGTGCACGGGCGATGACCGACCGCGTCGCACTTGCCAACGCGCTCCCGGACTACGAGATCGGCGAGGAGCTGGGACGTGGCGGATGGGGCGTCGTGCTCGCCGGTCGGCACCGACGGCTCGGCCGCGACGTCGCGATCAAGCAGCTTCCCCCGTCGTTCGCCAGCGACGCCGAGGTCCGCGGGCGGTTCGTCGCCGAGGCGCGGCTGCTCGCGTCGCTCGACCATCCGCACATCGTCCCGGTGTACGACTACCTCGAGCGCGACGACCTGTGCCTGCTGGTGATGGAGCAGCTGTCGGGCGGCACGGTGTGGTCGATGTTCAGCACGCAGGGCCTCGACCAGGCGACGACGTGCGGCATCGCTCTGTGCACCGCCGTCGCGCTGCACTACGCGCACGGGCGTGGCGTGCTGCACCGCGACATCAAACCGGAGAACCTGTTGTTCACCCGCGACCGCGGCCAGCTGAAGGTGGGCGACTTCGGCATCGCCCGCGTGCTCGCGGGTGGGCGGACGATGGCGACCGCGGCGGGCGAGGTGCTCGGGACGCCGGCCTACATGGCGCCGGAGCAGGCGACGGGCAGCGCGGTCACCCCGGCGACCGACGTGTACGCGCTGGGCGTCACGCTCTACGAGCTGCTGGCGGGCACGCTGCCGTTTCCCCGCGCCGACTCCGCGCTCGCCGTCTTGTACCAGCGGGTGCACACGGCGCCGCTGCCGCTCGCAGACGTGGCGCCGGGCATCCCCGCCCCGCTCGCCGAGGTCGTCATGTGGGCGCTGGCCACCGACGCCGCCGATCGGCCGGCCACCGCCGAGGATTTCGCAGCAGCCCTCGCCGAACGGGCCACGCAGGTGCTCGGTCCAGGCTGGCTGGCGCGCACGGGGTTGCGCGCCTCGCTCGGCGGGCGCGTCGCCGCCCTCACCGAGCGTCCCGCGCTCGTCGCCCCGTCGGCGCCCGTCACCGGACCGGTGCGCGCCGGGCGCGTGACCCGGATCGGCGGGCTGCCGTCCATCGACCCGGCGCGGTTGATCCCCGTCGCCGAGAACGCAGAGGACAGCCGGCAGGAACACCTGACGAAGCTGCGGACGCAGCTCGACCACGCGTCCACGGCCGACGCGCAGCGGCTCGCCGACGAGATCGCGCAGGCGGAGTCGACGGCGCACGAGCTCCGCGAGCTGGCGTTGCTGCGCCGCGTGCGCGCCGGCGAGGTCAACCTGCCCCCGGCCGAGCTGAGCGAAGTGGAGCGAATCGTTGGCGGGTCCGGCCCGTCGCCCGCGGCGCGGCTCGGTCTGGCGCAGGACGCGTCTCCCGAGGAGCTCGACGCCGCGGCGCGTGCCGCGATCGACCGCTGGAAGCGCAAGGCGGAGCATCCGTTGACGTCGCGCGCGACGCTGGTCGTGGCGAGCGACGTGATCCGCACCTGTGAAGGGTTGGTGGCCGACCTCGCACGGAGCGCCGGGAGGCCGGCCACGTGAGGTTCGCCGGCTACGAGCTGATCGACACGCTCGGCGCAGGGAGCCAGGGAGAGTGCTACATCGCCTCCCCACCACCACGCGTGGGACGCGGCGACGACCGCGTCGTGCTCAAGGTCCAGACGGCGCCGGCCACGGAGGCGGCCCGGCTGCGGGTGGCCGACGAGTTCCGGCGCGCGGCGAGCGTCCACTGCCCGCAGATCTGCCCGCTGCTCGAGGCCGGGCACGTCGAAGGCGCCCTGTTCAGCGCGATCCCCTACTTCCCGCGCGGCTCGCTCGCTCGCCCCCGGCTGCGCCCGACCCGCGCCGAGGTGCTGCGCGCCTGCGCCGATGCCGCCCGCGCCGCCCATGCGCTGCACGAGGCAGGCATCGTCCACCGATCGATCAAGCCGGCGAACATCCTGCTCACCGACGGCGGAGGCGCGCTCGCCGACATCGGCTTGACCCACGCGACGTCGCCAGGGCAGACGCTGGCGGCGCTCGGGTCCGTCGCCGCGGTCGAGTTCGTCGAGCCCGCTGCGCTCCTCGGGCACCCGCCGGGACGGGCCTCGGACATCTGGTCGCTCGGCGTCACGCTCCACCGCGCGCTGACGTCGTCGTCGGTGTACGGCGACCTCCCCGGGGACGGGGTCCTCGGCGCCCTGCGTCACGTCGTCCAGACCCCGCCCGTGCTCGCCGACGGCCTGACGGACGGTGAAGCGGCGCTGGTGGCGTGGTGCCTGAGCGCGGAGCGCGCGGACCGGCCGGCGACAGCTGCGCTGGTCGCCGAGCGGCTCGACCGCCTGGCGGAGGCGGCGTGAGCCCGCGCCGCCTCGAACGGGTGGAGCTCGGCGCCGGAGCCGGCGTGGTCGCCGCCGCCGGCGACGTCGCCCTGTTCGTCCCGGACAGCGATGCCGCGGGCCCGATCGTCGCGATCGCCCGTGACACGGTCGCCGGCGATCCGTCACCGGGGCGAGCCGTCGCTCGCAGGCTCGGGGCGTACGTGACGGGCGCAAGCGCGGACGTGCCGGCGTTCGGCGCCCTGGTCGGCGACGGGGACGACTGGATCGTGGTGCTGCACGGAGGCGTGGCCGCCACGGTCGTCACCGAGGACGAGTCCGAGCACCGCTTCGCCGGGACGGACTCCGCGACGTGGCTCGACCGGATCCTGCCGGTCTCCGCCAGAACGGTGGTGATCGCACGCGACGGGCAGACCCCGGAGCCCACCGGGCTGGCCAGCCTGGAGGCAGGGGTGGTGCCGGGCGGTTGGTTGCGGGCGATCCTGCCGGCGCGGCACGCGGCGCCGCCCGACCTGCTGCCCGCCGACCTGCCGCCACCGAGCCCGGCGCGACCTGCGGTGGCGCCACCCGATCTGGCGACGCCATCGCGGTCGTCGTCGATCACCGGAGGGGCGGCGATCCTTCCGCCTCCGGACCGGCGACCGTCCTCACCGGCCCGCGCGGTCTCGCCTCCGACACGGCAATGGCCGGTCGGTGAGGCAGAGCTGTTCTCGCTGTCGCCCGACGGCCTCGAGCCGCGCGCGCCGTTGCCCATCGAGGGCGTCACGGACCCGGGCGGCGGGCCACACGCGGTCGACGGCGGCGCCAGCGCGACGCCGCTCGGCGTGCTGGTGTTCGACGACGACTCCACGTTCGCTCTCGACGGGGACTACGTCATCGGGCGCGAGGCCGACACCGACCCCGACGTCCTCGGCGGACGCGCCCGCCCGATCGTCGTCGACGACGTCGACGGGACCGTGTCGCGCGTGCACGCCGAGGTCCGCGTGACCCGCGGCGACGTGCAGCTGATCGACCGCGGGTCGACGAATGGCACACACGTGTGGGACGAGTCCGCCAGGACGTGGGCGCGCCTCGAGCCGGGCACGCCGCGCGTGATCCATCCCGGCGAGCGCGGCGCTGTCGGCCAGCGCATGTTCGTCTACGACCGGCCCAGCGGGCTCGCCGCAAGCACCGCGGCGCCGTCACCGGAGCGCGCCGATCGATGACGCGACCATCGACCGCGGGAGGTGGTTTCACGAACGAGTCGGGTGGCGGCTGCGGGGTTCTCTATGCTGCCGTTGCTCCGATCGGAGCGTTCGCCGCAGCCGAGTGAGGGAGGTGGTCTGCCGGTGACGTACGTGCTGGGAATCGACCTCGGAACCACCTACACGAGCGCGGCCGTCGCCGAGGCCGGCAAGGTCACGGTCGCCCAGCTCGGCACCCGATCGTCGGTCATCCCCACCGTGGTGTTCCTCACCGAGGAAGGCGACCTGCTCACCGGCGACGCAGCGAACCGCCGCGGCGTCACCTCGCCCGCCCGCGTGGCGCGGGAGTTCAAGCGGCGTGTCGGCGACTCGGCGCCGCTGCTGCTCGGCGGCTCGCCGATGGCCCCTCACGCGCTGATGGCGACCGTGCTGCGCTGGGTGCTCGACCGGGTGGGCACTGAGCACGGCGGACCGCCGGCGCACGTGGCCGTGACCCACCCTGCCAACTGGGGGCCGTACAAGCTGGACCTGCTCCAGCAGGCCGTGCGGCTGGCTGACCTGGAGACGGTGACGACGATCAGCGAGCCCGAGGCCGCGGCGTGCTACTACTCGTCGACCCAGCGCTTGGCGCCCGGCGAGATCGTCGCGGTGTACGACCTCGGCGGAGGCACGTTCGACGCTGCCATCGTCCAGGCGACCGACGACGGCTTCCAGATCCTCGGAGCGCCCGAAGGCATCGAGCACCTCGGCGGCATCGACGTCGACGAGGCCGTGCTCGGGTTCGTCGTCCGCCAGCTCGACGGCGCGCTCGACCGGCTCGACCTCGACGACCCAGTCGTGACCGCGGCCGCAGCGCGCTTGCGCCGGGACTGCGTCGAGGCCAAGGAAGCGCTGTCCTCGGACACCGAGACCGTGATCCCGGTCATGTTGCCCGGCTTCCAGACCGAGGTGCGGATCACGCGCGCCGAGCTGGAGGCGATGGTGCGGCCGTCGCTCGTGGCCACGATCGGCGCTCTCGAGCGAGCGTTGCGTTCCGCGCAGGTCCCCGCCGACGATCTCACCGCCGTGCTGCTGGTCGGCGGGTCGTCACGGATGCCGATCGTGGCGCAGCTCGTCGGTGAAGCGCTCGGCCGGCCCGTCACCGCCGACGCCCACCCGAAGCACGCCGTGAGCCTGGGCGCCGCTCTCGCCGCGGAGGCCGCGCACGCCCGATCGCGGGGCGTCTCCCACCCTGCGGCGGAGATCGTCGCGCCGGTCAGCACGCCACCGGTTCGCAGCAGCGACCTGCCGCCGCCGAGCCCCCCTCCCCCGCCCGGCGCCCGCTCGACCGTCGCGGCGCCGGCGCCGCCCCTGCCGGACGCGGCGC
>CAZGUH010000015.1:1869-3286 GCA_964529005.1 uncultured Ilumatobacteraceae bacterium | reverse complement strand
CGCGGCCGGCCGGCGCCGGCGAGGGCGCGCTCGCAACCGTGCCGCCCGGCGCCGCGGTCCCACCGCCGGCGACCGGGGGTTCGCGCACGCGGCGCCGCGCGCTGATCGCTGGTGTCCCGCTCGCCGCGGTCGTCGCCGGCGTGATCGTGTTCGCCACCCGCGGCGACGACGGAGGTGACGCAGGCGCAGGCGCGGACAGCGCGGGAAGCCTGATCGAGACGGAGTCGTCGACCCCCGCGACCGCCGACCCGGACGACACGACGAGGCCCACGGACTCCAGCGCGCCGGACGACTCCGTAGACGAGACGACCGCGCGCACTGCTCCCCCGGAGACGACGAGCGCGCCCACGACGACGAGTCCGGGCGGCCCCGACGCGCAGATCGCCGGCTTGACGGTCGAGCGGCGCATCGAGGTGGGAGATGCGCCCGACGGCGTCACGATCGACGGCGCCGGCCGCGTCTGGGTGGCGGCCGCCGGTGGTGCGTCTCGCATCGATCCCACGACCGGCACGGTCGACACGGTGGCGCTGCCCGAGGGCGCGCAGCCGATGAGCATCGCCGCCGCCGACGACGCGGTGGTGGTCACGGTGCGCAACACGTCGCTCCTCGCCATCGTCGATCCGGACACGCTCGAGCACACACCGATCACCGTGTCCGGCCAGTCGGTGTTCCTCGCCTGGGGCGACGGCGCGCTGTGGTCGGTCGCCAACGACGGATGGGTCGACCGCATCGACCCCGCGACGTGGCAGGTGACGGCGAGCATCGCGGTGGAGTCGCCCGCCGGTGTGGCGATCGCCGGCGGCGCGGCATGGGTCACCGAGACCGGCGGCAACCTCGCCAAGATCGACCTCCAGACCAACGAGGTGGTCGCTCGCTTCCCGGTCGGCGCTCGGCCCGACGGGATCGCCACCGACGGCGAGGCGCTCTGGATCGCCAACCGCGGCGACGGCACGGTCGCTCGCTTCGACGTCGCGACCGAGGTGATCACCCACTGGGTCGACGTCGGCACCGCGCCCGCAGGTGTCGTCATCGACGGCGAGCGCATCTGGGTCACCGACGTCTCGGACGGGACGCTCGTGCTCGTCGATCGCGCCAACCCCTCCGTCGTCCAGTCGATCGCGGTCGGCGCCCAGCCGCTGAGCCTCGCCACGGCAGGCGACCGCGTCTGGGTCACGCTGATGGGTGACGACGTCGTGGCCGAGGTGGTCGTCGCCTCCTCATCCTGACGCAGCCGCGCCCGCTGCGGCATCCGACGCACGGTCGGCGCGCCATCCTCCATAGCTGGGACGTCGGTGGCGCAATCGAGCGCCCGGGGCTCGGGTTGGTTCACGCCGTAGAGGACCTTCATCAGGGTGCTCTTTCCGGCGCCGTTCTCACCGAGGAGGGCATGCACTTCACCGGGAGCGATGCGCAGCGC